>NZ_LYPI01000010.1:0-346872 GCF_001938575.1 Pseudoalteromonas sp. PAB 2.2
AACACTTAGCGCAACGGCATCAGACCTTGATGGTGATGAGTTAACGTATGAGTGGACGGGTCCAGGTACGATAGAGTCAGCAAACAGTGCGAGCACGAAAGTGTCAGGTCTCGTTGCGGGTGACTATGTTTATACTGTGACAGTAAGTGATGGTACAACAACGGTTGAACAAAGCTTACAGTTATCAGTAACAGAAGCTCCCGAGGTTGATGACTCAGATGACGATGAGGATTCAAGCGGCTCACTTGCGTGGCTAACACTTCTAATGGCAGGTTTTGCAGGCTTAAGACGCCGTAAAGCGAAGCGCAGCTAATCACTCCCTAAGTGTGTTATGTGACAAAGGGCCTTCGGGCCCTTTTTTCGTTTGTGTACTCTGCTCGACTTAAAAGGATGTGGCCTACATGTCGTGTTTACTTCGCTTTTTAGTCAGGCTGTTTTATTAACGTTTGCAGTTAATTAAAAATGGGGGCAAAAGCCAGATTGCAAAAAGGGGGGATAGGGAAGGTGAGTGTTTATGTTACTCTTTTATAAGGGAAAATAAGTCATCTTAGAAAGATGGGTTTTTACCTTATAGCTAAAAGTAATAAAGCGATTGAAAATCCTCTGTAGCAAAATGTACAGAGTATTTCATATTTTTTTCAGTGTGTTAGTTTGAAGTAAGTGAGGGATTAGCCCCGCATTAACATACTTGTTGAGTGAAAAAATTATACAAAAATGTGTGCAAACGCTATGATCGCACCCAGAAGGGTGGAAACCTGTGGGTTATTAATCGTGTTTAGGCATCATTATAATCATTAATAATGCTATTAAGGTGAATTAAGTTGATGAAAAAATTGCTTGGCTTACTGTGTTGTTTAACGACGTCTATCGCTTATGCGCAGGGAGATGTAAAACAACCACAGTTGATAAAAAAGTCGACAATTCATGCCAGTATTACACTAGGATACGGTGGTATAGAGAACCCTGTTCTTGGTGCGGATAACGTCACGTCTCCTGTTTTACCAAGCGTGGCTTATTATGGTGATGATTGGTACTTCGACGACTTTTCGCTTGGTTACAGCTTAATCGAAACCCCAGATTACTATGTCGATTTACTCGGCCGCTTTAACGATGATGGTTTCTTTTTTGAGTTGGATGGTATCGATAAACTGTATGCCACGGGTGTCATTAGAACAGGCACTGATAGACCAACAAGACCCTCAGCTTCACCAATAAACCTGACCCCCATTGAACGCGATTTATCGTATATGGCAGGGGTAGCCTCAGCGGTAAACGTGTACGACTCTGTGTGGTTAAGTGCTGCATATTTTCACGATGTAACGCATGTACATGACGGTTATGAATTACTTTTGACTGGCTCTCGTGAATTTAAATTGTTTTCGGGTATCGCGGGTATAGAGGCCGGCGCGACCTATAAGAATGAAGAATTAATCGATTATTACTACACCGTTTTACCATCAGAAAGTGTGGTTCGCTTACCTAAATATGATTTAGAGAGTGCGGTTAATTATCACTTAAAAGTGAGTTACGTATACCCACTGAGTGACAGTTTTAGTATCGACTTTAAGCTTAAACACACGTGGCTTGATAGCCATTTGGCACGTTCACACATGATCGAAAAAAATGGTTACTTTTCGGGTTTTGCTGGAATTACTTACCACTTTTAGGCCAGCGTATTGCAATTTCAGCCCCACCGGTGTCTGTGTTGTTTGCAAGTGATATGACCCCACCATGCCAGCTGGCAATGCGATGCACAATGTAGAGCCCTAACCCATAGCCGCTTGCGAGTTTATCCCCTTCACCTTGTTTAAAAGGCTCTATGAGTGCGTCAGCATTTATAGGCAGTCCGGACCCGTCATCAGTCACACTAATGGTATAAAAATCACTTTCTTCCGCGCTGTGTATTAAAATGGTGTGTTTTGCGTACTTAGTGGCATTAATCAGCAAGTTTTGAACGGCAATGGCCATAAAACTTGCTTCGCAATAGGCATTTATTACGTCTAATTTAACGCTAAACTTAAGCTCTTTGTAGAGTTCAAATTTGTGGATCTCAGTCTCAATCAACCTTGTCAGGTTGGTTTTCTCTTGATTAAAGACACTTTGTTGATGCTCTAATCGTGCAAATGACAAATATTGTTCAAGGCGTAATTCAATTTCATCGATATCGCGTTCTATTTGAATACTTTCTTCTGTTTCACATTCAGAAATCGACAGTGCAAAGCGCATTCGCGAGAGTGGGGTACGAATCTCATGGGAAATAATGCGTGATAAATCATTATGAAGTTGTACAAACTGTGTGATGCGATCAGACATATGAGTAAAGGTATTTGCTAAAGGCGCAATGGAGGAGTTTGGTTTGATATCCAGCTCTATGCGTTGCGGCTTTTTACTGAAACGGTATGCGGCACGTTGCAATAACCCTAAATCACGAAATACAGGGCGAATAAAGGCTAAGATCATGGCTGCAAGCAAAATGTAAAATGCAAAAAAAGCGAGCCAGTCATTTTTACTTTGTGAAATAAGCGTAATAGGGCCGACTCTTTGTATTGCACCATTATCGCTCTTCAAATAAACAAATTGTTGGCCGTTTTCATTGACACTGATAATGCCATCTCTGTCGAATGATGCCTGTAAAGAGTCAGGTAAAATTAACTCATTTTGATTAAATGCGTTAATACGCGTGTCTTTATGTTGAGCGATGAGTGCTAATTCATCCACACTGAGTTGAATACTAGGGGTTTGCTCTAAGAAAAACTGATTATAGAGTTGGCCAAATGCAAGCACTAAGGCAATTAAACTTACGGTGATGATTAAATAAAGTTTAAAAAACTGCTGCTTCATATTTCTGAAATATCCAAGCTGTATCCTTTACCTCGCACAGACTTGATATCTAAAGATTCTTTATGATCTTTAATGGTTTCTTTTAGTTTTTTCCTGAGTCGACTGATTTTTAAATCGATAGCACGGTCAAGACCGTCGTACTCACGACCGATAATATGTTTGAACAAGACTTCACGTGAAACGGGTTGCGGTGAGTTTTTGGCAAGGTAGGCAATAATTTCAAATTCACTGTCGTTCAGGTTAAGCGCTGTGTTATGGAAAAAGATATCTCTTTTTTTATTATCGATGCGCAAAATATCGTTTTGCTTAGAAAAGTTATCTTGGCCAACAGAGTGGGTAATAATGGTTTTAATTTTGGCCAGTAGTAATTCAGGCTTGATTGGTTTTAAAAGATAGTCATAGGCGCCCAAATCTAACCCTTTAATTTGTGATTGCACTGAATCTAAGGCGGTTAAAAAGATCACCGGACAGCTGAACTTTTCTTTCAGCTGCGAAATTAGTTCAAAACCATTACCATCTGGGAGCATTATGTCGCAGATAATAAGTGATGGAATAAAGGTAATTTCGCTTTGGCGATATGCCTTTGCTGTATTAAAAACATCAATTGTGTAGCCATGCTTCAATAAATACGTTTGAATTAAGCTAGCTAGCTTTACATCATCTTCAATCAAAAAAATATGGTGCATTATAAACTCCAGCCAAAACGCCGTTTAATACGATAATCTTTAGCTTCATAGTTTGCTATTGAAAGTAATTGTTGCTGAACAACTTCATTGTTTATCGGATTTATTAGTTTAACAGTCAGCGGGTGCTCGGTTTTTATTATAAATTTTTCAATAATTAAGCCGTTTTGTGTATAGCACTGTGTGTACTGTGGGCGTTGTGTTACCTCTAAGCAAAGTTCTTTAAATGGGGCTAACCTAAAGTGAACTTGAATATTAAATTCACATACTTTTTGTTTTGTATCTGTTACACACACAATGGGTGATACTTTAAAAAAAGGCTGGTCTGTACTTTCATCGGCCAGCAAACTTGCTGAAAAGCACAAACATAAAAACAGTAATGACCAGCTTAATCGGTTTATCATTTAACCAAGCCCCTGTTTTCTAAAAGTCTTTTTTTCAAAGTAATATTAACCATTGAACGTTGGTGTAACGTACCTATCTCAATATGAGAGCTCATTTTTATGCCGCTTATTATAATTATGATTATGCAGCCTATGAGTGGCAATTACACGATAAAAAACGTGTTCATCATACCTTATTTACCGTTCCCGCCACAAATAGCACTAAGAACTGCCAGCGCTTTCAGACCTATTTGTGTTTTTGTCGCGACTTCTAAGTTAGCGCCTTGTTTTAAAATAGAATCTGAATTTATATTTAGTTAAAATTAATAACTTTTCATTACGCTCTGGCGCTGCTTTAGTGTTCACTATTGTTGTTCATTTGTTAACTGTTGCGTACAAATTGATACAAAGTTCATTTTAGATATAAAAACCAACATTTTAGTAATTGTAGCTAAACTCTCGCTGAGCGTGTGACTTATATTTAACAGATTCGACCTCTCCTATAAATTTTTCTGGTAGTATAGGCAGGTTATAAGCAGTTTAAGCAGTGAACAATTATGTTAAGTCCATTTTATCAGCAACATGCTGATTACGTCTCTATTACTCGTGAGCAAGGTTGTCGTTTTGCTAAGTCCGTGGCAGATGACTTTAATCCGTTACACGACAAAGATGCCAAAAAGTTTTGTGTACCTGGCGATTTACTTTTTTCGCTTGTACTCAGCCGTTACGGGATCAGCGAAAAGATGGAATTCACTTTTGCTGGTATGGTTGATGAGACATCAAAGCTCTCTTTTCCAGAAGGCGCCGATGAATTTGATATCACTGATGGCGATAAAGTAATGCTTAAAGTGAAACGTGAGGGGGCGGTCAGTCAATGTCCAGATTTGATCAATAGCTTAATTAAAAACTACGTTGAGTTTTCTGGTACCACTTTCCCGCATGTGATCATTCCATTAATGGGTAAGCAAGATGTAATGATCAATCCAGCACGACCTATGGTTATCTATGAGTCAATGCTCATTAATTTAGACCGACTTGATATTACGTCACCAGCGCTGCAATTCGCGGAGCCTGATTTCACTTATACAGGTAAGCGAGGAAAAATCACCTTACGTTTCGATTTATTAGAAAAGGGTGAAAAAGTCGGGTCAGGCGAAAAGCACATGGTGGTGTCAGGCATTCGTGAATACTGCCAAGCAACCGTGGATGATCTGATTGCGTTTTATAATCAACGCAAAGAAACACTTAAACCTGCATAACGGCAACCCTTGTAAGAAAAGGCGCTTTAGCGCCTTTTTTGTTTTTAGTGTTGCGCGTACAATAGACGTTTTACAGTAATTGTGCATCCTATCATGTCAGTAACCAGCTTTTCAGAGTTAAACCTTGCACCTGAACTCCTTTCAGCATTGCAAGCAGAGAATTATCACACCCCAACGGCTATTCAAAGCCAAACTATCCCGCTTATTTTAGCCGGGGTTGATGTTATGGGAAGTGCACAAACAGGCACGGGCAAAACAGCTGCCTTTGTTTTACCACTGCTTAATAACTTATTGCGTGAAGAGCCGCTGCCCGAGGCTGTAAAAGTTTTAATCCTGACACCAACGCGAGAGCTTGCACAACAAGTATTTGCCAGTGTTGAGCGTTATGCAGCTAATACACCTATTAAAGCCGCGCTTGCTTATGGCGGCGCCAGTATTGGCCCACAAATTAAAGCCATTAAAGGTGCGCAAGTTGTGGTGGCTACACCAGGACGATTACTTGATCATGTGATTAAAGGGAGCATTAAATTATCTGCCATTAGTGCCCTTGTTTTTGATGAAGCAGATCGCATGCTTGATATGGGGTTCATTGATGAAATAAAGCGTATTCTTCGTCATGTTCCAAAACAGCGCCAAACCTTACTCTTTTCAGCCACATTTGATGACAGCATTTTTGAGCTAAGTAAACAGTTGTTGAATGATCCTAAGTTAGTTGAGGTTGATAAACGCAATTCGGCTGCTGTTGAAGTTGAGCAGATTGTGTATGCGGTTGATGAGGATCGTAAACGCGAACTCGTTTCACATATGATCGGCATGAAAAATTGGCAACAAGTACTTATATTCACCCGCACTAAACAAACGGCCGATAGTCTGGCAAAAGAAATGTGTAAGGACGGCTTAAAAACGGAGTCTATTCACGGCGATAAAAGCCAGGGGGCGCGAGACAAAGCGCTGCAAAATTTTAAGACGGGTGTCACTCGAGTACTTGTCGCTACAGATGTTGCGGCGCGTGGCCTTGATATCGCCTCATTAAAGTATGTGATTAACTACGAACTACCCTATGTTGCAGAGGACTATGTTCACCGTATAGGGCGGACAGGACGAGCGGGTGAAACAGGGTTGGCCATGTCATTGGTGAGTATTGATGAGCAATGGTTACTGGATGAAATTGATGTTTTATTAGATACACGCTTAACACCACAATGGCTGCCAGGTTACGAGCCTGATTTAACAAAAGAGCCAAAACAAGTCCGAAAAAACACGAATAAGGCACGACGCTCTCGTGACAAAAAACGTATATTAGGGCAAAAAAATCCTAGGCGCCGATAGATTAAGCTGTATCAGTGCTAATTTAAGGGAGCCTAAATTAGCACTAATCAACACGCTAATAGCATAAGTCGTGTGTACATTAGCTTGGTGAACAAAAGCGTTTAATGAACTGTTATGCTTACCCGCATTTTCTTTGCTAGCGACCACGTTTTCTTGTTTTAAAATCGCTGTTAATTAAACGTATTGGTATAAACGCGCACATTATTTAAGCGATTTGTTTTTCGGCTAGGTTTAATTCCATGGTTGCTTTAAGTAAGCGGTAAAGATTAATTGACGCATCAATTTCTTCTTTACGGTTTGTTAAGCTCTCAATATTTAAACCAAGTGGCACCGCTAAATGTGCGCAGCTTTGTAATATGAGGTCAAGATTTTCACGGCAAATGCGTACTGACTCACTCAATGGATTTGCAGAATCAAGCATGCGCCATTTTGTTGCCTCCGGTACAGAGATACCCAGCCACTCCATAAAATCTAACGTTTTCTCACCACCACAGGGTGTAAACGTTAAAATTATACGCTTAGGTGCGATGCCTAACGCTTTGCAGCTACGTGCATAGCTAGTGATTAAATCAATGGTTGCTTGTGCGTTGTAGACGGCTTGTGAAATAAAAAACTTACAACCTTGCTCTGTTTTTTCTAATAGACGGTCATGCTCGTTACGTTTGCTTGCATGGCGTTCAGCAATAGTCACACCGCCAAGAAACACATCATTGTCTTGCTTAGCAAGGGTGTTATAAGCATCAGGTAAACTTAGTTTGATATCACCATGCGAAGATGGGCTGCCTACCAAGACTAGATTTTTTAAATCAAACTCATTACGTGTTTCGTGTAGCCAATCGGTAAATTCAGCTTCACTGCGCTGGGCAACACTTTTGTAGGTAATAACATCTAAATGAGACAGGCTACGCAACAAATGGCTGTACTCACGTGGGTCTACGGTTTCTTTAAATGGAAACGGACGCGGCTTTTCTGTACGGCTGCTTTCATCTTGAATGTCGTAGATAATGACACCATCGTATTCAATTTCATGAAGGCGACCCAATAATTTTTGTGCAATGGTTTCAAGCATGGCTTTATCAGTGCCTGATTTAGGCGGTGTGGTACCAATCAGGTATACACCCTGATTGGTGTCTTCAATTTTCTCTTGTAGTGATAAAGCCATAATCCTCATTCCAGCTCGTGCCTGCGTCTATGGGAAATAATATAGCAGCCATTTAGACGTCTAGATAGATTTTTCTGTTGAAAGTTTTTCAATGAGCATGAATTTAATTCAAGTTGGTGGTGGGGTGTTATCTTAAATTGACACACCTGTTTACATTAATTGTGCCCTTGACCCTCATATTTTCCAGTACTTTCATGCATAATCAAACACAACTGATTATGAGAAAAATAACTAACAAGTAAAATTAAAGGATCATTATGAAATTTAGATTATTAGCGACCAGTGTTGCTGTAACGCTTGCTCTTAGCGGGTGTGCGACGAATTCACAATCAAATATGGTTAAAGAAGTCGAAATAGAACAGGTTGTCAGCCAAGAAGATAACCGTGTATTTAGCCAAGATTACGTTTTAGAAGAACTAGAAAATGGTCTTCGTGTCATGGTGGTAAAAACGGATTACCCCGATGTTGTTTCATTACAAATTCCCGTGTCGGTAGGTTCTCGTAACGAAGTAGAAGAAGGCAAAACGGGCTTTGCTCACTTTTTTGAGCACATGATGTTTAAAGGCTCAGAAAAATTCCCACAAGACGTGTATTCAGATATTTTAAAAAACTCGGGTGTTGATAACCGCGCGTATACTACTAATGATTACACCAACTATCATTTAAACTTCTCAAAAGAGCACCTTGATAAAGTGCTTGAAATTGAAGCTGATATCTTTCAAAACCTCACGTACAGCGAAGAACAGTTCCGTACAGAAGCCTTAACAGTGAAAGGTGAGTACTTAAAAAATAATGCCAGTCCAATTCGTAAATTGCTTTCAGCAGTGCGTAACGAAGCATTTGAGAAACATACTTATAAACACACCACGATGGGCTTTTTTGAAGACATTGAAGCCATGCCAGATCAAATGGCTTACGGGAAAGAGTTTTTCGCAAAATTTTATAAACCAGAATATGTATCGTTGGTCATTGTTGGTGATGTCGACCCTCAAGAAACCATGGCAATGGTGAAAAAACATTGGGGTAACTGGAAAAAAGGTGATTACCAAGCAGATATTCCAGTAGAGCCAAAGCAACAAGCGCCAAAATATATACATGAGCAAAATGACGGTTTACCAGGCCATTGGTTGCTTGTATCGTATAAAGGCACTGCGTGGGATCCAACGCAAAAAGATCGCGCCGCACTTGATTTAATCTCACAGCTTTATTTCTCAAATAACTCAGCGCTTTATCAAGAATTGGTGGTTGATAAGCAAATCGCAAGTCAAATGTTCACTTATAATCCTGATACAAAAGATCCGGGGTTATTGCATGTCTTTGTAAAAGTAGAAAACGAAGCCGATCTTGCAAAAGCACGTGATGCCATTAACCGCACATATGTACAAGCACGCACTGAGCTTGTTGATGCCCAAAAACTGGCAGACTTAAAATCAAATTTAAAATACAGCTTTATCAATGGGCTTGATTCATCGCAATCAATCGCCTCGACACTTGCAAGCTACATGCATTTTGAGCGTGATCCAGAGGTAATCAATCAGCTCTATGCGACTGCCGATAGCATCACCCCAGAAGACATTAAAGCGATAGCGAATAAATACTTTGTTGATTCAAGCCGAACTACAGTGACGATGTCGGCTTTAGATAACGTGGCAGGATTTGAGCAAGAAGTTGACCTAAACGCAGCCGTTGCAAGTACAGAACAAGCGCCAACAGAGCGTCATTTTAAAGTGCTCGATAAAACCAACAGTTCACCATTGGTTGATGTTAACTGGTTATTTAATACCGGTGCCGCGGCCGATCCAGCAGGTAAAAAAGGCGTCGCCGCATTAACGGCAGCCATGCTTGCGAAAGGTGGCTCAGAAACGATGAGCTATAAAGACATTCAAAAAGCGTTATACCCACTCGCGGGTAGCTTTGGGTATCAAATCGATAAAGAGATGATTTCGTTGCGCGGTCGTGTACACAAAGACAATGCGGCACAGTGGTATGCGCTTGTGAGTGAACAATTACTCAACCCAGGTTTTAGAGAAGATGACTTCAAACGCCTGAAAAAAGAGCTTATCGATAGCATTAAAGCGGGGCTTAAAGCATCAAACGATGAAGAGCTCGGTAAAGAAGTGCTTTATCATCAACTGTATAAAGGCCACCCATACGAAAGCTATAACTATGGTGACTTATCTGATCTGGAAGCATTGACGCTTGATGATGTAAAAGCGTTTTACGACAAGCAATTCACACAATCAAAACTAACCGTAGGTTTAATTGGTGCGATTCCAAGCGATGTAAAATCTGCGATGCTAAAAGATTTAACATCGCTGCCACAAGGCAAAGAAAGCCGTTTAGTAATTCCCGATGCGCCAGCACTGAGTGGTCACCATGCCACCATTGTTGAAAAGTCGGCGCAATCAACAGCCGTGTCGTTTGGTTTCCCAATAGAGACGATTCGTAGTAGTGAAGATTGGACTGCATTATGGCTAGTGCGTTCATACTTTGGCGAGCACAGAAGTTCGAATAGCTTCTTGTATCAGCGTATTCGTCAAACCCGTGGTATGAACTATGGTGACTATGCGTACATTGAATACTTCCCACGTGGTATGTTCCAAACTAAGCCTGATGCGAACTTAGGCCGCTCTGAGCAAATTTTCCAAGTATGGCTGCGTCCATTGCGCTCTAATAACGATGCGCACTTTGCAACCCGTACCGCGTTATTCGAGTTAGATAAGCTTATTAAAAACGGCATCAGCAAAGACGATTTTGAAGCAACGCGCAACTTCTTAATTAACTTTGTGCCACAAATGGTGGCAAGCCAAGACCGCCAACTAGGCTACGCGCTAGATAGTGAGTTTTATAATACAGAGAGCTTTGTTGACTATGTACGTGGCAAGCTTGAAAAGCTAACACTTGAGGATGTGAACCGTGTTATTCGCGAGAATCTGCAAACTGACAATATTCACTACGTGTTTATTACAGGTGACGGTAAAGACATGCAAAAGCGCTTAGCGTCAGAGCAAACATCGCCTATGGTTTATAACGCAGAAAAACCAGCAGAACTTGTCGCGGAAGACAACGTGATTGCTGATTATAAGCTCGCTATTCCAGCGAAAAATATATCAGTCGTTGATGTAGAAAAGGTGTTTCAATAACACACAATAGAGTGCTCCTTTAGGGGCACTCTTCTTTATTTGTTTGCGGGTAGTGATCAGCAACAACAAGTTTGTTGCGGCCAGTATCCTTCGCTTGATAAAGTGCATTATCGGCCATTTCGATCAATTGCATGGCATTATCAGCGAGGTTTGGCACAAGTGTTGCCAAACCAATACTGACTGTTAAAGGGTGGCCAGCCAGTTCGGGGAGCTTTAATGCTGTAAGCTCGGCCATAAAACGCGTTAATAGCATTTGAGCCTGTAAACAGTGAGTATTTCCCATCACTAATATAAATTCTTCGCCACCGTATCTTGCACATAAATCGCCAGGTCTACGCGCGTAGTCGGGCAGTATTTTTGCGACTTCTTTTAGGCAGGTGTCACCAACGACATGGCCAAAGTTATCATTGAGAAGTTTGAAGTTATCTAAATCAATCATCGCCAGCGATATGGGAAGTTTGAGTCGCATGCAGCGGCTCCACTCTTGCTCATAAAAGTCATCAAAATGACGTCGATTAGCAATTTGTGTCAGACCATCAATATGCGCTAACTCTTGAACTTGCTGTTCAGCAAGTTTTCGTTCAGTGATGTTTAAATGACTAATCACCACGAAACGCTGCGCATTATACTCCAGTGGCACAGCACGCATCATAAACCAGCGTTTTTCGATGTCGCTATGACAAGGGTACTCTAAGTAAAATTCGGGTTCTTGATGATTGATGACTTTATTGAGACCTGCTAAGGCTTTTATTCCAAAATCATCGCCTTGTATTGCGGCTGACTTGCAGATAGCTAAGTAATTTTGTTTCTGCCATTGAATATCACAGTCACAATTATTCTCATCGCCAAACGTTTGCCAACTGCGATTAACAAATATGATATCGCCCAGCTCATTGATAACAACGATATGTTCTGAGATGGTATCAAGTATTAATTTCAAAAATTCTTTTGATTCAACCACATTGGTTCCTGACCATGACTACTCAATTAAGATTAGCAATAAATGCTGAGTTTTCACTGTTGTTGATGTAAAAAATAATCCGAAGCACTTAATTTATTGCGCAGTTCATTTTACTGCATTGTGAAGGTGTTACAACAGGGAATAAGTCGATACTTCAAACAACAGTGAAACAGGTTACTCATATTTTTAAGTAACCTGTTTTACGTAATAGAGAGGCTGTTGAGTCGGTTTTAAGGTTTTGCTATTTAGTTTTCTGCCGGAATCACACCAAGGCTCAACTCTGACAGTTAATCTATTTGTTATAACAATGCGCCAACTTCCACGCCGATAGCTAACAACAAAGTTGCTGCAACAAAGGCGATGAGCACTACGTGACCACGCTGTTCTTTTTTCATCATTCACTCCTAAAAAATAACAAATACTGTTGCCATACCCAGTGCAAAACTAACACACGATGAAGCTGCAACAATTGCGGCCAAGTTTTGCTTCGATACTGCTTTTGCTTCGCTTTCAACGGCTGGTTCATCGTCTAGTTTGATAAGCTCACCTTGGCGTACTTCAAATACCGCACATAGGCTCATGGTGGTTTCTTTTGATGCCGCACCTTCTTTTTCAACGCGTTGAATGGTTCGTAGGCTTACATCACAGGCGTCGGCCAACTGCTGTTGTGTCCAGTCGAACTTAAGCCTTAATGTTTTAATTGTATTAGGGTTTAATTGCATCACTTACTTCCCAATAAACGGCTCGATAAGTGTGATAAAGGCAAAACCAAAAATAGCCCCCCCAATAAAGCAACCTAAGGTAACCATAGCAACTTGTTTTGGGTTATCAGTCAGTGCGGTTTGCGTGCTTTGCTTTACCAATTTGCCAGCTTTAAAAAACGAACATTCAAGCTTGCCTGTTAGCATATTTTGCATCTTAAATTCGACTGCATACGCATTATCTTGGTAGTTAAAGTCGTGACGACTTTTAAAGCCGAAGCTGCGCTTCTCACTAACCAATTCATCGTTTACATATATTTCTTCTTTGCCGCTCATGATGTGACCAAAGCATGCGATTTGGTTATCACCATCTTGAAAGTAAAGTTTATAACCTAGTTTATGTGAGTTTAGTACGTCGTTTTTCATCATCGTTTCCTTGTTAAGTTGATGATGTAAATTTAATGATTATTTTTGTTTTTTACGCCGTCAGCGATACGCCAGTCCCTATTTTGGCATATGACAGCCAAGATGTCATATTGGTTTTGTTATTGAAATATAAGCGAATTATTTTAAGTGGTTCGATTGATGTTGTATCGGTCACTGTCGTATTGGCTTGCACTAAAATAACCGTTAGATAACAAAAAAGTAGCGATGACACTCTGGTTATTAGATATAACCAGAACAAATAAACAACGGGTTAGTACATCTTGCTACAAATCCGTTAAACTTAAGGCATAGCAGTTAGGTACAACCAGAAAGGCAAAAATATGCGTCATGAAATTTGGCAACAGCTTCGCGAAGAAGCAAACGAAGTCGTTACTCGCGAACCATTATTAGCAAGTCATGTTTACTCGTGTGTGTTAAATCATGAGTGTTTGGGGTCGGCGCTGAGTTTTATTGTTGCTAATAAGCTGGCAGATGCCGTCGTGTCAGCATTTACTATTCGTGAATTATTTGACCAAGCCTTTGTAAAATGTGACTTAATGCTAACGCATGTGGCCCATGACATAAAAGCTGTTAAAGATCGTGACCCCGCAGCCGATAGTTATTTAACTGTGATACTTAACTTAAAGGGCTTCCATGCAATACAAGCACACCGACTCGCACATTGTTTATGGCTGCAAAACAGAAAAGAGCTTGCTCGCTTTATTCAAAGTAGAACCTCAGAAGTATTTGGCGTTGATATCCATCCTGCTTGTAAAGTCGGTCATGGTATTATGTTTGACCATGCAACTGGGATTGTAATTGGTGAAACCGCGGTTATCGAAGATAACGTATCGATTCTACAGTCTGTGACATTAGGCGGTACGGGTAATGAGCAAGGCGATCGCCATCCTAAAATTCGCGCAGGCGTTCTAATTGGCGCGGGTGCAAAAGTACTTGGTAATATAGAAGTCGGTGAGGGTGCGCGTATTGGCGCAAACTCTGTGGTATTGAGTCCTGTTCCTGCCCATACAACGGTGGTTGGGGTGCCAGCTAAAGTAGTCGGTAAACCAAACTGCCCATGCCCCGCAGAAAGCATGAATCAAAACTTTTTAGATGATAGTGCAGCCACCCCTAGCAATGAATCGCATACGAGTGCTATGTTGTAATTTCAATTACATTATTATTTAAAGGGCAACGGAAGTGTCTAAATTATCTTTAGGGTTAGTCGTTGCAGCGTCTTTTTTATGTGGCGCTGCTGCGATGTCGTTCTATCAATCTTTTTCTGCTACAACAACGTCTGACATTGAGCCAGCAGCGCCGAGTGTTGCTGGTTATGAACCGCATGAAACTTCATCTGTGAGCATTAAAAAACCTGAAACCATGAGCGCTCAAAATGAGCCACTCAACAAGGCGCCTATAGAATCCGCTACGGCAACTGAGCTTGTGCAACAAATTGAAGAGTTACAGCAGCAAGTGGCAAATCAACAAACAATTATAGCCAGTTACAAAGCGGCGGTTGTCTCACCGCAACAGATTAATTCGCGTACCGAGGCATTGTACAGTTTATTAGAAGAGCAGGCGCGTGATGAAGCATGGGCGTATCAAACAGAAACGGCCATGGCAGACTTTCTTATCATGGCCGATTTACCTGTACAGCCAGATATGACTGTTGCCAACTGTAAAACCTCCGTCTGTGAATTTAAATTGCAACAGCCTGAAGGGGTTGATTCACTTCCTGCACATTATTGGCGAAATATCAGCGATAAGTTGATGGAGCAAGGCTGGTGGAAGCAGTTTAAATACTCTTCTTCCACATCAAGCGACGATACTCTGAGCATCATTGTTAGTACTGAACAGTAAATAACGCACAGCTAGATCACGTTTGATTTTAATTGGCCGTCCGCTAGTTCAGTTATCAATAATTCCCCTGATTTGATATCAGCCACTGACTTCACAACGTGACCGTGCTCATTTTTAGTGATGCTGTAGCCACGTGCTAGCACGCTTAGCGGACTCACCGAGTCTAAACGGCTTGCTTGCAGTGAAAGGGTGTTACGAGAGATTGAGAGCTGTTGTTGCATAGCTTGCGTTAAACGGCCATGTAATTGCACTAATTGATGTTCGCTTCTGGCCAGCTGCTTTTCAGGTGAACGCTGCATTAAACGCGGTGTTAAGTTTGCAAGAACGCGCTCATAATGCTGAATTTTACCGTTAATAGCGCTGTGCAATGCGAGGGTTAACTCATCTAATTTTTGAGTTTGCTGGTTTAACTGGTTACGCGGATGACACAGCTGCAAACGATGTTCAAACTGTGTTGCAGTGCTGCGTTTAACAGACAGTGTATGTTTAAATGCATGGTGTAAATGCTTCACTAACTGACTGACTTTATTGTGTAGCTCCTGCGTGTTAGGGCTAACAAGCTCGGCAGCGGCAGAAGGTGTAGCGGCACGTATATCGGCTACATAATCACTGATTGTGGTGTCGACCTCATGCCCAACTGCGCTGACAATAGGTAATTCACTGGCAAATATAGCGCGGGCGAGTTGTTCATTGTTAAAGCACCATAGATCTTCTAATGAGCCACCGCCACGACCGAGTATTAATACATCAACTTCATGTCGCTGGTTAGCAATATTAATTTTTTCAATAAGTTGGCTGTGGGCATCAGCCCCTTGCACCATGGCAGGGTAAATCACAACTTCAAGCTGCGGTGCGCGACGCTTTAAAACGGTTAAAATATCGCGGATGGCAGCCCCAGTCGCAGAGGTAATGACACCAACGCGGTTTATCGTAGTGGGGAGGGGCTTTTTATGTGCAGAACTAAAAAGGCCTTCAGCGGCAAGGCGCATTTTCAGTGCATCGAATTCTTGTTTTAGTAACCCTTCACCAGCCGGTGCCATATGCTCAACAATGAGTTGATAATCACCGCGCGGTTCGTACAATGAAACCCGAGCACGCACTGTGACTTGCGCGCCATTTGTTGGGCGAAAAGTCTGTCCACGGTTATTGCCTCGCCACATAGCCGCTTTCACTTGAGCTCTGTCGTCTTTTAAAGTGAAATACCAATGGCCTGAAGCCGGGGCAATAAAATTAGAAATCTCGCCCGTTAACACAAGTGATGAAAAGCCTTGCTCTAAAACATGGCGAATTTCCTTATTTAGGCGCGAGACCGTATAAATAGGCTGTGTTGAGTGCGTTAAAGCCATTTAAAACCCCAATAAAATAAACTGCGTCTACTTTATCATAAATAAATGCGGAATTTTATTTACTCATGCGCATAACGCTGATAAAATTTGGCCGCAATTCCTTATACTCAGATCCACATGTGAGAAGTTGCCAAAATGCTTAGAATTGCTAAAGAAGCTCTTACCTTTGACGACGTACTTTTAGTACCAGGTCATTCTACTGTTTTGCCACACACGGCAAATATTTCAACTCGCTTAACGCGTGGTATCAAACTTAACTTGCCGCTAGTTTCAGCATCTATGGATACTGTAACAGAAGCTCGCTTGGCGATTGCGCTAGCGCAAGAAGGCGGTTTAGGTTTTATCCACAAAAACATGATAATCGAAGAGCAAGCTAAAAACGTACGTAAAGTAAAAACGTACGAGGCAGGTATTGTTTCTTTCCCTGTTACTGTGACTGCGGATCTAACAATTGCTGATGCTATCGCGCTTTCAGAAGAAAAAGGTTTTTCAGGTTTCCCTGTAACCGACGCTGACAATAACCTTGTAGGTATTGTTACAAGCCGTGATATGCGTTTTGAAACTAAACTTGAGCAGCCTGTTTCTACAGTGATGACGAAAAAAGAATCGTTAGTGACTGTAAAAGAAGGTGCAGACCGCGATGAAATTTTAGGTCTCATGCACGAGCACCGTATCGAAAAAATTCTTGTAGTTGATGATGCATTTAAACTGAAAGGCATGATCACTGTAAAAGATTATCAAAAAGCACAAGACAAACCTCACGCATGTAAAGACGAACAAGGTCGTTTACGTGTAGGCGCTGCTGTAGGTGTTGGCCCAGGTACTGATGAGCGTATCGCTGCCCTTGTTGAAGCGGGTGTTGACGTATTACTTATCGATACTTCACATGGTCACTCACAAGGTGTTATCGACCGTGTTGCACAAACTCGTCAAACATACCCAGATTTACAAATCGTAGCGGGTAACGTTGCGACAGCTGAAGGTGCAATTGCCCTTGCTGATGCAGGTGTTGATGCCGTTAAAGTGGGCATTGGCCCAGGCTCTATCTGTACTACACGTATCGTTACAGGATGTGGTGTACCACAAATCACCGCTATTTCAGATGCAGTTGAAGGCTTAAAAGGCCGTGACATTCCTGTTATTGCTGACGGTGGTATTCGTTTCTCTGGCGATATCGTAAAAGCACTGGTTGCGGGTGCATCATGTGTCATGGTGGGTTCAATGCTCGCGGGTACAGAAGAAGCACCAGGTGAAGTTGAGCTATATCAAGGCCGTTACTACAAGTCATACCGTGGTATGGGTAGCCTTGGTGCGATGAACCAAAAAGAAGGTTCATCAGACCGTTACTTCCAGAAATCGAACGAAGCAGACAAGCTTGTTCCTGAAGGTATCGAAGGCCGTGTTGCTTATAAAGGACCTATTGCGACAATCATTCACCAACAAGTGGGTGGTCTTCGCAGTGCAATGGGCTTAACTGGCTGTGCGACAATTGAAGAGTTAAATACTAAACCTCAGTTTGTCCGTGTAACGTCGGCTGGTATGGGTGAATCACATGTTCACGATGTGCAAATCACCAAAGAAGCGCCAAACTACCGTTTAGGTTAATAACCGTAACGTATTGAAATTACATGGGCTAGCATATGCTAGCCCTTATTTATTTTTCATCTCCCCTGTGGGAGAGCAGTTCCTGACTAACGAGATACTCCATGAGCAAAGACATTCACGATTCACGAATTCTCATTTTAGATTTTGGTTCGCAATACACGCAATTAATCGCACGTCGTATACGTGAAATTGGTGTTTACTGTGAGCTGTGGGCTTGGGATGTAACAGAAGAGCAAATCCGCGAGTTTAACCCACAAGGTATTATCTTGTCGGGTGGCCCTGAGTCAACAACGCTTGATAACAGCCCACGTGCTCCAGAGTATGTATTTAATGCAGGCGTGCCTGTACTTGGTATTTGTTACGGCATGCAAACAATGGCAATGCAACTTGGCGGAAGTGTACACAGCTCAGATAAGAAAGAGTTTGGTTATGCGCAAGTTGAAAAAGTAGGCAACTGTGCGTTATTCGATGCTATTGAAGATCACATTACAGATGGCGGCGCAGGCGTACTTGATGTATGGATGAGCCACGGCGATAAAGTAATGGAAGTACCTGATACTTTCAAAACGACTGCTAAAACATCAACGTGTCCACATGCTGCTATGTCATGGGAAGAAAAGCGTTTTTACGGCGTACAATTCCACCCAGAAGTGACACATACTCACCAAGGTCTTCGTCTTCTTGAGCGTTTTGCGATTGATATCTGTGGCTGTGAAAAGCTTTGGACACCTGCAAAAATCATCGACGATGCGATTGAGCGAATTAAAGAAACAGTCGGTGACGATGAAGTTATCTTAGGTCTTTCAGGTGGTGTTGATTCATCGGTTGTTGCGATGCTTATTCACCGTGCGATTGGCGACAAGCTGACTTGTGTATTTGTTGATAACGGTTTACTTCGTTTAAACGAAGGCCAACAAGTCATGGATATGTTTGGTAACAAGTTTGGCCTAAACATCATCAAAGTAGATGCTGAAGATCAATTCCTTGCAGATCTTGCCGGTAAATCAGACCCAGAAGACAAGCGTAAAGCAATTGGTCATACATTTATCAAAGTATTTGATTCAGAAGCGAAGAAACTGAAGAATGCACGTTGGTTAGGTCAAGGTACTATCTACCCAGACGTGATCGAATCTGCTGCATCAGCAACAGGTAAAGCACACGTAATCAAGTCTCACCACAACGTAGGTGGTTTACCAGACGACATGGAAATGGGTCTTGTTGAGCCTTTACGTGAGCTATTCAAAGACGAAGTACGTAAAATCGGTCTTGAGTTAGGTTTACCGTACGACATGCTTTACCGTCACCCATTCCCAGGGCCAGGTTTAGGTGTACGTGTACTGGGCGAAATCAAGAAAGAATACTGTGATTTACTTCGCCGTGCAGACGCTATCTTTATCGAAGAGCTACACAAAGCTGAGCTTTACCACAAAGTAAGCCAAGCGTTTACGGTATTCCTACCTGTTAAATCAGTCGGTGTAATGGGTGATGCGCGTAAGTATGATTGGGTTGTATCACTGCGTTGTGTAGAAACAATCGACTTTATGACAGCACGTTGGTCACACTTACCTTATGAGTTCTTGGGGGTGGTGTCTAACCGTATCATTAATGAAATTGATGGTATCTCACGCGTTGTTTACGATATTTCAGGTAAGCCACCTGCAACTATCGAGTGGGAATAATCCTTTTATTTCTGTAACTACCGTATAAAAAACGGCGGATTAGCTTGCTAATTCGCCGTTTTGTTTATTTTGAAAGCAGTTGAACCACAAACTGTGTTTTTTTACTTTACCTTTATAAAAAGCTCTATATAATTCATCGTCATTGCAGGGGCGTAGTTCCAATTGGTAGAACAGCGGTCTCCAAAACCGACGGTTGGGAGTTCGAATCTCTCCGCCCCTGCCATTTCTTCCCGCTTTACTTTAATCGCAAATCTCCCTATATTACTTGCTCTTAATCATGATTGAGTTGTTATGAATCCAAGTTACGCTGCGATATTTTCTGTACAATCTTTAGAGTTAAACCAACACTATCGAACAGTGCCTGATGTTCAAGTAGAACATGCGCCAATGTCTGAGCAAACGCCGCTTACACTCTCGTTACAGTTTCATCATGATCTTGAAAAAGCATGTGCTCCTTTGGTGATTACACACGTTGTCAAAGCGCCAAATATAAGCTGGCAGGATGGCTGTTTAGCCTTACCAAGTGAGAAACTTAACAGTGAGCAAAAAAAACAATTGTGGTCTTTAATTGGTGAACAACTTGATAAGCTTTAAGCCTGTTGATGCAAATTATATAACTCAGCTAATGACAATCGAAAATGCCTGTCACAGTCACCCATGGACCGAAAAAACCATGTTGTCGTGTTTAGCTGGACGTTACTTTAATCTTGCCGCTTTTAAAGGTGATGAGATGCTTGGTTTTTACATTGGTGAGCAAGCTGGGCCTGACTACACGTTAATGGATATTTGTGTGGCGCCAAGTCATCAAGGGCAGGGCATTGCAAAGCAGCTTTTAGATGCTTTTATTCATCATGGTGAGCAACAACACGCTGAAAATCTATTTTTAGAAGTGCGAGAGTCAAACACGCGTGCCATTGCACTATACGAGCGTGCAGGTTTTTCTCATATGTCGGTGCGAAAAAATTATTATCCGACAGCAACAGGTAACGAAGATGCCATTTTAATGGGCTTAACTTTACGCTTCTAGCGTTTAAGAAGCCTTTTTTAACGCACTGATAAGCATTTCGTAACTTTGTTCTATTTGCTGGGCTTGGTTACTGCGTAGTGCCGTTTCGAGTTGCCCCGCAGTCTCATGGATTTCCTCAAAGCTAAAGCAACCCGCACTGCCTTTTAGACTGTGTGCCAGCGAGCGTAATGCTTCCCACTCTTTAGTTCGGTACAACTGCACGACTTGGTTGAGGTAGTCAGGTAATTTAGAACGGTAGTTGTCGTTAATTTGCTGGAACTTCTCACTTTTGAGTAAATTTTCCCACTTGTTTTGACTGTCTTTTTCAATATTTAAATAACTAACCAGCACTTGCTCAAGGGCATTTTTATCAATCGGTTTTGCAAGTGCTTCATCGCAGCCTGCTTCGAGATAGGTGTCAACATCGGTTTTCATTACATTTGCCGTAAGCGCGATGATTGGTCCATCGTAGGCTGCATGGCGCAGCATTTGCGTCGCCTCTAAACCACCCATAACAGGCATTTGCATGTCCATAATAATGAGTTGGTAGTCATTGACGAGTGCCATTTCAACGGCTTCTGCGCCGTTTTTCGCGATGTCTGGCTCAAGTCCCCAGGTCTGTAATAACAGTTTGATAAGCAATTGGTTATCAGGGTTATCTTCGGCGACCAATATATTTGCATCAAAACTATTTGAGGCAAAAGAAAGCTGTAGATCTTTGCTTGGAGACAATTGCTCTAAGTTGTGAATAAAGGCGTCATTTTGTTGTTGTTCTGGTTTTAGGTGACACGCAATTTGCACTGTAAAACAGCTGCCTATACCGGGCTCGCTCTTAAGGTAAACATCTCCTCCTAATAGCTGAGCCAAGTTTTTCGAAATACAAAGTCCTAACCCAGTACCGCCAAAGCGGCGAGTTGTTGTGGCATCGGCTTGTTCAAACGGTTTAAACACCCGTTCAACTTCGCGCTCTGACATACCAATACCTGTATCTTGAATCGCAAATTCTAAATATTGTTTTGCACTGTTGTAGCGAATATCAATGGAGATATGCCCTTGTTCGGTAAATTTCACCGCATTACTGGCTATGTTGATTAATATTTGCTTTAAACGGGTCGTATCACTGTTAATACTTTTAGGAATTGGCAGGCTGTAGTTAATTGTAAACTCTAATCGTTTTTCGTTTGCCAGTGGACGAATAATCGAATCAAGATCATGAATTAATTGGACGACTGAGCATGGCCCACACTCTACAGCAAGCTTCTCAGCTTCAATCTTTGATAAGTCGAGAATGTTATTAATGAGCTCAAGCAGGTGTTTTGAGTTTCTTAAAATAGTGCTTAAATGCTGGTCGTCATTCACGGCATCTTTATTGTGAAGTAGCTGTTCGGTAAACCCCATAATGGCAGTAAGAGGCGTGCGAATTTCATGACTCATATTCGCTAAAAAACGACTTTTAAGTTGATTCGCTTGTTCAGCTTGTGCAATGGCTATTTCAAGCTTGTTGTTCATTGCTTCAAGTGCTTTTGTACGGCTTTCAACTTTATCTTCTAGGTGGTGTTTATACTCTTTTAACTCATCTTGATAATGACGAATCTGGTTCACCATGTGGTTAAAGTCGTTAAATAATACACCGACTTCATCATTGGTGTGGGCGGGTAAATACACCGATAAGTCACCATCTCCAACGCGATGGCTGGCCGCACCCAATAACTCAACAGGGGTGAGTAGTAAATTGCGTACCACAATATAAATTAAAATGGGTAACGAAATAACCGAGATGATCACAATCAGCGCGGTGATTAAACTAATGGCTTTACCAGATTGGTAAAGTAAATCTTTGGGCGTGGTCGATACATAATAATCGCCATCGGTCATTTGTACCGCATAAATAATACGCTCTTCTTTATCGATACTCGACAGTTCAATGCTAGACAGCTTGCCATAATCGGCCAAGCCTTTAATTTGTTCTAATTCATACTCACTTAAATAGTTGCCCCGTAAATCGTAGTCGGAGCTAAAGAGTATTTGCCCTTTACTGGTCAAAAATAGGTTTAAGGTGTTATTAAAAGGGGCTTCTAAAATACTGGTGTTCAAAATTGATGGCTCAACATGAACAACGATAAAGCCTAACTCTTGGGGTCGTTTTAAGTAATAGTCGATATTGTAAATAGGGTGCACAAAATAAAGACTGGTTGAGCCGTCTTCTTTGGGGATCATAAATTGTTGTTGACGTAAATTAGACTGTAGAACTTGATCAAAAAACGGGTAACTTTTAGGTGCAGGAGTTAATTGGCTCGAATAAAACGCATCACTTTTACCTTGCGAGTCAACATAGTTAATGCTGACAATATCAGGGTACGCTTCTGAGTAACTGGCAAATACATTCATTAACTCGCCGAGGTGTTCTATATACTGATTTTTCGAATTAGGCTCGCGTGCTAAAAAATCGGCAAGTACCGGAGAGGTTGATAAAAGGCGAGTGATGGAATGAAATGAGTCAATATAGTTGAAAATTTTATGCTGTTGCTGCTCAACAAAGCGACTCACAATAAGCTCTGCTTGTTTTTTTGTTGAATTGGTCACATTGGTTAACGTAAAGCCACCTAAAAACAACAAAGGTAAGATCACTAATGGCGTGATATACCATAATAATCGAATACTGAGCTTACTGGTTTTCATGACCTAAATTGATATCCCTCCGTGCAATTTGTCAATAGTATGCGTTACAACTTGATTACACAAGCTTAGCAAAAAAGTGAACAACGAAAATTGCTTATCAAGGGGGAATAATTACTTACAATCGCTGCTTTTTTGGCTAAGACAAACAGGGTATAATGCCCGCAATTCTATTTTATTTTTCAGTGCGCACCGAGGCCTCTCGTTTTTAGAGCCGCTAGGTGTGCTTTGTTATGACTAAAAGCAGCTTACATGTCTAATTTAACTACCGAAATTAATAAACGACGCACCTTTGCGATTATCTCGCACCCGGATGCGGGTAAAACCACCATTACAGAAAAAGTGCTGTTATTCGGACAAGCAATCCAAAAAGCAGGTACCGTAAAAGGTCGTGGCTCAAACCAGCACGCTAAATCTGACTGGATGGAAATGGAAAAAGAACGTGGTATCTCGGTAACTACGTCAGTAATGCAGTTTCCCTATAACCAGCGTTTGGTAAACCTTCTTGATACACCAGGACACGAAGATTTCTCTGAAGATACATACCGTACCTTGACCGCAGTTGACTCGTGTTTAATGGTTATCGATGCGGCAAAAGGTGTTGAGGATCGCACACGTAAATTAATGGAAGTAACGCGCTTACGTACCACGCCAATCGTTACCTTTATGAATAAGTGTGACCGTGATATTCGTGATCCTATGGAGTTATTAGACGAAGTAGAAACCGAACTAAACATTGCATGTGCACCAGTAACATGGCCGATTGGCTGTGGTAAAGAATTCAAAGGTGTTTACCATATTCACCGCGAAGAAACGATTTTATATAGCACCGGCCAAGGCCACACTATTCAGGAAGTTCGTACAATTAAGGGCTTAGATAACCCTGAGCTAGATGCAACCATCGGCAGCGAACTAGCAGAGCAATTACGTGAAGAACTTGAGCTGGTAATGGGTGCATCGCACGAGTTTGACTTAGACCTCTTTTTAGCGGGCGAACTCTCACCTGTTTACTTCGGTACGGCGCTAGGTAACTTTGGTGTTGACCATGTACTTGATGGCTTAACTGAGTGGGCTCCGTCACCATTACCACGCGAAACAGAAGATCGCCAAGTGCTTGCAACAGAAGAAAACTTCACTGGTTTCGTATTCAAAATTCAAGCGAATATGGACCCTAAACACCGTGACCGCATTGCTTTCATGCGTATCGTATCAGGCAAATACAGCCAAGGTATGAAGATGAATCACGTACGTATTGGCAAGCAAGTGAGCATTTCTGATGCGGTAACCTTTATGGCCGGTGACCGCGAACGTGCGCAGGATGCTTATGCGGGCGATATTATTGGTTTACATAACCACGGTACGATTCAAATTGGTGATACTTTTACCCAAGGTGAAAAGTTGAAGTTTAGCGGTATTCCTAACTTCGCGCCTGAATTATTCCGCCGTATTCGTCTAAAAGATCCTCTTAAGCAAAAGCAGTTATTAAAAGGCTTAGTGCAGTTATCAGAAGAAGGGGCGGTGCAAGTATTTAGACCACTTATTAACAACGACCTTATCGTTGGCGCTGTTGGTGTACTACAGTTTGATGTGGTTGTTGCACGCTTAAAAGCAGAATACAACGTAGATGCTATTTATGAAGGGGTCAGTGTTAATACTGCACGCTGGGTAAGTTCAGACGATACTAAAAAGTTTGAAGAGTTTAAACGCAAGTGCGAAAGCAACTTAGCGCTAGATGGGGGGGATAACCTTACTTACATCGCGCCAAGTCGTGTAAACCTAAACTTATCAATGGAACGTTATCCTGATATTAAGTTTAACCATACACGCGAAAACTAAGCTTACACAGGCACATATTTTAAGTGCCCGCATGGCGGGCAATAAAGGTAAAAATTACAATGAATATCCGTACTCTTTTAATTGAAAAAGCCGTTGCAGCCATGGTTGCAGCAGGACTACCCGAAGACACGAACCCCGCGGTAACACAAAGTACACGCCCGCAGTTTGGTGATTACCAAATCAATGGCGCGATGGGAGCGGCTAAAAAGCTAAAATCAAACCCACGCGAACTGGCACAAAAAATTATCGATAACCTAGACCTTGCTGATATCGCAGAAAAAACAGAAATTGCAGGCCCAGGTTTCATCAACATTCACTTAAAGCCTGAATTTTTATCAACAAGCTTAAAAGCAGCGAATGAAGATGAAAAGCTCGCGGTTTCACCGCATGCAACCGCACAAAAAGTTGTGGTTGATTACTCATCACCCAACCTTGCGAAAGAAATGCACGTTGGCCATTTACGTTCTACGATCATTGGCGATGCCGTTGTTCGTGCGCTTGAGTTCCGTGGTGATGATGTTATTCGTCAAAACCACATGGGAGACTGGGGTACGCAGTTTGGTATGTTGATTGCGCACTTAGAAGACCAAATTAGCCAAGGTGTCGACTTAGACAAAGTGGCTCTAGCAGACTTAGAAACCTTCTACCGCGATGCGAAAAAACGGTTTGATGATGAAGAAGGCTTTGCCGATAAAGCCCGTGACTACGTGGTTAAATTACAAGGTGGCGATGCGCACTGTGAAAAGCTGTGGAAGCTATTCATTGCCACGTCAGTGAAGCACTCTGAAGAAGTGTATAAGCGCTTAAATGTTACGCTTAAACAAGACGATATTATGGCTGAAAGTGCTTACAACAGTGAGCTTGCTAATATCATCGCTTTATTAAAAGACAAGCACATTGCTGTTGAGTCTAATGGCGCACAAGTTGTGTTCCTAGACGAGCTTGCTAATAAAGACGGTGAACCTTCAGTATTTATCGTGCAAAAATCAGGCGGCGGTTTCTTATACGCGACAACTGACTTAGCAGCGTGTGATTACCGCTCAAACAAACTAGGTGCTGACCGTATCTTAATTTTTGTTGATGCGCGTCAAAGCTTACACTTTAACCAAGTTGAGCTAACTGCACGTAAAGCTGGTTTGTTACGTGATGAAACTAGTTACGAGTTTTGCCCATTCGGCACCATGATGGGTGAAGATGGCAAGCCATTCAAAACACGTACGGGTGGCACCGTTAAACTAGCTGACTTACTTGAAGAGTCAATCACGCGTGCAGCAGCAAAGCTTGCAGAGCGTGAGTCAGATCTAAGCGACGAAGAGCGTAGTGAAATTGCCCGTAAAGTAGGGATTGGCGCAGTAAAATATGCGGATCTTTCAAAGCACCGCACCAGCGACTATATCTTCAATTGGGATACGATGCTGAGTTTCGAAGGCGCAACTGCACCTTATCTTCAATATGCGTATACGCGTGTTCGCAGTATTTTCCGCAAGTCAGGTATTGATGCCGCTTCATTAACAGCAGACGTTGCTATCAACGAGCCGCAAGAAAAAGCACTTGCGCTAAAACTTCTCCAATTAGAAGAAGTACTCGACCTGATGATCAGCGAAGCAACGCCACACGTACTATGTGGATACCTATACGAACTTGCAAGCCTATACATGACGTTCTACGAAGCGTGCCCAGTACTTAAAGACGGTGTAGAACCAAGTGTACGTGATAGCCGTTTAGTACTGTGTAATTTGGTTGCGAAGACGCTTGAAAAAGGGTTGGATTTGTTAGGTATCGAAGTTATGGAGCAAATGTAATCTGCTTCGTGTAGTTCGCTTTAGCTGCGTTAATGAGTTTATTTAGCCTAAGTCACATACAAAACACGTATGCTCCTTGGCATAAATAAGCTCATTGCCTTGCTAGCACTCCTACACTTGCAGATAACGTATGTTACCGCCTTCGTAGGTTGGGTAGAGCGCAGCGACACCCAACAAAAATTGACAAGATATAAATGTTGCTTAATTTTTAGCTGATAGCTTACTGTGATAGAAGGAATTTTTAAATGAAACTTGAAGATATTCGCCGTGAATATTTACAGGATGGTTTATCTGAAGACATGCTTGATGCATCGCCTATCAAGCAGTTTGAAAAATGGCTTGAGCAGGCTGTGGCAACTAACTTGCCAGATCCGACGGCAATGGTGGTGGCAACGGTTGATGAGCATGGTCAGCCTTCGCAGCGCATCGTTTTGCTAAAGCACCTTGATGAAAACGGCTTCGTGTTTTTTACCAACACGGGTTCACGCAAAGCGCAAGAGCTTAAAGGGAACAACAAAATTTCCTTACACTTTCCTTGGCACCATATGGAGCGTCAAGTAATTGTGTATGGTGAAGCAAAACCATTACCAACCACAGCAGTGGCAAAGTACTTTTTATCGCGTCCTAAGGAAAGCCAGCTTGCAGCTTGGGCGTCTGCGCAAAGTCGTCCTGTCTCGTCTCGTAAAGTGCTAATGGAAACCTTTGCTAAAATGAAGCAGAAGTTTTCTGATGGTGAAATTCCTCTCCCTGATTTTTGGGGAGGGTATTGTGTAGAGCCGACTAAAGTTGAATTTTGGCAGGGCGGTGCACACCGTTTGCATGACCGCTTTATGTATCAGCGCAACGCTGACGGCAGTTGGCAATTCGGTCGTTTAAATCCATAAATGCGTTTTATTGATTCCCATTGTCACCTCGATTTTAGCGAGTTTGATGAGAATCGCGACGCGCTTATCGACGCGTGTCAAAACGCAGGGATCTCACACTTTGTTGTGCCGGGTATTAGCTTGGCACAATCGACCCAATTGCTTTGCTTTTCAAAATCGTATCCAAGCGTATCAATTGCACTAGGCTTACACCCTTATTTTTTATCACAGCATCAACCCCATCATCTAAGCGAGCTAGAGCAGCTTGCTAAAACCCATGCGAATGAACTTGTTGCGATTGGTGAATGCGGGCTTGATCGCAGTATTGATAATCTTGATAAACAAATTGCGTTATTTGAAGGGCAGATTGAGCTTGCTAACCAATTGGCACTCCCACTGATAGTTCACCACCGACAAAGCCATGATCTCATTGCGCATTCATTCAAGCGATGTAAGCCTAAATATGGCGGGGTAATTCATGCATTTTCCGGGTCGCAGCAACAAGCAAACAGCTATATTAAGCAAGGTTTTAAACTCGGGGTGGGTGGGGTGATAAGTTACCCTCGAGCTGAAAAAACACGCCAAGTGATAAGTAATATTGCCCCCCAGCATTTAGTACTTGAGACCGATGCGCCCTCAATGCCACTTGCAGGCTTTCAAGGGCAAATCAATACGCCACTAAAAATACGAGAGGTGTTTACTCACCTATGTGAGCTAAAAGGTGTCTCGGGTACTGAAAAGCAATTGTTAGCTGATGCGCTTTATGACTCTTGCTCAGCACTTTTTTTGATATAACGATTTACCTGCCAGCGCTTTAATCCTCGGCCTAGTTGCCATGTAAAAATACAGGTAATAACCAACATGAGTAAGACCTGTCTGCCTAAATCATGAAAACTGCTGTGACTGGTTGCAATTGACGCTTGTGTTAAATAAGTGATGGTTACAAAGCCTATCGGACGCTCATCATCGCTTATTACAGGCTCGACAAAGGGGGTTTTGAGTTTACTTATTCCCGGGGTCGAGTCTGGTAAAAGTCCAAATGTGTGGTGGCTTTGCCAGTTATCACTGGCGGCAATTTGGATCCCTTGTTGGTCATAAACGATGGCTGCTAAAACATACTCGTCTTCTGCTATGTTATTACACAGTGCATTTAATGCGGGCTTATTTTTTTCTTCGAGCGGGGTCTGCGCATTAAGCGCCATAAATTTTGTTAGGCTTGTCGCGGTACTGTTAGCACTGTCATAAAGTAGTTGATGGCTTTGAAAGCTACTATTAACGGCAACCCAACTAAGCAACACAAAACAGGCCGCAGCTAGGCTTAATCGCACGATGCGTTGGCGATAAGTAGCCGAAAATGGAGTTTTAAGTTGGTTATTTTTCATAGTCACCGTATACGCTGCTGACAGCTTTTACAATTGATGGTACAACTAAACCAGTATAATAACCT
The DNA here is from genome assembly GCF_001938575.1 of Pseudoalteromonas sp. PAB 2.2. Lineage (NCBI taxonomy): Bacteria > Pseudomonadati > Pseudomonadota > Gammaproteobacteria > Alteromonadales > Pseudoalteromonadaceae > Pseudoalteromonas > Pseudoalteromonas sp. PAB 2.2. The sequence continues at coordinate 29,009 of NZ_LYPI01000010.1, forward strand.
TATTAGTTCATTGATTGCGAGTAGCAAATACACGCACAACAACAGACATAAGTCTAACGTGGAGCCACTATGTCACAGCTTAGCTTAGCTGCTACACCTACAGCAAATTTAACAGGTCAAATAACACTAAATTGCTGGTATAAAATTGAAAATAAACACCTAATTGCGACAGATATTTTACCCAAAGCACACCAAGGCGTACTGAGCGTGGCGTTTGGCGGTGAACTCAGTGCTGACCATTTACTGGCTCTGACAGCGTTTTTAAGCTCGCACGGCTTCACAAATTTAACCGTGTGTTGTTATCAGCCTATTGAATCTATGCCCTCAGCGTGGTGTGTTCATAGCGACTCAACATCACCACTCAGTCCATCCGTATTAACCGCCTTTGCCAATCAGCATGGCTTGCAATTGGTGCAGTTAACGAATCCACCCACCGTGAATGAGCCTGGTTTATTACTCATGGACATGGATTCAACAGCGATTACGATAGAATGTATTGATGAAATTGCACGTTTAGCCGATGTGTATGATGAAGTGGCCGCTGTCACTGCGCAAGCCATGGCTGGGCAGCTTGATTTTGCACAAAGCTTAAAACAGCGTGTTGCAAAGCTTGAAGGCATTGATGTTGATTTAATCGATGATTTAAAATCGCGTTTACCCTTGATGCCTGGTGTGAATGAGCTCTGCCAATACCTTAAAAAGTATGACTGGCATCTTGCCATTGCCTCGGGTGGTTTTGTGCCATTTGCTGAGCAAGTACAATCGCTTATTGGTTTAGATGAAGTACATGCTAATACACTTGAGTTTAAAGATAACCGGCTAACGGGTAAGGTCATAGGCACGATTGTTGATGCAGAAGAAAAAGCGCGAGTGCTTAAGCGAATCGCAGAAAAACTGGCGCTTAATACCCGTCAAACTGTTGCCATGGGTGATGGGGCTAATGACTTAAAAATGATGGCTGCAGCAGGGCTTGGCGTGGCTGTTCATGGAAAACCGAAAGTTGTTGAGCAAGCACAAACAGCCATTAATGAAGGCTCGTTACTTCAAGTCAGTTACTTGCTCACAATTCCATTAGATTACACGCTTTAACCACGTTTTCTTGCGCTTATTCATTTCGATTTTGAGTGTTTCATCAATATCAAAATGCGTAAGCGCTTCATCACTAATATCAATTAAATCACCCACACCTGCCACGGCCCACAGCGCTTCTTCAAGATCTTTCGCTTTATGTAAGGCATACTGACTTATATATTTGAGTTCGTTTGATAAATAATCAATATCAGGGCGCCCTGTACGTGATACATATAAACGAAACACAAACATGAGGTCATTTCTCAGCGCTTTTTTTACAAACAAAGTCTGGGGTTTGTAGTCATCTTCACTAATGCACCGACTCGTAATCGCGTCGCTGATTGAAGGTTGGCGAGGGTCAAAACGAATAAATAAGGTAAAAGCAAGCGGCGGGTCTTGGCGGCTACGATCTTTTATGAGTGGTGTAATGACTTCGGTGATTTGCTGCGTTGATAAAATCCCTTCAATACTGGTGTTTTCGTTTAAGAGCGCAAAGTTTTGCAGTAATACATGTAATGGGCTCGGATATAAACCCTGACCAATTGCACCGGCTTTAAAATGCGCTGCTTCTTTGTGTAAATAGAACGGAAATTGGCAAACACTTTTGGTTACCATATTTCTGAGTGCCGTTGAAAGACCCGGTATTTTAGGCGACTCTTCACACACCCTTAACTTATCTTTATTGTTTTCAATCAGTACCGTAAAGAACTTAATCGCCATATGTGGTAAGTCTGTAATACGGTGAACTTTTAGATTAACCGTGGTGAGTGACTTACTAATCGCCATGACTTCGTAAGCAAGGCTCGATAAATCATGTTTTTTGGTAATTTTTTGTAAATCAGGCAAGCTAATATTAATTATGTCGCCTTTTTTAAACTCAACAGGTTTATCACACTCGATTTGTAATCCCATAACTGACAAGTCGCGGGTATGGCCTGTGATAATCTGCTCGTGATGATTTATGGCGATAGCTGTCTTGTACAAATAGCGCTTGTGCGCTCTTAAATTTACATATTCAAGGGCTACGGGCTCTAGGTGTGGCGGTGTTTTATGTTTGCTATGGCCAAATTGTTTTAGTTGATTAATCGCGTTTTTATCAAATGTTAATTGTTTATAAGAGTGCTGCTCATAGGGCGTACCAATGGCCGTTAAGATCAGTAAATATTTAACGTCTTTGATCAACCCTTGCACGCGAGGTGAGGGCGGTTTGTTCAACTTTTCAATGTCTTTCCCTGCACTACTGGGCAGTGACAACGGAATATACGAATCTTCAGGGTGACTTGGCATCAATTGCAACTTAAAACATTGCCAGCTGTCTTTTTGACTACCAAACCCTAAAAATAAATTTTTAAGCTGAGGCTGGCTTTCAAGCTCACTACGCGTGGCAGAGTAGTAATACACTTTACCAGCAACAACATGCGTGAAAGTATAAAGGTACTCTTCTTTTACTGCCTCTGGTGAGCTTAATAAGTGGCCTATACGTTGTTGGTTAATAATACTGTATAAGCAAGACAGCTTGCGCTCGTCACAAAAATAACGCTGAATAAAAATATTATTTTCAGTTGTTAAGGCAAGGCTTGGGTATAGCTTGTCACCTTGTAAGCTTAAAAAGGTATAAAGAGAGGTCACACGCGGAATGTAATATTGTTCATAGCCTTTTGACACAACCGCATCGAGCGTATTGTCTAGGTTAACTTTATAACGACGCTTATTGCCGTGGATAAAGCTTTCTAAAAACTCATCAAACTTTTCGTTGTTTTCAATAAAGGTGCGTTTTAGGCGAACATGATTGTATTCGCGTGATACTTTTTCAATCGCGACGACTTCGTACTGAATTCCGTTTTTTAAACCTAACTCAAAATCTTGTTCAAGGCCGACTAGGCGCAGGCCTATAAGTTGACCTTTTTTTAACTTGTAGCGTGGCGCGAGCTTTATCTTCGCACCACTGAGTGAGATATCAGATGTTGTTGCGGCTACTTTGCTGTCTTTATCAAACTCAACAGTGATTTTGATAGAGTAATTCATCCGCTCTTCACGACGGCTTTCGTAGGAGGCAAATTTTATCACTTTGGCTGATAACTGACTGTCGTTATCGTCTTCAGTAAGAGCTTGTTCGGCCGCTTTCTTTTGCATGACACGATGGTTGTTTTCAGTGTTCATCACCGCTTCATAGACAGCAAGGGTGTAACCGCCATGGCGTTTAATAGCCTGTTCAAACACTTCGATGGCAGTATCGTCCATAAAGTGTTGTTTACCTTCGTATTCGTATGGTTTTACTTGACCCGTTACTTGCCCACGTAAATCAATAAACCGTGCAACAGGCTGAGATAAACGCGACATCTCCATTTTGATCAAAAACTGCTCAGGCTTAGTTAAGCCCGCTGTTTTTGATTTAAACAGTTTGTCGAATTTTGGGGTGCCTAAATACGCCTTTAGCTCTTCAACTAGGCTTTCATATTTAAGCAGAATGTCTTCAGCCATTTATAAAACCATCAACGTCTATTAAAAAAAGTAGGTATACTAGTCGGCAATTACGCAGTAAAAACACAAACAGTAGTCACTTTTTTATTTTATTAATTATTGTTATAAGTATTTGCCAAATAAATGGCAAGCACTGTTAAGTTTTATTTGTAAGCAAAAACTATGCCCTAAAGCGGTTCTTTATTTAACAGTGTGTTGAATAAAGAGCTGGAGTAAGAGGTTTTAGTTACAACGAGTTATCTTTTTGTGATTATAAACTTACTATACATTAATTGTGTTAAGTGTCAGTTTTTAATAACAAGTTAGTCACAAATTAGCGACCTAAATAGGTAAGGCCGAATGGCAAAATCAGCAAAAATCGAATTTGTCTGCACAGAGTGCGGCATGAACTATCAGCGCTGGCAAGGACAGTGTAAGTGCGGTGCATGGAACACGCTAGCAGAATTTAAGCCCTCAGCCGGACAGTCAAAACAAGCGGCAAGCCGTGCCGTGGTTGCAGGCTACGCAGGCGGTGTTGGCGGCGGCTCAAAAAAAATTAATGAAGTCGAAACCGCCGAAGCAGAAAAACGCTTAACCGACATTGGTGAGTTAGACCGTGTATTAAGTGGCGGTGTGACCACCGGTTCCGTAAATATTATTTCGGGCGATCCAGGGGCTGGAAAAACGACATTATTGTCAGATTTAATTGCTCGCATGTCGAAAGTGATGCCGTCACTTTATTGTACGGCAGAAGAGTCATTATCGCAGTTTAAAAACCGTGTAAACCGACTGCGTTTAGATTATAACCCTGATGAGCTTTATTTACTGTCAGAAACCAGCGTTGAAGCAATTATTGAAGAGCTTGATAAGAACAAGATTAAGTTTGCGGTGATCGATTCAATTCAAGCGGTTGTGACAGAAGCCGCTAATGGCAGCCCAGGCTCTCCTTCACAAGTTAAAAGTGCAGCACAAGCACTCACTCAATATTGTAAGCAAAATGACGTCACCATGTTCATTATTGCTCACGTTAATAAAAACAACGAAATCGCAGGCCCGCAAACCTTAGTGCATATTGTTGATGCGCTGCTGCATATTGATACCAACGATGGGCAAATTCGTACCTTACGTGCCAATAAAAACCGTTTTGGCGATATTGATACCGTCGGTATTTTTAGAATGTGTGAGCGCGGTATGCTCAGTGTTGACAACCCAAGCGAAATATTTTTATCGGGATCAAGCACCGAATCGCCGGGATCGGCTATTACATGTATTCGTAAAGGTAATCGTAATTTATTGTTAGAGATTCAGTGCTTAACCACAGAAACAGAGGCTGAGTTTCCGCAGCGAGTGTGTGTTGGCTTAAATATGAATCGTATCAAAATGCTCACGGGAATTTTGCGTAAACACACCAAGACTAAAATCTTTCATGACACGTTTTTTAATATTGTCGGTGGCCTAAAAATTGATGAGTCTGAAACCTGTATCGACTTAGCATTAGTTACGGCATTGTTGAGTAGTTTGAATGAATTTGTTGTGCCAAGAACCACCTGTATTATGGGCGAATTAAGCTTAAATGGTGACGTTAGGCCCATCGACAGTGGGGTGCCGCGAGTAAAAGAAGCCGCTCAGCATGGTTTCACTGAAATTTTTATTCCATATCGTAACTACCATAAATCAATGGAAGGATTGGGCGCAAAAATTACACCTGTTAAAACAGTGCATGAGTTACTGTCTTTAATAAACTAGTTGTAATTTGATAGACTATAAAAAACACCAATCAAAGGAAATAAAATGAAAAAGTTAGTAATTGCAGCCGTTGTTGCTGCAGCTGTAGGTGGCGTCGTTTACGCAAACTATACAGCAACACAGGAAGTGAAAAAGGTTGTTGATAAGCAACTAAGCGCTTTATCAAGCCAAAGTGGTGTAGATATCACTTACAGCGATATTTCAGCAAGTGTGTTCAGTAGCAGCATGCAGTTGTCTGGTATAAATGTGCAAAGCATTGAAGGCGATGAAACCATTGCCACTATCGACAATATTGAAGTGACGGGTTACGAAGTTGATGCGATCCCACCCCACACGGGCTTCGTGATGACAAATTTCCGCTTTAGTGATGAGTTTTTATCGCAACTTCCAGACAGTGCGAATAATAAGCTTGCCGCAACGAGTTACAACGTGAATTCATCGCTTGATTACAACAAAGAGTCAGGTGATAGCAAGTTTGCGCTTAACGTGAAGGCAAGCGAAGTGGCTGATGTACGTTTTAATCTTGGTTTAGCAAATTCAACGGCGTTGATGGAAGCATCTTTATCAATCAGCCAAGCACAAAATGCTGCGAATGGGGCTGAGCTCACTTTAGAGCAACAACTACAGCAACAATCAAAAATGATGGCGGCAATGAGCCAATTAGAGCCGCGCAGTATCGAGCTTGAAATCAACGACGACGGTGAACTTAAAACTGTTGTCGAAAGCTTCTTAAAAGCGCAAGGCATGACACTTGATGACCTTGAGCAAGTTGTGGCAATGCAATTACAACAAGCTCCTGTAAGTGCGGAGTTAGACACTGCGATTAAAAACTTTGCCAGTGGTTTATCAAAATTGTCTTTATCGGCACGCCTACCTGAAGGCAAGTCGATGATGCAAATCAACCAGCAAATCATGATGCTGGTTGGTCAGCCTGAAGAGCTTGCGAAATTTATTAATTTAAAAGCCAGTGGTGAATAACCCGCTGACCGCAGCCGTGCGTTAGCTGCAATAACCTTAAAGTGTTCAACTCTCTAGTTTACTCACTTTAAGGTTATTTTTTACATGCCTTACACCCTGACTGTGTTCTAAGAACTTTTGTGCCAGCGCACGTTGAAACCCCGTTTCCGTTGAACCTAATAATTCAATCGTATCGCCACTTACAATAACCTGTAAGTTTTCAATTTTAAAATTGCGGTTATTCGTTAGTTTCTTTAAAGCCACTTGCTGTAATCGCGGTTGCGCCGAAGTACTGGTTGTTAAAACATGGGTGTTGGCACTGACTTGTGTGGCGCAAGCCAATAAAAAAAGACAGCTAAATAAGGTTACGACAACAGATAATTTGAAACGGCTCATACAATTCCCTCGCAATAATGACAGATTGAACTCTGTATGAACAATTACAAATTCTGTTCCAATTTTAGTTTGTTGATTTTTATAGGTTTTATTTTTTTGAAGAAACTGTATGTGAAGTAATTACACATAGTTCAGTAAAAAAGACACGGCAAATAACAGCGATAAAAATGCCGAGACAGGCTCGGCATTTTTATTAACAAGGCTTATTAAGCACGCACTACTTTTTCTTTTTTGGTTTTGCCTTTTTCTTCGCTTTGATCTTTGCTGGATCTTTTTTCTTTTTAGAAGGGATTTTTGCTTCTTTGTGTTGCGGCTCTATCCCTTTGATTACTCGACGCTTTAGTTTTTGTTCGATGTAACGCTCAACTTTGCCTAAAATGGCAACGTCATGCGCTTCGATAAATGAAATCGCGATTCCTTTTTTGCCTGCACGACCAGTACGTCCAATACGGTGAACGTATATGTCTGCGGTGCGAGGCATATCAAAGTTAATCACATGGCTGATATCTGCCACGTCAATACCACGGGCAGCCACATCGGTTGCTACCAATATTTTATTGCGGCCAGAATGGAAGTTCTCCATTGCTTTCATGCGTTTATCTTGTGGCATTTCACCACGTAACCAAGCAACGCGCAGTCCTTCGTTATTTAACGCACCAATTAATGATTCTAGGCGTTCACGGGTCTTAACGAACACTATCGCTTTATGGATATCATCGCCGTTTAAGATATCGACTAACATTTTAAGCTTATGGTTGTAGTCGTCGGCTAAGTGAACCCACTGGTGGATCTTTGCTTTTTCTTTACGCGACGATTCTGCTTCTAGTAGCGCAGGATCATTTAAAATACGCTCAGCGAAAAGCTCAACACTGTCACCTTCAAGTGTGGCTGAAAATAGAAAACATTGACGACGATTTCTGGCTTCATCACAAATACGCAGCATTTCTTTACGAAAGCCCATATCGAGCATGCGGTCGGCTTCGTCTAAAATAAGCATTTCGACATTTTCAGCATGGAAGTTCTCGGTTTCGAGGTATTCCATTAAGCGCCCAGGTGTCGCGATAAGAATGTCGTTATTGTTCTCAAAAATTTCTTTGTGCGTTCCATAGTTGATGCCGCCCGTCACAACACCTATTTTAAGGTGTGTTTGCTCAGCAAGCTGTTCACAATGCTCATGGATTTGATAAGCAAGCTCGCGAGTAGGAGTCATGATAAGTACGCGGGCAAAACCAGGGTCACGACGAGGGAAATCAAGCAAGTATTGAATAGCTGGGATCAAAAACGCGGCTGTTTTACCGGTACCTGTGGGTGCAGATGCCAAAATATCGCGCCCTTGTAATGCTTCAGGGATCGCTTGTTGTTGAATGCTGGTTGGCGTATCAAAACCCATTTTATTAATGGCATTTAACAGCTTGTTATCGATATCAAATTCAGAAAATTGCATAGAGTGACATAAATAGAGGACAATTGGCGTTAATTATACGCGCTATCCAGCTGTTGGTGAATGAAAAGGTGAAAAAATGTCAGGTTTTGTGTTTAAACAGTTTTCGATAGGGCAAACTCACACTGCAATGAAAGTTTCAACAGATGGGATTTTGTTGGGGGCATGGGCACATGTAAGCGATGCTGCACGAATTGTTGATATTGGCACAGGCACCGGGTTGCTTGCTTTAATGGCAAAACAACGTGCGCCGAAGGCGGTTGTTAACGCTATCGAAATAGAGGTTAACGCGTGTATTGATGCTCGCGCTAATTTTGCTAATAGCCCTTGGCCTGACATTATGCTTTATCAAGGGGCTGTGCAGTCTTTTAAAGCAGCAACCCCCTTTGATGCAATTATCACTAATCCACCTTATTTCAATGCCAGCCTTAAAGGCGATAATGCAGCACGCAATACAGCGCGCCACACCGATGGATTGAGTTTTAGCGAATTAATCAAAGCGTGTAGTGCGCTGAGTCATGCACATACTCTGCTCAATGTGATACTGCCTTGTCCTGAGGCCGAGCAATTTATTGCCATTGCAAAGCAAGAAGGCTGGTATTTAAACCACCTGTGTTTAGTTAAAACAACCGAGAAAAAAGCACCTAGTCGCAGTTTAATGTTATTTAGTCAGGTTGCAGCCCCTTTAACGACAACACATTTAACGATTCATGCAAACAGTGGCGCGTACAGTGCTGAATATAGTGCGCTATGCAAGGACTTTTATTTGAAAATGTGACGCATACCAGCCATTAATAGTCCGTCATCACTTTACTCTAAAAGGTCGTATTGCTATTCACTGATGCTCGATTGTAGGCCATTTTCGCTTACTAATAATGTATAAGAGTGTCCATATGAGGCATGACAAATGGCAACTGATTCATCAACACGCTTACCTTCATCATTCAGTCGAGAGATTTTAATATCATCTGCGCAGTCATCAGTGTGATACCACGTACTTAATTGATTTTGATATAGGTTAACTATTTGATTCTCTATTTTTAAGCGAATGTTTTCGGTGGCAAGAAAGCGGACGGCAAAAAAGCCCTCTTTGTTATTTTGAGTCTGTTTTATGAGCGTTAAACGCAGCTTTTCTGCACTTTGCCAGGCGACAAAATGGTAAGGCTGGTCGTTGTCCACTTGATACATTTGCTCTGCGAAGTTGCTCGCTTCACTGTGATCTTCTACATAAAATGAAATACGGCGTCGTTCATTGTGAAGGTGTGTTATATCAACAGGTAATGAACCTGATGCGAGCGTGTCTACATAATATTGCGCATCACTGACTTCTCTTGCGTTACCAAACAGGTCGGTATTTGCCATGGAGTAGTCAACCTCTAAGGCGGTGGTGTTTATCAATGTATACTTGTTCTCATACATCTGGTTGCCAAAATCATGACTTTCCTCGACTTCTAACTCATCACACCCTACAAGCAGCGTTGTTGCAAAGAGTAAAAATAGCGCATTTTTCATTGTTTATCCTTTTACTAATGAAGCTGCCGTATGGTTCCAATTCGCAAAAATGCTTAATTATTTTGAGGGATTAAACCGGTTGCGACCTGTGTTAAACATTGCTGATTTACGACTGCATGGATGCAGGAGGTAGAGCAATGCAGGAGCAATTGCCGAGAACAACTAAATAACGAAACCTTTGCCTTGTTTTCAACGAGGTTTTATCGCCCCAAAATAGCGCACTTAATTAAGCGAATTGGTATGGCATATTGATGCGTTGATTGTACCTCTATTTTGCACTTAATTGCACGGGAGGTTGCAGCTGCATTACTTCATCAAGTTGAATTTGTTGAACATGCTCAAGCTCAAGCAAGGCGTCTAAGACTGCTTTTGTGTGCTGTTTTTCTATTTCAGCACTGCAAAAATCAATGATACTAAAACGGCGTTTTATCAATAAGCCATCGATATCAGGTAAAGGGTCTTTGGTTTCTATTAGCACGCGTGTGGCAGGGCAGGGGTCGGCATACCCAGAGCGCATTAATTTGTTTAAGTTAAATAAATTATCGTCGAGTTTACCAAGCTCTACGGCGGTTTTAGCGCTATGCGGAATAAATAATGACTCACCAAAGCGGTTTGTTTTAATCTCGCCATCTGCTTTAATTGGGGTGACTTGATTATTGTCGAAGCTGACAATATCTCCGGTAAGTAACGTATATTGACTCATTGTGTTCCCTCGCAATGTGTTGTCTTTTTCTGATCATAGCAAAATGGTGTGTTTTACCAAGCCCTGATATAGTAATAAGGCCTTAAATTTTATGCGAGTATTTTATGTTACGACTCACAATCGCTTTATCAGCCCTTTTATTTTCTCAATTAAGCGTCGCTGCAATGAGCCCTGTTGGGCTTTGGAAAACCATTGACGAGGAAACCAATGAAGCTAAATCTTTGGTACGCATTCGTGAGCAAAACGGTGTACTTATTGGTGAAGTTGAAAAAATTCTTAACCCAGCCAAACAAGATGCAATATGTGATGCATGTAAAGGCGATAAAAAAAATAAGCCAATTTTGGGAATGGCCATTATCGATGGCGCGAAAGAAGCGGGCGATGGCAGTTGGCAAGACGGTGAAATTCTTGACCCTAATAATGGCAAAACCTACACCTTAAAGCTCACCCCTAAAGAACAGGGAAAAGTGCTTGAAGTACGCGGTTATATCGCCTTTTTCTACCGCAACCAATACTGGCAGCGTGTTGAATAGCCTAACACTAAAAACGCCAAGCAATGCTTGGCGTTTTAATAAATAAATGGGTTATGCAGCAATGCACTTAATTAGGGAGTGAATATTACAGGGTCTCGCTGTATTCAGTCATCACTTGCTCAACCCAATTAGCAATACGTTCATCGCTGAGTTCATATTGGCTGTCTTCATCAAGTGCCAATCCAACAAAGTGTTTACCCTCATTTGTGAGAGCTTTTGACGCTTCAAATTCATAGCTATCATCGTTAGGCCATAGACCTAAGAAGGTAATATCTTGATGGCAAATTTCGTCGTGTAGCATACCCAAAGCATCTTGAAACCACTGGCCATAACCTTGCTGATCGCCCATGCCAAAAAGGGCCACGGTTTTACCGTTTAGATTCACCTCTTTGATGTCGTCCCAAATTGATTCCCAATCTTCTTGTAACTCACCAAAGTCCCACGTTGAAATGCCGAAGATAACGAAATCGAATTGTTCTGCATTTTTTAATGGCTCATCTTTGATATTGTGTAAGCTGACAACATCTTGCCCGATAATATCGCGAATTTTCTCTGCCGCTATTTCTGTATAGCAAGTAGTAGAACCATAAAATAAACCAATCTGCATCGTATTTATCACCGTGTATTTGCTTGATATGATAGTTACTCAAGCTGCTTTTAGTATCTATCTTCCTGTAGTTTGATACTATTTTACCGTAAGGCTTTTTTAATTGATACCTTGATAAGGATGACAATACGCGTGGCTGAAAATAATTTCACAGCTGAAAAAGTAGCAATAACGTCAAACAATGCCGAACATTTAGAGCTGTTTTTAGATATTTTGTACCTTGAGCAAGGGGTCAGTGAAAACACATTGATGGCATATCGCAGCGATCTTGATAAGTTTTGTCAGTTTTTAAAAGACAAAGATCTACTGGCTGTCAGCAGTGAAGATATTGAAGCTTACTTGGCATACCGAGTTGATTTAGGGCTTAAATCACGCAGCACTGCGCGCAGCATCAGTGCGCTTAAACGTTTTTACCAATACTTTGTACGTGAAAAAGCCATTGCTGATTCGCCAATGCTGAATATTGCACAGCCAAAAGCAGGGCAGTCATTACCCAAAACTCTGTCTGAGGCTGAGGTTGAAGCGCTACTCGCTGCGCCTAATATTGAAGAGCCTATGGGGCTGCGCGATAAAGCAATGTTGGAGCTTTTATACGCAACGGGTCTGCGCGTCACTGAGCTGGTAGGGCTTAGGATGGAGCAAATTAACTTGCGCCAAGCAGTTGTGTTCGTTAAAGGTAAGGGAAATAAAGAGCGTTTAGTGCCGCTTGGTGAAGAAGCGATGTATTGGCTTGAGCGCTTTTTAAAAGTTGGCCGCGCGCAGATGATCAAGCATGCGACTGACTTTGTGTTCCCATCTAAGAGAGGGATTGGCATGACGCGACAAACTTTTTGGCATCGTATCAAACACTATGCTATTTTGGCATCAGTTGAATCGCCGTTATCACCGCATACGCTTCGACATGCGTTTGCAACGCATTTGCTGAATCATGGGGCTGATCTTCGTGTCGTGCAAATGATGTTAGGTCACAGTGACTTATCAACAACACAGATTTATACCCATGTAGCGAATGAGAGATTGAAGTCGGTACACGAGCAACATCATCCACGTGCTTAGTGCAAGATTTTTAAAGATGTACCGGTCTATATAATAAATGATCAGGATATAGGATAGTTATGAAAAAGTTAGTTTTAGCCACGGCACTGCTTGGTACGAGTTTAAGTGTGTTTGCAAATGGTGTGTCGACCACCGACGCTGCAGATGCGCCAATTATTGCTAAATTTGCTGAGTTAGGTGTTACGGTTAAAAAAGTAAACCCAAGCCCTGTTGCTGGCCTTAAAGAGCTAATTACTGACAAGGGGGTACTTTACGCAAGCCCTGACGGTCAATTTTTAATGCAAGGTACGCTGATTGATCTTCAAAATCGCGTCAATCTCACTGAGCACGCATTAAGTGATGTACGTAAGGCGGGTGTGGCTGAATACGAAGATTCAATGATTGTTTATAAAGCAAAAAATGAAAAACATTCAATTACTGTATTCACCGATATTACATGCGGTTACTGTCGTAAATTACACCGCGAATTAGACGATTTCTTAGAAGCGGGCATCACCGTAAAATACCTAGCTTTCCCTCGTGGCGGTTTACGCGGTAAAGGTTACGAAGACTTAATGAATGTGTGGTGTGCAAAAGACCCAGCAGAAGCACTAACTGAAGCCAAAGCCGGTGCAGAGGTTGCCAAGGTAGAAGGATGCAGTGCCCCTATTGCTGAGCATTATCAATTAGGCCAAAGCTTTGGTATGTCGGGTACACCTGCAATTATTTTAGAAGATGGAACGATGATCCCAGGTTATCAATCAGCAGCACAAATTAGCCAAGCGCTTGATGCCTTACCAAAAACATCTTCATAATCTTTTTATAAATAGGCCTGCCCTAGGTAGGCCTTTTATTCGCTTTAAGCTAACTAAAGTAATACTTCCAACATGGAAAAAATAATCCAAGTTCGTCCCCGTGTCGATGACTCATACCTTCCTCAACACTTACATCCCGTTATTAAGCAAATTTATGCCTCGCGCCAGGTAAAAGATGCCAATGAATTAGATAACAGTGCAGCGACCCTGCATGACTTTAAATTATTTAAAGACATAGACAGAGCCGTATTATTACTGCAACAGGCACTCGCAGAACAACAGCGAGTATTAATTGTCGGTGACTTCGACGCCGATGGTGCAACCAGTACGGCCACTTTAATGCAAGGCTTGGCCATGTTTGGGTTTAACAACCTTGACTATTTAGTGCCTGATAGGTTTAGCCTTGGTTATGGCTTAAGCCCCGCACTGGCGGCGCAAATTGTTGAAATGAAGCCTGAGCTGGTTATTACAGTGGATAATGGTATTTCGTGCACTGATGGCATTGCGATTGTGAAGCGCGCCGGTATTAAGGTACTGGTTACAGATCATCATTTACAAGGGGATACGCTGCCTAATGCAGATGCTATCGTGAACCCTAACCGCCATGATTGTCAGTTCCCATCTAAATCGATTGCCGGTGTAGGCGTGGCATTTTATTTATTAATTGCGCTGCGCAGCCACTTACGCGAACAAGGGGCCTTTGAGCATAGTCCAATGCCAAACCTTGCTGAGTTACTTGATATTGTCGCCCTTGGTACGGTGGCTGATGTCGTTGCGCTTGATGCTAATAATCGTACGTTGGTTCACCAAGGATTAGCACGTATTCGCAGTGGTAAAACTCGTCCGGGAATAAGCGCTTTAATTGAAGTGGCTAATCGAAATGCGGCACGTTTAAGTGCCAGTGACTTTGGCTTTTCATTGGCTCCTCGCTTAAACGCTGCAGGGCGTTTAGATGACATGAGCTTAGGCATCGCGTGCTTGTTATCAAACGACATAAACCAAGCTCGCCGTATTGCCAGTGAACTCGACAGCCTTAATCATGAGCGCCGCGAAATAGAGCAGGGCATGCAGGTTGAGGCGCAGGCCGTGCTCGATCGCCTTGCCTTTAAAACCGACGCTATCCCCGATGCGATTTGCTTGTATCAAGCCGACTGGCATCAAGGGGTAATTGGTATATTAGCGGGGCGTTTAAAAGAGAAATATCACCGGCCAACGATTATTTTTGCCGCGGGCGATAACGGTGAAATAAAAGGCTCATGTCGTTCAATTGAAGGTCTGCATATGCGTGACTTACTTGAACGAGTGAATACCTTGCACCCACACTTAATCAGTAAGTTTGGGGGGCATGCAATGGCAGCCGGCTTGAGCATTAATGAGCAGAGTTTTCCCGAGTTTAAAGCCGTGTTTGAGCGCATGGTCACCGACACACTGACCGATGAGCATAAACAAAGTATTTTGTTGACCGACGGCGAGTTGCCAAATGAGTGTTTTTCGATGGAGTTTGCCAACCTGTTAAAAAATGCAGGGCCATGGGGACAGCAATTTCCCGAGCCGGTATTCGAGCACCTATTCGAGGTTATTCAACAACGTATTGTAGGTGAAAAGCACTTAAAACTCGTGTTAAAGCATCAATCTGGACGTTTGGTTGATGGTATTGCATTTGGTGTCGATGTGCGTGCCTGGCCCGATACCGAAGCACGCTATGTTAAAGCTGCCTACCAACTCGATATAAATGAATTCCGTGGCAAATTCTCGTTACAACTGATTATTCGAGAGCTACAAAAAGCGACATAAAAATATCGCTATAATCGACATAAAAGGCTAATAAAACGCTCGGTTTTTTGTTAAAATCGGGCGTTTTTAATATTTGTAGATATTTTACCGTAATTCATCTTGAGAGCTGTGCGCGGTAAATCAGCCATTTTGGAGTAATGTACATGTTTGAAGTGAATCCTGTGATTAATCAAATCAAGGAAATTCGCGAACGTACTGAACTGCTTCGGGGGTACCTTTGACTACCCTCTTAAAAAAGAGCGGTTAGAAGAAGTTAACGCAGAACTTGAAGATTCAGCAGTGTGGAATGAGCCTGAGCGTGCTCAAGCCCTTGGCCGTGAAAAGTCGGCATTAGAAGCTATCGTTGAGACCATTGATAACTTAGTGGCCGGTACTGAAGACGTTGAAGGCTTAGTTGAACTTGCTGTTGAAGCCGAAGATGAGGAAACCTTTGCTGAAGCCGAGGCTGAATTAGCCGATTTAAATGCGCAACTAGAAAAGCTTGAGTTCCGTCGTATGTTCTCAGGTGCCCATGACCAAAACGACGCGTACTTAGATTTACAATCGGGTTCTGGCGGTACTGAAGCGCAAGACTGGTGTAATATGCTACTGCGCATGTATTTACGTTGGGGTGAAGCGAAAGGCTTTAAAGTTGAGCTTGTTGAAGCAACCGACGGTGATGTGGCTGGTATTAAAGGGGCGACAGTTCGCTTTGTTGGCGAATATGCATATGGCTGGTTACGAACTGAAACGGGTGTGCACCGTTTAGTGCGTAAAAGCCCGTTTGATTCAAGCGGTCGTCGTCATACCTCGTTTGCGTCTGCTTTCGTGTACCCAGAAATTGACGATAATATTGAAATTGATATTAACCCCGCCGACTTACGTATTGACGTATATCGCGCGTCGGGTGCGGGTGGTCAGCACGTAAATACCACCGAATCAGCAGTACGTATTACGCATTTACCAACCAATACGGTTGTGCAGTGCCAAAATGAGCGTTCGCAGCATAAAAATAAAGACCAAGCAATGAAGCAGTTAAAAGCGAAATTGTTTGAGCTTGAGTTGCAAAAACAAAATGCCGAGAAGCAAAGCCAAGAAGATGCAAAATCAGACATTGGCTGGGGAAGTCAAATTCGTTCATACGTGCTTGATGACTCGCGCATTAAAGACTTACGAACGGGCGTTGAAAACCGCAATACTCAAGCGGTTCTTGACGGCGATTTAGATAAATTTATTGAAGCCAGCCTTAAATCTGGCCTATAACCACCAAGCTAAAAAAGAGCTAAAAAATGACTGATCAAATCCAAGACGAAAATAAGTTAATCGCTGAGCGTCGCGGCAAATTAGACGCTATTCGCGAAAATTGCCCAGCCAACGGTCATCCAAACCAATTCCGTCGTGAACATTACACGGCTGATTTGCAAGCTGAGTTTGGTGATAAATCGAAAGAAGAATTAGTTGCTGAGCAACATGTAGTTTCAGTAGCAGGTCGTATCCTTGCTAAACGTGGTCCTTTCCTTGCGTTACAAGACATGAAAGGTCAAATTCAAGCATACGCATCAAAAGACGTACAAAAAGAATTAAAAGCAAAATACGGCCAACTTGATATCGGTGACATCATCGGTGTTAAAGGTGCGCTAAATAAATCAGGCAAAGGCGATTTATACGTCGAAATGACTGAGTATGAGCTACTGACTAAGTCACTGCGTCCATTACCAGAGAAATTTCATGGTCTATCAGACCAAGAAACAAAATACCGTCAACGTTATGTTGATTTAATCACCAATGAAGCGACGCGTGAGACATTCCGTATTCGTTCAAAAGTGGTAGAAGGTATTCGTCGTTTCTTAGCAGACCGTGATTTCATGGAAGTTGAAACGCCTATGCTACAGGTTATCCCTGGTGGTGCGTCTGCACGCCCATTCGTAACGCATCACAATGCACTTGATATCGATATGTATTTACGTATTGCGCCAGAGCTTTACTTAAAACGTTTAGTTGTGGGTGGCTTTGAGCGTGTATTCGAAATCAACCGTAACTTCCGTAACGAAGGTTTATCGACGCGTCATAATCCAGAATTCACGATGATTGAGTTCTACCAAGCATACGCTGATTACATCGACTTAATGAATATCACTGAAGATATGCTACGTACAGTTGCAACAGATGTATTGGGTTCACCAATCGTTGTTAACACAACGAAAAACGAGCATGGCGACGTAGTTGACTCTGTAGAGTATGACTTTGGTAAGCCTTTCGCACGTTTAACAATGAGCGAAGCTATCCTTAAGTACAACCCTGACTTTGATGCGGCTGTATTTAATGACCCAGAAAATCATTTTGAAGAGCTTAAAGCGTATGCGAAGCAAGTTCACGTTAAAGTACCTGAAAACTGTGTATGGGGCCCAGGTAAGTTCTTGTGTGAAATCTTCGAAGAGACTGCAGAGCATAAGTTAATTCAACCTACATTTATTACGGCATACCCTTGGGAAGTGTCGCCACTGGCTCGTCGTAACGATGAAAACCCATTTGTTACTGACCGTTTTGAGTTCTTTGTAGGGGGTCGTGAGCTTGCAAATGGTTTCTCTGAGCTAAATGATGCACAAGACCAAGCAGAACGTTTCTCTCGTCAAGTTGAAGAGAAAGACGCGGGTGATGATGAAGCAATGCACTACGACGAAGACTACATTCGTGCATTAGAGTACGGCTTACCGCCAACAGCAGGCGAGGGCATTGGTATTGACCGTTTGGTGATGTTATTTACAGACTCATCAACGATTAAAGACGTCATTTTATTCCCTCATATGCGTCCGCAAGCTGATTAATCAGTACTAATCAGTACTAAGACTCTAATAAACGCCGCTTTTTAGCGGCGTTTTTATTATCGGAAATTTCTGATTTTAAACGTTGAGTTCTGTAACTACTGATTTGTAATTAATTGATAAAAAAAGAAATACTGATTAAGTCTGCGTTGTTGTTGTAGTAAAAATGTTAAACATCGCCTTTTGTTCGTAATTACAGTGGTGTTTTTTTAATACGAGTATGAGAACATTGTACAAATGTCGTTCAACGTATTAGTGGACTTAATTATAATGACAAAAAAGCCTGTGCAGTTGCAGACAGACACCAGTAAAAGCGATGAGCAACGTGAAGCTTTTTATCGTGCCTGCATCGCCGAGTTTCAACAACTAGGCTATCAGGATCAATATTTAGCAGAAATAACCGATGAGCATATCCCATTAGCGGGCATCGATTCGTTCAGACAAAAAGCAAAACCGGTCAAAGGCTGAGCAAAAGTTTGTTGTTTTTACCCGTAGTGGACAATCTATAACCATCTGTGCGATTTTCCTTGAAAAGTGTTTGACATATTTTCTGAAATCTTTATTATACGCCCCACAAGACGGAGAGGTGGCCGAGTGGCCGAAGGCGCTCCCCTGCTAAGGGAGTATAGGGTTTGTAGCTCTATCGAGGGTTCGAATCCCTCCTTCTCCACCATTTTTTAAATGGTTATCTTGTAAAGTAAAGAATGGGCGCATAGCTCAGCTGGATAGAGTACCTGGCTACGAACCAGGCGGTCGGAGGTTCGAATCCTCCTGCGCCCACCATCCTTTACTAACATCAAAATGTGGGCGCATAGCTCAGCTGGATAGAGTACCTGGCTACGAACCAGGCGGTCGGAGGTTCGAATCCTCCTGCGCCCACCACTTTTGAAAAGTCTTAGTGAGACTTAAACTAACTAGAATAGAATGTGGGCGCATAGCTCAGCTGGATAGAGTACCTGGCTACGAACCAGGCGGTCGGAGGTTCGAATCCTCCTGCGCCCACCACTTTCTATACATTCATACAGCAATGTAAGAAAGCATAAACCGACAAATTGTCGGTTTTTTTGTGTTTAAACGACACCGTCATTGCAAGACGTAAATAAGCAGAAATATTGCGGACGCGTAGCTCAGCTGGATAGAGTACCTGGCTACGAACCAGGCGGTCGGAGGTTCGAATCCTCCCGCGTCCGCCACTTTCACTCTGAAAGTGACATAAACCGACGAAAGTCGGTTTTTTTGTGCCCGAAATCCGCAGCTGCGGTATCATACCATTGTGCAAAAATACTTAATCATTTTGAGTGATTAAACCAGTCGCTACCTGCGTTAAAAATTTCTGAACTAATAGGAATTGCTGGCAGTAAGTTAAGTGATAAGAACAAGCGTCAGCAAATAACTCGCATTACTGACGACTTTTTCCTCGACCGCATCAAAGATAACAGTGTATCGCTTTACCGTGACCTAATCACTAACTTGCAAAAGTACACAGAGCAGGTTCTCTAAAAGAGTAAACTGACGTTGAATCTAAGCGTACGTGGCTCTATGGGGTGGTAGTGATTATCTTCTACTCCCTCTGCGGGCTCAGTCGGTAAGCGTGATGCATAATAGTAATCGATATCATGATCACTGCTATCGAATAGATTAAGTAGCTCTAAGCCGACTTTCCAGTGAGTATGTTGGTAACTAACTAAACCGTTAACGACGGTCAAAGGCTCTGAACGTTGACTGCCATCATCATTGAGCATGCGTTTACCTATATGGCGAAGACGCAACGATGTTTGCCATTGCTCTGTTATGTGCCAGTTTACCCCAGCACTGGCAACTACTGGCACAGCCCCTTCAATGCGGTCGTTCTGGCTATCTATGTCTAGGCGTGAATGTGTAAACGATGCTTCAGCATCAAGGCTAAGTGTCTCGGCTAGCCAATAGTAAGCGCTTAGTTCTAATCCGTAACGTGTTGATGCATCACTGGCTTCAGTATTGCCTGCATCACCAACAAAGAGGAGTTCTGAGTCAAGTGAAAGCCACCACAGTGCCGCTGAAAAGTTAAAGTGCTTTTCATCAAAGTAGCGCATGCCCAACTCAGCACCATTACTTTTAACCAGCAAATCAACGGTATCCGTGGCTGCAAGGGTTAAAGGGTCTTGTTGAATTGTTGCGCCGCGTGCATCGTTAGAATGAAACGATTGCCCCCAGTTGGCATAACCCGCTACGTTCTCGTTGAATAAATAAGTTAGGCTTGCTTTGAAACCGAGTAAATCGTCATTTGCATCGCCTGAATTTAAGTGATTATCGCTGTTAACGCTCGCATCAATATAGTCATAGCGTACGCCTACAGTGGCCTCTAATTGAGGGCTCATAGTAAGTTGGGTTTGCCAATAAGCAGCATAACTTGTTTCGTCAACACGGTCTTCACGTACGGTTGATAAGTAATTTCTCGACTGTGTGTTATACAGTCCTACGTTATCAATGTTATCGTTACGAAGTTCAACACCTACATCATGATTCAGTAAAATAGAGCCTAAAACATCCGAAAATTGATAACTGATTGCCCCGCCAGACACCGTACGATTATCACGTTGATTAAATTGGTCGCCATTAACAGGATCATTAAGAAAATACGAGAAATTAGAATACAAGTTCAGTTTGTAATCAATTACATAGGCATTAGCTGTGAGGTGTTCATTTTGCCAATTAGCCGATAAGCTATAGCGACTAGAGCTGCCACCTAATGTGGTGTCCAAAGAGCCCAGCGATGAAATGATACCTTGATCAACGGCGCGTTGCGGAATTTGGTCAGCCGAATTCCACGTATTATCATATGCCATAGCACTGATGGATAGGTTACCGTGCTTAGACTCATTAACGAAACGAAGGAGGGCGTTCTTTTTATTTACACTTTCTTTAATGTCTTGCCATGGCCCGTCGTAACCTTGCCATTCTGTGGCGCCAATAAGTTTGCTATTACCAAGTGGAATGCTGCCTAAAGCAACCGCGCGTAAATAGTTATCCTCACCAATAGTGAAATCTAACTGTTGATGCTTTGGGTTATCTGTCAGGTGAAAGTAGGCGCTGCCCGCAGTTGAAAAGTCACCTTGCTTTGCATCGTAACTGCCTTTTTGATAACTGACTGTGGCAATCGTTTCGGGAATAATAAAGTTCAAGTCTGTATAGCCTTGCCCATGTCCATGGCTGCGCATATTGATTGGCATACCATCAATATTGGTTGAAAAGTCTGTACCATGGTCAAGGTTAAAACCACGAATAAAGTATTGATTTGCCTTACCTGAACCACTGTGTTGAGTAACGGCCATACCGGGGATTAACTCAAGTAGCTCTGTGCTTCTGAGCATGGGTCTATTTTCAATCTCACCTTGGCCAATAATGCCACTTGAGGCGCTGATTGATTCACCGATTAAGCCAGTGCGGTGGCCATATACGGTAATTTTTTCAATATTAGCAAATGCGCCACCAGAACAGCTTAGACAGCCCGCAATAAAGCATAACTTTTTCATTTTATAAATCCCTTTTCTATTTGGTATTAAAAGTATATACGCGTAAGTCATTTTTTTGGATGCAGAATAGATGAATCGTAATAAAGCTGAGTTAATTTGCTTCATGGGAAATTTGTGTTAAATTTAATAAAATATTCCAAAAATAAAAATAAGTGGGAATTTTATTTTATGCACACCATGCGTTTACGCTCTCTCAATTTTACGCTGTGTAGTAGCCTTTTGCTGTTAGTTGGCTGTCACGCGAATAACCCCGTGGACACAATGACTGACGAGCAGTTTTTTGCCGAAGTGATGATGGCACCTGCAATCATGCCACGTGATTTAAATAATACCGGTTGTTTAAGTCTCGCTAATAATGGGACTGGAAAAGGCTATAAAAGTGCTGACCAAGTGGCTTATCAGCAACCTGATTGGCAGTCTCGAATTGCCGCGGATTGGCAATATTTTTCTCCGTCTCAACAGCAAGGAAAATTGCTTGTTATTGATTATCAGGTAAGAGGTGGGGCACTTGCTTACCGTTACTTAAGTGATGGCACGCACAATGAGCTTTATGAGCCGTGGAGCTCATCAAAGATTCAAGCCTTCACAGGTGCTGTCGCTACCGTGAGAAAAGAGCAGCCTAAATTAGGTGCGCACGCACTGGCTGGTGATACTCCCTTGGCTGATTTAATTAGTAGCGTAAATAGCTATGAGCCATTTGGAAAAGCGGATGGCAATTCAAATGCAATCGCGAGTTATTTTATTAATGTTGCTGGGCGCAATACATTACAAAGCTTCTTTTATAATGACTGGTTAAAGCTCAAAACCCCTGGTTTATTATTTAATGGTGCCTATGGCGGTGAGCAGTTTATGCCATCTGATGAATATTGGCATGACCCTGCACACCCAGAACATGATGCAAAGATCAGCCATTACAAAGCAAATCGTGATGATCCTGGTTATTTAAGTTACCGTTGTGATAACTGCGGTTTAACGGGTAATAAGGCAATGACTACCTTGGCACAAGCTGAATGGTTAAAACGCCTTGTTAGTCACGACCGTGAACCCAGTACCCGTATGCCGTATTTGCAAAGTAGCGATGTAGATGTACTCCTTAATGGCACAGGTCATAGCGAACAACAGGCTGGCGGAGGTGGTATGATGATTGGCATCAGTCATCTTGTGACTAATGCACTTGCAAAAGCGATTGCACCCAATGATACACGCTCGGCAAAAGAAGTACTTGATACCGCGACAAATGGGCAGTGGCGAGTGTGGCAAAAAATCGGCTGGGGCCCAAGTGAAACTCGCTCTGCGACCGAAACGGTTATGCTCGCACATGTATGCTTGGGGCAAATTAATGGCGGTCGCGAGTTTACCTTGAGTATTCAGCAAGCAATCCCTGGTGCAGAGGAAGCCAACTTGCCAAAAGTAGGCAAGCTAATGCAGCAAAATTTGCAGGCAGCTTTTACAAAATTATTAGATTCACGCGTTCAATAAGTATTAAGGAACACACATGCGTCGTTCAATTATCGCTTTATCAATTAGCTTAGGTGTCGCCTTTAGTTCACCTATGCATGCCGAGGTTTGGCAATCAGATGTGATAGCCGTCACTCAGTCGCAGCTTTCACCTAGCTACTGGTTGCAGCAAGGTGCATCGGCAAAAATGCTCATGACAAATGCGCAAATTCAGGCGTTTAACGATAAGTTAATCAAAGAAAATAAGTACATTGTTGATCCACTGTCATTTCAAAAATCGCTGTCTAAAGCCAAACTCACTAGCTTAATTAATCAAGCCAGCTCAGTGCCAAAAAGCCCGCGCTTTTTTACTGACGGACGTCAATTAACAGCGAAAGATTTTGCTAAATATCAGGCAAATTTAAATATTAATAAGGTCGCGAGTACTAACTTAGTTCGCTTTGGTGTGGTGGTGAAGCGTACGTCATTACGGACCTTTCCAACGTGGGATCGGGTGCTCAACAGTGGCTTAGATCACGACCTAGATCGCTTTCAAGAAAGTGGCATGTTTCCGGGAGAGAGTGTCGCTGTCTTGCATCAAAGCGCGGATAAAAAGTGGCTTTTAGTGCGTGCTTATAACTATTTAGCGTGGACGCCCGCTGAGGATATTGCTTTTGCCGATGCTGATAAAATTAAAGCGTACCGTGACCAAGAAAACTTTTTAGTCATCACTGGCGCTAAAGTGCACACTGCTTATGTGCCTAATGATGATGCACGCTCAGAAGTTCAGCTTGATATGGGGGTGCGTTTACCCCTTGTTGATAACGAGCAAGTTCCTTACTTACTGAATGGGCAAAATACCTATGCCAGCCATATTGTGCAATTACCAACGCGCGATGAAAATGGCCAATTAGCCATAAAGCCAGCAATGATCAGTAAAACCGCAGATGTAAATATCGGTTACCTCGCCTACACCGAACAAAACCTGATTAAGCAAGGCTTTAAGTTTTTAGGTGAGCGGTACGGATGGGGGCACGATTACAATGGCCGAGATTGCACTGGTTTTGTGGGTGAAATTTATAAAAGTTTTGGTTTACTCATGCCACGTAACTCCGGTCAGCAAGGGAGCAGTGAGTACGGTAAAAATAGCCGCTTTGATAAAAATGCCAATGAAGCGTCTAAATTATCCGTTGTTAAGAATATGGCAATTGGTGATTTAATTTATATTCCAGGTCATGTGATGATGTATCTAGGTGAACACCAAGGTGAGCCGTACGTAATTCACGACGTGAAAGGGCTTGGCTACAACAAAGGCGATGGTAGTTTTTACAGCAGTGCTCTAAATGGGGTATCGGTTACTCCATTATTGCCGTTAAGACTCTCGCAAGAAACCAGCTATTTAGACCGTGTGTACAACATTAAACGTATTCGCTAGAGGCCTGTATGAAAATTAAAGCAATTCGTTTTGCAAAGCTCAAAGTGCCATTAGTGACCCCATTCAAAACGGCGTTGAGAGAAGTTAGTTTTATAGAAGATTTAGTGGTGATCATCGAGACTCACTGCGGCCAGATTGGTTATGGTTCAGCAGCATCAACCCCAGTTATTACAGGGGATACTCACCAAGGCATGATAAGCGTTATTAAGCAGTTTATTGCGCCGAAGTTATTGGGCTTCGAAATAGAAAATATTAATCAGCTCACCCATATTATACAAACGACTGTAGTCGGTAATAGTAGCGCAAAAGCGGCGCTAGAAATTGCTGTTTATGATTTATGGGGCAAGCTTTATAAAGCGCCATTGTATAAATTACTCGGTGGCGGGCAGTCAGAGCTCAAGACTGATATCACTATCAGTGTTGATAATATCGATAAGATGCTCAGCGACTGCCAGCTCGCGGTTGATCAAGGTTTCGATGTATTAAAAGTTAAAATCGGCAATAACCTGAACCAAGACATTGAGCGTGTTAAAGCAATTTATGCGGGCTTTGCAAGCAAAGCACTCTTGCGTCTTGATGTTAATCAAGGCTGGAGTGCTAAGCAAACAGTGCAGGCACTTCAGCAACTAGAACACGCCGGAGTCGTGCTTGAGCTTGTAGAGCAGCCTGTTAAAAGTAACGACATCCAAGGACTAAAATACATTACTGATCGTGTTAATACACCGATTATGGCCGACGAGAGTGCTTTTTCTCCTCAGCAGGTTATTCAGCTTTTAGAGCTTGGCGCCGTTGATATTATTAATATTAAGCTGATGAAAACCGGTGGGTTGAGCCGTGCGATTGAAATAGCCAATATCACTGCGCAGTATCAAGCGCAGTGTATGATTGGCTGTATGCTTGAGGGCAGTATTGCTGTGGCGGGTGCTGCACATTTAGCATCAGCAAAAGCCCAACAAATTAGTAAAATTGATTTAGACGGTCCAGCCCTTGGCCAGTATGATCCGGTGCAAGGTGGGGTTGAATTTAATGGCCCGCAGATCACGCTTTCGGATGCCCCAGGTCTTGGTATTGAATCAATCAACGGTCTTGAACTGATAACAAATGGAGTGTGGCCAGAATGAAAAAAATCTTTAGTTTTGTTGCAGCAATGAGTTTAACCGCCTGTGCAAGCTCGCAGCAGTACACGCCTGTGATTGATAATACACATCAACAATTAGTTGTGGTTGTAGCCAATGACAGTGACGCAATTGATGCGACGCTTTATCGCTTTGAAAAAAAAGGGCGACAATGGCAACAACAAGGTGATCAACACGCTGTTGTGCTTGGGCGTACTGGGCTTGCTTGGGGTGTTGGCTTACATCCAGCACAAGCTGGTTTGCAAAAACAAGAGGGGGATGGCAAAGCGCCAGCGGGTATCTTTGAACTAGGTACTGCATTTGGTTACTTAGACACATTACAAACGAATCTTAGCTATCAAGCTATGACTGCTAACGATTACTGCATTGATGTAAAAGGGTCTCCTTTTTACAACCAACTCGTTGATAAGTCAGAAGTGGGAGACGCTGCGGTAAAAAACTCATCTGAATGGATGCGCCGTGATATTTACAGCCAAGACGACTTATATAAAAAGGGGATCGTGGTAAAGCACAATCCTTACAATGTCGATGGGGCGGGCAGTTGTATTTTTATGCATTTATGGCGTGCGCCCAGTAAACCAACAGCAGGATGTACAGCGATGACCGAAACCGATATGGATACCTTATTAGCTTGGCTTGATGAGCGTAAAAAACCATTATTGGTGAGTTTAACTAAGCAGCAATATCAGCAAAAACAAAGTCAGTGGCAATTGCCGGTACTGGAAAATTAAAAATAATAAAATAAAAGTATTTTATTTTTGTCGTAATGGTGGAATAATATATTCCATTAAGGTTTGAGTTAGGATAATAAATGAGTGCAAATTACGCATTACTCGATTGGTTAGTATTCGCAAGTTATGGCGCAATTTTATTGCTCAGTGGCTGGTGGTTTAATCGCAAACGTGCCAACTCAAGCCAAGATTTTTTCTTGGGTGGAAATAGCATGCCGACCTGGATGGTGGCTATCTCTGTTTTGGCGACGTCGCAATCTGCGGCAACCTTTATTGGTGGCCCTGATCAAGGTTATCAAGGTGATTTTTCTTATATCGCAACAAATATAGGGGCGTTTATTGCGGCATTTGTGGTGTCGGCATTTTTAATTCCTAAGTTTTACCAACAAAAAGTGTACACAGTGTATGAGCTGTTAGAAAAGCGTATAGGCCCAAAAGCTAAACGCCGTAGCGGTTTAATGTATTTATTTGGTCGTGTGTTTGCCAGTGGTGCGCGTCTTTATATGGCAGCCATCGCGGTGGCTATGATTTTATATGGCAATATACATGCCGACAGTGTGGTGATAGCGACCTTAGTACTGGCGCTGGCGGGGTTACTTTATACCTTTTTAGGCGGGATCCGCAGCGTTATCTATTCTGATGTTTTACAGAGTGTTGTTTATGTTAGTGCAGCGATCGCGGTTATTTGGTGTTTGCTGAATATTATTCCTGCCGATTTCTCGACCATTATAGCCACCTTAAATGAACCCGCTCCTGGTGCTGACTCGAAACTTGCTTTGTTTAAGTTTGATTTAGACTTTACGCCATCAGGGGTATTCAATATGGCCTCTGTATTAACCGGGTTTGTATTGTTAAATATTGCAGCATTTGGCCTTGATCAAGACATGACACAGCGTTTATTAACCTGTAAGAGTCCAAAAGAAGGCAGTAAGGCATTACTGCTATCGGTGTTGATGGTAATACCGGTTATGGCTATTTTTATCTTCATTGGCATGCTGCTTTATATTGTTTATCAGCAACCAACACTTATGAATAATCAGGCTGGAGAGGCGGTTGTACAAGAGTTTAATGGCGAAAAAATTACCATTTTTATGTATTACGTATTAAATGAAGTACCAGCAGGAATTAAAGGCTTGGTTAGTGTGGGCATAATCGCTGCGGCGATATCAACATTAAATTCGGGACTGAGCTCAATGTCATCAGTGATAGTGCAAGATTTATATCGCCCGTATCTAGAAAAGGCCAATAAACACGTGAGTGACCACCACTTTGTTAAAGCTGGTAGAGTGGGGATGGCAGTAGTTAGTTTAGCGTTGGCGTTGATGGCAATACTTTGCTATTTCTGGCAGCAATACAGTGATATGCCGTTATTAAAGTTTGCCTTAAGCGTTATGGTGTTTTCGTACAGCGGTTTATTGGGTGTTTATTTCACAACGTTATTTACAAAACGCGGCAGTGAAGGTTCTGTGCTCGCTGCATTAATTGTTGGTTTTGTTGTTACGCTATTAATGCAACCCTATATGATTGATTGGTTATTGCCTGAGTCGATGCGCTTTTATTTAGGTTTTACTTGGCAGTTATGTATTGGCACCTTGTTATCAACATTAGTGTGTTGTGTTGGCAAACCCAAAGCAAGTAATGAGGCATTTGCATAAATGACAGTGCGTTATGTTCTAGCCATTGATGGTGGCGGTACTAAAGTTTTAGCTGAACTGACAGAGCAATCCTCACAATTGACGTTTCGCTCACAAGGCGGGCCCGCGTCTATTTCGAATGATCTTGATTTAGCAGTTGAGAATATTGTGAAGGTTGTTCGAGACGTTTGCGAACAAAGTGGTGCAAAGGCCAGTGATATCGTTGCTGTAATGGGCCTCGCCGGAGGTGCATCAACCACATTAGCTGAGCAAGTTAAAGTAATGCTCAAGCTAATTTACGAGATTGAGTTTGCAAGTCTTCGCATAGAGAGTGATGCCATTACATCGCTTTATGGTGCAAATTTGGGGGAACCTTGTGTTGTTGTTGCCCTTGGTACAGGTGCTGTCGGTGCGCGTTTACAATCAAACAACCAAGCTAAATTAGTCGGTGGTTGGGGTTTTACTGTGGATGACTTTGGTGGCGGCGCGCGTATTGGTCTAATGGCTGTACAGTATTTATTAAACGATATAGATTGTTACGATTTACCAAAAAGCCGATTAACGATTCGCTTGAGTGAGCAGCTAGGATGCACTCGTCAAGCAATTAGTCATTGGCTTAAACAAGCCAAACCCGCGGATTATGCACGTTTTAGTCCGCTTGTGTTTAGCTTACAAAACGAATGTAAAGTAGCCAATAAGGTATTAACTGAGCACACGACGTCAGTGGTTGAGTTAATTAATAAAAGTCGCGGTACATCGCCGTTACCCGTAATTTTAATTGGGGGGCTTGCTAAGGTGAGCCAAGACTTATTGCCACTTACATTGCAAAACGAATTATCTCCTTGTAAAGGGGATTCATTAACTGGTGCCGCTATACTAGCGGTAAAGCATTACCATGACATTATTGAAAAAGGACAACGTAATGAGCCCTGAGCACGTCTTTAAGCATCAAAGTGAGTTACTTGAAGAATTAAACGGTATTGTCTCTGAAGGACAAAACCCTGACACTTTGGATATCGATCTGCTCAGCACCACTGAGATCCTCACAAAAATCAATAATGAAGATCACAAGGTTGCAGCAGCCGTTAAGCTGGTTATCCCGCAAATAAGCTTAGCAGTAGATCATATTGTTGAAGCATTTCAACAAGGTGGCAGACTTATTTATATAGGCGCAGGCACTAGCGGCCGTTTAGGTATTCTTGATGCTGTTGAGTGTGCCCCGACCTACAGTGTGAGCGAACAGCAGGTTTTAGGCATTATTGCTGGCGGTGACACCGCGTTTAAAAAAGCTGTTGAGGGTGCCGAAGATAGCACCACACTTGGTGTGGAAGATTTAAAAAATGCGAACCTTACAGGAAAAGATATCGTTGTGGGTATCGCTGCCAGTGGACGTACTCCATACGTGTGTGCTGCAATTGAGTATGCTAAGTCGTTAGGGTGTGTCACGGTGGGCATTACGTGTAACCCTGATTCAGCGGTGATGCGTTTACCGCAAATTGGTATTTGCCCTGTGGTAGGGGCAGAAGCTGTGACAGGCTCAACACGAATGAAGTCGGGTACGGCACAAAAGCTTGTACTTAATATGTTAAGCACTGCCAGTATGATCCGCACCGGTAAAGTGTATAAAAACCTGATGGTTGATGTAAATGCAAGTAACGAAAAGCTCCATGCACGTGCTATTCGTATAGTGATGCAGGCAACTAGTTGCTCACAGCAACAAGCTGTCGATGCTTTAAAGCAAGCCGAGCAAAGTGCCAAATTAGCTATTTTGATTGTATTAACGGGTAAGCCTGCAGATGAGGCAAAACAGCTGCTTTGCCAAACGAATGGGTTTTTACGTAAAGCGGTGGAGGAATAATGCGTTTTTTAGCCATTTTAATTGTGAGCTGTTTAGCATTACTTGGTTGTAAGGAAACGCCAGTTAATGTGCCAGAAAAAGCACAACCATTACAAGTGGGGGCTGTTAACTATCAAGCCTATGTGCCAGAACTTAAAGGCAAGCGCGTTGGTTTAGTTGTCAATCAAACGTCAGAAATTAATGGTCAACATTTAGTCGACTTTTTACTCGAGAAAGGCGTTGTGGTGCGTAAAATATTTGCCCCGGAACATGGTTTTCGAGGCGATCATGATGCGGGTGCCCATGTAAAAAGTACTGTAGATGCCAAAACGGGTATCGATGTTGTTTCTATATACGGCAGCAATAAAAAACCGACCCCAGAAGCACTGGCTGATCTGGATGTTATTATTTTTGATATCCAAGATGTCGGAGTGCGCTTTTATACATACATCAGTTCAATGCATTATATGATGGAAGCGGCTGCTGAAAACGGTAAAGCGTTTATTGTTCTTGATAGACCCAATCCGAACATTGCTTATGTCGATGGGCCAATTTTAGATCCCAAATTCCGTTCGTTCGTGGGTATGCATGAAATTCCCGTTTTACATGGTATGACGGTTGCTGAGCTTGCACAGATGATTAAAGGCGAAGGGTGGATAAATAACGCAGCTGAACTTCAGCTATCAGTGGTACCGGTGGCGAATTATAAGCGCACCATGACTTACGACTTGCCAGTAAAACCAAGCCCTAATTTGCCAAATGCTCAATCTATTCAGCTTTATCCATCATTATGTTTCTTTGAAGCGACACCCATAACCATTGGTCGTGGAACTGATTTTCCGTTCCAAGTCGTCGGCTATTCACCTGTAAAAC
The DNA here is from genome assembly GCF_001938575.1 of Pseudoalteromonas sp. PAB 2.2. Lineage (NCBI taxonomy): Bacteria > Pseudomonadati > Pseudomonadota > Gammaproteobacteria > Alteromonadales > Pseudoalteromonadaceae > Pseudoalteromonas > Pseudoalteromonas sp. PAB 2.2. The sequence continues at coordinate 59,475 of NZ_LYPI01000010.1, forward strand.
TAGGCGAGTTTAGTTTTACGCCACGTGCGATTAAAGGGGCATCAATGAACCCTAAATTCAAAGACGTTGAGGTTTTTGGTCAAGATTTACGTGATTCAAACATGCATGGCTTAGATTTAAGTTTATTTATTGCTGCTTATCAACAACTAACCGATTCACAGCAGTTATTTTTTGAACGTGCTGAGTTTATGGATAAGTTAGCGGGCACAGATAAGCTTCGTTTAGCGATTGAGGCGGGACAAACCGAGCAACAAATAAAACAGAGTTGGCAAACTGAGCTTGCGGCATTTAAACGTAAGCGACAGCCCTATTTACTGTATCAATAACAAAACATATTTCAAAAAGAGGCACTTGCCTCTTTTTTTATTATCACCTTTTGACGGCTGTGGTAAATTTAGGCTCTGAATAATTAAAAGGATGTATTATGAAGGTCTATTTTTGTGCGGCAGTATTTGCCTTACTCTCTGGCTGCTCACAGGCCCCTAGCAAGGCTGCACGTATACTTGACTTAAGCGCCGATAAAAGCGCTGCAGATCAGCTATGGGCGTTAAAACGCGTAACTAAACCTAGCTATCCTAAAGTGGCACAGATGACCAAAAAAGCGGGCTGTGCACGCTTCATTATTACGATTGATCAACACGGGAATAGCAAAGATATTACCTTTCTAGAAAGTTTCCCCGCAGGCATGTTTATTAGTGAATCGCGTGAAGCACTTAGTGACTGGCACTGGCAAGCAACATTAAAAAACAGCCAGCAACACGCTATTAAACGTACGGTACAGATTGATTATTTTATTAAGCAGGCCATTAATTTAGATGAAGCAAGAACGTTTTGTACAATTTAGATTAAAAGGGATGAAAAAGGGCCGCATATGCGGCCCCCAACAGGATTGATTGGTTTAAAACTTGAAGTTAACTGAAAGCTGTAAACTACGTGGATTATAGTAACTGCGTGATTCACCATAGTTTTCATCAAGTACATACGGGTTTTTGTTGTAACCTGTTTGACGGTTAAAGACATTAAATAAGTCAGCACGGAATTGTAGTTCCATGTCACCTGAGAACGTAAAGTCTTGCGTGTAGTTCAAGTCAAGTTGCCAGTGGCTTGCTGTTCTACGAGAACCAGCAGGTTCTGCATAACGACTAACATGGCTTGTCGGATAACCATACATAGTCCCATCCCAGTTTTCCCAAGCTTGACCAGACTGGAATACAAAGTACGCACCAATGTTTGCTTCCCAAGGCACAGTGTAGTAACCATAGACTTTAACCTTATGCGGCTTATCTCCTGAAAGTGTGCCGTAACGGTTATCCCATGAGTAACGGCCGCGGCCATCACCATAGTATGATGAGCCAATAAAGTTATTTGCATCGTTACTTGTCGTGGTATTGTCTTGGTCGAAATTACCGTAGTAATGGCTCCACACATAAGAGGCATTGATATAGCTGTTTTCACCTAGGTATTCAGCTTCGATACTGGCTTCCCAGTATTTCGTTTCGCCGCCATCAACCTCAGCGATTACATACGATGAGCCACCGATTTCATCGATAATATCGGCAAGGTTTTCAACATAAAGGCCTTTATCTGCGATATGTTGTGGCACACCTTCGGCATCAACGCCTGAGTAATCAGTTAAGCGTGCATTGTTAGGCATATCTTCCCAAAAATGCATACCTTTACGGTGACGTACGTGAGCACGTAATACTAAATCAGAGCCCACATATTTCGTTGTGCCAAGCGTGAATTCATTGATACGACGAGGTTTCATGCCTTCTTGGAATGCTTTACCTGATGAACCACGTCGAGGTGATGCAGAAAGAATGTTGCCAGACTCATCTAGAAGTAGCTCAATTTCTGAGCGCGTATTACGGTCCCACGAGGCTGCACGAGCGAGTGAACTTGCTTCAGGATTATAAATTGCGAAATTTGCAAAGACTGAGTCTTCATCTGAGTACGTCCAAGTTGCACCTAAACGAGGTTGCAGCATATCACTCCAGTCTGTTTTATACATTTCGTACTTCTGTCCTGGAGCCAACTCATAACCTGAAACGGTGCCTGACTTCGCTTTTAAACCTTGCCCGTACCACGTATCTTGGCTTACGAGTAAACCGATATTATAAGTCCAGTCACCATGTTCTATGGTATCGTTTATTTCAAAATTGATACTACGCATTTCTGAGTTTATGCCAGAAACAGTTGTACCATCTTCAGTTGCCAGACTCATTTGTTGCACATGTGCACGATATATAGCATCTGCAGGGTCAAAGCCTGCCGTATCTGCATCAGCATCAACTAAACCGCCAAGGTAAGAGATGCGCCCCCAGCCATTTGATAAACGGGTAAGTTGTTCTTCACTTTCTTCCCATTTGGCACCAAAGTGGAGTGTATGGTACGTGTCACCCCAATCAAATTCATGTTCTAAGTTGAGTTCAAATGAATCACGATAGAAGTTTACATTGTCATATTGTGAATAAGCGCCAACACCACCGCTGCCTTTCATTACACCATCTTCAAGATAGCCATAAGTATTAATTAATGCGGTAGCTCCGGCATTATAAATAGCGATTTGCTCTTCTGTGAAACCTTCTTTAGAGACATATTCTCTTGGTTTTGGCACCGAAAAATAGCCCATCTGAGTAAGGTTGTTAACATCAAGCTGACTATTTAACGAAGGTACGACACTCAACTCAGTATCTGGTTTCGAACCTGTTTCTAATTCAAACTTACTGTATTGGAATGACAGGGTGGTTGCAGAGCCTAAAATCCAAGAGCCATCTAACGTAAAGATATCTTGGTCGGCTTTGCTACCAACAGATACACTGTCAGTTTCGTAAGCGCCTATTGAATCGCCTTTTACCTCTTTATCAGAGGTACGTTGTGAAATATTAATTAAAATATCGTCGGTCGGTGCCCATGTAAGCTTACCGAAGTATTCGTCACGGATACTTTCATAGTCTTTTACTTCGCCATAAGCTGTATTCTTGTTAGCCTTCGTTTCTTCAGGGCGATAATACGAGGTATAAAAGTACAGTGTATCTTCAATCAGCGGTCCACCTAGGCTTGCAGTTAACCAGCTTTTATCCATCTCATAACTTTCTTCGCCTATAGGGGTCGCAACAAAACTCTTCGGTTGTGCTTTGTATTCAACGTTACCGTGAAATTCATCAGTACCAGATTTTGATACTGTATTGATTGAGAAGCCACCTGAACGGTTAAAGCCTACCGCTTTAGCACCACCGCGGTCCATGGTGACATACGCCACGTCATGGGTCGAAGGCTCTGACGCTAAATTACCAAACATTGGCATGGAAACATTTACGCCATCAAAACCGTATGAGTTATCAACCCCTGAACCACCTGCTGACGGACCTAAAACTGTGTTCGCCGAAAGCTCCACACCTGGTACAAGTTTTAATAGGTCTCGGTAGTCTTGACCCACTGGCACGTTGTTGATTGCCTCTTCGCCTAGTGAGTTGGTCAGAGCTGACTTACCCTGACGGTATAATTTACTACCAGTAATGGTGATGACCTCAACATTTTCATTTGCGCCACCGAAGGTAACGTTTAGGCTCGATGTTTGCTCAAGCAAAACATCAACGGTCATCGTTTGAGTGACCCCGTTTTTATCGGTGAAAGTGAGTTCATAAGTCCCCGGTTTTAGTTGGGGTAAGTCGTAGCTTCCGTCTTCACGAGTCACAACAGTGCGTGGTTTCGGCATTACGTTACTTTTTGCCGTTACCGTGATCCCCGCCAGAGACTGCTGTGCCTCTGGTGTTGATACTTTACCCTTGATTCCACCGGTTAAATTAGCAAAGGCTGGTGCGCTGGCTAAAGCCGCGGCCATTACAACACCTGTTAGAGCTGTTTTCTTTGCGCGAAGTGCATTATGTGTCGCTTTAGCTATGGAGCTTATTACGAGTGAGGATGCATGTTGTTTCATTGTTTCCCGTCCTTATATTTATATGCTTTGTTGGACTGCTTACCCAATTGAGACTTATGAACTTTAAAATTATGTTGCCTATACATTAAACAGCTGTTAGAAGAATCGGTCAAGAATATTTTTTTGTTACTTATGGTTGTTTGTGGAATAAAATATATTACCTTTATTGGGTAAGTGTTTGTGTTCATTTGCTTTTAAGAGCATACGGAATGTGAGGGGGCTTTTTTGTAAGAAATTATGAACGCTTTATTTTTTATTAGCTTATAAAAATCAATACATAACAAGAAAGGTGAGGTGCAAATTTAGTTGCTAAATAAAGGCATAAAAAAAGCAGCTTTCGCTGCTTTTTTAGGTTTATAGTCTGTATTTAAAAATTAGTTATTCTTAAATTCGCCTACAACTTCATTAGAATGTTCTAGTAATTTTCTGCCTTGTCGACTCGATTGAGTCAGTGCAATGAACAGAATATCAATGACAAAATCTTGTGCAGTTCGGGCTAAAATTGATGACAGCCTTACTGATTCACCTTCAGCAACAGAGTAGAGTTTTACATCTGCTGAGTCTGCGACGGGGCTACTACCAAACTTAGTGACTGAGATCACTGCGCTGTCGTTTTTCTTAGCTTGTTTAACGACCTCAGCAATTTCACGGGTCATCCCCGATTCACTAATCGCAATAACCAAGTCACCTTTTGAAAACGTAGCAACGTAGGCAAGTTGGGCATGGCCGTCTGGTTCAGCGATAGCTGGCATCCCTAGCTTTTGTAATTTATAAGAGAAATCTTTGGCAACCAGCGCCGAGCCACCTAAACCGCAAATAAGAATACGTTTAGCTGATTTTAATAATTCAACCGCTTTTTCGATTGCAGGCGCTTCGTTAAGGTTTTTGGTTTCAGTTAAAACGGCCAGTTTACTGCTGAGTAATTTTTCGGCAATTTGTTCAAGAGAGTCGTTTAAGGTAATTTTACCGTGTAACTTGGGCTCGCTGCTTTCATCGTTTAGGGCATCGATAACGGCTAGCTTAAAAGCAGGAAACCCTTTGTAACCTAATTTTTGTGAAAACTTAACCACGCTTGATTGGCTTACACCAACCACTTTTGCTAATTCAACAGAGGATAAATTACGAATCGCATTGGCCGAGTTTAATGTGAAATCTGCTAGTTTGGCTTCGCTGCTCGACAAAGACTGGCGTAAGGCTTTAATTTTTACAAAAGTAGACATTCGGGCTCACTTTGTTAGTTAACTTATTCTTTGTGTAATACAAACCTTTCAATCGAGAATATTAAGCGCCAAGACGCAAAATTAAGTACAAACGACGAATTATTTTTGTTTTACTCGAATTAACTTTGGAATATTTTTCTTAATTTAGATGGAATAATATAGTTTTATTCCATAATAGATACAACATTATTTGTTGAGATAGCACCATTTTTAGTGAGGTAACGATAATGTATGCTTTTTATTCTTGGATCTTAAAATAAAATATTTTACATGTTAAGTGGGTGTTGCTACTGTATTGCAGTGAATCGTCAATGCTTAAAACTTCAGGTATGAAACTGTTATGAGTTTTCCCTCTTTAAAAACATTACTTAAACAGCTGTGTTATCTCAGTGGCGCTGCGCTTTTAGTCAGTTGTGCCAGTAATCAATATACGTTTACCCAGTCAGCTAACTACAGTCATCGCGTTAAGTTTTTAGTGATGCACTACACCGCGATTGATTACGAAAAGTCGATGCGAGCTTTAGTGGATGAAGGGGGCTTAAGCTCACATTACTTATTACCGGAGTCGGGCGATTCAAGTTATCCGCACGATAAATTAGAAATTATTCAACTTGTTGATGAGAACGATCGCGCGTGGCATGCTGGACGAAGTTACTGGCAAGGACGTGAAGATTTAAACGATCACTCCATTGGCATTGAAATAGTGAATGTGCCTACATGTCATATTCCTGAGCATAGTTCGCCTGCAATGCAAAATGATGCAAGCAAGCTGTGTATTTATCCTGATTATGATGCCAAGCAAATTGAATTATTAATTACGTTAAGCAAAGATATTCTTAAACGCAATCCAGATATTGGGCCAACTCAAATTGTAGGGCATTCAGACATTGCGCCAAGTCGTAAAAATGATCCTGGCCCGCGTTTTCCTTGGTATCAATTATATAAAGCGGGTATTGGCGCGTGGTACGACAGCGACACGGTCGATAAGTATTGGCAGTTATTTAGCGCATCGAAACCTTCGACAGAGTTAATGCAAAAAGCCATGCGCAGCTACGGTTACGAGGTGATTGCAACGGGGCAACTTGATTCACAAACATTAGATGCGTTGAGCGCCTTTCAAATGCACTTTTTACCTTGGCATGTTAGCGGTAATAACGATGCCAGAAGTGCAGCTGTACTGTTTGCTTTATTAGAAAAGTATTTTCCTAAAAAGTGCGAGAGACTGTTTAAAGAGTATCAGCAACAGCAACTGGCAACGGAGCCTGAGACAACGGTGCTTGCGAATGCACAAGTTGTCGTACGTATTCCATCGCTCGACCCCAGCAGCCGTGAGTTAGTAAATAACCGAGGCACGTTTCAAGCGTATAAGGGACGTGGTGAAATAATCATTGAAAACCACGATGCCCGCAGTGCTGATATTTATATTAATGGTGAAAAAATTAATATCGCATCACCATTAACAGCTGAAAAAGTATATCAATACAGCTTAGCGAAACGCACTCATAACGGTATTAACACCTTTAAAGTTGACAATGTTCAACCAGAGGGGGCGAGCTTAACATTGCGGTTTCCTTACCCAACATTGATTAAAAACACACATAAAGACCGTTTTAAAGCTGTTGATGAGCTGATAAATCAAGAAGTCGCCGCAGGATTTCCTGGCGCTGTGCTTGGCGTTATTAAAGAGGGTGAGTTAATTAAATTAAGCCACTATGGCGCTGCTAAAAAGTACCATGCAGATGGCACGTTGCTCGCATCGCCTGAAGCGATGAAAAACGATACCTTATTCGACATTGCCTCGAATTCAAAAATGTTTGCTACTAACTTTGCGTTAATGAAACTTGCAAGCGAAGGTAAGTTAGATGTAGAAAAACCATTGTTTTATTACCTGCCAGAATTTAGAGGCAGCGGTCGAGAGCAGCGTTTAGTAAAGGATTTGCTCACGCATAGCGCAGGTTACCCTGCAGTGGTTGATTTTCACCGTAAAGATAATAAATTTGGCGAACGGTTTTTCTCGCAAAACAGTTTACGTACCAAAAATTTACTGCTTACAGGAGTGCCTTTTGTGGCGGGGCGTAATGTAAAGCACCTCTATTCAGATATTGATTACATGTTGCTAGGCGTATTGATTGAGCGCATTAGCGGTATGCCTCTCGACAGCTATGTCGAAAGCCAACTCTATCAGCCGCTAGGGTTAACACACACAGTGTACAACCCTTTGCAAAAGGGATTTTTAGCGTCGCAGATTGCTGCAACTGAAATAAATGGTAACACCCGTGGCGGGCGTATTGAGTTTGACAATATTCGTACCGATGTATTGCAAGGTGAAGTACATGACGAAAAAGCCTTTTATGCTTTAGGGGGCGTCGCAGGGCATGCAGGCCTCTTTAGTACGGCTGGCGATATAATGGTATTGATGCAGGTGCTGCTTAACGGCGGTGGCTACGACAATAAACAGTTATTTACCCCACAAGTACTCGCGCAATTTACTCAGCCTCAAGCCAGCGACGAAACCTATGGCTTAGGCTGGCGAAGAGCAGGGCACCAAGCACGCACATGGCATTTTGGCCCGTATGCCAGCCCAAGAGCCTATGGTCATACTGGCTGGACCGGCACCGTTACTGTGATTGACCCCGAGTATGACCTTGCCATCGTGTTACTTACCAATGCCCGTCACACACCTATTGAGGGCAACGATAAAAGTTATGAATTTGTCGGAAAGCGTTTTGAAACAGGTAAGTATGGTTCAATTATCTCACTGATTTATGAGAGTATATTAAATCACTAGTCGATTTAAGTTGAGTTTAGCGGCAAAGCCATTAAGCTTAGCGAGTTTTTGCATAATAAAAATAAAATATTGGTCTTAATTTAAAAGGGTTTTTATGTCTTGGTATTCAATTTTACCACCCTTGATTGCTATCTTAATTGTGTTTTGGCGCAAAGAAGTGATCATGGCTTTATTGGTCGCCGTTGCGTCGTCTGAGTTTTTGCTAGCCCTCAATGGTGAAGGCAATAGCGTGTTTTACACTTTTATCAATACCATTGAACGGGTAATCGAAGTCGCGAGCTCAGCGGGTAACAGCCGTATTCTTATTTTTAGTATTTTGATTGGTGCACTGCTTGCCTATATTCGTGAATCTGGCGGTGTGGCAGCAACCGTAAACCTATTAATGAACAAAGGTGTTGCTAAGAGTAAGCGCCAAGTGGGTTATTTAACCATGTTCTCGGGCATTGCGGTGTTTATTGAATCGAACTTGAGCGTATTAACTTCGGGTATTTTATCGCGAGGTTTATTTGATAAATTTAAAATGAGCCGGGCGCGTCTTGCCTATATTATTGATAGTACCAGTGCACCCGTGTGTATTTTAATTTTACTTAACGGCTGGGGTGCGTATGTGCTTGGCCTACTTGGTAACTACGAGATGGAAGAGTCTGCTGTTTCGGTACTGTGGGGCAGTATTGGTTATAATTTTTATGCGATTATCACCTTGCTCATCGTGTTTTATACCATTACTTTCGACAAAGTACATGGGCCATTAAAACAAGCCGAAGAGAACTTTGAGCAGCAAGAAACCGAATTAGCAGAAGAAGTTAAAGGCTCAAAAGCGCGTTACATGCTTATTCCACTTATTACCTTAATTGGCAGCATGGTTGGCTTTATGTTCTGGACTGGCGATGGCGATATTGCTAGTGGCAGTGGCTCAAAATCAGTGTTGTATGCAACCATTTTAGCCTGTGTAGTCGCTTACTTTTTAATGATTAGCTCTCGTGATTTTACTCACCATAAGCTTGTTGATATTGGCTTTAAAGGCATGGGTGAATTATTACCGCTGGTTGCAATTGTCTTGTTATCACTCACACTTGGTGCGAGCTTAAAAGACTTAGGCACCGGTGTATTTGTAGCGGGGCTTGTGGGTGATTTCTTACCTATTTACCTTGTTGTGCCAGTGCTATTTTTAACCGGAGCGGTTATTTCATTCACTACGGGTACCTCGTGGGGCACATTTGCCATTCTTATTCCAATTGGTGTGCCGCTTATTCAAGCGCTAGGTTTACCGCCTTCACTGGTTATTGCTGCCATTCTAGGTGGCGGTGTGTTTGGCGATCACTGCTCGCCAATTTCAGATACCAGTGCGGTATCGGCGATTGCCTCTGGGTGTGACTTATTAACCCACGTTAAAACTCAAATGCCTTACGCCTTATTCGGTGGCGCATTAACCTTTATCGCTTATTTGGTAACCAGTATTTTGGTTTTGTAACTTTAAGCCTTAAGCAAACAATAAAAAACCACAGAGAAATCTGTGGTTTTTTATTATTCGCACCTCGTTTTTTTTGGCGCGACTGTCAAATCTCGATAGTCAGCACGTTCAAATCTGACGACTGAAAACTAACTTCTTCGAGGTGACAGCTTAAGGCTTGGAGCTAGGCTTTAGGCACAACTTTATAAATACCTACACCATCAACCCCAAGGTATAAATCTCCATTTGGATGGGTCGCAATACTGCGCACTCTGCCAACACCCTCAAATACTTTGCTGTGGCCAGTGACTTTATTACCATCGAGTTTAACAAGCACAAGGTGAGCAAACTTCATTGAGCCCACGGCTATTTGCCCTTGCCACTGCGGGTATTTATCGCTATTTATAAACGCCATACCAGAGGGCGCAATTGAAGGTACCCAGTACCAATCAGGTTGCTCCATGCCTTCGCGGCTTGTTTCATCCGTGATTTTTGTACCAATGTAGTTAATGCCGTAGGTGATCTCAGGCCAACCATAATTAGCCCCAGCTTTAATAATATTAATTTCATCTCCCCCACGAGGGCCATGTTCATGACTCCAAATTACCCCAGTTTCTGGGTGCATAGCCATACCTTGAGGATTACGGTGACCATATGAGTAAATGCTTTTACGCGCGCTTTTATGGTTATAAAAAGGGTTTGATTCAGGAATAGAGCCATCACTGTTGATACGGTGAATTTTACCCGCATCGTAATCAAGGCTTTGTGGGTGAACATCTCTGTCGCCACGGTCGCCAATCGAAAAATACAAATAACCTTCTTTATCAAACTCAATACGCGAACCATAGTGTTTAGTTGTTGTGGTATTTGGTTCACCATTAAATAAGAGTTGCTGGTCTACAAGCGTCATGTCCTTTAAACGTGCACGCATTATTGAGGTGTTATAGCCTTCATCATCACCTTCATAACCTGAGTAAGAAAGGTAAATCCAGCCATTGTCGGCAAAATTTGGGTCGAGCTCTATATCAAGTAATCCCCCTTGGCCTTCTGCGTGAAGCTTAGGAGTTCCTTTGATTATTTGTTTATCAAGCTGACCATCGCGGATCAGCCTTAACTCACCACGCCTATCGGTCACTAATAAATCACGCTCGTTTAGCCACGCCATACCCCAAGGGATCTGAATCCCTTTACTCACTAATTCAAGCTCATACTTATTGGCACTGGCATCTAACGGAATTGTTTGCTCTGGCTGCGCACATGCCTGCAAGCTGGTTAAACTGATAGAAGCGACGACGAGGCTGCTAAATAAAGACTTTTTCATGGTTACTCCAAATTATTAAGCACAATACTATTAGCCTAGCTTGTTCGTAGGTAAATTGTTATTAACTTTCAGTAAAGTGCGACTATTGGTAGAAAAAGCGGGATAGAACAAAAGCGGTTGTAAGTTAGCCGTAGGCGTGAAATTTATTTCGCGCGAAAAATGAAATGTATGAATGTAGTTGGCTTTTTAATCTCGAATATTAGGCATTACAGTCATGAAAAAACCTGCCAAGTTGATTAACTCGAACCTTCGTCCCTAGATAGCTTTGTTTTAAGTTTACTGGTAGCTTAGAGATATCAGTTACTTAAATGGATTTAATCTACGTATGAAATCAGAAAAGTTTTTCAAATGGGTGTGGAATATTAATGGCCTTGTGTTACTTATTGGCTTAATTATCACAATATTGGTTGTTGGCTATAATCTTGCGAGCTTTTTGTTTAAATCTAATACTCAAATGGATCATCAGGCGCTCAATTTAGCTGAAGATGAAAAGCAGCAAGAAAAGTGGAAGTTAGGGTACCCACGAAAAGTCGCTGATAGCGATTATTATTACATCCCGTTAGAGTCAGAAAAAAGATCGGTTGATATAAAACCTGAATCAGCAGTTTACGAAAGCTTTGGTAGCGGCAGCTACAAATATAATCCCACGCGCTCAAAGAATATCTTATTTATTAATGACAAAACCAATCAAGCAAAGTGGCTATTTAACACAACTGATCAGTTAATCATAGAGTTTGGTGCTTTAAGCAATTACAAAGAGTTTGATACTCGAGCCTACATGGAGCAACAAGTCGATACTCCTCGTGGGGTTTCTTATGAGGTTATCAAAAACGATAGCAATAATGATAAACGGCTTGATGGCAAAGACAAGCGCACCTTTGCGCTTAGCAAGATTGATGGCTCAAACTACACCGAAGTCATTTCAGGTTACAACCGCATTGTAGAGTCTAATCTCAACGCCGAAGGCAATCTATTTGTGGTATTCATCAACAACAACGAAGTTTATTCGATGTTGATAGATCTAGATACATTCAAAGTGATTAGTAAGAGTATGCTGCCGAAGGTCGGGGCATGACCCAAAAATTAATGCTATTTAAAATAATTTGATATTTGGATACATGGTATGGAAAGAAAGGAAAGCGAAGTAATAAGTGAAGACTATGATAAAGAGCTAACTTTATGGAAAAGTCGTTTTAAGATTTATTTTTATGCTACTCCAATAATAACTATAGTATTTTTCTTATTACAAGCACTATTCACTAGTGAACAGCTATCTACAGATTTTAAACTAATTGAAAACTGGGTTGGCTTTTCTAGTACCTTCAAGTTACCTATAGGTGTCTTTACTTCTATGGTTGCTATTACCTCATTAATAGGGATGTATTTCAGAAGCATTCAAGTTTCACATCAGCTAAATAAAATAGAAAAGCAGTTAGATATTTCTCAACAGCAATTTAATTTGGCCAATAAGAAAGAAAATTTTGTTCTGTTCATAGAACATAGGAAAGCACTGTCTGAGTTAGTAAAATTAGAGCTAAAAGAGCAAGTTTCTTATCAGAGCAACATTCTTCAAAGTAGAGATTTTAAATCAGCTTTATGTATTGATAGTCAAAAGCTATATAAAAAATTATTTCCAGAAAATAGCCCCGAAGAAATGGTTTGCTTTGATTTATGGGTGCCTAAAAGTAAAGAGATCATAAATATTGAAGTATTGAGTGAAAAACTATATTCACTAAGTAACCTCGATTTATTAAAAGTTAATTTAATATCTTTGTACTCTTTCTACGAAATGTTTTTAGATTTTGGCGTTGTGTTTCAAATAAACTCTTATGGCTCATGCCAGAACAAAGGAGGGATTGAAATTGCGTATTTTTTCATTGATTTTTCTATTATAATCAATGTATTGTATAAATTGGGTCTAATTGAAGAAACTGATACTCAAAGACTTAGAGGAAAAATTATAAGCATAGCACTTGATATTAATGATTCTCTTATTCCGGAGTAGTTGTTATTCAATCTAAATATCTCGGCGTTAAATCGCCTCTTAGGCTCGAAAAATTGGCTTAAGCTTTTTATGCTTCACATTTCATGGCTTCATGCGTTAATTGTTTAAGTGCGATGATTTGCCCTTGTTGGTTTTGGTCAAGGGCCAACAGGTCGCCTTGGTGAATGTGGGTATCGAGTGTGCCGTGTTTTTGTAGCTCTTCAAGTAGTGACTGTTTTATTTGTACGAGTATATTTTGCTCGCAGTCTGCGATATACCAATCGTTATCAACACTGACTAAGCGGCCAGTGAAGCGGGTACGGGTTTGATGAGCAGCAAGGGCGTGTTGGTAGTCGGCTTCTAGGGTTTGTTTTTGTTGTTTTAGGTTGCTGACATAGCTGCCTTTTGCGTCAAGTTCATGAACTTCAAGCCAGTGGTAATCTGATAAATCTACAGCATATACGTCAGTCAGTTCGCGGTTATTGTATTGCAACATAATAAAGCCCAAAATGGCCAGCGCAGCAAAAACACCTGTCATTTGAAGTCCTAAAAAGCGTTGCTGTTTTGAGCGAGCTTGTTGTGGCTTTTGCATTTGCGTCAGCTGCTCAGGGCTTAAAGTATGCTGTGCTTTGCGTTTTTGATAATGCGCTTTTAAATCGGCATCAAATAGCTCGTCGTTACGCTTCATGATTGCCTCCAAGTTGTTGTTTTAGGTTTTGACGGGCGTATCGCAGCCGAGTTTTTATGGTCTCATGGTTGCTTTGTGTAATGGCAACAATGTCATCGAGGCTAAAGCCTTCTTGCTGCAGGGTCAGTGCTTCTCGCTGTACAAAGCTAAGCGCCATTAGTGCTTTATCAAATGCGTCATAATCGTAGTGATAACTTGCATCGTGTGGCTCAGATACTAGCTGGTTGTCTTCTAGTTCAACAAATTTTTGTTGTTTTCGAAACTCATCAATTAGCACGTTACGCGCTAAACGAAATAGCCACGCTTTTGGGTTGTTTTGCGCGTGATAAAAGTCACGTTTATCAATGACTTTTAACCAGGTTTGCTGGCAAATATCGAATGCTAAATCTTTATCACTTTGTGTTACTAGGTAGTGATAAAGGTCGTTACCGTATTGAGCAACAAGTTGGTTGAGATAACGGTTGTCGCCTGTTTTGGCATACAGCGCCAAACAATCGCTGTTTGGCGTGTCAAATAACCATGTCTTGATGCTCATTAGCATAGGCCGTTATCCATCTATTTTAAAATCAAGTTGAACGCTTTGGTTTGTTTGTAATTGTGCCACACCTTCAACTACTTTGGGGCGGTATTTCCAACGTTTTATAGCGCGAATAGCTTCTCGATCAAATACTCGTTTTGGCTCAGCGTCAATAATGACTGGGTCGATAACTTCGCCGGTGGGTGAAATGCTGAAACTAATTTGCACCCATCCTTCAATACCATCACGTGCAGCAACAGGGGGATACTTAGGGTTAATACGCACGATAGGGGTCGCATCACCGGTTGGTTGATTAATTGCTTTACTGAGTGAGTCGCCAATATCATCAAATGTCATAGTAGGTGTTGCATCGGAAATGATTATTGTATCTGGGTTTTCAGCAGCTGGCCGCGGGGGCGTTTTCGGTGGCACCTGAGTAACGGGTGGTGGCGGCAAAGTTTGCTTTACTTGCACTTTTGAATCTTCGGGTACTTGGTAAATTTCAACGGTAATATCGGGGCCCATTTTTATATCTGCGCGTTGCTCTGCTGAAATTAGGTATTGCATAAAGGCAAATGCAGCAAAGGTCATTACCCCGCCACCTATAATTGCGACGGTTGTCTTTAAAGCGCCATTGCTGTTATTCAAGCTTGCTGAGTTTAGTGGTAAAGTATGCATAGCCGTTCCTTTTTGGATAATTGCTTTCATAGCTAAAACGGCTGGCAAATAAAAAAGGGGTGAAACTATTTTCACTTTTTATTTTTTCACTTTAATTAGTGTGATTCTTTAGGTAGTTATGAAACTCATTCAAATAGATAAAGCCCGTTACCGTAAGCATTTAAACCACGTTATTGTAGCGTGTGTTATTGCTTTAGCCGTTGGTAGTTTAGCCATTTCACAAACCTTGATTGCGTTATTCCCAGACCCAAGTGGGAGTCATTTTCACTGGAATCTATCGGGGGTTGTTGTGTGCAGTTTGCTGGTGGGCTTTGTACTCAATAAATACCGCAACCATGATTACATGACCGAGATTGTGTATGTGTGGGAGCTTAAAAAAGCGCTGAATAAGATTACCCGTAAAATGCCAAAGCTAAAAGCGGCTGGGCGTGAGGGCAATGCCGATGCTTTATTAGCGATTCATTACAGCTATGCTGGCTCGCGTTTGTTATGGCAGCTCGACGACAACACCATCACTATGGATGAGCTGGCAATTAAACAAGCTGAGCTTGATAGTGTCGCCGAGAAATATAATTTAAGCCTGGATGCCGAGCGCTATGATGAGGCTATTTTAAAGAACTTTTAAGGACGAGTAATGAAGAAGGTTTTGGTTGTATGTTTGGGTAATATTTGCCGCTCACCAACCGCTGAAGCGGTGCTCAGAAGTCGTGCAAAGACGCTTAATGTTAATGTGAAAGTCGACTCAGCAGGCACGATTGGCTATCACCAAGGTAATCCACCTGATTCACGTTCAAAAGCAGCAGGCGAAAAACGAGGCTACAGCTTTAAAGGAATTTATTCGCGCCCGGTGACGCAGGCTGATTTTTATGAGTTTGATTTTATTTTAGCGGCTGACAAGCAAAATCTTGCTGATTTACACGCGCAATGCCCTGAGCATTTGCAATATAAATTGTCGTTATTTTTAAGCCATGGTGATGCGGGCGAGCAAGAAATTCCCGATCCTTATTATGGTGGCGATCAAGGTTTTGAAAAGGTCCTAGATTTAATCGAAAACGCGGCGGATAACTTGCTCAAAAAGCTTTAATTTTTTTAAAAGGTCGCACTGCGACCTTTTAGTTTATTTTGATTAGTTTATTTTAAAGTCGAGCTGAACTTGGGTTGTTGATGCAACGGCATGCCCATCTTCAAATTTTGGGGCATAACGCCACTTTTTCATTGCTTTTATAGCTTCTACTTCGAATGCTTTACCGCCTTTAGACTCAAGTACGGCAACGTTATCTACAAAGCCTGTGGGAGTCACTTCGAACTCCATAATAACAGAACCACTTTGTCTAAGCTGTGCCTTTGACATGGGGTACTTAGGATGCACGCGATACAAGGGCTCTTGCTCTTGGTTGTCTTTCCACGGCACCATTTTTGCGATAGCAATACAGTGCTTGGTTGCTTCATCGCTTTTACCTATTTTTTCGTATAAATGAACTAGCTTAGAGTGGGCGTCCAGTTCGGCTTTGTGATCAAAACTGAGTGCGTCATCAAATACTTTAACAACATGGTTAAGGCGCTCAATTGCGTAGTCATAATCGTGCCTGCTTTGAGCAAAAGCGGCGGCTAAAAAGTCTGCTTGAATACGCTCTAGCGAGTTACTTGGCACATTATCTTTGTAATATTCATCGGCTTCTTCTAGGTAACGTTTAGCTGTTAAGTAACGTTCACCACTGTTTTTAAGGGCCAAAATACGTGCTGCACTGAGCTTACTGTCGGCAACCAGTTTGTCATTCTTTTGTTGCTCAGCAATGCTAATTAAGTCGCTTAAGTAAGCACTTGCTTTTCTTGCTGATTGAGTCGATTCAGCCATGCCGAGCAGTGCATCATAGACTTCGGTACTGTGTTCACCATGTCTTTTTTCTAAAATAGTGTATGCCGTTTTGTATAACTCGTATTGTTTTTCGTGCTGGTACGTGGCAAGACTATTTGCGTAGTTAATGGCTAAATTCGCTGTATTGTCGGAGTTTTCGCCATACACTTTTTGACCGAGTTGATAGGCTTTTTGCGCAAGTTCGGTAGTGTCTTGTTGGTTTTCAAGCGCAGCTAAATAGGCGCGGTAAGTTTCATTAAACTCACTGTTTATATCTTGATTAGCTAAACAAGGCTGGCTTAATAGTATGCCTAAACATATGGCTAAAGAGGCTTTTTTCATAATAATCCTTATTATATTTCGCAAGTTAGCTTTTAAATAAACCACAAACGAGGGTTACTCATATTTATTAGTCGAGATTAGCAAAAGGTATTATAAATGTCACTTAATTGGGTAATTTCTAGTTAAAAATGCGGAGGAAGTGTTGATGAATACGGCTGTAAAATTAAGCTTGAAAGATGTGCAAAGCTCGTATCTTCGTCTGGTTTGAGTGTATAATACTTGAATTGCTGGTAACTGCCTCAATATTAGTTATCACTCGTCGTATGTTGCATTCTTACAACCTCAAACTGTTGTAATCACATTTGCAGTATTGCATTTATTTTTTTAATTTGGATTTGTCGTGGCGCAAGTAAGAGCAAGAGTCCAGCTAAATGTTGGCAAAAACAGTGATATCCCTGCAGAAATCGTCTCGTTTAGTGGTTTAAATGATGGCCAAGAGCATATTGCTTTAGTATTTAATCAAGCCGACACCGAGCAAGACATCCCCTTAATTCGTATGCATTCAGAGTGCTTAACGGGTGATGTATTTCATTCTTCGCGTTGTGACTGTGGTGAGCAGTTAAATGAGTGCATTGAAATGATGCATGAGCAAGGTGGAATTTTATTATATTTGCGCCAAGAAGGGCGTGGCATAGGTTTATACAATAAGATTGATGCTTATGTATTGCAATCGCAAGGTATGAATACTTACGAAGCGAATAACCACCTAGGTTTTGCCGATGATTTGCGTGATTTTTCTGACGCTGTTTTAATGCTCGAGGCACTTAATCAAAAGCATGTTAAGTTAATGACTAACAACCCAAATAAGCTCAAAGCTCTGCGTGATGCTGGCATTGAAGTTGATTCAGTTGTCGGCACGCATGCACACATTAAAGCAGGTGTTGTTGGTAATCGCGCTTACTTAGAAACAAAAATCAAACATGGTTCACACATGCTTGATATCAAAAAAATTAAAAAGCCTGAATAATTTTCACAGCAGGTGACTATAAACAAATAGCGCACCCAGTTATACTCGGTGCGTTTTGTCGTTATTGAATGAGAAGCTATGTCGATCGAAGTGCGTATTTTTAAAGCCGATGCAGGCGTAAAATGGTTTAAAGCAGGTTGGGAAATCTTTAAGCTGCAACCGTTTACGTTTATTTTAATGCACCTATTAATAGGTGTGATTGGTTTCTTATCGTTAGTGTTACCCCTGCTGCAAGTTGTCGGTGCATTTGTTGCCCCATTTTTAATGGCGGGCTTTTATCAAGCCGTGCTAACTAAACAACAAGGTGGCACGATTAGTCAGGCAGATATCTTTAAACCGTTTACCAATAAAGGGAACCGTATTGGTTTAGTGCGAGTTGCTGTGTATCAAATGGCGGCGGGCATTTTATTAGCGGTGTTATCTAATTTTATCTTTGCAGATGCCTATGCAGTTATTTCAAGCCAAACGTTCGACCCACAAAACCAAACACACATAGCGGATTTACTGGCAACCATTTCTATGGGGCAAGTGGCCGTTTTTTTACTGGCAATCTGTGTGTATTTAACGGCGTTTGCTTATGCAGTCCCCTTGGTTTATTTTCAAAAGCAAACCAACATGTTCCAGGTATTAAAAACCTCGTTCATGGTGTTTTATCATAATATGGCTCCGTTAGGTGTTTACGGTTTGATTTGTGCTGTATTAATGCTGATCTGTATACCTTTATCGTTTATTCCACTATTGGTTTTAATGCCAATTTGTTACATTAGCTTCTTCGTGTCTTTTCAGGCTATTTTTATGCCAGTTGTGCCAAAAAGTGATGACCAACCAAAGACACCAGAAACATCGTCACAATCAGGACGCTTTGACGCGTAATGGATGATAAAGAAAAAAAGTTAAAAAATTACGTACTTTGGTTACTTTCACGACAAGATTACTCGCGTCGCGATTTAACCCGAAAGCTACAACAAAAAGAAGCGACGCCCGAGTTTACAGAGCGTTTGTTAGATTGGTGTGAGTCACACAACTTTATTAACGAGCAGCGCTACTGCGAAGGGTTTGTACGCCGCCATTTAGCGAAGTATCATGGGGCTAAACGCATCCAAAGCGAAGCAATGGCAAAAGGGATAGATCGGGCTTTGTTAGACAAGACGCTCGAAGAGTTCGAAATCGATTGGTTTGAGCTCGCACAGGACGCATATTTAAAAAAGTTTTCAAATTCACGTAAAGAACTCGATCAGAAAGAAAAAGCGAAACGTGTACGCTACTTGATGTATCGAGGCTTTAATTACGAACAAATTGATTTTGCAATGCAAGCACAGCAATAAACGGGTGAGACTTTCACATGCAGCATATGACTACCGCACAGATCAGGCAACAGTTCTTAGACTTTTTTGCCTCTAAACAACACCAAATTGTTCCTTCAAGCTCGCTGATCCCGGGCAACGATGCCACATTATTATTCAATAACGCCGGCATGGTGCAATTTAAAGATGTATTTTTAGGTGCGGAAAGCCGCCCTTATTCACGTGCAACCAGCTCACAGCGTTGTGTGCGCGCAGGTGGTAAACATAACGACCTTGAAAACGTGGGTTACACTGCACGTCACCATACATTCTTCGAAATGTTAGGTAACTTCAGCTTTGGCGATTACTTCAAACAAGACGCGATTAAGTTTGCGTGGCAGTTTTTAACAGAGACTGTAAAGTTACCGCAAGAAAAGTTATTGGTTACTATTTACCACGATGACGAAGAAGCGTTTAACATTTGGCACAAAGAAGTGGGTCTAAGTGAAGACCGCATTATTCGTATTGCAACCAGCGATAATTTCTGGTCAATGGGTGACACGGGTCCGTGTGGTCCATGTTCAGAAATCTTTTATGATCACGGTGAAGAAATTTGGGGGGGGCCTCCAGGTTCACCTGAAGAAGATGGCGACCGTTTCATCGAAATTTGGAACCTCGTATTCATGCAATACAACCGCCATGCCGACGGTACAATGGAGCCGCTTCCTAAGCAATCTGTTGATACTGGTATGGGTCTTGAGCGTATCGCGGCTATTTTACAAGGCGTTCACTCAAACTACGAAATCGATTTGTTCCAAGCACTCATTGCTGCGGCGGCTAAAGTAACCAACGCGCAAGATTTAAATGATAAATCATTACGCGTAGTGGCTGACCACATTCGTTCGTGTGCATTCTTAGTGTCTGACGGCGTTATGCCATCAAACGAAGGCCGCGGTTACGTATTACGTCGTATTATTCGTCGTGCAGTACGTCACGGTAACAAACTTGGCGCAAAAGGCGCGTTCTTCTATAAGCTTGTTGCTGCACTAATCGAGCAAATGGGTCAAGCGTACCCTGAGCTTGCTAAGCAACAAGAAATTATCGAAAAAGTATTACGCATCGAAGAAGAGCAGTTTGGTAAAACACTTGAGCGTGGTCTAGCAATTCTTGAAGAAAGCCTTACTGACATCGAAGGTGATGTAATCCCGGGTGATTTAGTCTTCAAGCTTTACGATACTTACGGTTTCCCTGCTGATTTAACGGCTGACGTTGCGCGTGAGCGTTTCATGACTATTGATGAGCAAGGTTTTCAAGAGTGCATGGCTGTTCAGCGTAAGCAAGCACAGCAAGCGGGTAAATTTGGTGCTGATTATAACCAGCAACTTAAATCTGAAAAACACACAGACTTTAAAGGGTACGACTCAGAGCACTACACTGGCACCGTGGTTGAATTATTTGCCGAGGGCCAATCTGTTTCTGTACTTGAAGATGGCCAAGAAGGTATTGCTATTCTTGACCGTACACCATTCTACGCCGAGTCAGGTGGTCAGGTTGGTGACACGGGGGTGTTAAAAGTGGCGGGTGGTGAGTTTGTTGTTACTAACACTACCAAGCTGGGTAATGCATTTGCGCACCATGGTCGTGTACAAGGCCGCATTGGTACAAACGACAAAGCAGAAGCAACAATTGATGCAGCACGTCGCGATAGCATTAAGAAAAACCATACTGCCACGCATATTTTACATGAAACGCTTCGCCAAATTTTAGGTGATCACGTAAGTCAAAAAGGTTCACTGGTTGACCCTGAGCGTTTACGTTTTGATTTCTCTCACTTTGAAGCCGTAACAAAAGATGAATTACGTCAAATTGAGCGTGCAGTGAACGACGAAATCCGTCGTAACTTTGCGCTTGAGACTGAGCTTATGGCAATTGATGAGGCCAAGGCAAAAGGGGCGATGGCGTTATTCGGTGAGAAATACGACGACGAAGTGCGCGTAGTCACGATTGGTGATTACTCAATCGAGCTGTGTGGTGGTACTCACGTTAAGCGTGCTGGTGATATTGGTTTATTCAAAATCGTATCAGAAAGCGGCATTGCAGCTGGTATTCGTCGTATCGAAGCGGTAACAGGTGCTGAAGCTGTTGCGTATGTCAGTGAGCAGGAGCAACAGTTAAACGATGTTGCAGCTCTAGTAAAAGGTGATAGCAGCACGGTACTTGAAAAAGTAACAGCACTCCTTGAAAAGTCAAAAGGGCTTGAGAAGCAAATTGCTCAGCTTAACGATAAGCTAGCAAGTGCGGCGGGTGCATCGCTACTTGACTCAGTTGTTGAAGTGAATGGTATTAAACTTCTAGTTGCTGATGTAGCTGGTACAGAGTCGAAAGCATTACGTGGCATGGTTGATGACCTGAAAACGAAGATTGGTTCAGGCGTGATTGCACTTGGTGTAGCAAACGGCGACAAAGTTAGCTTAATTGCCGGTGTAACTAAAGACCTGACAGGCAAAGTGAAAGCGGGTGAACTTGTTAATCACATGGCTGCACAAGTGGGCGGTAAAGGCGGTGGTCGTCCTGATATGGCGCAAGCGGGTGGTACTCAGCCAGAGAACCTAAGCGCAGCTTTAGAAAGCGTAACTAGTTGGTTATCTGAACGTTCTTAATCACTAGTGGCACTTATCGTCCAAAAGTTCGGCGGCACTTCAGTGGGCTCCATTGAGCGTATTGAGGCCGTCGCCGACCTTGTTGTTAAAACAAAACAACAAGGCCATCAAGTTGTGGTGGTGCTCTCGGCTATGTCGGGAGAAACTAACCGTCTGATTGACCTCGCTAAACAAATAGATTCTCGGCCTAGTGCCCGTGAACTCGATGTGTTGCTTACCACTGGTGAGCAAGTGTCGGTATCGTTGTTGGCAATGGCAATAATTAAGCGTGGACACTCCGCTGTTAGCTTACTTGCCGATCAGGTAAATATTCGTACTGACAATATGTTCGGTAAAGCCCGTATTGAAGAAATTGCAGCGACACGGCTAAAGCATGAGCTTGAGCATAACCGGATTGCAATTATTGCTGGTTTTCAAGGCCGTGATATCGAGGGCAATATCACCACGTTAGGTCGCGGCGGCACTGATACCTCAGCAGTTGAAATTGCGGGGGCAATTAATGCCGATGAATGCCAAATTTATACTGATGTTGACGGCGTTTATACGACCGATCCACGCATTGAACCAAATGCGCGTCGTATGAGCCATGTTACCTTTGAAGAAATGCTCGAAATGGCGAGTTTAGGCGCAAAGGTCTTACATATTCGCAGTGTCGAAGCAGCAGGAAAGTATAATATACCGCTCAGGGTGTTATCGAGTTTTAATCCCGATCAAGGGACCTTGATCAGTTTTGAGGAGCCGGATGTGCAAGCAAATATTGTGTCGGGTATTGCGTTTAATCGAGATGAAAGTCTTATTTATGTCAACGCAGTGCCACAAGGAATGGAAAACCTTGCAAAAATTTTGCAACTTTTTGCAGAGTTCGGTATCGAAATAGATATGATTAATCAAGTTAATCATAACTTTGAAAAAATAGACTATGCTTTTACTGTGCACACAAATGATTTTGAGCAGGCGCTTGAAATTTTAACCAGTAACCAAAGTGCTATCAAAGCTGAATCTATAAATGGAGTAAGCAATGTTGCCAAGGTATCTGCTGTTGGCGTAGGGATGAAATCTCACTCAGGTGTCGCAAGTTTATTTTTTAATGCACTTGCACAAGAAAGCATCAAAGTGATACTTATATCAACATCAGAAATAAAGATATCAGTTTTAATTGATGAAAAGTATTTAGAACTGGCTGTACGTGCACTACACAAAGTTTTTTTAACTGAAAATGAGTAAGATATAGAGTTTTTACTTACTTTTAGGTCTAGTTTTCATTAAAATGATTTTGACGCGGAATCTTTTAATTTTTTGGAACATGGGAGCAAGAGAATGCTAATACTAACTCGAAGAGTAGGTGAAACCCTAATGATCGGTGACGAAGTAACAGTTACTGTTCTTGGTGTTAAAGGAAATCAGGTTCGCATTGGTGTAAATGCACCTAAAGATGTCTCTGTACATCGTGAAGAAATTTACATGCGAATCCAAGCAGAGAAATCTAACCCTAATCCGGGTAATGTTTAATCAGCAAAAAGATTTTTTAAGAGCCACTCATTGAGTGGCTCTTTTATTTAGCGCGGTGGTCATTGCTTCGTTTAGCGCTTGCTTTGATAAATACTGCATGCCTTTGTCTGCTTTTAAAATATAACCCCGCTCTGTTTCAATAATCTCATTGATTTGCTGCCAACTTAATTGGTAGCTTTTGTAAGGGTTTTCGGCTTTTACACCCTCATCATCAAAACTAACAGTTACTTCACTGCCTGATGCGCGACTCAGCATTTGCCTAGTGACCCACCAAGGGCGTTTGTAGTAAAACGATAAACACTCAACGATAGCCAGCATAAACATAAAGCTGCCAAGGTAATGGTTTTCAAGCATATAAAAGGCAAGTAACCCTAGGCTTATTAGCAATACTAATAATGGATATTTTGGTTTTGCCTGTGAAGAGTAGGGCAATGACTCATCAAAGCACTCATAGTAATAAGGTTTATCTAGTGTGTAAGTTATACTTAGCGACATTCATGGTACTCACATTATTTGATACATGAAGTTTATCATTTTTAGAAAAAAACTACCGTAGTTGGTTTTCATTTTGTTGTCATTATGAGAGCTTATACCAACCTGCAATATTACTTAATCATTCAGAGGGATTAAACCTGACGCTAGCTGCGTTAAAAGTTTCTATCTAGAACAACGTAATGATGAAGCTTTTCGCCTTGCTATTGCCCGTTTTACCTGTCTCTAAACAGCTTATTTAATTAAGCTGCCTAGAGTTTAAGTGAATGCGTTTAAGTAAATGTGTTTTTAGGCGAAAATATTATGCTCTTTAGCTCATTATCTTTAGCTCTTACAGTGACCACTAACTCGTTTTTAGTTATTGCCGACATGCCTTATACACCGATTGATGAAATTAACCTTGCTAAGCCCAATGGCAAGTTAGCAAAAGCTGTTGCGACTACGCCTCATGGCTTTTTGATGCATTTAGGTGATATGAAATCTGGCTCTCTTGCATGTACCAATGAACTCTTAACAAGCAATAAAAAACTACTTACTTCTCTTTCTTCTCAGCCATTTATTTACACGCCTGGCGACAATGAATGGACCGACTGTGACCGTGCTACGCTAAATCCCCGTTTTGATGAACTTGAGCGATTAAACTACGTTAAAGGATTAATGTATGACGAAGCATACGTTAAAAAAGCGAAGCAGCTAGAGGGCTTTACACAGCAGGCCGATATGCTTGAAAACGCTCGCTGGCAGTTTGACGGAATAGAGTTTCGCACTTTGCATATACCTGGTACGTTTAATGGCCGCTCTCAAATACTAAAAACTGATAAACATGTTGCACTCGATGCGGCCGATACACGAGACAAGCTTAATGTAAATTGGTTAAATCAGGCGTTAGTTAATCAGAGTGCGAAAGCATATGTGTTTGGCTTTCAAGCCGATATCTATCGTTCAACTAAAAAGCAGCCATGCGCTGATTCACGCCGAAGCGACTGCGACGCCTTTAAAGTATATCGAGATGCAATCAATGACTTTGCAAAGCGCACTGATAAGCCGGTGTTGGTAATGCATGGTGATACACCCCCATACTGTCAGCAGCAACTGGCTGATAATTTAACCCGTTTGAATGTACCCGGCGACTTTGAAGTAAGTGATATAGCGAAGGTGAGTTTAGTCGATGGTAATTGGCAAATTAACAGTATGGCGTCAGGGAAAGTATTAACTGTTCAATGTAAGTAAAAAATTAAGTAAAAAAAGAGCGGCTTTATAAGCCGCTCTGGTTTTAAGTTATTAAAACTTTAACTTCACACCCATTTTAAATTGACGACCTAAAACGTCATAGTTACTTGGGAATGTGTTACCTGAGTTTGAGCTTGTATCACCAGCTTCACCGCCCACTACAGGTGGCTCTTTTTCAAACATGTTATCAATACCGAATGTAACATTCATGTATTCGGTAACATGATAGCTGGCAAATAAATCGAAGTAATCGTAGCTTTCAATACTTCTGAATTCTTCAAAAACATTAGGTGCTTCGATTGGCTCAACATCAACACCATCTATATGGCGCCATTGTAATGAAACCGTAAAGTCTTCCCAAATCCAGCTAGTACGTTGTACCCAGCGTAATTCAGAAACAGGATCACAGCTTGTGCTGAAATACCCTTTACAGTCAATAATGCGGGCAGTGCTGGAACTTTGTGATTCTTGAGTTAGGTATTTGTTTACATTACCAGAGAACTGCAATTCGCCCATATCATCAAGCAAAATACCAAAATTAAACCCAAGCTCTACACCCTCGGCGCGTTGGTTTTTTAAGTTGGTCGTAAATTGCTCAATACCCGCGCCAGCAATTGTTAAATCACCCCCAATGCGGTTGATTTTTGCACACTCGTTTGCATCGCCAAGTACATAACATGCATCCAGAATTTCCTGAGCAGAGAAGTTACCAATAATATTATCAATATCAATATCGTAGTAATCGAGTGTAATTGTAAAGTTTTCAACAGCACTGAACTCAGGCGTCCAGACAATACCCGCAGTAAATGTTTCTGCTTCTTCAGCACCAGGTGGGTTTAAAGGATCGCTCCCGCTGATAACTTGCACTTGACCAGATATTACATCTTGTACATTACCTACTTGCGCGTCAGTCATGCCAGTTGAAATACAAAGTTGTCTCAACGTTGCATCAATATTAGCGGCATTTGCGACAGAGCAAGGATCTTGTTGTGCATTGTCTAAGCCTGTGACTACAGGTGATGCAATCTCACCAACATTAGGTGCACGTGTTGCTTGTTGTTGCATTACACGAACAAGTACATCACTTACAGGGCGCCAGTTAAAACCGAGCTTCCAAGTTTCGTTACTACCAACAGTGTCATAGTCTGCCCAGCGGAAACCAAATTCAACATCAAGTGTTTCAGCACCAGGTAACCCATCTAACACAGGTAGGTAACCTTCTAAAAATACCTCATCAACTTTAAAGCCACCCGAAATCGGTAGCTGGTTACCACCGGCTCCCCCTTGGCAGCTTGCAGGGGCAAGTTTTAAACATTCATCCGGTTCAAAAAGGCCTTTTTCGCGACGATTTTCATAACCAAAGCTCATCGAAAGTGGCGCACCTGCACCTGGAATTTCGATAAAATTAATGGCGCCATTAACCGTTGCGGTGAAAATTTCTTGGCTGTATTTTTGCTGTTGCAGGGCGATTGCTTGAGCGTATCCTGCCATTTCTTCAGTGATTGTACCGAAACCACCAAATAAATTGATTGGCACACAGCTAGAATCACCATTTTTACAAGTGACACCATCTGTTGTATCAAGAGCATTTTGAATATTAGTTAGGTTAGTATAGCCGCCACGCACTGTGGTTCTGTTAGATTCACCATATTGGTAGCTAACATCGTATTCCCAGTCATCAAGGAAGAAACCTGTCACACCAGTTACAAGTTGGAATTGCGCACTGTCATAACGTTCTGTTCTTGCGCCAAGTTCTAACGTTCTACGACGAAGTTGAACTTTTAAATAGTCTTCACTATCAACGATACCATTGCCATTGACGTCTTGCCAGTTGCTATCATCTAAGCTTCCAGCTGCCAGAGCTGCTGTTGCTCCGTCAATCATAAATTGTCTAGCTTGGTCACCAATTAGTGGATTAGCAAGCGGTAAGTTGAAGCTTGAACCAAATGTTCCAGATGGTGCGACCTGAGTATCAACACTGGTATTTGTGTAGTTGAAGCTTGAATATACTTTATGCTCATCAGTTAAGTTATATTTAGCAATGGCTGTAGCAGAATAACGCTCTGAAGGTGTTTGGTAGAAGTTATAAGGGTTAAAGTTAAATACACTACAGGTGTCTGGTTGCAATGTTCCGTCATTTCTAAATTGCCCAGAACCTGTTGTACCCGCACCTACAATCGCAAATCTTGTAGGGAATGCAGTTGTTGAACCGCCACTTTCAACAGAGTTTGGACCGCTACAATCTGCTGGTGCTGGAATTGGGGGTTCACCATTGAGGAATTGCTCGTAGTTAGCACCTGTTTTAGTTTCTATACCGAGTAGGCCCAACGGACGGTCACCCAGTAAGATTTGATCACGTTGGCTCCAGCCTAAAGAGAGAACCACATTGCCTTTATCATCTTCTAAATTAGAGCCGATTGTCAGAGCTATGCTGTCTTTATCGCCATCACCATCACCTGTTTCAGAGTGCTTAAAGTCTAAATCAACGCCTTGGAAGTCATCTTTTAAGACTACATTCACAGCACCTGCAATCGCATCTGAGCCGTATACCGCAGAAGCACCACCGGTAATAATGTCAATTCTTTCAATGAGGGCTGTGGGGATTGTTGAGCTATCAACAGACCCATTATAGTTGTATGGAATCATCCGGCGACCATTCATTAACACTAAAGAGCGTTGTGAACCTAAGCCCCTTAAGTTAATGGTTGCTGCACCGCCAGAGCCATTATTTACGTTACTACCGTCTCCAGGGATTGTAGAGGGAAGGGTTCTAAGGATTTGCTCTACTTCAGGTTCTTGTTGATAACCTAGTTCTTTTTCTCCAATTGAAACAATAGGGCTTGCAGAGACCGCACCAGGTTGTCTAATCCGACTACCGGTGACTGATATCACTTCGAGATCTTTTTTTGCTTCAGTTTCTTCTTCGGCTGAACTTGTTGGTGCATACAGTAAAACTGATGACACGAAGCCTGTACTAATTGCTAATCTTATAGCATTAGATAGTTTGCTGGTTAACATTGTTATCTCCCAATAAATTATAGTTGGCTAGAAAACAATGGAATACTGCTGATAGTCCATTCTTAGCAATATCAGCTTAGTATACATATTAGGTAAAAGTAAAAAAATACTTCGTTATTTTGTATATGTTTTTCAAAAATACCAATGCTTTACGAAAAAAAGCGACTTATAAAGCCGCTTTTTTTCGTAAAGTCTCTATTTTTAGCAGTTAGTTTCTTCTGCTTTTACACCTTCTTTAACTTCTTCGCATGCATCTTCTACTGCATTTTGAGCGTCGGTTACTGCTTCATCAATGCGCTCACCAGCTTCTTCTGCTGTGTTGTCTTCACACCCCATAATAAATAAAGCTGAAAATAGGGCGATAGTAGCTGCTTTTAAAGTTGAATTTTTCATAATGAAATTCCTTGTAAATAAATTAGTAAAGTAAATTGCTGTTGGTTTGTTATTACTTAGGTACATTGCCTCTAAGAGCACCTGATATAAGTGAAATAACAAGTAAAACTAAGAATATAAAAAATATGATTTTAGCTATGCCTGCTGCGGCCCCTGCAATACCGCCAAAACCTAACACTGCAGCGATTAGCGCTATAACTAAAAAAGTAACTGTCCAGCGTAACATAATGTTCTCCTTGGTTATTTAATTTCGTTTCGGTTGATTAGACTGAAGCGAGTTCCATACCAAAGTTTTAAAGTCCTTATTTTTCAATTTGTTAGTTTTTTTTCGGTTTTTTTTGTGGCGTGTCGTTTGGTAATTATTACGAGTGATCATGTAACTTATTCATAGTGATAATTTTTCAACTTCTATGCTGAAAGTGGACGCCTGTGAGTATGTTTTCTTGGTAAGACCAATTTAACCTGTATGGCATACAAGTTACCAAACCCCTTGCTTTAGCTGATTTTTACGCTGCTACGTTACACAGTTAACTATTTTTACATATAACTTTTGACTATATTGAGTATTTTTATCGTCTATATTGGGTAGTTAATTGCCGTAATGGCTTGGTGTTAATTAATTGTTTGATGTGTTACCCTGTAATTAATTGGTTTTACCAATTGACAATAAAGCTTTAAAAATAAGTTTTGTTTGTTATTATGAGTGTATAAATATTCAATTTAAGTGTTTTTTTATTCTGAGTAGCGAGGGGAGCAGTATGGATATTGGTGGCTTACTTACAACCGCAGCCAGCTTAATGCTAACGGGTATGGTGGGTGTATTTATCTTTCTCAGTATTTTGATTTCAGCCGTACTGCTGATGTCGAAATTGTTGGGGCGATTTGAAAACTCTGCGAGCTCAGTTCCAGTCCGAACCGCAAAATTACAGCCTCAGCAAGGGGTACCACCGGCACATATTGCAGCTATCAGCGCTGCTATCGCTCAATTTAGAAATAAACAACAATAACGGAGCAGCTTGAACATGGCTAAATTAAAACTAACCGAATTAGTATTGCGTGATGCGCATCAATCTCTCTTAGCAACGCGTATGCGCCTAGATGATATGCTGCCTATTGCCGAAAAGCTTGATCATGCAGGTTATTGGTCTATTGAATCATGGGGGGGAGCTACTTTTGACTCCTGTATCCGTTATTTAGGTGAAGACCCTTGGCAGCGTATCCGTGAGCTAAAGGCGGCAATGCCAAACACTAAACAGCAAATGTTATTACGCGGTCAAAACCTTTTAGGTTATCGCCACTATGCTGATGACGTTGTTGAAAAATTTGTTGAACGCGCCCATAAAAATGGTGTTGATGTATTCCGTATTTTCGATGCGATGAATGATGTACGTAACTTAGAAACGGCGATTAAAGCGGCTGTTAAAGTGGGAGCGCACGCGCAAGGGACTATTTCGTATACGGTAAGCCCTGTTCATACGCTTGATATGTGGTTAAAACTTGCTAAACAATTAGAAGAGCTTGGTTGTCACTCTATTTGTATTAAAGATATGGCGGGTTTATTAAAACCGTATGAGTGTGAGCAACTCATTAAAGGGTTGAAAGAGACAGTTTCAATTCCGATTGCTATGCAATGTCATGCGACTACAGGGCTTAGCACTGCAACATATCAAAAAGCAATTGATGCAGGTATTGATATGCTTGATACCGCAATATCGTCAATGAGTATGACGTATGGCCACAGTGCCACTGAAACAATTGTGTCAATTGTTGAAGGCACAGAGCGCGATACTGAACTCGATTTAAATCAACTTGAAGAAATTGCTGCGTACTTCCGTGATGTTCGCAAAAAGTATGCGGCATTTGAAGGCAGCTTAAAAGGGGTTGATGGTCGAATTTTACTCGCACAAGTGCCTGGCGGCATGTTAACTAACATGGAAAACCAGCTTAAAGAGCAAGGTGCAGCAGATAAATTAGACCAAGTATTACTTGAGATCCCGCGTGTTCGTGAAGACTTAGGGTTCATTCCGCTTGTTACACCCACCTCACAAATAGTAGGAACACAAGCGGTACTTAATGTATTAACTGGTGAGCGTTATAAAACAATCACTAAAGAAACTGCCGGTGTACTTAAAGGTGAATATGGTGCGACACCAGCGCCAATGAATAAAGAGCTGCAAGAACGCGTCCTTGATGGTGCTGAACCGATTACTTGTCGCCCTGCTGATAAACTTGAGCCTGAACTTGAGAAATTAGAAGCCGAGCTTTTAAAAGAAGCCAAAGAGCAAGGCTTAGAGCTTGCTGATGAAGTAATTGATGATGTGCTTACTTATGCATTATTCCCGCAAATTGGCTTGAAGTTTATTAAAAACCGCCATAACCCTGATGCATTTGAAGCAGTTCCAACAGCTGAAACTGCCCAGACTGAAAGTAAACAACCTACGTCAGGCAAAAATGCCGTTAAAGCTGAGCAGTATAGCGTAAAAGTTGATGGGAAAGTTTACGATGTCGTAGTAGCGCAAGGTGGTGAGCTTAAAGAAGTTACTCTTAAAGACAGCGAATTAATTCCACAATCGGCATCAGCGTCAGCGGGTGAAACGCTCAATGCGCCATTGGCGGGTAATATCTTTAAAATTAAGGTAAAGCCGGGCCAAACGGTAAATCAAGGCGATGTGGTTATCATTATGGAAGCAATGAAAATGGAAACCGAAGTCCGTGCTGCACATACAGGCACTGTCGCTGAAATCTTAGTAGCCGAAGGTGACTCAGTTACCACTGGCGATGCTATGATTTCGTTAGCGTAGGGGATAGAAGATGGATGGTCTTTTAAACCTTTGGCATGCAACGGGTATAGCAAACTTTACCTTTCCTGCTTTGATTATGATTGCCGTAGGGTGTTTATTGCTGTATTTGGCAATTGCACGTAATTTTGAGCCGTTGCTGCTTTTACCCATTGGCTTCGGCGCTATTTTGACAAACATTCCAGTTGCTGGGTTATCTGACCCAGGTGGGCTTTTATATTATGTTTATCACATTGGCATCGACTCAGGTGTTTTTCCACTGTTGATCTTTATGGGGGTGGGTGCATTAACAGATTTTAGTGCTTTAATTGCAAACCCTCGCATGTTGTTATTGGGGGCTGCTGCTCAGTTTGGTATTTTTGCAACCTTATTTGGTGCCATTTTACTTAACTTTATTCCAGGTTTTGAGTTTACCCTGCAAGATGCATCCGCTATCGCTATTATCGGTGGTGCAGATGGTCCAACGGCAATATTTTTAGCGTCGAAATTGGCTCCTGATTTATTAGGTGCCATTGCAGTAGCTGCTTATTCGTACATGGCATTGGTTCCTATAATTCAACCGCCCATCATGCGAGCTTTAACAACGCCTGAAGAGCGCCAAATTCAAATGCCACAATTACGTGCTGTGTCGAAAACTGAGAAGATTATTTTCCCGCTTATGGTATTGAGCCTAACTATTTTGTTCTTACCAGCGGCAACCCCTCTTGTTGGCATGTTTTGTTTAGGTAATTTAATGCGAGAGTCTGGTGTTGTTGACCGTTTAAGTAATAGTGCGCAAAACGAGATCATTAACATTACCACTATTTTCTTAGGTCTTGCTGTTGGCTCAAAACTGGCTGCCGATAAGTTCTTAACTGTCGAAACGATAGGTATTTTAGTACTTGGTGCATTGGCTTTTGCCATTGGTACAGCGTCTGGTGTCTTTATGGCAAAAGGCCTCAATAAGATTTCTAAATCACCTATTAACCCGCTAGTAGGGGCTGCTGGAGTGTCAGCCGTTCCAATGGCTGCGCGTGTTGTTAATAAAGTAGGCCT
This sequence comes from Pseudoalteromonas sp. PAB 2.2, assembly GCF_001938575.1. NCBI lineage: Bacteria > Pseudomonadati > Pseudomonadota > Gammaproteobacteria > Alteromonadales > Pseudoalteromonadaceae > Pseudoalteromonas > Pseudoalteromonas sp. PAB 2.2. The sequence continues at coordinate 91,643 of NZ_LYPI01000010.1, forward strand.
TGAAAGTAACCCGCATAATTTCTTGTTAATGCATGCAATGGGGCCAAATGTTGCAGGGGTACTAGGCAGTGCTGTTGCAGCTGGTATTTTGTTAGCGATTGTAGGTTAATAAATCGATTACACATTTTACTTCCAACCGACTGGCGCAGTAATTTTACTGCGCTTTTTTTTGCCTATAGACTGGTTACATTACCGTCTACATTAGGAAGCCACCATGAATATATTTGTTATCTTACTTTGCTTGTTTATTGCCTTGGTTATTCTGGTGCCGTTACTTGAAAAGTACCATTCAAAACTGGGCCTTGATGGCGCAACTAAATACGCTAAGTACATTTGGCCTCTGGTGATGATCTCAATGGTTATTCAGCTTATTTATTTACTCGTAAGGTAATTTAGGGCCAAGCACAAAAAAGCCGCTACAACGTGCAGCGGCTTTGTCATTATTAATTAGCTTATTTGTTTAAGGCTAATTGCATTTCACGGTTACGCTGTAATTGCGCTAAGAAGTTATCTGCAATAGGTTTAAACTTGGCTAACTCATCACGAGGCAAGGGTTCTGATTTAGGTAGTTTTACCGTTTTAGGGTTACGGTGTACACCATTTACCAAAAACTCATAATGTAAGTGTGGGCCTGTTACACGACCAGTAGCACCGACCGTACCAATTTTTTGGCCTTGCTTCACTTTCTGACCCGTTTTAACCATTTTTTTGTTTAAGTGTAAGTACTTAGTCACGTATTGAGTGCCATGGCTAATAAAAACATAGTTACCGTTGTACTTACTGTAGCCTGCCTTAAGCACTTTACCATTACCAGCTGAAACAACCGGTGTGCCAGTGCGCGCGGCATAATCGATACCGTTGTGTGGCTTAACTGTCTTTGTTACAGGGTGTAAACGGCGTGGGTTAAAGCTAGAGCTAATATATTTAAAGTTAACTGGTGCACGCAAGAAGGCTTTTTTCATGCTACGGCCTTCAGGAGTGTAAAAGTTACCATCTGTATGACGAATTGCTGTGTAGCGCTCGCCTTGGTTAATAAATTCTGCGGCAATAATTTTACCGTCGCCAATGTATTCACCATCAACATAATGTGCTTCGTAAATTAAACCGAATTGGTCGCCATTACGAATATCATTGGCAAAATCGACATCCCAACCAAAAATATCAGCAAAGTTCATAATTTGACGTTCGCTAAGGCCTGCGGCAATACCTGATGTCCAAAAGCTGCTATTAATCTCTCCACCGGCTGATTTACTCAGCGTTTCTATCTCTTTACTATCGATAGAGGTGTCGTAGTTACCTTCTTCGTTTAAGGTAACGTATAAGGTATCTGTTTTTGAGATAACATAGCGAAGCTGTGCTAATGAGCCATCTTCTGCGGTTGCAAAGCTTAATACTTCACCTGGATGAATTTTTGTCAGTTTACGCGTTTCAGCATTTGTATTGATTAGCTTGTGTAATGTTTGTGCTGAAAAACCTGCACGTTTAAAAATAAGTGCTAAATTATCGCCATTGCGAACTTCATGGTCGATAAGGTCGTATTCTGGAAGTTTAGCTGCTGCTTGCTCAGAATTTAATTCAGTCAGTTTTTCGTTATCGTCAACTTTAACTTGTAATTCGTAGCGCTTGCCAATCTCAAGTGCATTCGCACTGTTATCCTTTGATGCGGTGGCTTTTTCCGAAGGTAATAATGCTAAGCCAGCAATAGCAGAAACCAAACCGAGAATAAGCAGTTTGTGTTTTTTGGGGAGTTTGTGCACAACGTGAACCATAACGTGCCTTTTTCTGCTGTCAAGAAAATTAATTACTAATATTGCAGGATATACCTAAAATAGAGCAAATACCAGAGTTTTGTAGATTTAAACTGGCGCTATTTTACGCTAGAATTAGTAGGCGCGTTAAACTTTTTTGATTAAATTTGCAGCAGATGCCAAGAGTTAAACTAATTATGCATTAGTTAACTAAAGTACCTTCATTAAAATGCAATAACGCGGTATAAAGAACAATCACGCGCGCTGCCTTCGGGGCTTTTACTTAACACGGTTAAGTTAGCTTTATTTTTGTGCAGTATTTCTGGCGCTAACTAGCTAAATTTTAATGTTTTAGTTCTATTTTAACCCTAATAGGCCACCACGCCCGGTAAGCTGAATTTTTGGAGTAATACACAGTGGATTTACAAACCGCTCTAGCTGAGATAAAACGCGGTGCAGAAGAGATATTAATTGAAGACGAATTAGTTGAAAAATTAAAGTCTGGTAAGAAGTTAAAGATCAAAGCGGGTTTCGATCCAACTGCGCCTGATCTACATTTAGGTCACACAGTACTTATCAATAAAATGAAAACCTTCCAAGACCTAGGTCATGAAGTGATTTTCTTGATTGGTGATTTCACAGGTATGATTGGTGATCCAACGGGTAAAAACGTGACACGTAAACCGTTAACCCGTGATGACGTGCTTGCAAATGCCGAAACATATAAAGAGCAAGTATTTAAGATTCTTGATCCTGCTAAAACAACGGTTGCATTTAACTCTACGTGGATGGAGACATTAGGTGCTGCGGGCATGATCAAACTGGCTGCGCGTCAAACAGTAGCACGTATGCTAGAACGTGATGACTTTAAAAAGCGTTATGCCGGTGGCCAATCTATTGCAATCCACGAATTTTTATATCCACTTGTTCAAGGTTGGGACTCAGTTGCATTAGAAGCAGACGTTGAACTAGGTGGTACTGATCAACGTTTTAATTTACTAATGGGTCGTGAGTTACAAAAAGACGAAGGTCAAAAGCCACAAACAGTGCTAATGATGCCGCTGCTTGAAGGGACTGACGGCGTACAAAAAATGTCTAAATCATTAGGCAACTACATTGGTATTACTGATGAACCAAACGATATGTTTGGTAAAGTGATGTCAATTAGTGATGAGCTAATGTGGCGTTACTATGACTTACTAAGTGCGTTATCTATTGAAGAAATTGCTGCGCTTAAGCAACGCGTTGCAGAGGGTGTTAATCCGCGTGATATTAAGATTGAACTGGCTAAAGAATTAATTGCGCGTTTCCACAGCGCAGATGCAGCCGAAGGTGCACACCAAGATTTCATCAAACGATTCCAAAAAAATGCTTTACCAGATGAAATCCCTGAAGTGACTGTAACGATCGCTGAAGAGTCGGTCTTTATCACTAATTTGCTAAAAGAAGCAAACTTAGTAGCGAGTACGTCTGAAGCAATGCGAATGATCAAGCAAGGCGCAGTTAAAATTAATGGTGAAGAAAAAGTAACAGATACTAAGCTTGAAGTTGCAAAAGGCACCACTGAGATTTACCAAGTAGGTAAACGTAAGTTTGCAAAGATCACGGTTGCTTAATACTTCCATACTAAGCAAAACAAAAAACCAGCTTCGGCTGGTTTTTTTGTCGCAATTAGTTAACGAGCAATAGTGTGGCTATTTCGATTGCAACGATTGATAGCAGCCAGAATGCTTTTGCTTGATTTAAACGGTTTATAAGCACAGGAATATCATCGGCAGTGGGTAATCGTTCGGTGCCTACACGCATTTTATTGTAACGTTCGCCTTGATAAAGTGCGGGGCCGCCAAGTTGTACGTGTAAGGCTGCTGAGGTCACACTTAATAACCAGCCTGTATTCGTTTGATAAAAATGTCTACCGTAGTATTTAATATAATGAATACTGTGTTTACTGGCATTGGTTGCCGCAATCGTGATGGCAACTAATCGAGTGGGTAGCCACTCAAGGACAAATAACAGCTTTGCGATAGGTTTTAAAAATGGACTATTTGGCTGTTGCTTTTTACGCCATGATTGGTGAATAAGCGTTAATAAACGATAAACGATTGCGCTAATAGGCCCGCCGATTAAATAAAAGAATATAACGGCAAAATAATGCCTCGCACTTTGCAGCACCAATGACTCCATGGTGGCTTTACAGATACCTGGCGATGAAAGTCGTGACACATCACGTGCAACCAAACTCGATAGTAGCTCTTTTGCGATAGCTTTTTGATTTTGTTTTATGAGTCTAGCAATACGCAGCGACTTCTTTTCTTGTAAGCGGCTACTTAGCAGTAAATATAAGATTAAGCCATTCAGTAACTCGGGGTAGAAAGCAAACTCTAAGAACAATACAACAAGAACGACAATCACTAAAACGGTCAAAGTAAAGGCAAGGGTAGAGGCAAGATATTGATAACTCGTGGGGTTTGAACGGTTATATAAACGCTCTCCCAAGGCTGCGAATATAATGCTTAAAAAAGTGTTGGGGTGATACCAGCTAACTAAGGGGAAAAAGCGCTCAGCAAGGAGCGCTATAAAAAATACAATAATGTCCAAATGGGTTTGAACAAAATGTGTAATCACCTTATAAACTCACCGAGGTCAGTTTTTCTAATAGGGCCACAACCATTTTTGATGAATTAATTGATGCTGTTTCAATGTACTCTTCAAATGACTGCGGTGATTCTTTACCCGCTATATCTGACATAGAACGAATAACCACAAACGGCGTTTCAAGTACGTGGCAAGCTTGAGCAATTGCAGCGCCTTCCATTTCTACGGCAAGCATTGTTGGAAATTCAGCACGTGTTTTTTCTATACGTACCGGGTCACACATAAACGAGTCGCCAGTACAAATTAGGCCAATCATGGTCTTAACATCACTGATTTGGCTAACGCTTTGTTCTGCAGCTTCAATCAGTTTTGGGTGAGCTGCAAAACCAGCAGGCATTTGTGGTACTTGACCGATTTCGTAACCAAACGCAGTAACATCAACATCGTGGTGACGCACTTCAGATGAAATAACCACATCACCCACATTTAATGACGGTTCAAAGCCACCCGCAGAACCGGTGTTGATCACACAATCAGGTGTAAAGTTATCAATGAGTAACGTGGTCGCTACCGCAGACGCCACTTTACCGATACCAGACTGAACAAGTGTTACTTTATTACCTGCTAATTCGCCTGTGTAGAATGTAAACCCTGCTTTTGTCATCGTGCTTGGGTTTGCCATTGCTTCGCGTAAAATTTTTACTTCTGGCTCCATCGCGCCAATAATACCAACGTGCATAATATTTGATTCCTTAGATTGAATAGGATGATTATACCTAAAAATGTATAAAACAAACAAAAAAGCAGACCCGAAAGTCTGCTTTTGCCACTATTATGACAACTTATATTTCAGCAAGTGCGGTAGAGCTCGTATGAGCTTTTGCTTGAGATGGCGACAATACTGCAGGCTTTGTAACACGGTTGCGTGTTGGTCTTATCGGCGCTGCTGCAGGTTTCCCTAGCTTAAACATAATCGCATCACGGACTTCCCTTGGTTGATAACCCGATTTCACCTTCATACGAATATGAGGAATGCCAGCCGCTTCTAATGCGCCACTAACAAACCAATCTCGCTGTGCTTTATGACCGTCTTTGTTGGTATTATTTACTAAATCAACCGCTGCAACGATTGTTAGCTTTTCTTTATCGATAAGCACATAATCTAATTGCTTACCTTTTGCCTTCGTCATGGCTGCTCGCTTTGCTTTAACAGATAAGCCTTGCTTGCAGTCAATTAAATCGATTAGTTTTACGCGGCTTACAATTTTGTATTGATCGCCAACGGCACGTTCAAGAAGGTTTAAAAAAGCACTTTCAACTTGAGTAAAAACACTTTGTTTACGAGTGAAAGGGTACGGGTTTCCGCCATCATCGCTGAACTTTGACGCAACAACAGAAGCCACTACGACTAAAACTAAAATTGATAATAAAGCGAATTCCATAAGGTAACTCCACAACAACAAATTGACACTGAAATATAAAAGCAATATGTGTGCCTAAGTGTCGGGAGTTACCAAATTATTTAAGCAGTATAACCGCCAGCAACTCCTTTTACGGCAATTGCAACAGCATCATGCGCATGAAGTGATTCGTAGTGGTTGATTTGCAACCAGTAATCGGCATACTCTTGCTCTTCTAACAGCCCTTTGATTTTACGAGCGGCGTCTTCACAGAACATCAGGTTTTGGCCATTTAAACGTGCAAATTCTTGCTCGTCTTCACGTTTAACTGCCGCTTGCACAGGGGTTTTTAATTCACCTTCTAATGCATCTATTAAGCCAACCACATCAAAGCTGGTGAGAGCGTTATCAAGCTTCACTTTCACATTTGCAATTGATCGCTGAGAGTGGGGTGTGGCGACAATCCCTTCTGTTGTGCCCAGCCAGTTTAAAACCATTTGTTTATCAATTTGTTGCTCTGCAAATTTTTCATCAAATGCATGTTGAATTAATTGCCTTGCGAGTGCAGCTGAGCATGGGCAAGTCGATGAGTAAGTGACATCAACCATTAGCTCAAAGCTTAATACACCTTGATTAATTTTGGCTATTAGGTGGATTGGGTAGTTTTTCCAACCCACTTTGCCACTCAACAAAGACTCACGACGCAATGGAAGCTCAAACTTAAATTCAATTTGTGCTTGGTCACTTAAATCATCATGGCTACTAATAAAGGTATCAAGTGCCTGAGCAAGTGTTTGTGGGTTCACTTGCTGTTCAGTTGATAAGGTATCGAGTGCTAAAAATAAGCGCGACATGTGAATGCCTTTCGCATCTTCTTTATGTAAATTTACAAATGCGCGTGCTTTAGCAACTACATTTACAGGGGCAATATTGCGAGATTCAAAAATGAAAGGAAGTTCAATTTCGCCCATGCCAACCCAGTCTAATTTTCCTGTTCGTAAGGCGGGAGCCGTATCAGCAATATCTGGCATCGTGGTCTGCATGGTAATACTCATTCTTTGCAATTATTAAAGCGCGGTATTTTACATGAAAAAATATAAAAAACGCGGCGTTGATGAAAAAATTCTGTGTTTATCGCACAATATGAATATTTCATAAGGAATAGTGATAAAATTAGCTATGCTGTTTTTTTTAGATTATGTGCCTAAGCTTTATCTATGATTGATTCTTCTTTGAGTCCGTGGGCTCGCACACTCTCAAGCTTTATATCAAAATACGGTGAATTCAAAACCGCCGCAGCTTGCTATGCCCTGTTATTGGTTATGTCTTTAATATTGTCGTGTATGTTTTACTACGTGGCAGTTGGAACCGTAACCTTAGTTGATGTATTGGCTGTAATGTTTTTTACGGCTGTCGTATCGCCAATTTTAATTTCTGTATTGTTAAATTCTATTCGTCAGTTAGAAGCGTCATACAGTTACTTAGACAGTGCAACCAAACAAGAAAAGCTCTTAAACCAAACGTTAAAAGACAATATTAGTCGCCTTAATGAAGAAATTGACGAACGTAAAATGGCGTTTCATGCCAAGCACCGAGCAATTGAAGAGTTAAGACGAGAAATTGCCGAGCGTAAGAAAACACAACAAGAGTTAGCACAACAGGGCATGTTACTTCGCTCTATTGTCGACTCCTCACCCGATTTATTCTACTACCGTGATAACAATGGTGTGTTCGCTGGGTGTAATAAAATGTTTGAAGAGGTGATTGGTAAAAGTAGCGAAGACCTGATTGGCAAAAGTGTCGAAGAAATTTACCCAAGCGATTATCTACCTGAAGTATTACGCACCGACAAAAAAGTGTCGCAGACTCATCAAGCACTCACTTTAGACGTTGAATACCCTGTAGCAGGGGAGAAACGTTGGTTTGAAATGCGTAAATTGCCGTTTATTAATGAAAAAGGTGAATACATAGGCTTACTTGCGTTCGGTCGTGATATCACCAGCCGTAAAGAAGCTGCTCAAGCGCTAGAGGCAGCCTACAAAGATAAAGGGAAATTCATTGCTACTCTGAGCCATGAATTAAGAACCCCACTTAATGGCATTGTTGGTTTAACCCGCATGCTACTCGATACTGAGCTCGATAAGCAGCAACGAAGCTGGTGTAATACGGTGTTCTCAAGTGCTGAAACGCTGGGTAATATCTTCAATGATATTATAGATTTAGATAAAATTGACCGTGAGCAACTTGATATTGTAGCCGATTCAGTGAATGTTGCAGACTTTATTAATGATGTTGTGAACTTTGCGGGTTTAATTGCTGAACAAAAAGGCCTCGACTTTAATATCAAGCGTAAAGGCACGCTTGATGTGTATGCGTCTTTAGATCCGACCCGCCTTCGCCAAGTTGTTTGGAACCTTATTAATAATGCGGTGAAATTTACCCAGCAAGGTCATGTAGAACTCGAATGCCGCCGTGAAAATCGCCCTGATGGGCCTTGGTTAGTAATGCGAGTGAGTGATACAGGACAAGGGATCCCTCAAGAGCAGCTACACCGTATTTTTGACATGTATTATAAAGCGCCAGATATAAATGGCACCAACGCAATTGGCTCGGGAATTGGTTTAGCCGTAACTAAAGCGTTGGTTAGTGCCATGAAAGGTGAAATACATGTTAGCAGCACAGAGGGCGAGGGCAGTGTATTCGTGGTAGAAATCCCCCTTAAACTTTGTATTGCGCCAACCGAGCAAAGCTATGCAGTTCGCAGCTTAAACATTTTGTTAGTTGAAGATGTGCCATTAAATGCTGAAATAGCAACTAACCTGTTAGAGCAGCGTGGTCACGAAGTTATTTGGGCTGAAACCGGTGAAGATGCGCTGTCGTTTGTTTACACCGAGGATGATTTAGACTTAGTGCTATTAGATATGCAATTACCCGACATTAATGGTGATGAAGTAGCAAGGCAAATTCGTTATGATGAGCATTTTGATAACTTACCGATAGTCGCCCTTACCGCCAACGTAAGAAGCGCCGAAGAGGAGCTCGCAGGTATAAGTATTCAAGGTGCATTAGCAAAACCAATTAACACCACGAAGCTTGATAAAATGCTGGGTGAGCTATTTGATATTAAACAGCAAAAAGTACCTGACTCTGCATCTGTTAAAGCCGCTAAGCCGAAAGATCTTTCCGGTATCAAAGTAGAATTACTCGACATTGAAACCATTGAAGATTTTGTTGGCTCTATGGGGTTAGAGGTGTTTAAACGCAGCGCTGCGTTATTTGCTAAGCTTAACCCGCAGTATCAAACAGAATTAGCCGATGCTCTGGCTATAGACGACAGAGAAGAATATAAATCGGTAGCCCATAAGCTAAAAGGTGCTGCAGGTTCTGTTGGTTTAAACGATGTGCAATTACATGCTAAAAAGATGGAACACGGTGCGCTTGATGAGAGTGCAGAAGAACTGCAAGAGTGGTTAAGTGTTTTAGCAGATAAAATAAATGAAGGGCATGAAGCCCTCCAATTATTTTTACAACAGTTAGAAGATTAGTTCTAATTAGTTGTCAATTTTACCAATGAAGCGGTAGCCTTCACCATGGATGGTGCTGATAAGCTCAGATGTGCTGTTATCGCTTTCAAAGTGTTTTCTAATACGACGAATTGTTACATCAACTGTACGGTCGTTAGCACGTAGCTCGCGGCCAGTCATATGCTTAATAAGTTGCTCACGGCTAAAGATACGGCCAGGAGAATCAAGCATTAAGCGTAACGCACGGTATTCACCTTTAGGCAGACGTTTAGCATCGCCACTTGGTGATGTTAAACAACGGCTGTTTTCATCAAGTTCCCAACCGTTAAATGTAATAACACCATTTGTTTCGATATTAGCTTCTTCGCCACCTAACGCTGTACGAGAGATTAGGTTGCGCGCACGAATCGTTAGTTCGCGAGGGTTGAACGGCTTAGTGATGTAATCATCTGCACCAATTTCAAGACCTAGAATACGGTCAACGTCGTTGTCACGACCTGTTAAGAAAATCAGGCCAACATTGCGTTTTTGACGTAATTCACGAGCTAAGATTAACCCGTTTTTACCTGGTAGGTTGATGTCCATAACTACAAGGTTCACATCATCATTATTTGTAAGCTTGTCATGCATATCATCGCCATCAATGGCTTCAATAACTTTGTAACCTTCAGCTTCAAATAAACTAACGAGGTTTAGTCGAGTTACGTCTTCATCCTCTACGATCAGAATGACTGGCGTTTGCATTGTATATTAACCTTTTCGGAAATTTTATTTACAAAAATTCGGTATTATCAAGCAAAACCGAATACTAGAGATTATAGGAGTAGATCCAATTGTTAACAAGTAAAATCAATTTGGATAAAACTTAGCCATAGCTAACAATCGAGATTGCACTTTAAAGTTCTGCTGCAATACGTGCTGCTTATTGATATACAGTCGGATTTTATTCCCTTCTTGAACCAGAGAGGCTATGCCGCCGTTTTCTAAAAAACTGATACTTTCACCTATTGTTAAAGTATCCAATGAAATTGTATCGGTCCAAAGTGGAAGTATATCATTTTCTAATGTTTCATCAATGTATGTGATATCACAAAGTTGAGAAAGTTCAGAAATTTGCTGAGTTTTTTTAACTAATATCACATTAATTGGTTTGTTGTTAATTTGCAGTTCATCTCGGTCCTTCATAAATGCACCAGGACCACTATTTAAACTGTAAAAACAAAATGACACAGGGCGTGCAGTGTCATCATGTGTGAACTCAACAAACTTCGCAATTTGAAATAAAAATGCCGATTTTACTTGGTCAGGTGACTTAGCCTGCGCGGGGTATGTTATAAGCACTAATACAAATAGATAAAAGAGCGCTCTCATTAAACTGCACCTTCGTTCAATGGCAGAGTAATAATAAAGTGAGCGCCTTCATTACTTAGCTCATCGTAAATAATGCTGCCCCCTAATGCTTGGGTAACTAAATTATAAACGAGGTGCATGCCTAGACCACTTCCACCTTCGCCACGTTTGGTGGTAACAAAGGGATCAAAAATTCGTTTTTTAATCGATTTGTCTACCCCAACGCCATTGTCGAAATAATGAATGACTAAGCTGCTCTCATTACGCTCAACGTCAAAGGTTATTTCGTTATTTTGATTGTCAGTAAAAGCGTGTATCACGGAGTTACTTAACAGTTGTTGTAAGATCTGTTGCAGCGGCCCTGACTTTGTTTCGATGCTAATGTCGTGACTGCAATTAATGTTTACTTTAGGGCTGCGGTATTCAATTTCTGAACGCATTGAGAGCACAACATCACTTAATAGGTTATGTAAGTTAACCAGAGAAGTCATTTCGCCATCTTGGTTTACAGCCACCTTTTTGAAGCTCGACACCAGTTCGGCAGCGCGGTTGAGGTTACGATAAATTAAGTCGAGGTTTTCAATGCCATCATCTATAAAGCGTTTTAAATGTGCCGATGTTAAGGTTTTTTGTTCAAACAGCGTATTGATTTCAGCCAGCTTGTCACGCAACAGCGTCGACCCGGTTATCCCCAGACCAATTGGGGTGTTAACTTCGTGTGCGACCCCTGCAACCATTTGGCCCAACGAAGCCATTTTTTCGTTTTCAACGATTTGGTTTTGATATTGATGCATTCGCTCAAGGGTGTTGAGTAGCTCTTGGTTTGCTTCACGAAGGGCAATGGTTCGCTGATTTACTTTTTCTTCAAGGCTTTGGTTGAGTTGTTTTATCTCTTGTTTGTCTTTTTCATGGCGCTCAATTTGTTTTTGAGTGCGCGCAAGCATGATGTTTAAGCTGCCCGCGAGTTGATTTATTTCATCAATATTGGTTTTTTGCGCGCGCGTTTCATAATTATGATTTTTAGAAACGTCTTGCAGTAACACACTCAGCTCATCAATGGGGTTTGCAATACGCTTTTGAATACTTCGCGCAACAAAAAACACTAATACCAATACGAACAGCGTCAGTAGGATATCAATCATAATTTTATGATTAATGTATTCATTTAATCGGTCTAGACCACCGCGAATATACACATAGCCAATGGTGTTCCCCTCGTAAACGATAGGGGTAACAAGCTCAATAACCTTATCTTTAACATTAGGTACTAATAAGTCATTAATACTACCTACTTTAATTGGAACGGGCGGTGTTTTGCTGGCGTTAAAGCTACTGAAAAAAACCGGTTCATTAGAAAGCTCGTCAATAGAGTAAATATGAATGTTTTTTATTAAAGGCACTGACTCAAATGATTTTAAGCGCTCAGTTTCTGTTTCGTTATCGTCGAATAGCACGGTAACTTGTGCGTTGTATGCGACAATTTTAGATAAAATAGTAATCTTATCGATGATGAGTGATTTTTGCTCTTTTACATCAAGGTAGGTCGAAATAGAAATAGATAGCGACAAACAGAGTGCGGTAACTAACATTACTGCGTTAGTTAAAGCTTTGCGAATACTTGTTTGTGCAGAGAATATTGACATGCGCTGTCTAAAGCCAATCTTTTTAGTATTATTAGTAACTTCTTAGTCTAGCAAAGACAACAAAAAGTAACTAAATAATAAGAAAAATATTTCAACAACCAATATTAATTAACGAAAACTAAGCCGCTGAGTAAACTGAAAACTTAGTATTTTTGAAGTCAGTTGTGTATTGACCAAATTGTGCTTCAAGAATAGGAGGGTATTTCAAAAAGCTGTTCGCGACGATTGTAAGCTTACCCTGTTTAGTAAGGTGTTGTTTTGCATTAGCTAAAAACGCTTCAGCAATTGTGTAGTCGGTCGCAATGCCGGTATGAAAAGGTGGATTACTGATTATTAAATCAAATTTACCATCAATACTTTCAAGACCATCACTTAATATTGCGTCACCTTGTAAATTGTTTAACGCAAGAGTCTGTGTGGTTGCATAGGTTGCAAGTGCGCTGACATCACTGCAAGTAAACACAAGGTCAGGGTGTTTAATTCCTAGATAGGCGGCAATTACACCGGCCCCACAAGCAAAATCGAGTACTTTACCTTTACTGATATTAGGGGCGTTATTTAATAACACAGCGGTCCCTACATCGAGTGCGCCATGGTTAAATACTCCCGGTACACTGATAGCGGTAAATTCAAGATCGCCCGCTTTAACTTGAAATGGCTTGTGGTAACGGCTGATATCAAAACTATCGTTTAATGTCAGCTCAGAAAAAAGGTATAGAATACAGTGTTTGGCGCTATCGATTTTGTTACTAAAACCACATAAATCCTTAAGCTGCTTTTCTGCTGACTTAACGCCACCTTTGTTTTCACCAACAATAAGAAGCTGTGCATCTTCTTTACAAATAGCGCGAATATTATCAAGACACATTAAAGCTTCAGGCTTCGCTTTAGGGTAGTAATAGATAACTAAGTCGTAATTCCCTTCAGGAATAGTGTGATCAACCACCGCGCGTATGCCATTAATTTTACTGGCATACTGTGCATTTGCGTGGTTATAGCTAAATGCAGTTATGGCCGCATTTGGGTTTAATGCTTTTAGCTCTCGTAAAAAGCCATCTTGTTCAAAGTTAACCACTAAAATGGATTGCCCAACTAACTCTTCGTCGTTGCGAAGTAATAATAAACTGGGGTTGGTTAACTTACTCATTCTGGCTTTACCTTATGTTACTTCGTACGTTCAAACATTAAATCCCATACACCGTGACCTAGACGGTGACCGCGTTGCTCAAATTTAGTCAACGGGCGAGAATCAGGGCGAGGAACATAATCGTTTGTTTCAGATTGGTTTTTGTAACCTTCTGCAACTTGCATAACTTCTAGCATGTGTTCTGCGTAATTTTCCCAGTCTGTTGCCATATGGAAAACCCCACCTATTTTCAACTTGCTACGTAGTTTTTGTGCAAATTCAGGTTGCACGATACGACGCTTGTGGTGACGCTTTTTATGCCATGGATCAGGGAAAAACAGTTGCAGCTTAGATAAGCTTTCATCGGCAATACAGTCAGCCAACACTTCAATAGCATCGTGCTCAAATACACGTAGATTGGTAATACCCGCTTCATCGGCATCCATTAAACATGCACCCACACCTGGGCGATGTACTTCGATACCAATAAAGTTTAACTCAGGGGCATTTTTGGCCATTTCAACAAGTGATTTACCCATACCAAAGCCGATTTCTAATACGATATCGTTATCGTTACCAAAGACGTCTTTCAGGTCGAGCATGCCGTTTTTATGCTCAAGGCCCATTGTTGGCCAACACTTTTCGATGGCGGCTGCTTGGCCTTTAGTTAGGCGACCTTCGCGCTTAACGAAACTACGAATAGTGCGGATATATTTACCCTCTTGCTTTGCTTGCTCGAGGTTAGGGTTACTTGAGTCATTCATATAATTTGGCCTGATAAAAACACGGACTATAGAAAAAGGGTGCGTATTATCCCTGACCAGCGCCTTGAGTACAATAGTTAGGACCTGTTTATCTTTCGAGATTAATTTTGCTGTAGTGAATTTGATATTGAGGCATGGCGGAGTTTATGACGTGGAGAGGGGGCATAATTGGCAAAAGCGCTGTGTCGCTGTTAATTACGCGAATAAATATGCGAAGCGCTTTTGCTCTATTTAAGGACGGATTAACACTTATATTAACTCTTATTTAATCCTGTAAGGGTAACACGCCTCGATGCTGGGTTTTCACTTGCTTGGCCTAACTAACTGCAATAGACTGAGCCGCAATGAGCTTCAGCAAGTAAAGATGTTATTTTGAATTTAAGCAATAAGGAGTCAACTTGGTTTGCTAACCAAGTGGTTGACTGGTATCACCTTCATGGTCGTAAGACACTGCCATGGCAGTTAAATAAAACCCCTTACAAAGTATGGATCTCCGAAGTGATGTTGCAACAGACGCAAGTGATCACTGTTATCCCATACTTTGAGAAGTTTATGCAAAGCTTCCCTGATATTATCGCGCTCGCTAATGCTGATGAAGATCAGGTATTACATCACTGGACTGGGCTTGGTTATTACGCCCGTGCCCGTAATTTACATAAAACAGCAAAAATAGTCCGTGATAAATACCAAGGCAAGTTTCCTACAACCCTCGAAGAAGTCATGGATTTACCTGGCATTGGCCGCTCGACTGCAGGCGCTATTTTATCGTTATCGCTGGGTCAACATCACCCTATTTTAGATGGTAATGTTAAGCGGGTTCTTGCGCGGTTCTTTATGGTTGAGGGCTGGTACGGGGTTAAAAAAGTTGAAAACCAGCTTTGGTCGTTATCGTCTCAGTTAACCCCCAAAGAGTCGGTTACTGAATTTAACCAAGCCATGATGGACTTAGGAGCAAGTCTTTGCTCTCGCAGTAAGTTTGATTGTCAGCCATGCCCGTTAAAGAGTAAATGTCAGGCATTTAATCAAGGTAAAGTGAAAGAGTTTCCACACTCAAAACCTAAAAAAGCGGTGCCTAAAAAAGCGTGTCATCAACTTATTTTAGCCTGTGACAATAAAGTATTAATGGAAAAGCGGCCAAGTAGCGGTATTTGGGGAGGTTTATTTGGCTTTTTTGAATTTACCGAGTACAGCGAGTTAGAACACTTTTTAGCACAACATGGTTTAACTGGTAACACGCAAGCACTTGAGGCATTTACCCATGTATTCTCGCATTTTGAATTAACCATTAACCCACATGTGCTAACCTTACCGGCAATTCCTGATTTTATTAACGAGCACCAACTTGTTTGGTATCCGCTTGACGAATCGGTTGAAGTTGGGTTGGCTGCACCCACTAAAAAGCTGGTTAAACAATTAAGCACAATAGATTACAATAGCATCACGCAATAAGAGTAGAGAGCAATTATGGCACGTACAGTATTTTGTCAAAAGTTACAAAAAGAAGCTGAAGGCTTAGGCTTCCAACTATACCCAGGTGAGCTTGGTGAAAAGATTTTCAACAACATCAGCAAAGAAGCGTGGGGCCAATGGCAGCATAAGCAAACAATGCTGATCAATGAAAAACATTTAAATATGATGGACCCAGAGCACCGTGCTTTTTTAGAAGAGCAAATGGTAGGGTTTTTATTTGAAGGTAAAGACGTAGAAATAGAAGGCTACCGTCCACCTGAAAAATAATAGAAAAGGGCCAAAAGGCCCTTTTTTATTGCTCGGTTTCAGCTTTTTTAATTTGCTCTTTGAGAAACTGCGCTACCTTAGAGTACTCAATTTCAAAACCATCACGCAGCTCAATTAGCTCATCGCTGGTTGGCTCTTCGTTTTTGCAAAAGTGCTCAAATTCAGCGGCAAGCTCGGCGACTTTCATCGCACCAATCGTTTTCGAAATTGATTTTAGCTGGTGGCACGACGAAATAATGCTGTCGATGTCATGTTCAATGACACCCGCATTAATATTTTTAGTCAATTGATTACTTTGCTCTAAATACATTTTAAAGAAGCGCAGTTTTTTAGCCTCATCGTTATTAATATATTTAGCGAGCATGTTCATATCGATAGGCATAGCTGATTTTTTGGCTTCAACCGATGTGCTTTGTGGATTTCTTTTGTTAGACCACTTTAATAAGGTGGATTCAAGCACATTTAATTCAACAGGCTTAGTGATGTAATCATTCATACCAATGCTCAAGCAACGATCTTTTTCACCTTTAAGCGCATTTGCTGTGATTGCTACTATATACGGTTGTGCATTAATGTCTTCTAGCTGAGAAGCTTCTTCGCGAATACTTTTTACCATGTCGTAACCTGACATTTTTGGCATGTGTAAGTCGGTGAGAATAATCGCATAGTGATTTTTTCGCCACAGCTCTAAACCTTGTTGGCCATTTTCTGCCAACTCGACCCCGTAACCGAGTAAATGAAGTTGGTCAGTTAACACTTGCTGGTTTAAAACATTATCTTCCACTAACAGAATAAGCTTATTTTCCTCGCGCGCTTGTTCAACGCTTAAGTAGTTGTTAAATGTTTTTGCAGAAGTAATTTGCTTTGGCTGATGTAAGCCCGCAGCAACAAGTAGCGACATCATAAAGTTAGACTTACACAGTGGGGCAGCATTTAAATAGAAAATATTTTTATGATTAACGGCTGCTTCATCTAATTTACTGAGAACGATTACTTGTTGGTGGTTATCTTCTAGCGTGTAAAGCAGGCGGCGCAATATATAATTAATGTCCTCCATGCTTTCGATCCCATCGAGAACCCAAATAATATCTTTACTGTCTTGTTCTGCTTCTATTTTTTCGTTGCTGTCGGCAATGACGGCGGTGGCCCCCATAAACGAGAGATAGCGCGTTAATAGTTTTTTACGGCCATCATGATTCGTAACAACCACAACGCGCTGATCTTTAATGACGTGTTTATGTGCAAAATCGACTTTACCTTGCGTGCTAAAAGGAAGTTCTACAATAAATTCACTGCCGATACCCAAGTCACTGGTGACAGAAATAGTGCCCAGCATAAGCTCTGTTAAGCTTTTACAAATGGATAACCCTAGGCCTGTTCCACCGTATTCACGCGTAATTGAGCTTTCGGCTTGTATAAAGGGATTAAATATTTCGCCAAGTTGTGCGCGTGTCATCCCTTTGCCATTATCAGAAACACCAAAGCGTAAGGTGTAGTGATCGGTGGTATTTTGCACCACTTCTACTGATATTTTTACGCAGCCTTTACGGTTATCATCGGTGGTGGTGAACTTAATGGCGTTACTACATAGGTTGTACAGTACTTGGCGTACGCGAACAGTATCTCCAATCAGGTTGGTTGGAATGTCGGGGGCAATGGCAAGCTCAAGGTCAAGATCGCGCTTTCTCGCGACAGATGACAACACCCGCGCGACCTCTTCAATGGTGTCTGACACTGAAAATGGCGTATTATCTATATTAAGTTTACCCGCCTCGATTTTAGAAAAATCAAGAATATCATCCAAAATTCCCAATAATGAAAACGCTGAGTCTCTAATAATGGTGCTTAGTCTATGTTGCGCTCCATCAAGTTCTGTTTGACGCAGTAAATCAATTGTACCAATCACGCCATTCATGGGAGTGCGAATTTCATGACTCATGGTTGCTAAAAAGGTCGTTTTGGTTTCGTTTGCTTGTTCTGCTTTTAAGGTGGCTTGTTCAAGGGCCAGTGTTCTGCTTTGTACCTCTGCTTCAAGACCGCTTTGTAGTTTTTCTAAGTCTTGCTGAGCGGCTTTGTTTTCGGTAATAACCGACAACACTTTATTAAGTAATTGATTAATATTTTTAGCGACTTTATCTAAGCCAAAATCGAGCTCTTCTGACACCTGCGTTTGATAATCGGCATTTTGTGTTATTACCATTAATTCGTTGCTGAGTGATTCGCTGTTTTTCATAAAACGTTTATTAATTAATACACTCAAGGCAAATGATAAAATAACTAAAGCTAAAAGCGTTAAACCCGCGAGGGCATACGAGAGCGCGGCTGATTCTATGATTGGTTGCTGCTGTGGATGTTGTTTTACTATAAGCTCACCAACGGGTTGATCATTCAGCTCAAGCACCGTATGAATAATTGTGCCTTGAGCAAGTTGCTGGTCCACTTTACTTGAAGCGATAAGCGCCTCTTTGTTATTAGCGTAGACAAGCGATGCATCGCCATTAATTTCGTATCTATATAAGTAGTAATCAAAATCTTTATTAAGCAATAGGCTTAAATCGAGTACTTCTTTAACTTTATCTTGTCCAGGCATAGTGAGTGCGCTGATAAGTGGTGCAGATAATAACTCTGAAACTTCTATTGCAGTTAAGCGAGGGGGCTCTGTTTGCTTCGGCGCGTTACTGGTTGGGTAAAAGGAGTAAGCAACCACCGCTAATAGGGTGATAACTACGTTTGTTATTATAAAAAGAGGTAATAGGCCTTTTACAGTAGAGGTCGATTTACTCGGCATGGGTCTTATCCAATAATTTTACAGCAAAATTAAGCAGTTCCTTGATGGTAGAACAATCCTACCATCAACGAAGAAAAATTCACCACGTTTTTACCTAAGGAAACCAAATAACAATTAGAGTAAACTATCAGAAAGCGTCAGTTTGATGCTTAAATAACCGTAAAAGTATTAAAAATAGCAATCTTGATGGAAAACTGTTCAAACAGTTATAAAGCTCAAAAAAAAAGTTGACTTGCGAAGGCAAAACCCGTTTAATACGCCGCACGCCCAGATAGCTCAGTCGGTAGAGCAGAGGATTGAAAATCCTCGTGTCGGTGGTTCGATTCCGCCTCTGGGCACCATTATTAAAAATATTGGTGTTTTAAATCAAAAGATTATAACATTAATATAGTGCAGCAGCACACAGCTTTAGTGTGCCGACTTAGCTCAGTTGGTAGAGCAACTGACTTGTAATCAGTAGGTCATCCGTTCAACTCGGATAGTCGGCACCATTTATTAAAAGTCTAGTTAATTAACTAGTTTTTAAGCCCAGATAGCTCAGTCGGTAGAGCAGAGGATTGAAAATCCTCGTGTCGGTGGTTCGATTCCGCCTCTGGGCACCATTATTTGATAATTACTTTTAAAGTGATTATAGTGCACAACGCACACAGTTTTAGTGTGCCGACTTAGCTCAGTTGGTAGAGCAACTGACTTGTAATCAGTAGGTCATCCGTTCAACTCGGATAGTCGGCACCATTTATTAAACAATTAGTAAATTGTTATGCCCAGATAGCTCAGTCGGTAGAGCAGAGGATTGAAAATCCTCGTGTCGGTGGTTCGATTCCGCCTCTGGGCACCATTATTTAAAAGCCTCGCTATTGCGGGGCTTTTTTGTTTCTGTTGCAAAAAATAGTAACAAGTAATGGTCATAGGCTTTGAGTGTTAAACCGGTCGCTCCTAATACAGTTTCACTCATGGTTGCTTTTTCTCCTCAAATTGCTCCCAGCTTACGTTTGAACGTTGTAACTCTAATCTCATCGCTAAATACCTGCCGTTTATCGTACTACAACGTCAACGAGTGTAATTTTATGTAAAGTCAGTTGAGCAAAACTTAATGCAATGCTTGAATTACACTCATAAATAGTTATTTTTCAGGTTTTTATGATGAATTGGCAATGTAGGCCAAGTTTAGTTGCCTTAAGTGTGGTTTTGCTAAGTGCATGCGCAAGCCAGCCAACGAATAGTGAACGAGTACCAGAACTTGAAGCTATACCAAACGCTTGGCAACAACTAGACAGTGCTTCAAAAGTATTAGCTGTGAAGGGTAATTGGTTACAGCAGTTACAAGATCCACAGGTGCTGAGCTTAGTTGAACAGGCTTTAGCGAATAATCAGGGGATTTTACAAGCGGGTTATGATGTTGCAATTAAAGAGCAACAACTCGTTGCTGCGGGTGCGGCTTTGTGGCCAAGCTTAGACTTATCAACACGAACTAGCCGCAGTAAAGATAACCGCCCGGTAAATTACAATAATGCAAGTTCAGCATCACTTGAGCTCGGATACGAAGTTGATCTATGGGGTAAGTTGTCGGCGTCAGAGCGCCAAGCTAACTTAGAATACTTAGCAGAGAAAGCGTCGTTTGAGCAAGCTAAGCAGCAGTTAGTTGCTGATGTTGTTTCGGGTTGGTTTAATGTGATCAGCAATCATAAATTGCTCGAACTTTTTAAGCAGCGCGAACAAAATGCAGAACAAAACTTATCAATCATTGAATCTGGTTACCGCCAAGGTCTAAACGAAGCACTGGATGTTTACCTTGCTCGCAATGAGCTAAATACAGAGCGTTCAAACATTGCAGAGCAGCAAGCTACGTTAACAAAATCAATTCGTGATTTAGAGCGTTTAACAGGGCAATACCCCAGAGGAGCGCTTACGGTTAGCGCAGACTTACCTTTACTTGATAATGCCATACCACTTGGTTTGCCGTCTGAGCTTATTACCCGTAAACCTGATTTAATGGCCAGTTGGTATCAATTACTCAGCACCGATGCCGGTCTTGCGTATGCGCACAAACAGCGTTTTCCAAGCTTGAACTTATCAGCCTCAATCAGTGATAGCACTGATCGAATGAGTGATTTATTTTCGCCTTCAAGCCTTGCTTGGTCTTTACTTGGCAGCATTTCGATGCCGTTATTTGAAGGCGGACGTTTAAAAGCGAACGAAGAGCAAGCTAGGCTCAATGTTAAACGCCAAGAACAAGTTTACTTAGCGACTCTTTATGATGCATTTAACGATGTTGAAACAGCAATAAGCCAAGAGCAAGCGCTAAAAGTGCGTTACGAAAAAACACTTGAAGCACAAAAAAATGCCATCGCGGCAGAGCAACTTGCTTTTGAGCAATATCAAAGTGGTTTGGTAACGTACACCACGGTTCTGGATGCACAAGACCGCTCTTTTAACGCACAAAGTTCAGTTATTCAAATTAAAAACCAACTTATCATCAACAGAATCAACTTACATATTGCCCTCGGGGGTGATTTTAGTGAAGCAAACACCGAAGTAGCAGAGCAATAATCATGAAAAGCAAAACTCGTAAAATATTAATTCCACTCGTAGTGATAATCGTGACGGTACTTTTAGTGATGTTTATAAAAGGGAATCCGCCGCAAGCTAATCGCTTTTCATCACCTCCTAAAGCAAAAGTGAATGTTGCTGTTGAGAGCCTCACACCGCAAAGCTTTCAAATTATGATCGACAGTTTTGGTACAGTTAAACCGCGCACACAGAGTAAGTTGGTTGCGCAGGCCTCAGGACAAATCATTAAAATAAGTGAGCAATTCCGTGAAGGGGGCTTTTTTGAAAAAGGCGATGTACTTGTACAGCTTGATGATAGAGATCACCGCGCTGAAGTTAAATCAGCGCAAGCCGCACTATTAACCGCTGAACAAAGTTTACTTGAAGAGCAAGCGCGTGGCCGACAAGCAATGACAGATTGGCAGCGCTTAGGTAAAGGCGAAGAAGCGAGTAGCTTAGTACTTCGCAAACCTCAACTGGCAGCCGCAGAGGCGAGTGTATTATCGGCACAAGCCAACCTTGAAAAAGCAAAACTTGATTTAGAGCGAACTAAAATAACCGCGCCTTATGCAGGACGAGTGTTAAGCCGTAGTGTTGATTTAGGCCAAGTTGTTAGCAATAACATGGAAATAGCCATTATTTATGCTGTAGATAGTGTTGAAATTAGGCTACCGATTAAAAATAAAGACTTACCGTTTATTAATTTGCCGGAGCAATTCCGCGATGGTGCTAAAAATAGTGCGGGTTCACTTGTCGAGTTCAGCTCAAACCTAGTAGGCAAACAGCATTGGCAAGGCCAAGTGATTCGTACCGAAGGTGCGATTGATGAAAGTGCTCAGCAACTTTATGTTGTGGCGCAAATTCACGACCCGTATAAAGCCACAAGCGATAACCAGTACCCCATTAAAATTGGTCAATATATTAAAGCGCAGATTAAAGGTAAAACCGTTGAGAATGCTTTAGTTATTCCAAACAGTGCAATTTACCAAGGCAGCTATGTGTACACCGAGGAAAAAGGGGTTTTACGTCGAAAAGACATTACTTTGGCTTGGCAAAATGCAACTCAGGCAATCGTGGCTGATGGTTTATCGGCTGGAGATAATTTAGTGCTTACACCACTTGGGCAAGTAAGTTCAGGTACGCAAGTAACGGTAATGGGCAGCGAAGCTTATCAAGCTACGCGCGCCGATACACCGCGACTAAGCCGCGAAGAGCTTGAAAAAAAAGCAAAAGAGCAAGGCATTACGGTTAAAAAATTGATTGAGCAACGCCGCGCCGCTCGTGAGCAAGGAGCGCAATAATGATAGCTTGGTTCACAAAAAATCATGTTGCAGCTAACTTATTGCTGATCAGCATTTTATTAGCGGGGTTATTTAGCGTTTCAACGCAAATACCGCTTGAGGTGTTCCCATCATTTGAATCTGATCGCATCAGCGTCAGCGTCTCATTACGTGGCTCTACACCTGAAGATGTCGAAAAAGGGGTCACGATCCGAATCGAAGAAGCGGTGCAAGATTTAGAAGGTGTAAAACGCATAACGAGCCGTTCAGCTGAAGGCTCGGCTTCTGTCACAATTGAAGTCGAAACAGGTTATGACCCGCGAGAGTTATTAGCGGATATAAAAAGCCGAGTCGATGCGATTAATACCTTTCCGGTTGATGCTGAAAAGCCAATAGTGTCGCTCGCTGAATGGAAACGTGAAGTAATAGCGGTCACCGTTTCAAGCATTTATGGTGAAAAAGAAACCTTAGAATATGCAGAAACAGTGCGCGATGAATTGTTGCGCCTACCTAGCGTGACTCAGGTTGAGCTAAGTGGGGTGCGCAATTATGAAATTGCTATTGAGGTAAGCAAAGATACCTTGCGTCAATACGATTTAAGTTTGTCGGATATCTCTTCTGCTATTCGTAATTCAAGTACCGATGTCTCAGCAGGTAACTTAAAAACAGAAGGGGGCGATGTGCTTATTCGCTCTAAAGGGCAGGCATATCGTAAAGATGAGTTTTCAAAGATTGTAATTAAGCATCAAGCAGATGGCACGATCATTCGCTTGGGAGACATTGCTAGCATTAAAGACGATTTTGAAGAAACCCCGGTACGCACGCGTTTTAATGGTAAACAAGCCGCCTTTATTGATGTTTATCGTATTGGCCCACAAAGTGCGATTGAAGTCGCTGATGCCGTGAAAAACTTTATTGTCGCACAGCAAGATAACCTGCCTGAAGGCTTCGAATTAAGCTACTGGGATGATGACTCAGAAGTGGTAAAAAGTCGTATTGCAACCCTCACCAGCAATGCGATTCAAGGTGGTATTCTGGTGCTTGCTTTGCTGACACTGTTTTTACGTCCCGCTATCGCATTTTGGGTGTTTATTGGTATACCGGTATCGTTTATGGGGGCATTTTTAGTGATGCCACTATTTGGTATCACATTAAATGTTATTAGTTTATTTGGCTTTATTTTAGTGCTGGGTATTGTTGTGGATGATGCGATTGTCACCGGCGAGAATGTCTATACCCACTTAAAAACAGCCGAAACAGGCGAGCAGGCTGCAATTCGTGGTACACAAGAAGTAGCGACCCCAGTGACATTTGGGGTATTGACTACGGTGGCAGCATTTTTACCGCTTGCCTTTATTGAAGGTGCGCGTGGTGCTATTTTCGCGCAAATCCCCGTGGTGGTTATTCCTGTATTACTGTTCTCGTTAATTGAGTCTAAGTTTGTATTACCGGCACATTTAAAGTATTTAAAGCTGCGCCACGAAAAGGGTGAGCCTACTAAGCTGGAGCGCTTACAACAGCGTTTTGCCGATGGCTTTGAGCATGCCATTATGAAATATTACCAACCGCTGCTTAATCACGCTCTTAAGAATAAACTGGCAACAGTCAGCTTGTTTGTGGGTATTTTCGTTATTATTTTAACGTTAATTACCAGTGGCTGGACAAAGTTTGTGTTCTTCCCGCGCATTCCAAGTGAAACAGTGAGGGCATCAGTAACATTTCCTGCGGGTACACCGTTTGAAGTCACTAATAAATACGTGATTAAAATGTCTGATAAAGCAAAAGAGCTGCAAGATAAGTACCGTGACGAAGACGGTCAAAGTGTTATTTTAAACATTTTGGCTACTACAGGTGGCCGTGGTGGCGCGTCTAATTCGGGGAGTGTTCGGTTTGAAATTATGCCAGCAGAAAAACGCGAATCAGACATTGGCTCTCGAGAACTTGCGAGTGAATGGCGCGATTTAATTGGTATTATCCCCGGTGCGGAAAGCGTAACCTTTCGTGCTGAATTTGGTCGAACATCGAGCCCTATCGACGTACAGCTAACAGGCAATTCAATATCGACACTTGAGCAAGTTGCAGAAAAAGTAAAGCAACGTTTGGCAACATACCCAACAGTGTACGAAATTGCCGACAGCATGTCCGATGGTAAAGAAGAGCTGCAAATTGAGCTAACAGAGCAAGGTTTAGCGCTTGGTTTGAATCGCGTTGATGTGTCGCAGCAAATACGTAACTCGTTTTTTGGTGCGCAAGTACAGCGCATTCAGCGTGGTCGTGACGATGTACGTGTTATGGTGCGCTTACCCATTGATGAGCGTCGTTCAGTAGCCGATTTAAAAGATATTCTTATAAATACACCTAGCGGTGGTACGGTGCCATTGTCGCATGTTGCCACTTTAGTGCCGGGACAAAGCCCGTCATCAATTTACCGTATTGACCGATACCGTACGCTTAATGTGACTGCCGATGTTGAAAAGTCAAACACCAACATGACAGTGCTGCAGGCAGACCTAAAATCGTACCTTGATGAACTAATGCAGCAATTCCCAGGTGCAGACTATTCGCTTGAAGGTGAAGCTAAAGAGCAGCGCGAGTCATTTGGGTCGCTTGCTTGGGGGCTGGTGTTTGTGTTTTTCATTATTTATGCGCTGTTGGCAATACCGTTTAAATCGTATATGCAGCCATTGATTGTCATGAGTGTTATCCCCTTTGGCATGATAGGTGCGGTAATGGGGCATTGGATCATGGGGATGGAGCTTACCATTATGAGCTTGCTCGGTATGCTGGCCTTGATTGGCGTGGTTGTGAATGACTCACTGGTGCTGGTTGATTTTATCAATAAAAAGCGCGAGGAGGGCGGTGACCTTCTCGAAACAGTTAAAATGGCGGGAGCATCGCGTTTTCGCCCAGTAATGCTTACCAGTTTAACCACTTTTATTGGTTTAATGCCGTTGTTATTTGAAAAAGCCACACAAGCACAATTCTTAATTCCGATGGCGGTAAGCCTTGGGTTTGGGATTATTTTTGCAACCCTTATCACCTTATTACTTGTTCCGGTTAATTACTTATTGATGGAACGTTTTCAGGGGTGGTTTAAATAGGCTTGAGACTAGGTACTCGTTATTAGATTCTAAATACAAGTACTCAGTGCTATAACGCGGGGTAAACCTGCTGCTACAGGTAAAAAGGTGGCGGCGGGTTTATTCCGCGTTTTTATTCGTAGGTAGATTCGAGCGTAGCGAAATCAAGTAAGTTAGCAAATTCTAAAGATTAAAGATAAACCGAAGAAGACCTTTAAACGCCAAAAAATTAAATGCCAAATGGTCTAGGTGAGAATTTATTCTGCGTGCAAAAAATACAGTTTAGAAAAATATAAAATGAAAGTATTGATAGCTCGTAGCTCGTAGCTCGTAGCTCGTAGCTCGTAGCTCGTAGCTTGAAGTAATGAAGGTGTTCCCCAAGTATGCGGTGCCCGGTGTCAGTCCTGAAACCTTGAGGTTTCAGGGCGGGAATCTGCGGTCTACCGTAGGCTTCTCGGTACATGCCGAGCTTGCACAATAGTAAACGAACAGAAACCCTAACATAAAATTTATCGGCTCAGGGACTTAACCAAGCTCCAACACCCTAGGGAACATATTCAGTATATAAGACAAGTTTCAATCATTAAACCATAGAAACCAAAAAAGCGGATCGTTCGGGTAGTTTTTCCCCACCTTTAACGAGGCATTTACTTTTCAGATTGCTTTTTGACCTCAATCATACAATTAATTGGAGTTGCGATTTATCGAGTGGTAGCATGACGTTACTGAGACGAACAAAGAAAAAGTTATGAGCACGTTACCTGATTACCAGCAAGCGCAATTGCTATTAGAAAAAAATGAAATTTTTGTCGCACCCGCCGAAGCCCATGGCGTAATAAGTGGCTTACTTGCTTGTGGCATTAATATTGAAGCCGACGAGTATTTAGGCTTATTAAGCGATGTTTTCAATGATGGTTTAGCATTCAATACCGATCTAAAAGCGTTTTTTGCCACTATATATACACAGGTTGTGGCGAGTTTTGGTGACGATGAATTTCAGTTCGATTTATTCTTGCCAAGTGATGACGAGACCCTAGTTGACGTAGCAAACGGCCTAGTGTCTTGGGTATCGGGTTTTATGCTTGGTTTCGGTTTAAAGCAAAAAGACTATGGCAAATTGTCTGCGGACGTAAAAGAAGTTATTAGCGATTTTAGCGAAATTACTCGCTTGGATACTTTATTCGAAGAAACCGAAGAAGACAGCCAAGCACTACACGAAGTGATCGAGTACGTGCGCGTTTCTGCCTTATTATGTTTTGCTGAACTCGGTAAAGAGCAAACAGATAAAAGCACTAAAAAGACCCTTCACTAATTAAATTACAGAGGTTTAGCATGTTGTCTATTGCTATCGATAAAGCTGAATTTAAAGCCCGTCGCGAGCGTTTACTTGCGATGATGGACAAAAATAGCATCGCGATTATTCCTGCAGCTGCTGAAGTTACACGCAGTCGTGATACCGAATACGCATTTCGCCAAGACAGTGACTTTTTCTACTTAACGGGTTTTAACGAACCCGATGCAGTGTTAGTGCTTTGCCCATCAAGTGACACGCCAAGTACGCTTATTTGTCGCAATAAAGATAAATTAGCTGAAATTTGGCATGGCCGTCGAATTGGCTTCGAAAAAGCGAAATCTGAGTACTTATTCGACGCAACCTGTCCACTTAGTGAACTAGATGAACAATTATTAGATTTGGTGAACGGCCAGCAGATTTTATTTTATGCACAAGGCACTTACCCACATTTCGATACGAAAATTTGGGACTTATTAAGCACGCTTCGTGGTGCACCAAAAAAAGGTTACAAAGCGCCTCACACTATTAAAGATATTCGTGGCCTAGTACACGAAATGCGTTTATTTAAATCTGACGCTGAACTAAACATTATGCGCACTGCTTGTGAAATTAGTGCGCAAGGCCATATTCGTGCGATGCAATTTGCAAAACCAGGCGCAACTGAATATCAGCTAGAAGCAGAACTGCACCATCACTACGCAATGAATGGTGCTCGCCACCCAGCATATGGCACCATTGTTGGCAGTGGTGATAACGCCAATATACTGCATTACACACAAAACGACGCCGAACTAAAAGAGGGCGACCTAGTACTGATTGATTCAGGGTGTGAGCTTGAGGGTTATGCAGCAGACATTACTCGAACATTCCCTGTGAATGGCAAGTTTAGTGAGCCACAAGCCGCGCTTTATAATATTGTACTTGCGGCGCAAGAGGCTGCATTTAGCCAAGTGAAACCCGGTGGTAGTTTATCTAAAGCCAATGAACTGGCTTCAACGGTATTAACGCAAGGCTTAATTGACTTGGGTATTTTAACGGGTGAGCTTGATGAGCTAATGGCAAACCAAGCCTGTAAAGCGTTTTATATGCATGGCCTTGGCCATTGGTTAGGCCTTGATGTGCATGATGTAGGCGAATACAAGCTTGACGAAAAAGAGCGCGTATTTGAGCCAGGAATGGTCTTAACTATCGAACCCGGTTTATACATCAGCGAAGATACCAAAGCACCTGCGCAATACAAAGGTATTGGTATTCGTATAGAAGATAACTTACTTGTCACAAAAGAGGGTCATGAAAACCTGACACTCTCAGTACCTAAAACTATCAGTGACATTGAAGCAGTGATGCAAGGCAAATAAAGGCTAGGAGCAAACGTGGCAGAGCAGTTTGATGTTGTCATTATCGGCGGTGGTTTGGCTGGCGCAAGTTGTGCATTAGGCCTAAAACACAGCAATAAACAGTTATCAATCGCTGTGATTGAAGCAAATGAAGTAAGTGCAAACTATCACCCAAGCTTTGATGATAGAAGTATTGCACTGGCTCAGCAATCGGTTCAATACTTACAATCCATTAATGCATTTGATTGCCAAGCGCAATTTGCTGCTGCAATTGAAAAAGTAACGGTTTCTGACCGTGGTCACTTTGGTAAAACCCACATTGATTGCCATGAATATGCGCAAGATGCACTTGGGTATGTCGTTGAGGTGAATCCATTTGGTCGCAGCTTGCACCAGCAGTTAACTCGCACAGATGTGAGCCTGTTTTGTCCTGACACGGTTGCTAAACTTGAGTACCAAGCCGATGCTGCGAACGTTACTTTAAGTTCGGGCGAACAGCTGAGTGCAAAACTGGTGGTTATAGCCGACGGTGCTAATTCGAGTAGTCGAAAGCTGGCTAATATTGAGTTTAATACGCGCCCTTATCAGCAAGGCGCGATCATTGCCAATATTGAAGTGGCGGGTGGTCATCATCATCACGCATTTGAACGCTTTACCGAGCATGGCCCGATGGCGCTTTTGCCCATGAGCAATAACCGTTACTCGTTAGTATGGTGCATGGAGCCTGAGCATATAGATGCGCACATGGCGCTTTCAGATGATGCATTTTTAGCTGCTTTGCAAAAGTCGTTTGGCTATCGTGCCGGCACGTTCAGTAAAGTTGGTATGCGTGCCAGCTACCCGCTGGTGTATGGAAAAGTAGACGCGCTAAGCAGCCATCGAACTGTACTTATAGGTAATGCTGGTCATGCTATTCATCCCATTGCGGGGCAGGGCTTTAATTTAGGCTTACGTGATGTGCAACTACTTTGTGATATGGCGCACCGCAGCGATTTAGGTGATTACGCTTTTACCCGCTACTATAGCCAAGTGCGCAGTCAAGATATTGCCACGGTTATGACTTTAACTGACAGCTTGGTGCGGTTATTTTCAAATTCATCGCGAATGCTTGCGCTTGGTCGTAGCATTGGTCTTTTCTCAATGGATTTATTCTCCTCGTTAAAAACCCCGTTAGCCAAACAGTTAATGGGTCAAGTTAAGCAAGGTAAACGAATATGAAACAAGCACAGGTTTGTATTGTTGGCGGTGGCTGTGTAGGCCTTACGCTTGCACTTGGTTTAGCTAAAGCCAATATTAGTGTGGTGGTGATTGATGCCAGTGAAAAGCAGGCGCTTCCGGGGGATGAGTATGGCCTTCGCGTTAGTGCGCTGAGTCTGGCGAGCCAAAGTTTGTTTGAGTCACTGAATGTGTGGCCTGAAATTATTAAGCAACGCGCCACGCCTTATACCTCGATGGATGTACGCGATAAAGACAGCTTTGGCAAAATTCATTTTGATCACAATGATCTCGACTTACCGCAGCTTGGTCATATCGTTGAAAACGACATTATTCGCTACGCTTTAATTAGTGAACTTGAAAAGCAAAGTAATGCCAGCTTATTATTCGAAACCCGTTATCAACAAATACATCAAACAGAGTCCGATGTCTTTATTACACTTGAAAGCGGTGAGCCTGTGATTGCTAAATTGCTGGTAGCAGCCGACGGAGCAAACTCGGCGATTCGAAAGCAGTTCAATATGCCAATTACGTTTAAAGATTATGATCATCATGCCATTGTTGCGACTGTAAAAACCGATGATGAGCATAATCACACAGCACGCCAAGTGTTTTTACCAACCGGCCCTTTAGCGTTTTTGCCGCTGCCTGATAAACATACGCATTCGATTGTGTGGTCAACCAGCCCTGTGCACTGCGAGCAGTTACTAGCACTTGACGATACCGAGTTTAATAAAGCACTACTGGCTGCACTGGATGGCCAATGCGGTTTATGCGAAGTTCAAAGTGAGCGCATGGCGTTTCCACTTAAAATGCGTTATGCACAGCAGTGGGTGTCGGGCAAAGTCGTGTTAATGGGGGATGCAGCGCATACTATTCACCCACTTGCCGGGCTTGGCATGAACTTAGGCTTAAAAGATGCCGCTTACCTAATTGAGTTATTAACCAATGAGCAGGGTGAGTTTGCAAGTACACGCACGCTGCGTGATTATGAACGTACCCGTAAGCTTGATGCGCAAAAACACATTGCCATGATGCAAGGACTAAAAGAGTTATTTGCCGGTGCTAATCCGCTTAAAAAGCTCGTGCGCGGTGTGGGGCTTAGCCTTGTTGATAACTTGGGGCCAATTAAACACTTGTTCGCAAAAGAAGCGATTGGTAAGTAATAACTAAGCCGTTGTAAATATTTAAATAAAGCCGTAACTAGCCAGCTAGTTACGGCTTTTTTACGTTTAGCTGAATGCAAAATGATAGCGCTGTCATTTTTGTTAGTGTATGATTAAATTTTTGTGATTGGTATGGAAATTAAACAGCACAATGATGTTTTAAAGCCAGCCAAATAAAAATAATTAATTAAAATAACTAGTTGAGAAAAATTATGGAAGCAACGGTTGAGTGTGACAACAACACAAAACAAAGCATTTGGCTGCCAATGGTATTGGCAGGATCAATGTTTTTTATTCTGGGGTGTATAACGTGGCTTAATGGTGCAATTACACCATTTTTGCAGCAAATGCTTGAGCTGTCGCCGTTACAAGCTTCGTTTATTATTTCTTCGTTTTATATTGCGGTTACTGTTGCAGGTATTCCCTCAGCGATGCTCATAAGACGCGTTGGTTATAAAAATGGAATGGCGATTGGCTGTGCTGTCATGGCGCTGTCGGCGTTAATGTATATTCCTGCCGCGAAACTGCAAATGATCGAAATATTTTTATTTGCACAGCTTATGATAGGTGTAGGTCAAACAATTCTTCAAACGGCTGTTAACCCCTATGTAGTAAAAATGGGCTCTGAAAAATCAGCCGCGGTGCGTGTATGTATTATGGGCTTATTGAATAAGTTTGCTGGAGTTATCGTACCGGTGATCTTTGCTGCGGTCGTTGTAAGCGGTGTAGTCGATGGTGCGGGTAAACTGTCGCAAGAGCAAAAAGACATTATGGCCAATAGCTTAATTATGCCGTATGTATTAATTGCGGGTCTTATTATGTTATTTGCTGCGTTCGCAAAATTTGCGCCTCTTCCCGATTTAGTGTTTGACGAAGGCGAGTCATCAAATGGTAAAGGTGAGTTAAAAGAAACACTTGCTCATCCGCACCTTGTTCTAGGTGTTGTGGGTATTGCTTTGTATGTCGCAGTTGAAGTGATTGCTGCCGATACGATTGGCTCTTACGCTTTGCAAATTGGCGTTGCTGATTACTCCGTTATGACTTCGTACACAATGGCGTGTATGTTGATTGGCTACGCGATAGGTATTGCAACTATCCCACGTTTTATGAGCCAGCAAACAGCGCTATTAATGTCGGGTATCGCAGGCATAATCACCGTGCTACTGGTGGTATTTGGTAGCAATGACTCGTTTATTATTTCTAATCTATTACTTGTGCCATTTGGAGGCCCTGAACTCCCCGATCCTTTATTGTGTATCGCGCTACTTGGTTTTGCGAATGCGATGGTGTGGCCTGCAATTTGGCCATTAGCATTGGCGGGTTTAGGCCGCTTAACTGGCACTGCATCGGGGTTGTTGATCATGGGTATTGCAGGTGGTGCTTTAGGTCCGCTGCTGATTGGTTTAGGTAACGTAGCAGGGCTGGGCGCGCAAGGTGCGTATATTGTTATGATCCCAAGTTATCTATTCATTTTATTTTATGCTCTTAAAGGCCATAAGATGAAAAGTTGGAAATAACAATACGTTAAGAATTCAAGTTAGAACAAAGCCGCGACGACCATCATCGCGGCTTTTTTACGAGTTAGCACGACAAACCGGATATAAATACAAAGAGTTGCGACCCTTACAGCTGAAATTGGCGTTTTAAAATCTCGCCGGTAAAGCTTGTTTTTAAATAAAAGCCGCGAGGTAGGGTTTGGATCACATGCCCATTTGGCCCAATAGCATCAGTAAGCGCTTTACTGTTAGCCGCTTTTGGTCTTATTTGCATTACATCACCCAAGTGTCCCGAAATTTCATCGATACGACCCAGCGCGATAAGTTCCATTTGCTCTTCCCAGTCACGTTGCAACTGTGCATCTTGCTCAGCACTGGGTTGCCATAAAAAACCACTGCCAATGGTACGATTAAATGGCAGAATTTCGCGTTCTCCCAAAATCGGTAACCACAACACATGATTGAGCTTTTTACGCACCGTACTTTGCTGCCATGTAAGACCTGTTACGTTCAATAACGGCGTAACAGAGACAAAAGTTGTCTCTAAGGGTTTACCTTTAAACGAAATAGGCAAGGTTTTTAACTCAATACCAAGCTCTTCAAAATCAGGAGTGGGTTTCGAGCCCGCTGTTGCCCCTAATACATATTCAATAAGCTGACCGGTCCAGCCTTTTTCACGCAGCAAGTCATCGGGTGTTTTAAATTGGTACTGCTCTGCAAGCTGGCCGAGTGTAAGCCCCGTTATTGCATTCACGCGTTGCATTAATTCGTTGATTGAGCTTGGTTTTAGTGGTCGCATACGGCGTTTATTTGATTGTGTTATTAACCTTAACATGATAGCAAATGCGCATTGCCGTGGATATCTTTGTATTTGGGTGTTTTTTGCGCATGTTGAAAGTGAGTTAAAAATAGTCAATTTGTTTTGTGGGAATAACATCTTAATGTATTGAAATTTAATGACTTTTGTCGGTGTTTGATTTTTGGCTGTTGTATTAATTAGACAGTTGTTTGTATAAATACAGATATATGAACATGTTTATCCACAGTTTCTGTGGAGAAAGTGCTTTTTTGAACTGGCTATTGTGGATTTGTTTGCAAAATAAGCATGATTTACAAAAGTTATGCACAAGCTGTGGGTAAGGTGAGAAAAATACGGTTGTAAACTACTATTTTATTAAAAGCGCGTATTTTCGTAATAATTGCTTTCTAACATATTGATTAAAAGCGCTTGTTAAAATGCTAATTTCAAATCTGGTTTCGGCGAAGGTGTAAAGTGTTTGCTGTATCGCAGGTTATGTGGAACAATCAATAAAAATCGACTTACAAATGAGGCACTAAGGTGATTGATGCCGAAGGTTTTCGTGCCAATGTCGGAATTGTAATTTGCAATAATCAGGGACAAGTATTTTGGGCTCGACGTTATGGTCAGCACTCTTGGCAATTTCCCCAAGGTGGTGTCGATGATGGTGAAACAGCAGAGCAAACCATGTACCGAGAATTACACGAAGAAGTGGGCTTGCTTCCTGAAGACGTCGAGATCGTCGCAAGTTCAAAACATTGGTTACGCTACAAATTACCCAAGCGTTTAATTCGCAGAGACTCAAGTCCTGTGTGCATTGGGCAAAAACAAAAATGGTTTTTACTGAAATTACGTTGTAAAGACGAAGATGTAAACTTACTTAAAACTCATCATCCAGAGTTTGATGACTGGCGATGGGTGAGCTATTGGTATCCGGTGAGGCAAGTTGTGTCATTCAAGCGCGATGTTTACCGTCGTGTAATGAAAGAGTTTGCCCCGTTTGCAATGCCGTTTAATAAACGAGAACAACATAAAGATAATTGGCGACAAAAGCGATAAGGGCAACTTTATCAACTAAATGAAAGGAGCAGCATCATGTTAGCCACGCTCAGATCAATTGCTGAGGCTGTGTCGCAACAAGCGGACTTAAACAGTGCCTTAGCGTGTTTTGTGCAAATGGTAAAAGATGCCATGCAAACACAGTGCTGCTCAATTTACTTTGCTGATTACAGCCAAGACAACTTTGTATTAATGGCCACGCAAGGACTTAACCCAGATGCTGTGGGTAAGTTTAGAATTGGTTTTACCGAAGGCTTAGTTGGCTTAGTGGCGCAACGCGAAGAGCCAATTAATATAGCGTTCGCTAAATCACACCCTCGCTTTAAACTCTCTCCAGAAGTTAATGAAGAAGGCTATAACGCGTTTTTATCTGTGCCTGTGGTGCATCAAAAAAAAGTGCTGGGCGTTATTGTAGTTCAGCAAAAGTTAGCGCGTGTTTTTAGTCCCGATGAAGAATCTTTTTTAATTACTCTTTCGGCACAACTTGCATCGCAGCTTGCACATGCCGAGATCAAAGAGATTTTAAGGCTTGATGAGTTCTCGCATCAGACTTCGGTACTCAAAGGGGTGTCGAGCGCGCCGGGTATTGCCATTGGTGAAGCTTTTGTGGTGTTGCCTAAACTCGATTTTAAATCGATTGAGTTGCAAAAAGACGATGACATAAGCACGCAACGTAAATTATTTACGCAGGCTGTTGCGGCAACACGCAACGAGTTTAATACGTTATCAATGACATTAAGCGATTCGATTCCGCAAGAAGCGCTCGCGGTATTCGATGTGTATCAGCAGCTACTTGATGCAAAAAGCCTAGGCAAAAATGTTGAAGAGCAACTTCAACAAGGCTGGAGTGCAAAAAGCGCATTAAAAATAGTTATCGAAAAGCTGGTGGCGCAGTTTAACGCCATGCAAGACCCATACATAAAAGAGCGCGCAGTAGATGTTAAAGACATTGGTTTGCGTGTTTTACACCACTTAGTTAATACTGAGCATGCGGTAAAACCTTACCCTAAAGACACCATTTTAATTGCCAGTACGCTAACACCTGCCATGCTTGCCGAAGTGCCCAAAGGGCATTTAGCGGGGGTGGTTAGTGTAAATGGGGCAGCAAACAGCCATGCGTCAATATTAACGCGAGCAATG
The DNA here is from genome assembly GCF_001938575.1 of Pseudoalteromonas sp. PAB 2.2. Lineage (NCBI taxonomy): Bacteria > Pseudomonadati > Pseudomonadota > Gammaproteobacteria > Alteromonadales > Pseudoalteromonadaceae > Pseudoalteromonas > Pseudoalteromonas sp. PAB 2.2. The sequence goes on from NZ_LYPI01000010.1 coordinate 126,734, forward strand.
GGGATACCCGCTATTTGGGGTATTGAAGACGTTCCCTTACTGCAATTTGAAGGTAAGCCGATGATTTTAGATGCCTACGCAGGGCGTTTATATATCTCACCTTCGCAAATGCTCCACGATGAATACAGCCAATTAAAATACCAAGAAACATTACTGAATGATCGTTTCGTCGCAGAGCAGAACCTAGATGCGGTCACCTTAGATGGCGAGCACATTAGCTTATTGTTAAATGCAGGCCTTGAATTAAACACAGAGCAAGACAACAAACTGTTTTGTGATGGAGTGGGTTTGTATCGTACCGAAGCCTGGTTTATGCAAAAGGGGCAATTTCCTTCGCAGTCGGAGCAAGAAAAGTGGTACCGAGAAGTGCTTACCAGCTATCACCCGAATCCTGTGGTAATGCGCACCTTAGATATCGGCGGTGATAAAGTATTAGACTACTTTAATATCACAGAAGAGAATCCTTTCTTAGGGTGGCGGGGTATTCGCGTCACCTTGGATCATCCTGAACTATTTTTAGATCAACTCAGAGCGATGTTAAAGGCCAATATCGGTTTAGGTAACCTTAGAATAATGTTACCCATGATCAGTGGCTCTGAAGAAGTCGACGAGTCAATTAAGTTAGTTGAACAAGCGCTGTTCGAACTAGAAGAACAATACCCAGAGCAAGCCATTGACCGCCCAGAAATTGGCATTATGTTAGAGGTCCCTTCAAGTATATTCATGCTCGAAGAGTGGTCACAAAAAGTCGACTTTTGCTCTGTGGGTAGCAATGATTTAACTCAATATATGCTGGCCGTTGATCGCTCTAATGCGCGTGTTGCAGAGCTCTTTAACCCCTATCATCCTAGTGTGCTGCGAGTGCTACTTAAAGTTGCTCAAGAGTGCCAAAACCATGAATTACCCTTTAGTTTATGTGGTGAGCTTGGTGGTGACCCAGAAGGGGCATTATTACTAATCGCCATGGGGTATCGTCGCTTAAGTATGAACCTTTCATCAATCAGTAAAATTAAATTTGTACTGCGTCGCTTAAAAGTAAGCGATATGGAGGAGCTGCTTAGCGAATGTTTATTGCAGCCTACCGCTAAGCAAGTATTGAGGCTCACACGTAACTTTATGATAGAGCACCAATTGGGTGAGTTATTTTACACCCCTAGCCAAGGGCAAGCATGAGAGTAAATTGTACTGTGAAGCGTTTATATATTCGTTTAGTATATACATATAACAAACTGAATATATGAGTGTGCTATGCATGACGTAATACTTTTAATGGTGTACTGCGCTATTTTAGGCAGTGTAGTAGGGTTTTTAGCCGGTCTGCTTGGCATTGGTGGTGGCTTAATTATTGTGCCTGTACTGAGCGCCATGTTGGTATCATTTAATGTTGCTGACTCAAGCCATGTATTAGTTATTGCCATAGCCACCTCACTTGCTTCCATTATTTTTACGTCTACCTCTTCAGCGTTGGCTCATCATCGTAATGCTAATGTGCCGTGGGAAATTGCTCCTTGGGTCATGACCGGTGTAGGTATTGGTGCACTCGTGAGTGGCTTTGCGGCGAGTTTTATTCCTGAGCAGTTATTACGTTTAGTTTTTGCCACGAGTGTGGTGTTTATCGCGTTACGCATGGTGTTATCTACACGTACCAAGGCTGCAAGTGAAAAACCATTGCCCTCAGGTCCCGTAATTGGCTTTTTATGTGCAATAATGGGGGCATTATCAGGACTGATTGGTATTGGTGGCGGTGCACTTATTGTGCCTTTGCTGCATTATTTCTCTGTCGATATTAAAAAGGCCATTGGTTGTGCCGCAGCATGTGGTATTGTCATTGCGCTGTTTGGCTCGGTTGGTTATGTGTCTGCAGGTTGGCAAGTAACCTCCTTTAGTGATGGTTTTGCCGGATTTGTTTATTTACCCGCATTAGTCGGCATCGTTGTCACGTCGTCATTAATTGCTCCTTATGGTGCAAAAGCGACGCATTATTTACCTGTGGCAACAATAAAAAAAGTATTCGCGCTATTACTTGTCATAATTGCGCTTAAAATGGTGTTTAGTTAAAGGTTTTTATTTTTATGGCTCTTCAATTTCCAGAGATAGATCCGGTTATTTTTTCGGTAGGACCGCTCAGCGTACGTTGGTACGGTTTAATGTATTTAATTGGCTTTGCTTTAGCTATGTGGCTGGCAAACCGTCAAGCTGCAAAACCTAATTCTGGGTGGACGAAAGAGCAAGTAAGCGACTTATTATTTTACGGTATGCTCGGGGTAATACTCGGTGGGCGTATTGGCTATGTGTTGTTTTATCAGTTTAGTTATTTTATTGAAAACCCGTTTTATTTATTCAGAATAGACCAAGGTGGCATGTCATTCCATGGCGGCACACTGGGGGTTATTACCGCAATTATGGTCTTTGCCTGGACACGTAAAAAATCATTGTTAGAGGTCGGCGATTTTGTGGTGCCATTAGTGCCATTGGGCCTACTAGCCGGCCGCATAGGTAACTTTATTAATGGTGAGTTATGGGGACGCGTAACCGATGTACCTTGGGCGTTTATTTTCCCTACCGGTGGGCCAGAACCACGCCATCCGTCACAACTATACGAAGCATTTTTAGAAGGCTTGGTGCTATTTTTAATTTTGCAATGGTTTATTAAAAAGCCACGCCCAGCAGGGAGTGTCGCCGGTTTATTTTTATTAGGCTACGGCGTATTTAGATTTGTTGTTGAGTATTTCCGTGAGCCAGACGCGCATTTAGGTCTATTTGCAGGTGTGATTTCAATGGGACAAATACTCTCGCTGCCAATGGTATTTGGGGGCCTTGGTTTGTTAATATGGGCCTACATGAAGCCGCAACGACGCGTTGCAAGCAAAGCATAATAAGAGCAAGTCAATGAAACAGTATTTAGATTTATGTCAACGCATTGTTGATGAAGGCGTGTGGGTCGAAAATAAGCGTACAGGCACCAAATGTTTAACCGTTATTAATGCTGACCTTGAGTACGATGTAGCAAACAATAAGTTTCCGCTTATAACAACACGTAAAAGCTTTTATAAAGCAGCCATTGCAGAGTTGTTAGGCTATCTTCGTGGTTACGACAGTGCGGCACAGTTTCGTGATATCGGTTGCATGACATGGAATGCCAACGCGAACGAAAATAAAGCTTGGCTCGAAAACCCGCATCGACGTGGTGAAGATGATATGGGCCGTGTGTACGGCGTACAAGGCCGTAGCTGGCAGCGCCCAGATGGTACACACCTTGATCAACTTAAAAAGGTAATTACTAACTTATCTAACGGCATTGATGACCGAGGTGAAATTGTCACGTTTTATAATCCGGGTGAGTTTGAACTAGGTTGTTTACGTCCGTGTATGCATACGCACACTTTTTCATTACTGGGTGATACTCTATACTTAACCTCGTATCAACGTAGTTGTGATGTCCCACTGGGTTTGAATTTTAATCAAATTCAATGTTTTGTGTTATTAGCGTTGGTTGCACAAATCACCGGACACAAGCCCGGAAAGGCGTATCATAAAATAGCAAATGCACATATTTACGAAAATCAGTTAGAGTTAATGCGTGATGTACAGCTTAAGCGTGAGCCATTTGCATCACCTACACTTAAAATAAATCCAAATATTAAATCACTTGAAGACATTGAAACTTGGGTCACAAAAGACGATTTTGAAGTAGAAGGTTATCAGTGTCACGATGCAATTAAGTATCCGTTTTCAGTGTAAAAAGAAAAAAGTTTAAGGAGAAATCAATGAAAGCAGTGATCCCAGTTGCTGGTCTTGGCACGCGTATGTTGCCTGCAACAAAAGCGATTCCAAAGGAAATGTTACCTATCGTTGACCGCCCTTTGATTCAATATGTGGTTAATGAGGCGATTTCAGCGGGAATTAAAGAAATCGTATTAGTGACGCATTCAAGTAAGAATTCTATCGAAAACCACTTTGATACGAGCTTTGAGTTAGAAGCAACATTAGAAAAGCGTGTTAAACGTCAACTACTTGCAGAAGTACAGTCTATTTGTCCTAAAGATGTCACTATTATTCAAGTACGCCAAGGTGAAGCGAAGGGGTTAGGCCACGCAATTAACTGTGCAGCGCCAATCATTGGTAATGAACCGTTTGTGGTTATTTTACCCGATGTGATTATTGACGATGTGGCGAGCGATCTAAAAAAAGACAACCTTGCAGAGATGATTAGACGCTTTGAAAGTACTGGTCAAAGCCAAATTATGGTTGAGCCTGTGCCACTTAACGAAGTTGATAAGTTTGGTGTGGTTGACCTAGGTGATGCGAAAATTAAACAAGGTGAAAGTGCCGCTATTTTAAATATGGTTGAAAAACCGCCAATTGATCAAGCGCCTTCAAACCTCGCCGTGGTTGGTCGTTATGTATTAAGTAAAAACATTTGGCCACTTCTTGCAAAAACCCCAGCAGGGGCAGGCGATGAAATTCAGTTAACAGACGCGATTGCAATGTTAATGGAAAAAGAAACCGTTGATGCCTACTCAATGAAAGGGAAAAGCCATGACTGTGGAAGCAAAATAGGCTATTTAAAAGCGATTGTTGAGTTTTCATTACGACGCGATGAATTTAAAGATGAGCTCACCGACTTCATAAAAACGCTGGTTAAATAATCAATTCTATTTGATTAGTTAAAAATGATGTAAAAAAAGTGCCTATATGGCACTTTTTTGTTATTTACATGTCATCCACAATTGTCGATTATTACCTAATTAAGGACTTTTCTGATATACCTTTGTATTAGCAGATTGCTAAGATAGTTATTACAGAAAAGTGCTTAGTTACCCACTGTAGAATAGCTAATTAAGCTATACTCATAAAAATACCTATAATGAAACGGATTTTTACTGCTTTAGGTTGTCGTATATGAAAACTTAAGCTGAGGGTGCTACTAAGTTTTTATTGCAGTTAGTAGAAGCACTGTACTGAAAATATAATAATAAAAAAGCAATTTGTTAGTGTTTTCTTGTTTAATATCTAAACGATATTTTAGGCTTTTTACAGGCAGGTAAGTACTAACAAACGGTCTTCTCAGATTAAGAAGCAAATATATAATGGTACGTTTAAGAATCCTGCTTATGAAATATTGCTTAAAACCGTTGCGTTACAGCACGTGCCTAATGGTGCTGTTTGTTGTATCGGGTTGTAGTCACCATTCATTACCTACCACATTATTTAATTTTTTGTCGTTTAGTCATCTATTTCAGTCAATAAATGTTCAGGCCAATGAGCAAAGCGTATTAGCAAACGTGCAATCGCTGCCTGAGCTAAGCACAGAGAGCACAGATAGCGCGTTACCTGCAGCTGGGCTGCCTACTATAGAAGAGCCAGATTCTATGGCTAAATCAGACGAGCGTAAAAGCAGCGAACAGGTTAAACCTGAATACAGTTTTGCATTACAGCTTGTTGCAGTAAATTCAGAAAAAAACTTAGCCATTACATTTAAAAAAATGAAAGCCTTAGCCCCCGAGGTTTTTCAGGGCAAACCGCTATTAAATGTTGAAGTGGCTGATGTTAATCAAAACACCTATTACCGTTTAAAATTTGGCGGCTATAAATACCTTAAAAACGCAACCGCTGATTGTGAAGCCATTAAGCGTCAAGGGCTTGATTGTTGGGTAAGTAATTATACCGATAATCGCATTTACCTATAGCGTGCTGATATAAAGGCTAAAAGCTGGCATTTTATTTGCTGTGCTTAAGCTCTGTTTTTTTAGCTGATGATAAATATGCCAATTTCAACGTTGTTCAAACACTTATTAATTACTGCCAGTGTGAGTCTGTTGCCTGCATGTATGTTGCTGCAACAGCAACCAGAGCCGCTATATACAGAGCAACAAATACAGCAATTTGCGGCTCAATATCAATCACAGCAGCAAAGTATTGCCCGTTTAACCGAAATGGAAAATGATTTACGCATTATGACGGCCGAACTCAATAGTAAGCCAGACGTGCAAACGCTCTCTAAAGCATCTAAGAGTGATCAAACTCATTCCGATAACGCGCCAGTAACCTACAATGATGCCGTAGCTCGAAATGCTCAGGCGCCTGCTGGCGCTCAGCTTGGAGTGTATTTAGACCCAAGCCAAATTAAGCGCCAAGTGTTAATAATGAAAAAACAGTATCCCGGTGCATTTGATAAACTAGAGTTTGTGTTTTTAAAACGCCCCACAAAATCACAAACACGGTATGCACTGCGTGTTGGCCCGTTTGCCAACTACAACGAAGCAACCGTGTTTTGTTACCTTGCTAAACAGCTTCAACAGCACTGTTTAACCGCGCCTTTTCTAGGCGAACCACTCGACTTATCACGTCGCTAAAACGATTTATACTAAGTAGGCACAGTTATTGCTTTTAATTAACCATGTTCGATATGGGATGGCAATTATGCGTCTACTAGTGTCATTAATATTTTTAAGCTTAGCGGGTTGTAAGCTCTCTGAAGAGCCAAAACCAGTGGTAAGTACAGCAGCACCAAAAGCCGTTATGGCGCCTTATACGGTACACCAGTATGTGGCTGATTTAAGTTCGCAATTAAGCCGAATTCAAGGGGCTTTTAAAAGTAATGCACGCATTGCTGTAACCAGCTTTTACTTGGCTGATGCACTTGATTCGGGCCTTGCAGAAGGTCAGGGGGCAGGGCTTAGTCAACAAATTCAAGAAAGCTTAATGACGCAATTTGCTCAGCTTGGTTACCATACCATTGAGTACCGATTAGAAAATAATTTAAATTTACAATCATCTGCCGATAGTATGTTAAGCAGAAATACAAAAAATTTGCGCCAACGTCAGAATATTGACTTTGTGATCACCGGCACCTTAACGCGGCAACAACATGCCTATATTGTTAATGCCCGTTTAGTGGATGCAGCCGATCAGCGGATCGTGTCTGCAGCCAGTACCGAGATCCCCATTAATGTAATGTGGGGAAGTGAAAAAGTTCAGCAGCGCGGTGGCATGATCTACCGCAGTGAATACTAATTAGGAGTCCACTCATGAGACGTTTACTACTCAGCTTATGTTTACCATTAGGGTTCGGCTGCGCACAAATGATGTCACCCTCACAAACGATAGACACCAAAGAGCCACAGCTTACCCGCAGTGAGCGCGCGGTTGCCGCACCACAAACAAATGTGTCGGTTTATCAAAGTAGTCAGGCCGTTAAAAATAACACCACCTTTACTGCAGCCCCTACGCGCAAAAATATAAATCATTATGTACGTGGATTAATGCAAGACATGGCACAAAATCTTCAATACGTTAGTGATAAAACACCCCTTGCCGTATCGAGTTTCATCTTTTTAGATGATCAATACAACACATCGAGCTTACTAGGTAATCAAATTGCCGAAAGCTTCATGCACGAACTGCATACGTTTGGTGTGCCTGTTGTTGATTTTAAAACCACAGACTACATTCGTGTAACCCCAAGCGGTGATTTTGTGTTTAGCCGTGATTATTTAGAGTTGAGTCAAGATCAAAACTTTAATTACGTACTTGCAGGCACGTTAGTAAACCACCAAGGTGGTGTGTTGGTAAATGCACGTATTATTGGGCTTGCCAGCAAAGCTGTGGTTGGCTCGGCACAAGGCTTTATTCCGCAGTCAGTGGTTGATGCTCTTGATAGTAGCAACCGTACCGACGGTATTATGCTTAAACAAGCGAGTGAGTGAGGTAAGCTATGAGCAAGTTTAAACTTGTTGCATTAACCGCCGCTATGACACTCAGTTTATCTGGGTGTGAGTTACTTAGCCAAACGCCTGAGCCAAGCAACCAGACTGCGAGCAACGCACCAACTAACTATGATATAAACACCATGATGCTACTTGCTCAGCAGCAAAATGAATCAGAGTTACAAACCAATAGTCGTCAATTTAAGCCTTATCAGCATTATAAAACGTTAGGTAATTACGTTGAACAAATGGCGCTTGATATAGCCGACACCATGCAACAAGAGTCCGAGCTTGGCATAGCCGTGACCTCGTTTGTCGATTTAAATGAAAGCCTACAACAAAGTAACCAACTTGGTAATCAAGTGGCAGAAACCTTGTATCATCAACTGCAAAAGTTTGGCTACGGTGTTATTGATTTTAAGACGCGCGATAGTGTGGTTATTGATAAAACAGGTGATTTTGTTTTTTCACGCGATATCAACGAATTAACCAAGCGCCGAATTGCAAGTCATGTGCTAGCGGGCACCTTAATTTATCGTCCCAGTGGCGTTGAAGTGAATGCCCGCGTGATCAACTTAACCACCAAGCAAGTTGTCGCCACCTCTAACAAAGTAATCCCGTACTTTGTGCTGCAAAATGAGTCGATACAGTCGGCAACAGCCCAGCTAAACTAACAAAAATTAATACCAACCGGCTAAAACCGTAGTCGGTTGGTATAATCTCTTGATTACCAAAGCCTTAGCCCGTTATAATTTTACGAGTTGCATACCGCTAGTGACCGTCACTAGAAAACTCAGTGCAAGTGTGGCCTCTTAGTTAAATGGATATAACGGCCCCCTCCTAAGGGGCAGTTACAGGTTCGATTCCTGTAGGGGCTACCAATAAAATCAATATGTTAGGTGTTTTTGTTGTGTTGGTAATTTTTTCATGTAGCAAATGTATAGCGCTATGCTTCTTTTCTCTAAATTGTTGAAATTTTAGCTCTGCTTTCATATTTATTAATTATTTGATCAACTAGTTCTTTACACTCTTCTAGATTGACGTGATTTTTTTCTTCAATCAGATATTTAATTATACCTCTTAAGCTATAAAACTCAGAGCTAAATGACGACCCTTTCAGATAGCTTACTAAATAGTTATGAAAATCAGTTAACAATTCCTCAGTGGGCTCATCTAAGTATCCTGCTGCGATGAACCATAAATTAAGTTCAAAGTTCACATTTTTAGATATTTCATTTTTAGAACTCTCACTAATGACATCGTTAATAAAGTTTTTAATTATAATTTTAATTTCGTCGTTACCAATGTTAAAGACTGGATGGATCAAACTTCTTGAGTATTTTATTCTCTCCCTTAAGTCTAAGTCACTAATTTCAGAAATTAACTTCTCAACTAATTTTGCGTTGGTAAAAATACCATCATTTATTTTAATGTAACTATAAAGGTTGCTTATTGAGTTTCCTGTGAAAGCGAATATATCAAAACCACTTGCGTTTCTATAGACTATCTTTGTAATAATGCTTTCTATTAACTCAATTAATAAGTTATTGTTAATTTTGTTTTTGAACAAATTATACTGCAATGCAAGGAAAAAGTTTATTGATTCATATGTTCCCATTGTGTTGTTATCACTCGAAATTAACCTTTTGAAATTTGTTACAACGAGTTCTGTTTGAGGTTCGTTTATGTTTAAGAAAGATAATAGGTAAATGATATTTGTTAATTCATCTTCCCTACACTCGAAAATTGAGTTGGCACTTAAATGGTTTTCCATGATGTTTTTAAAGGCTTGGTCAATTAACCAGCTCAAATCTGTGTCCTTAACATTAATTTTTTTTCTTTCTTCTTTACTGTAAAAGTATTTCTCCAATAAGATTTTTAGCTTTTTACCTTTAAAGTACTTTATGCAAGTGAATAGCTCATAAATATTAAGATTCACTTCTTCATTTAACGACTGTCTAACAATTGATATTTCAACAAAGTTTTCCATCATTTCGAAAAAAACGTTTTCATTAATGAGTATGTTGTTCATTACGCTGAATAATACAATGTTAGCGTGCTCTACTGCTGGTTTTTCAGCTTGAGCATTGAAGTTTAATCCTCCATTTTTTGTTGACTCAACAGCATTAGCTACCCCAAGTAGGTAGTTGATGTTTTTAAAAGACTGTATATAGATGCTTTTTAAAGAAACAAAGTCATATAAAACTTGCTGCTTTTTTATTTCTGATTTAGGGAATTGAAGAAACTGTTCTTGTAAATCAAATGTTTCTAGTCCTTTTTCCCAGTCATTTTCTAATGAATTTAATGAGTATTTTAGTTTGTTTATAATATTGTTTATATTGAAAAGAGCTATTAATAATAAACCATAGTTCTTTTGTGACTTGCAGATTGTTATTATCTCCGAAGTCTTTAAATATGCTTGTTTGAAATTGTAGGTTTTATAGTGTAGATCAGCTGTTTTAAAAGAGTTTTTTAGGTCTGTTGAACTGTTGTCATCTATACGGTCTAATTTAAAATTAAGTGCATCGTAAATTTCTTCGTTGTTTAATTTTTTTGGATTTACATAGTAACATTTATTACTCAGATCTTGGGAGTTGAGTATGACTCCAGAAACTCTAGCTTTTGCCAGAATTTCCATAAAGTTATCTAGCTCTTTGTTGCTATCTAAACTTATTTCACCTTTATCAAGTTTCTCTAAAATATCAACGAATTTAGTGTGTATTAATCTTGTGCTTTTATTATAGTCTTTAGTTAATACACCATTTTCTGAGAAAAGTTCTAATATTGCATTTGCATTAAAATCATACTCATAACCGCTATTGCTAAGTGAACCTCTTATTTGATCAATTAAAACAAAGTTTAAGTTTTGTAAGTGATTAACCTTTTGTGAAACAAGCTCTATTACTTCAATGTCTGATAAGTCTTTTTCTTGCTTGAATTTTGAATTTTTTATGTCATCTAAAAAGTATGCTACCTTTCTCGAGCGTTCGGGAAGTATAGAGTATCTATTTATTTCAGAAGAGCTGACTTCTAATGATGGTAAGACTAATGTTTTAATTCCGTGGTTCTTTAAGTAGTTAGATTGAGACCTATTTTCCTTAGAAACAACCAAGTACTTTGAAGGCGAATATTTTGAATTATTCTGAATCCATTTCATGATTTGCTTAAGATTTATGTCATTGTAACCATAGCCTAAAAATAAAACAGTATGTGTAGATAGTATGCTCTTTATATAGTTTTCTATTAACGGAAAGTTATGTGAGTAACTTAAATAATCATCCTCTTTAAAAACTATATTATGGTTTTTGAAATCTCCATGCATTTTTATTAGTTTTTTGTTCATTGTGGACTTTACTAAGTCTTTATCTGAGCAGACTACACTATATAAAGCACCTGTAGTTTCAATTGCTGATTCCAATAAGCAATCCCAGTTTGTTGTTATTACACAGTTAGGGTTTAGTTCAAAAATAGTTTTATGTAGCTCTGAAGGGGGGATATTATCAGGGAAAAAACTTTTTATCTTATTAAAATAGTTAGTCTCTTCGAATTCTAAAAAGTAAAGTTGAGCAATTTTTAGATAGTCAGTTTCATTGCAGCTCTGAAGATCGCTTTTCATAGAAGAAATTAAATCCTCCCATAATGGCATCTCGAATGAGCTTGTATCTGAGCTTTTCGATATGCCTGAGCCAATAAATATAGCAAGCCTATTTTCATCATTAGCCTTAATAATGTGCTTTAAATGACTATCGTATAAATCCATTTTAACCCCTTCTTTTCTTTAAAGTTTAGCGCGAATTTAACTATAAACTGAAAAATGCATATAGCAAAAGTTAATTTAAATAAGTTATTAGTACAGTTATTTACAGAACTCCAAGTAAGAGATTTCTTGCCATTCTGGCAAGTGGGTAGCTAAAGATTATTTTTGAAGTTTGGTAGAGGATTTTAACTACCTAAAGCTTGTTTTATAGCTTTAGGTCTTCTGAAAAGCATCAAAACAATGCTTTGAGTATGACTTGGTAGCTAAAGCGCATGTTTGGGCTTTAGCTATTTAAAGTGATTGAGTTAGGTTTTTCTAACTGCCATGGGTAAAAGCGGGTAACAAAGGTTTTTACTTATCGGTTTTTTAGAATATCTGTTTGCTGGTTTTAGGGGCTACCAAGTTGCATATCAACCCGAATAACCCCCGCTTTAGTCATTGTAATGACTAATCTGTTACTTTTTCTAATGCACCTGTGCGCCATGGTTCGATGATAATTTTAATGTGGTCGTTTGGTTTAAATAAGGTGTCGAATGCGCCTTGTACACCGTCGATGCCGACTTTGCCGGTGCGCATTTTTTGCCACGCTATTTTGCCCGAGGCGATATTCTCAAGTGATTGAGCGAACTCTTCAGGTTGATAGTAATAAGAGAAAATAAGGTCGAGCTCTTTTACGGTTGCATACGCAAAGTTCACTTCGAGTGGTGCGGTATGAATGCCTGTTACAATAATTTTTGCTTTGGCTGGCGCACGCAAAATATAGTCGTTTAGTAGGCGGCTTACACCTGCACATTCAAAAATTACTACCTTGTGATCGCCTGCGAGTGTGGCCGCTGTTGTTACTTCGTCATCGGCCATGGGGTTTACGTAGTGTGTTGCACCAAACTCAAGGGCGATTTGTTTTTTACTCTCTTGCGGGTCAGAGGCAACAATATGTTTTACGCCTTGCAGTTTTAGAGCGGCAATAGCGGCAAGACCAATAGGTCCGCAACCTACGACAACGGCGACATCATCTTTATTCATATTTGCGCGATTAACGGCATGCAAGCCCACAGCAAGAGGCTCGGTAATGGCGGCCGCTTCTGACGGCACGCCATCAGGAATAGGTAATAATAGCGCTTCATCAACAATAAAGTACTCAGAGTAAGCACCATATATACCGGGTGTTACTCCAACTCCAGCACCGCCTGCTGACATTAAAATAGGCACCGATGTTACGCGAGTGCCCGCAGCAAGCTCGCCTTTTGTATCTGGACCGTAGCTAACAATTTCAGCGGCATATTCGTGGCCGAGTAATACTTCTTGATCATTCCCAGCACTTTTATCCATGATGCCAAGGTTCTTATAAATATCAAATACATCGCTCGTATGGCGAGTAATATGAATGTCTGATCCGCAAATTCCACACGCAAGACTTTTTACAAGTACTTGTCCAGGCCCAGGTGTTGGAATGGCTATTTGTTTTACATGTAGTTGGCCATTTTGCATAGCGACCGAATTCATTTGGCTCATATGTGTATCCTCAATTGAACGGGAAAGGTTTTCACCTTGTGTGCTATCTACACTAAGTAAACTGGCAGGGTATATCTTGACTTTTTACGACAAAAACATGATAAATTGCGACATAACAAAGTAATAAGAGCATTAACATGGACTATTGTGTACGTGCAGGTTCGTTAGCTGGGTATCAAGAGTTGGTGAATGAGCTGGGTGCAAACCCTATTAGCTTATTAAAACAAGCGGGTTTTTTACCTAGCCACTTGCGTGACGCTGATAACATGATTGTATACGAAAAAGTATCGCACTTATTAGAGCTAACGGCGCTGCAGCTGGCCGACCCTTTATTTGGTTTTAAGTTGGGATTACGCCAAGGGATCCGCGCGTTAGGATTAATTGGCGCACATATGGCGCAGCAAGAAAATATTGCGACAGCCCTGAGTATTGCACGTAAATATTCATTTATGCATGTGCAAGGCGCGCAGTTAGCGCTAACACATTTGACGGCAAAACAATGCGAGCTGCAAATAAGTTTAGTGATAAACGAGTTAAGCCGCAGCACACAAGTCGTGCAATTAAGCATTGCGCTTATTTACCGTATTTTACGTGATATGGCGGGGGCTGATTTTGAGCTTCAGTGTATTTGTTTACAGCAAGCCATTAGCCACGAACAGCAAAAAATACTCCGTAAGATGTTTCAATGTGAAGTTGTGCCACAGGCTCAAAATAATGCCTTATTGTTTTCGTCGCATATTTTGATGAAAAAACCAATTCGTCCAGATAATTTAATTACCGACATTATTAATCAGCAATTTCAACTAAATAGTGCATCTGTAGTGCTACCTATTAGCGATTTAGTTAAGCACAGCATTACAATGTTATTACCGACAGGTGAATGCAATAAAGACAGCGTGGCTTTAAACCTTGGTATGCACCCTAAAAAGTTAGAGCGATCGCTCAAAGAAGCCGGAACAAGCTTTCGGGAAGTGTTAAATGAAACACGAAAATCAATTACGTTACGTACCCTCGAAATGAGTAATATGTCGATGACCACCTTGGCATTGAACCTTGGTTATGCAGAATTCTCGGTTTTTAGTCGCAGTTTTAAAAATTGGTTCGGGCTGTCGCCTCGTGCTTTTAAAAGGCAAATAAAGAAGTAAGCCCTCGGCGCTTTACCGAGGGCGTATTACTGAGTTAGTTAAAATAACCTGTATTAAGGTATAAATGTGTGACCACCCCTGCAAAATAGCCGAGCAAAATAACCGGTGTCCATTTTAAATGGCTATTAAAGGTGTATATACCACGCGCTTGCCCCATAAGAGCCACACCCGCAGCCGAACCAATTGACAATAGACTGCCGCCAATGCCAGCGGTGAGGGTAATTAATAGCCATTGACCATGAGACATATCTGGCATCATTTGCAGTACTGCAAACATCACAGGAATGTTATCTACCACAGCCGACATTAAACCTAAGATTATATTTGCACCTGTTGCTGACCAGTTGTTATAAAGCAAATCAGACAATAAGCTTAAGTATCCGATAAACCCTAAACCACCCACACAAATTACAATGCCATAGAAGAACAGTAGGGTATCCCATTCTGCGCGAGATACGCGGCTAAATACATCAAATGGCACCACATTTCCTAAGCGCTCTAAACGTTGTTTATCACCTTCACGCTCTGCCATAGCACGTTTTCTTGCCAGTGAACCCGGTAGGGTTACACGTAAGAAATAACCAAAGAATTGTAAGTAACCAAGCCCCATCATCATACCTACAACAGGGGGTAAACCAAACGCTGTTTTAAGTACCACAGCCGTAAGAATGGTAAGTAAAAATAGGCATAAAATACGGATAGCACCGCGTTTTAGTTCCACATCTTCATCGGCTGTTTGTGGGTGTTTATTGTTAATAAAGAAAGACATCACTAAAGCAGGAATAATATAGCTGACTAACGCGGGTAAAAATAAAACGAAGAACTCAGAAAAGGCAACAACATCAGCCTGCCAGACCATAAGTGTGGTTATGTCACCAAATGGGCTAAATGCACCGCCCGCATTGGCAGCAATAACAATATTAACGCACGACATAGCAATAAAGCGGTTATCATCGGTTGCTACTTTCATTACCACGGCACATAGCAGCAACGCGGTGGTTAAGTTATCTGCCACAGGCGAAATACAAAAAGCGAGTACGCCACTGATCCAAAATAATTGTTTATAACTAAAACCGCGTGCGACTAACCAGCTACGTAGGCCGTCAAATAGGCGGCGCTCTTCAAGCGCGTTAATGTACGTCATCGCGACCAGTAAAAAGAGCATTAACTCAGAGAACTCAAGCAACGCATGACGAAATGCATTGGTGCTTAAGTCCGACATGTTTTGGGCGCTGTATTGCCACGCAATTAAGGTCCAAATAATACCGGCAGCGACAAGAACCGGTTTTGATTTTCGTAAATGGATTTTTTCTTCAAGAATAACGAGTACATAGGCAAAAATAAAAATAGCGACACAGATAATGCCGACGGGGTGGTTAAGTAGGTCAATAGCGGCTGTTGTTTCAGCGTAAGCTTGGCTACTGAATCCTACCAAGGAGAGCAGGAGTCCTAGTATCAGTTTGTTCATTGTGTGTTCCATTTAGTCATATTTAGAGTCGACGGTATTTACTGTGTGAAGCGGTGGCTATTTTAGATTTTTTTTGTACTTTTTGTAACAAAGAAGTAATAAAAATGTAGGTATATCCAATATAAATATGAGTAATGTTTAGGTATGAAGGCGCTAAAAATAGCAGGGGAAAAGTTCGTAAGGTAAATAGGCCGCGATTTCTAATGGGCAGAATCGTTAAAGGTTTTATTTAAGGTTTATTCAGCGCGGTTTATAACGATTAAATAGCGTAAATACAAAAGGGCTACAAAGTAGCCCTTAAAGGAAGTTTTGCGTTGCTTATGCAAAATGTTTTTCTAAGTCGTCTGAGCCGCCAATGTGCTGACCACCAATAAATACTTGTGGTACAGTTTCACGACCAGACAAGGCTTTTAAGCTAGTAAGTGACGCATGTTGCCCCAATACAATTTCTTCGTACACAAGGCCTTTGCTGTCTAGCAATGCTTTTGCTTTTATACAAAATGGGCAATTAGGTTTAGTAATAATGCTCACAGGCTCTGGTTTAACTTGCGCTGGGTTGATGTAATCAAGCATGGTATCAGCATCAGAGACTTCAAATGGGTCACCTGGCTTTTGTGGCTCAATAAACATTTTTTCAATCACGCCATCTTTAACAAGCATTGAATAGCGCCAGCTACGTTTACCAAAACCTAAGTCGTTTTTATCTACTAACATACCCATGCCGTCAGTAAATTCGCCATTACCATCTGGAAGCAGGGTAATATTTTGTGCTTCTTGGTTTTGTGCCCATGCGTTCATTACAAATGTATCGTTTACCGAAATACATACGATGTCATCTACCCCATTTTTCTTAAATACGGCTGCAAGCTCGTTATAGCGAGGCAAGTGAGTTGATGAGCAAGTGGGTGTAAACGCACCTGGTAAGGCAAATAACACCACGGTTTTACCTTTAAAAATGTCGTCAGTGGTGATTGACTGCCATTGCTCACCTACACGTGTTGCAAATGTAACGTTTGGTACTTTTTGACCTTCGATATTGTTTAACATTGTTTTTAATTCCTCTTGATTTGTTGAGTACTATTGTGACGGTTTGCTCTTAATAGTTCCAATCGTTTGTTTGTATTGATACGATAGGTAATACCAATCAGTAATAATGCTTAATCATTTTGAGACGGATATGAATTTAAAAGACTTTGAATATGTTAAAGCCGTTGCCCAATTTCAGCACTTTCGTAAAGCGGCCGATGCATGTTATGTCAGCCAGCCTACGTTAAGTGGGCAAATAAAAAAGCTTGAAGAAGCGCTTGGCGTGACTATTTTTGACCGCTCAACCAAGCACGTTACTATAACAGCGCAAGGGCAGCGGCTAGTTGACCAAATTATTGTAATACTTGAGCAAACTCAAGTGTTAAAAGAACTGGCCGCGAGTTCACATGACCCCCTTCAAGGTAAAGTTAATGTGGGTATTATTCCTACCATAGCGCCTTATTTATTACCTACTTTGCTGACCTCAATGAAGCATGCATTCGCTAAAACGCAGTTTTCGTTTATAGAAATGCAAACAGCACAAATATTAAGCGCCCTCGACAAGGGCGAAATAGACATTGCGATTGTCGCTGATGTGCCAGACTTAGAGAGTTATCACAAATCGGCTTTGTACAAAGAAGACTTTTTACTTGCGGTATCTGAACAGCACGCGCTGGCAAGCCATAATGAGGTTGCATTAAAACAGTTAAATGGCGGCGAGTTACTGATGCTTAATGAAGGGCACTGTTTTAAAGAGCAAGCTGAGCAGTTTTGCTTTTCGGCAGGGGTTGAAGTGTCTAATCAATATAAAGGAAACAGTTTAGAAACCTTGCTTGCGCTGGTGGCAATGGATGATGGCGTGACCTTTGTGCCAAAATTGGCGTGTTCACCCAGAGCGGGTATTAACTATGTGTCTATTGCGCCTAATCAGCAGCGTCAAATTGTGATTGCAACTCGAAAACATTACCCACATATCGCTGGGGTAGAGCAATTAGCCGCATGGCTAAATGCTCATAAGGGCTTACACGAACGCTTACTCAGCGCCCGCTAGTTCTATAATGTCGTTAATTTGAATCGCGGGCAAAGGTTGTTTATCGATACTGGTAGCAACCGCTGACTGCTGATACAGCTGTGTTACTTTCACTTGGTTTAAAGTGGTAATTTTGTGTGGCAGCTTATTTCCTTGTGCATCTGTAATGTAGTTGTGATGCGCAATATTTAAAATTTGGCCTTGTTGCAGGCCATGAGCTTTGCCCAAGTTAATAATGAGCGTGTCGTTTTCAATATGTAAGATCTTGCCTTGAGTGGGCAAACACGCCATGGCTGCTTGCAAGTCGTAGGTCAGAGTTTGGTTTACATCACTGATTGCACGGCCATAATCGGTTGCCCAAAATCTATCGCTGTAAACATCGATGATATCGGTTTTTTTGTACGGCCAGACCCCTTCTGCTTGATAGCTTTTCTCCCACAGTTTTTCATAGGTTGTGCCATCAAATAAAACATAATCGACTTTGTAAGCACGTTTAAAGCTGTCGTCCTGCCAAAATGCATAGTCGTTGTTGAGCTTTTGATTAACCGACAGGTCGCGAATACGGCTAAGCAACACGTATTGCGAATTACTGCGACTGGTTATTTCTTCAAGTAGGGCATTACTGTAATCGTATTGTTGGGTAAAAAAGTGATCAACCCTAAGAGGCACGTTGTAATAGGCTGTTGGCTTGGCTGCCATTTGCGTATTACTTAAACTGGCATACAGTTGCTCACTGATCGCTTTATTAACGTCAAAAATTTGGCCCATTCTTGCCTGTTCACGATTTACTAATTGGCTTTGTGTAACCGCGATAAACTTAGTGTATTGATTTGCAGGGCATTCTTCGGCTTGAGGGAATATATCTAAGCGAAGTGTAATGGCATAGGTGTCGTTATGACGGTCTTCGCTGATTAACTCTATTTTTTGGATCTCGCCATGACTGCTGATCTTCAACTGATCTTGTGTCAAAACCCCGTCAACAAGGGTTTGAACAGACGTTACACGGGCTCCTGAAAACACCAATGCTTGGGTGATCGCATCTTTAATGGCGGCTGATTTTGCCTGACTCGTGTCGCCATTTTTCACTACGGCATGCCCTGTAGACTCAAACCATTGAGCTAAGCTATTGTTTGAAAACACAATTGTGAAGGCTAATCCGATACCTTGTAAACTGGCTATAATTTTACGTTTCATGCTGACACCTAGCACCGATAACTATTGATTAGCCTAAACGAGCAAGGAATGTACCAGAAGTGGCATTAAACGTGCATATTTGTGACAAATGAGTTTTAAGCGGAAGCAAATTATGCGAGCACTTCTATTTATTGGGCTTGTTACCTGCGCAGCATTAACGGGCTGTAGCAGTATTTTTGATAAGCATGTTGAGTATACTTACATTGAACCAGATGACTACCCAATACTAAAAGCGGTGGGTTACGCGCCTATTAGTGCGCAGCCAGGCGGCAGTGAATCGCAACGAGCGCTGCTTGCAATTAAAGCCTCTAAGCTTGAAGCCTACCGAGAGCTGGCTGAGCAAGTTTATGGGCAAAAAATTTCCGCCGGCACCACGGTGCAAAATAGTGTTGCGCACAACGATCAATTGCAAAGCCAAGTGCAAGGGGTGATCAAAGGCGCTCAGGTGATCAAAAGCTACGCTGTAGGCGATATGTATGCAACCGAATTACAGCTAGATATGAAACGCGTTCACGACCTTTATATTGGTGAAATTAAGCCACGTGAAGTAAAAAAAGTGACTTATTATTAACCGTTAAATTCTCATAGTTGCAGCTTGGGTGCTATGCTTTTAAGACTGTCGGTTTTAATAAAAGCATACTGGTGATAACACGTTACTTAAACCAAGCTGTTCTGTTCTTTGGCATGGCCTATGCTCAGTAAAGGCGTTGTGAGTGCATGCCGCTTTGCTTGGCGCTATCGCTTTTTTTCGATCCTCTTTTTTTTGGTTTTATGCTTAACGAGCGTCGCGCTTGCTGAACGTTTGGTGATTGAGTTTTCAACCTTTATCCAACAAATGCAACAGCGTTATGGTGCTAACCGAGTGACTGTCGCCAGACAGTGGCAGGGCATGCTGCAACATGCTGCAGGCTTACCCGAGCAGCAGCAAATTTTAGTTGTGAATGACTTTTTTGCCCGCACACTTCGTTATCAAACTGATATAGAACTTTGGAAGCAAAACGACTATTGGGCGACCCCTCTCGAGACCATGGGCAAAGGGTTGGGGGATTGTGAAGATTATGCGATTGCCAAGTATGTGAGTTTACGTGCGCTGGGTATCAGTGACGACAAACTTAGGCTTATTTATGTTAAAGCCCAACTCCCCGGTACTCGGCAAACCCAAGCGCATATGGTGCTCGGTTATTTTACTCAGCCTAATGCCCAACCCCTTATTTTAGACAGTTTGATTGTTAAGGTGCTGCCTGCAGCCAAACGCACCGATCTTAGTCCCGTTTTTAGTTTTAATAGTAAAGGCCTTTGGGCAAATAATTCGACGCAAAGTGTGGCAGATCCAACCGCGAGACTATCGCGTTGGCGTCATATTTTAGAGCAAACGCGTAAAGAAGGAGTTAAATGGTGAGCGTATTTAAAGTGTTAAAACGCAAAAGAAATAAAACCATTACCTTAAAACAGGAATTGTGGATTGCCATTTTAACGGTGATTATTATTGGTTTTGTAAGTAGTTTGCTGATTAGTACCAGCTCGGCGAAAGAATACTTTACCACTGAGCTTAGAATGAAAAATGTCGATAATGCTAACTCGTTGGCATTAATGCTGAGTCAAATGAATAAAGATCCGGTGGAAATAGAGTTACTTATTTCGGCTACTTTTGATACCGGGTACTACCATCGTATTGAGCTCAAAGACCCCCAAGGCGACACCATAATAAAACGCATTTACCGTGGTGAGCTAACCCTAAATGCACCCCGTTGGTTTCGTCATTTATATTCGCTAAATGTGGCGCCGGGCATCGCACAAGTCAGCGATGGCTGGCAACAATTTGGTACGTTATATGTCGAAAGCCACAGCGAATATACGCAAGATGCACTGTGGCAGAGCGCCGTAAATTTATTTTATAGCTTTTTAGCGGTTGCGGTGTCTGCATGTATTGCTGGTGCTTATTTCTTATCAAAAATATTAAGCCCATTGAGCGATGTAATGAAACAAGCGGTGGCGCTGGGTGAAAAGCGCTTTATTAAATCAAAAGTGCCAAGAACCTACGAATTTGCCAAGCTTGTCACGTCAATGAACCAATTATCATCTCGCTTTAGTCGCACAGTCAAAGAAGACCGCCGACGCCTAGAAGAAATGCGCTTTAAAAGTCAGCACGACGATTTAACGGGGCTTGCTAATCGTGAGTATTTTAATGCAACGCTCGATACCTTTTTACAAAACTCACAAGCACACGGTGCTTTATTTCTGTTTAGAGTGATTAATCTTGATGCATTATCTGACCAAGTGGGACGGGTTGAAATGGTGTCATTTTTACGCCGTTTTTCAGAGTCGTTAGTGGTGTTTTTAGAATCAAATGAAGACAGTTTTCGTGAGAGCCAAATTGCACGTATGTCGCATGTCGATTTTTTAGTGTTATTTAGTGATGTCAGCGAGCTAAAAACACTCAGCGATAATGTGCTAAATATACACAAGCAGTTAGTGGCAGAGTTTGCTCAAGTGGAGCTTGGGGTGTCTCATAGTTGTAGCCTTATTAAAGCCGATGATACTCGAGGAGAGTTACTAACACGCGTTGATCAGCTATTAAAAATTGCTATTGCCCAGCCAGGATGTAATGCATACATTAACGACAATGTGCCGGTCCATCAAGAACATATTGATGCCGACCAATGGCGCACAACAATCGAAACTGCACTTAAAGAGAATCAACTTGAAATTGCCTTATACCCAGTCAGTAGTTTTAGTGGCTCGTTACTCCAGCAGCAAATTTCATTGAGTTTACTGTTAAACGGTGAAAAATATCGCTTTGGATTTTACTACCAATGGGCACATCGCTTGCACTTATTAGCAAGGCTTGATTGGAGTTTAATGAAACTGATGATCCTTGAATATGGTGATAGTGAGGATGAATCAATACTTGCCATAGAGCTGAGCGCCGATACTTTGCGAGATGACATGGCTGTGGCCTCTATTTTAACAGGGCTTTCTGCTTACCCGAATTTAGCTAAACGCTTATGTTTTGAGGTAAGAGCGGGTTTTGCAGTGAAAGAGTTTAGTTTGTTTAGAAGCTTTTGTTCGCAAGTACACTGTATTGGCGCCAAAGTTGCGCTTAAAAGAGTGGGGGCTGAGTTTACTAAGCTCACTAAAATACAAGAACTTGGCCTTGAGATGATTAAAATTGACACGGTTTATTGCCACAATATTAGTTTTAGTGAAGACAACCAAACGTTCTTACGTGGCGTATGCTCTTTAGCTCATTCTTTAGGTATTAAAGTGGTTGCAGAGGGAGTTAAAAACCCGAGTGACCAAGCCATACTGCACAGTTTAGGATTTGATGGCTTAGTCGCAATTGAGGAACGTGTTGGTTAATGGCCTTTTACGGCCAACATTAATTGCATACGATCGCGTACTTTTAATTTATTAAAAATAGAGCTCATATGCTCTTTTACAGTCCGCTCTGTAATATGTAAGGTTTGCGCAACCTGTTTATTGGTTGCGCCAGTGACAACGTGATCAACAACTTGTTTTTCACGTTTAGTTAAACAGCTCAAATCGCATTGATGTTGGTAGCTAATAGGTTGGTTTGACAAAACACCGACCAGATTCGACAGTAACTGCCCCGGTAACCAAATACCACCTGAACACACGGTTTCTGCTACTTGCTCGATAATCACTTTACTCGCAAATGCCTCTATGTAACCACGTGCACCAAGTTGAAGTGCTTGACACAGTTGGGCTATATCAAGTTGTGTGGTCATTACGATAACGGGTATGCGTTGGGCGCTGTACTTCTCAACGAGAGACGGCCACTCAGGTCCATCGGCTAACAACCAAATTAATGTGTCTGCAATTAATTGCTTGGGCGACGAGGTATGAACGGCACAATCTGGAAACGCACTTTGCCAATGAGGCGATTGCAATTTATCTTGTGTAATAAAAATACTGCGGCGCATGAATACTCCGTAAAAATGCTGTAATTATCTCGTCTTACCTTTCGGTCATCGCTAAAGACGTTGCACGTAAAATGGGTTTGAAAAGGTATTCTAGTACGGTTTTTTTGCCGGTTATTATATCTACCTGAGTGGTCATGCCCGGAATAATGGTCAGGTTTTCTGAAAAATGATTGCGGTTTGTTTTTAACTGCACAATGTAAAACGTATTATCTCTTTCATCGGTAACGGTATCAGCACTGATATGTGTAACTTCGGCTTCTAAGCCGCCATAAATAGCAAAGTCATAGGCACTGAATTTGATCATCGCAGTTTGGCCTGGACGTAAAAAAGCGATGTCTTTCGGTAAAATTTTTGCTTCGACAACGAGCTGATCATCAAGTGGAATAATTTCAAGAGCATCACTGCCCGGTTGTAAAATGCCCCCGACGGTATTAACCAGTAAACGTTGAACCGTGCCATTCACGGGGGAGCGAATTTCGGTTTGTGTTACTTTGTCGGCAAGCCCTGATTCGGTTTCTTTTACAGCATCTAGACGAAGCAAAGCTTCTGATAACTCGTTGCTCCAGCGGTTGATCATGGCAAGCTCAACTTCGGTTACTTTGTTTTTAGCTTCGTTAATGGCTGACATGGTGCGGTTTATGGCGGCTTTGGTTCTGTTTATTTCGCCTGTGTGCTCTACTATTTGGCGCTCTAGGCGAATAATATCAATATCAGAAACAGCACCAGAGCGTAATAATGGGCGTGTGACAGACAACTCTCGATTGGCCAAACTTAACGAGTTAGTGTGTTGCTGAAGTGCTGCTTTTGCTTCGGCATAATCTTGACGGCGTTGCTCTAATTGCCGCTTGTGTATAGTAACTTGCTGTTCGAGTTCTTGATTACTGCTCTCAAACATGGCTTGTTCATGGGCGATTGCCTCAGGGGCTTTTTCTATAATTTCTGGATCAAACGCGAGAGGTCTTTTTTGGGTTAACGCTTTAAGGCGCTCTACCTTTGCTGTTAACGACAGTATTTTTGCTTGGTTTTCTCTAAATGAAGAAATAAAGCGTGTTGGATCTATCTTTATTAATACATCGCCTTCGTTAACTATTTGGCCTTCTCTGACATAGATTTGCTCAATCATGCCGCCATCATAAGACTGCACGACCTGTAGTTTATGCGACGGGATAACGCGTCCTTCGCCCCGTGCTACTTCGTCGAGGTGCGCAAATGCGGCCCACATAATTAAGGCTAACAGGCTGAAACAAATAATATAAAGCAGTACTTTAGCGCTAGCAGGTTGCTGTTGCATTTTTTCCCATTGTGCATCTACAACCCAGTCTTGACTGGTTGGGGGTGATAACCAACCTGAAAATAACTTTGAAAAGATCGAAGGGCGTTTTGTTTTTTGTTTTTCAAGTGCTTTGTTTAAGCGCTCAAACGAGCGCTGTTCAATAGGTAGGTTATTATCGCTCATGATACTTTTCCTACTGTTTGATGATTTAACGCTGATAACACTTGAGATTTAGGGCCATCGGCAACCACTTTACCGTTATCGAGCACAATGACACGGTCGACCAGTTCGAGTAACGAGGTTCTGTGAGTTACAACGATTAAGGTTTTTTCTTGGCAACTGCGTTTGATGTTATTAATGATCTTAGTTTCGCTGTTGTGATCAAGTGCCGAAGTTGGTTCATCCATCAACAGTATTGGCGGGTTATTTAACAGTGCTCGGGCAATACCAACCGCCTGACGTTGACCCCCAGAGAGTAATCGGCCTTGCTCACCAACTTGCATGTCGAACCCATCGGGGTGAGAGTTTATAAGTTCAAATAACTGACTTTGCTGGCATGCCGAAAGTATTTGCTCATCTTTAGCGTGCCACGCACTGAGGGTGATGTTGTCTTTTAACGAACCAAAAAATAATGAAATGGTTTGGGGTACATACCCAATGTTGTGCCTAAGCTCTGCGGGGTCGATTTGGTGGATGTCGTTATTATCAATTGAAATAGTGCCCGCCGTTGGCTCATACAAACCTAAAATTAGTTTTTCTATGGTGCTTTTCCCTGAGCCATTGCGCCCTAAAATAGCTACTTTTTCACCGGCTTTTATTTTAAAGCTAACACCACTGAGCGCTTCGTTGCTTTCATCGGTATATTTAAAGCGTACGTCGTTAAATTCTATGTCGCCAAGCAACACTGGATGACTTAACCAATGTTTGCCTGTGGGGCGCTCAACGTCTTTTTCCATGATTTCATTTAACGAGTGCATTGCAATTGCGGCATGATGAAATTGCGCGAGTACAGCCGCAGATTGACTAATAGGAGCCATAGTACGTGACGACAATAAGTAGGCGGCAATTAGCCCCCCTTGGGTTAAATCACCTTCGATAATTAGGTGTACACCTACTAACATAATCACCACACCAACACACTGCTGAACCCACGAGCCAGCATTGGCTATAGAAGATGATATTAAGCGACTTTGGGCATTGACTCGGGCTATAAAAATCGTTGATTTTTCCCAGTTTGACTGGGTTTTACATTCACTGTGAAAGCTTTTGACATCTTCAATGTTTGTTAAGCTTTCAACCAAAACAGCATTGCGCATAGAGCTTGCTTTCATGGTTTGTTCTGACAGGCTCTCGAGTTTTCGATGGGCGGCCAGCGCGTAACTCATTAATAGCAGTGCCCCAACGATAATAGGTAAACTTAATTCAACACCAATAATCGCGATGACTGTGAGGTAAAGCAGTACGAAAGGTAAATCGACAAGGGCAATTAAAGTAATGGAGCTAAAAAAGCTGCGCACTGCCTCAAATGATTGAATATTACTGGCAAACGAGCCTGCTGACGCAGGACGGTTTTTTAACTTCATACCCAACACGCGTTCCATGATCACTGCCGACACTTTGACATCAATACGACTGGCTGCCAGCTCTACAAAATAACTGCGCACGAGTCTGAGAATAAAGTCTGCGGTAAGGGCAATTAGTACGCCTGTGGCAAGCACCCATAACGTTTCAGTGGCATGGTTAGGCACAACGCGGTCATAAACATTCATGACAAACAATGGCATTGCAATGGAAAGAATGCCCAAAGCAATGGCAGAAATAATGACATCTTTGTATAAGCTTCGACACTCTTTAATGACACCCCAAAACCAGCCGTCTTTCGACAGTTTTTGCAGTACGGGGGAGCGCGCATCAAAGGCAAACTCGGGTTGTGCATAAATGATCATTGATGTACTGGTTTTATAAAGCTCTTCAAGGCTTAATGTCACAGCAGAGTCTGGCATCTCGGGGTAGATCACTTCGACTTTATCATTTTGAGTGTCGAGTTTTGTAATGACGCAAGCCTCATTCCCTTGCAAAATTAATACGGCGGGTAACAAAGCAACGTTTAAGTCGCAAAGTGCTTTGCGCACAACCTTGGTTTTAAAACCAATACGTTTTGCTGCTCGCGAGAAACCCGATGGCGTTAATAAGCCATCCTCAAGGGGAAGCCCACTAAGCAGTGTTTCACGAGAAAACTCTCGATCATGATAGCGGCATAAAATTTCTAGGCAGTCTACAAGACTGCCGCCGTGGTCGAGTACATCGTTCTCTTGCATAAAATGTCCATTATTAATAAACCTAAAGTTTAAGACCAGCCGTCTTTCATGGCGGGTGGGCGATTACCTTTTTCGGTTATTACCGCTTCAATGCGACGATTTGCTGCGTTTGCGCGAACAGAAATCTCATTTATTCTTGGCTGATCAATTCCATAGCCTAATGACTTCACTCTTGTTGGTGAGATACCGTATTGTTGAATGAGTATTTCAGCGACCGAAAAAGCACGTTTTTCTGACAGTTTTTTATTGTAAAGAGCAGGGCCTTCTAATGAAGCATGGCCTTGGATTTCGACATTTTTACTGGGGTGTTCTTTTAAGAAGTCTGCCAGTCTTGCAATTTCTTGCATATATTCAGGGCGTACAACACTAGAGTCGGCAAGAAAGGGAATACCTATTTCGACATTGCTAGTGTTGCTACGGTACTTTGTACAGCCTCTTTCATCGACCTCCGTAAAAGCAGGAGTTGATGGGCAATCATCATTTTCGTTAGCAACGCCGTCGTTGTCATCGTCAACGAAGGTGCTTGCGGGTGTTGTTGGAATGGTGAGATAACTCGGCATGGCTGTCACACTCATATACGCGTTATCTTGTTGCTTCTTTTTTTGTAAAAAGGCTTGTCGACTCAGGGTCGCTGCAACATCAAATTTAGGACAAATACTGTCAGCACTGAGTGCGATAGGATCGTCGGTTAGCTCACTGATTGCAGGAAATTTATCTGATTTTACATTGAGGGTTTCAAGTAATTTCCCCATTTCGGCTAGCATCGTTAGTATGGCTGCTTGTCTATCGTAAAGGGCTGCAGTGTAAGAGCGATTAGATTGAAATGATTCATTCTCTGCATCAAGTACATCGAGCAATGTGCGCTGACCAATATCGAATTGGTCTTTGTAGGCGTATTTAACTTTTTGCGACGATTCTTTATGGTTAGCGAGCGAAGGTATTTTACTTTGTAGAACTTGTACACTGTTGTAGGCGATTTGTAAGTTCTGCCTTATTTCTATACATGTTTGATCGCGTTGATATTTAGCAACGTTCACTTCTTGATAGGCTTGGTCTAGATTTGCGCTATCGAGTCCGCCGTTATAGAGGTTGTATCTCACATCAATACCAACACGTGCCTCAGAGCGGGTTTCGTTTAACCCTAACTCGTCTCGGTCTTGCATGCCGTAGCGTGCTGATAAATCAACATTCGGATGAAAGGCCGATTTTTGCGAGTCTGCATTGGCTTTTTGTGCTTCGATATTGTAAAGCGATGCATAAAAATTTGGGCTGTTTTTATAGGCGATATCAAGGGCTTGATTTATTGTGATGGGGATTGCGTCATCACTCAACTTTGCCTTTACCGTACCTTGAGTCGGAAGCTCGCCAATAATACGCAAATAGCGTGCACTGACATCATGCAAGTTTTCATATTCTGTCATCACGTTTGACTGCGCTAATGACAGACGACCACTAATTTGTTCAAGATCAGCAGCACGCGCAACGCCAGCTCCCACACTTTGTTCAATCTGCTGATAAACCGATTCATGTTCTTTAAGGTTAATTTCAGCAAGTTCAACAAGCTCGGTAAACTTTTGTACGTCTAAATAAGCGATACTTGCAGCGAGTGCTGTTTTTTCGGCTTGATCTAATAATTCGAAATAACGTATTAATTGGATTCGTTCAAAACGTTTTACGTTATTTGAGGTTCTGAAACCATCGTAAAGCATTTGCCCGAGCGTTAATTCTGCAGTGTTACGGTTATATTCTTCTTCAATACCGTAATTGCGCTTTTCGTACCCAGCACTGGCCGACACATCCACTGTGGGTAAATAGCCAGAACGTGCCGCATCAATACCATGCATAGATGCTTTAAATGCATGCCAAGCTTGTTGCACTTCAGGGTTGGTTGAAATTGCTTTATCTGCCACATAATTTAGCGGCATCACTGAAACTTGTTCTGCATTAGCATTAAAAAAGCTGCCGTTTGCAGCAAATAATAAAGTGAAAAATACAGAGAGTTTCTTGGTAGTGAACTTTTCGCTAATAGTCATATCATCCTCTTTTATCGACTAAATTTAATTCACGCTAAGTTAGTTTTAGTCAACAAATTTAGATACTGCAAATACTTCTTTTGTATTATTTTGCGGGTGTTTGATCACATTTTTCGTGTACCCGCACTTTAGTTCTATAGTATTAGCTTTATGTAAAACCTGTACCATAGTCCAGTAACTAAGTGCTGTTTCTCTACTAGATTTACGTTATACGCGTGCAATTTAAATATGTTGAGGAATAGCAAATGGATGCGAACCAATTATTAGTTATTGATGTACAAGGCTCTGCCGGTATTATTCAAGCCGATGGGTCAATTAAAGCACTGAGTGTGGGTGATGTTATCACTGTGGGTGATACCGTTATCACTGCGGATAAGTCAACATTGTTAATTGACGTGCAAGGTGAGTCTTTATCTATTCCTGCTAATAAAAAGGTCACCATTACGCCGGACCTACTCGCAAAAGAGGTCAAAGATAGCTCTGAAAATACGGTGTTTGATGACAGTATTGACGACGCCATTGCAAGCTTGAATCAACCAAATCAAACAACCCCAGACCCGCAGCAAGGTGGTGACATAAGCGACTTTTTAGATGCGCTTGAAGGCGGTGGCGATATTCTCGATAGTTTAGAAGCCACTGCCGCTGGTGGTACAGGGGGAGCGACCTCAGGTGGCGGTACTTCATTTGTAGAATTAGCACGTATTGCAGAGGGCATTGACCCTTCAAGTCTCGCATTTGATGATAGTTTTAATAGCGATAGCAGTGGTATTTTTTCGCCGCGTGATACAACCGATGGTGTTGTCCCAACAGACACCTTAACGGCAACGGTTAGTATTGATGACCCAGGTGTTATAAATAACTCTCAACCTGTGATCACAGGAACCACTGAAAATCTTGTTGGTGAAACAGTCACCGTGACTGTCACCGATGTGAATGGTAATAACCAAGTGGTTACGGTGGTTGTTCAACCCGATGGTACCTTTACGACTCCACCTTTGGATCCACTGCCTGATGGCCCTATTGTGATTGAAGTGGTTGCTATTGACCCGAATGGCGACCCTGTGAGTGACACGATTGGTGCGAATATCGATACCATCGCGCCTGTTGTTACCATTAATGAATTGCCCGACTCTGCGTCACAAACGGTGGTGATTAATGGCTCTGTATCAGGCATTAGCGCAGGTGATGATGTCACAATTACGGTGACAGACAGCGCAGGCCAAGTACAAACATTTGTCACCCAAGTTGATGAGCAAGGTAATTGGAGTATTACCACAGAAGCGCTTGCTGAAGGTTTATATACCGTATTGGCTTCGGCTGTAGATGCGGCAGGTAACGAAGGCACCGATACAGAAAATGGACTCGTTGATTTAACGGCACCGGTGATAAACATAGACCCAATTGGTGAAACTAATGACACAACCCCCACGATTTCAGGCAATGTGAGTGGGGTGACTGTTGGCAGTGAGATCACGGTGGTGATTACTGCAGCCGATGGCGCTATTCAAACCGTGATAGCGATTGTTGCTGACGACGGTAGCTGGACAATTGATGTGCCAGTTGCGTTGGTTGAAGGCGAATTTACCGTCACAGCCACTGTTTTAGACGCAGCGGGTAACGAAGCACAAGCAAGCACCACTGGTATTATTGATGTAACCGCCCCGATAATAAATATTACCCCAATTGATGATACGCAAGACACCACGCCAACCATAACCGGTAATGTAGTCGGTGTGGTTGAAGGTAGCGTTGTGACGGTTGTGGTAACCGATATAAATGGCCAAGTACAGACTTTAACCGCCCTCACCGATGCTAATGGTAATTGGACTCTCGATGTTCCAAGTGAACTGGCTGAAGGGCCGTTTGAGGTGACTGCAACTGTCAGCGACTTGGCAGGAAACCAAGCACAGGATAGCGCAACAGGGGTGATTGACTTAACGGCACCAGACATCACCTTAACTGCCATTGCTAATACGAATGACACCACGCCTGTGTTTGTTGGTCGTGTTGAGGGTGTGCCAGAAGGCACACAAGTGACTATTCAAGTTGTGGGTAGTGATGGCCAATCACAATCGCTTACAGCGTTTGTGTTAGCTGATGGCAGCTATAGTGTGGAGGCGAGCACAGCATTACCTGAAGGCGGTTTTACTGCGATTGCAACAGTATCAGATCCGGCAGGAAATTCTGCGACGGCTAATACTTCTGGGACAGTGGCGTTTTCGCCTATTTCAATCACGATCGATTCTATTGCAGATAGCAACGACACCACGCCATTACTAAGTGGTCAAACTGAGGGAGTTGCGCCGGGCACAACTATCATGCTGTCTGTTACAGCAAGTGATGGTAGCGTATTTAATTTATTAGCAATTACACAAGCTGACGGAAGTTGGTCTATTCAAATGACTCAACCTCTTCCTGAGGGGGATTTTACGGTTGTAGCAACCGTGCTAGACCCACAAGGTAACGAAGCGCAAGCTACTGCAATCGGTAATGTTGACCTAACAGTCAGTATTAACTTTATTATTGATACCAATGACACAACCCCCAGCGTATCGGGTTCGACCCAAGATGTTGCCCCAGGCGCAGTGGTCACCGTGACCTTTATAGGCAGTGATGGCGCGACAGAAACAATACAGGTTATTACCGATGCAAATGGTGATTGGTCTGTAGAGGCCACCATTCCTTTGGTTGAAGGCCAATTTACCGTCACGGCAACCGTTACGGATGAGGTGGGTAACACGGCCACAGCCAGTGAAATTGGTGAAATTGACTTAACCGATCCAACTATTTTCATTGATCCCCTTAATGATACCAATGACACAACGCCAACAATTTCAGGGTCAGTACTTGATGTACCCGCAGGTACTACCGTTTCATTGCTTGTGACAGACAGCAATGGAGTAACGCAAACACTAACAGCTACAACCGATGCGCAAGGTAACTGGCAGGTCGATGTTGCCAGCGAATTAGCCGAAGGCGATTACACTGTCACAGCAAGTGTCAGTGATGAAGCCGGGAATACCAGCACCGCCACTGCAACAGGTACTATCGATTTGACCGCGCCTATTATCAACATTGATACAATGGCTGATAGTAACGACACAACGCCGACAATATCAGGCACGACGCAAGGACTTGATGCAGCAACGACAGTCACGGTAAGTGTGACAGACAGTGCAGGCAGTACACAAACATTCACAACAATTACTAATGCCGATGGTAGCTGGTCAGTTACAGTCACTGATGAATTAGCGGAAGGTGAATTTACGGTTGTTGCACAAACACAGGACAAAGCGGGTAATAGTGCTGAAGATACTGAAACAGGTGTTATTGATTTAACCGCTCCGAGCATTGCGATAAACGAATTTACGGATTCAAATGATGTTACACCCGTTATATCGGGTGTTGTTTCGGGCGTTGAGCCCGGCACTTTAGTCACTATTACGCTTGTTGATAGCAATGGCAATCAACAGGTCTTAACTGCGGTTGTAAATGCTGACAACACGTGGCAAGTCGGTGCAAATCAGGTCTTAGCAGAAGGTGAGTTTACAATCACCGCCACGGTGAGTGACCCTGCGGGTAATCAAGCACTTGATACAGCAACAGGCGTTATTGATTTAACAGCTCCTATTATTGCTCTTGACTTCCTTGGAAGCAGTGCAGACAACACCCCGACTATCACGGGGACGGTGCAAGGCGTTAATGCGGGTACAACCGTCACGCTTGTGGTCACTGACTCTAATGGCAATAGCCAAACGTTCACGGCCTTAACCAACAGCGCAGGTGGCTTTAGTGCGGATGTACCAAACGGCCTAGCAGAGGGGGAATACACGGTAACTGCTTCAGTGGCAGACGAAGCTGGCAATCAAGCGCTTGATACCGCAACGGGTAATATCGATTTAACCGCGCCAATTATTGATCTTGATCCCTTAGGGAGCAGTGCCGACAACACCCCGACCATTACAGGTACGGTACAAGGTGTTAATGCTGGAACAACAGTCACGCTCGTGGTCACTGACTCCAACGGCAATAGCCAAACATTTACAACGGTAACCAACAATAATGGTGGCTTTAGTGCAGATGTGCCTACAAGCCTTGCTGAAGGTGAGTATACCGTAACAGCCTTGGTGGCAGATGATGCAGGCAACCAAGCCTCTGACACTGAAACAGGTCTAATCGATAGTTCATCACTGACTATTTTAATAGACGCTGTTGGTGAGACAAATGATATAACCCCCACCATTTCAGGGTCTACATTAAACGCGACAGCGGGAGATCAAATCACCGTGGTGATTACGCCTGAATCTGGCGTGGCTCAAACCTTTACCACACAGGTTGATGCAAATGGTAATTGGACCATTACAGTATCGCAAGCGTTAGCTGAGGGTGAGTTTACCGTTGATGCAACGCTGACTGATCAATTTGGTAATACAGCAAGCGACTCAATTACAGGGGTGATTGATATTACGGCCCCTAGCGTGACAATTGATACGATAGGCTCAATAAACGACAGCACACCAGTGATTTCGGGTACATCACAAGGTGCCGTGAATGGCAGTACAGTGACTGTGACAGTGGTTGATTCGCAAAATAATAGCCAAGTGTATACCACCACAGTCGATGCCAATGGAAATTGGTCTGTGCCTGTAACCAGTGCAGTCGCGCAAGGGCAATTTACAGTGACGGCCAGTATCACTGATAATGCGGGTAATACAGGCACAGATACCGAAATTGGTAATTTTGATGGTGTGGGTCCGCTATTAACGCTTGATTTCGATCCGCTTACAAATGATACAACCCCACTTATTTCGGGTACTACAGATGCAGTTGCTGGCACGGTTGTGTCGGTTGTTGTTACAGATAGCAATGGAGCGACGCAAACTCTTTCGGCTGTTGTAGCTGCTGATGGTACGTGGTCTATCAGCCCTGATACGCCTTTGGCTGAGGGCGCATTTACAGTCACAGCCAGTGTCGCGGATGAGTCAGGTAATCAAACTCAAGTAACGGATACTGGGGTGATTGATATCACTGCGCCGACCATTTCGATTGATAATCTGGGCACAGTGAATGACACCACGCCAACGATCAGTGGTCAAACAAATGAACCTGCGGGCAGCATCGTAACAGTGGTGGTCACTGATGGTGTCGCAAGTTATGAATTTACAGCAATTGTGAATGCCGATGGCAGCTGGTCAGGCGATGTACCTGCTCAGTTAGAAGATGGCAATATTAGTGTTACTGCTACTGTGACCGATGCGGCGGGTAATTCAGCGCAAGCTAACAGCGCCTTTATTCTTAATAGCTCTGCACCGAGTATTGCGATTGATGCCATTAATGATACCAATGACACAACACCGACAATTAGCGGTACGTCTGATGCCCCTGATGGCACGCTAATAACAGTCATCATTGAAGACAGTGATAATAATAGCCAGTCTGTTACTGCGACAGTGCAAAATGGCGTATGGAGTGTAGAACCAACACAAGCACTTAGTGAGGGGAGTTTCACGGTGTCGGCGTCGGTCACTGTGGATGGCTTAACCAGCGATGCCAGTGCACAGGGTTTAATTGATATAACCCCTCCGACAGTCACTATTGATGCACTTGCAGATACCAGTGATGTTACGCCATTAATTTCAGGCCAAACATCGGGTTTAGTGTCGGGTAGTATTGTAACCGTGACCATTACAGACAGTAATGGGGATTCGCAGGTTGTTTCAGCGACGGTGGCACAAGATGGTTCGTGGTCTGTGGCGGCAAGTACAGACTTAGCCCAAGGTCAATATACAGTAACCGCGGTGGTTGCCGACAGTGCAGGTAATCAAGCAACAGACACCGAAACAGGCATTATTGATTTAACAGCCCCTACAATCAGCATTGATAATATTGCCGACACAAATGATGTAACGCCCGTGTTGTCTGGTCAAACAACGGGTGTACCTGCAGGCTCACAAATTACCCTCTTGGTGACAGATAGTAACGGTAATACGCAAACCCTGATTACGACTACCTTAGCAGATGGTTCATGGTCAGTTGAGGCTGATGTGATTATTGCCGAAGGCGCATTCACCGTTGAAGCAACAGTAAGTGACGCGGCAGGTAATACAGCTTCTGATACCGCGACTGGTGTTGTGGATACTACCGCACCTACCATCACGGTGGATGCACTTGCACCAAGTTCAGATGTAACACCAGTGATCAGTGGTATGGCAGAAGGAGTTCCTGCGGGCACTGTTGTCAGTATAGTGATCACAGACAGCCAAGGCGTGCAGCAATCACTCTTTGCAACCGTTAACAATGATGGTAGTTGGTCTGTAGAGGCGTTAGATGCGGTCGCTGAAGGTGAATACACCGTTGTTGCAACAGTGCAAGACGCAGCCGGAAATCAAGGTACAGACACCGAAACAGGTCTTATTGATACCACAGCACCGACAGTGGTCATCGACCCACAAGCTGTGACAAACGACACAACCCCCGTCATTAGCGGACAAACCTCAGGTGTGCCAACCGGCACCGAAGTTAGGCTGACAATTACAGACAGTGCGGGCAATGTGCAAACGCTGGTGGCAACAACGGGAGCCGACGGTAGTTGGTCAGTTGCTGTATCTCAAGCATTAGCGCAAGGCAGTTATACCATTGACGCTGAGGTGTCAGATGCTGCTGGTAACACAGGAAACGACACGGCCTCAGGCGAAGTAGATATCACCGCGCCTGTTGTCAGTATTGATGCGATTGCCGACAGCAACGATGTAACCCCTGTTATTAGTGGCCAAAGTACAGGCGTGCCTGCGGGGACGCTTGTTACATTAACCATCACCGACAGTGCGGGTAATGTTCAAACAGTAACAACAACAGTACAAGCCGATGGTAGTTGGTCAGCTGAAGCAGCAACGGCACTCGCCGAAGGTGATTACACCGTTGTTGCAACCATTGTGGATGCCGCCGGTAATACAGGCACCGACACCGAAACTGGCACAATTGATGTGACCGCGCCAACCATCACCATTGATGCGCCAGCGCTAACCAACGACAACACACCCACAGTCACTGGCTCATCAGATTTAGCCAATACGAATCTTGATGTGACCTTTACCGATGCCAATGGCACCAGCCACACAGTGACAGTGACCACCGATGCGTCAGGTAATTGGAGTGTCGATGCAGGGCAAGCATTGGCCGATGGTAACTACAGTGTGACAGCAAGTATCAGTGATTCAGCCGGTAATAACAGCAGCGCCACAGACAGTGGTGTAGTTGATACAATTCCACCAGAGCTTGCCTTTGTGCCGACCTTCTTACTAGGTCAATTGGTTACTTTAAGCGGTACCTCTGATTTACCGGCTGGTAGCACGGTCACTATTACTCAAAACTTGGTTGGCGGTGGCGTAGTGACATACACTGCGACAACCGATGCCAATGGTGATTGGTCATTGACCGGCTTAACTGTACCACTGGCCAGTTTAGCGTCTATCACCGCAAGTGCGTCTGATGAAGCCGGCAATGTACGCACGATTACCTCAACCGATTTTGATGGTACACCGCCGACCTTAACCGTGAGCGTGGATGCACTGACAAATGACAACACCCCACTTATTAGCGGGACCACCGATGCCGGTGAAGGGGCACAAGTCAGCGTGGTTGTCACCGATGCCAATGGTGCAACAGAAACACTGACCGCCATTGTTGATGCTAATGGTAATTGGAGCGTGAGCCCAACCACCGCCTTAGCCGATGGTCAGTTTAGCGTTGAAGCCAGTGTCCGCGATGGGGTTGGTAACTTAAGCGAAGAAACCGTGACCGGTGTTATCGACACTCTTGCGCCAACACTGACCTTAACTGGTGTGGGTGAGGGCAGTGATGTCACGCCGGTGTTAAGTGGTACCAGTAATGAAATTGGTGCGACGGTTACTATCTCTGTCACGGATAGCAATGGCACAGTACAAACTTTTACTGCCATTGTTGGCAGCAACGGAACCTGGAGTAGAGAAGTTCCTAATGGTCTTGCTGAAGGGGATTATACCGTCACGGTGACAGTAAGTGATGATGCAGGTAACACCAGCAGCGTGACTGCAACAGGTAATATTGATACCACCAACCCGGTTGTTACTGTGAATGATAATGGCCTAGGTAATGACGATACACCAACCTTAAGTGGTACCTCAACCGAGCCTGCGGGAACACTGGTCAGTATTATTGTTATTGACAGTAATGGGGATACACATAACTTTACTGCGACTGTAGCTGCCGATGGGTCGTGGCAAACAAATGCCTCTGTATTACCTGACGGCGATTATACTATTACT
Source organism: Pseudoalteromonas sp. PAB 2.2 (assembly GCF_001938575.1). NCBI lineage: Bacteria > Pseudomonadati > Pseudomonadota > Gammaproteobacteria > Alteromonadales > Pseudoalteromonadaceae > Pseudoalteromonas > Pseudoalteromonas sp. PAB 2.2. The sequence goes on from NZ_LYPI01000010.1 coordinate 163,446, forward strand.
GCAACGATCACCGATGCAGCAGGCAATGTTGGCACAGACTCAGGCACGGGTCGTATTGATACAACGCCACCATTATTAACCATTAATAATCTAGGGACGGTCAATACAGATACGCCAACAATCAGTGGGACTTCGTCAGAACCGGCTGGCACAGTTATTTCTTTAGTTGTAACTGATTCAAGCGGTAATACGCTGAACTTATCAGCGGTGGTTGATGGAAATGGCGACTGGTCTGTTACTTCATCGTCACTAACAAACGATGATTACACGGTTGTGGCAACGGTTGCAGATGCTGCTGGTAATACAGCAACAGCCTCTGAAAGCTTTACACTCGACACCTCTGCGCCAAGCATTGCGATAGATGTTATTGGTGAAATTAACGATCCAACTCCTACGATTACGGGCACAACTGATGCCGCTGATGGCAGCACGGTGACAGTTGTGATTGATGATGGTGTCAATCCGGTAGAAACATTAACCACAACGGTCACTGGCGGGGTTTGGTTTGTGACAGCAAACAATGCGTTACCAGAAGGAAGTTTTACAGTTACCGCAACGGTGACGGTTAATACTATTGATGGCACGGCAACACGCACAGGAACAGTCGATCTTACTGCGCCTAGTATCACCATAAATGATATTAACGACACCAATGATACCACTCCAACGATTAGCGGTACGACAGACGCAAGTGCAGGCAGTTTAGTCACCTTGACTATTACTGACTCTCTTGGAAATACACACACAGTTGTCGCGACAGTATTAGCCAATGGTAGTTGGTCTGTTGCCGCTTCGACTATATTAGCCGAAGGTACATTTACAGTCACAGCTTCTGTTACAGACGCTGCTGGTAACACAGGCACAGACAATGCGACAGGTAATGTAGATATCACCGCACCTGTTGTCAGTATTGATGCGATTGCCGACAGCAACGATGTAACACCTGCAATTAGTGGCCAAAGTACAGGCGTGCCTGCGGGGACGCTTGTTACGTTAACCATCACCGACAGTGCGGGTAATGTTCAAACAGTAACAACAACTGTACAAGCCGATGGTAGTTGGTCAGTTGAAGCAGCAACGGCACTCGCCGAAGGTGATTACACCGTTGTTGCAACCATTGTGGATGCCGCAGGTAATACAGGCACCGACACCGAAACTGGCACAATTGATGTGACCGCGCCAACCATCACCATTGATGCGCCAGCGCTGACTAATGACAACACGCCCACAGTCACTGGCTCATCCGATTTAGCCAATACGAATCTTGATGTGACCTTTACCGATGCCAATGGCACCAGCCACACAGTGACAGTGACCACCGATGCGTCAGGTAATTGGAGTGTCGATGCGACGCAAGCATTGGCCGATGGTAACTACAGTGTGACAGCGAGTATCAGCGATTCAGCCGGTAATAACAGCAGCGCTACAGACAGTGGTGTAGTTGATACAATTCCACCAGAGCTTGCCTTTGTGCCGACCTTCTTACTGGGTCAATTGGTTACTTTAAGCGGTACCTCTGATTTACCGGCTGGTAGCACGGTCACCATTACCCAAAACTTGGTAGGTGGTGGCGTAGTGACATACACTGCGACAACCGATGCCAATGGTGATTGGTCATTGACCGGGTTAACTGTACCACTGCTCAGTTTAGCGTCTATCACCGCAAGTGCATCTGATGAAGCCGGTAATGTACGCACGATTACCTCAACCGATTTTGATGGTACACCGCCGACTTTAACCGTGAGCGTGGATGCACTGACAAACGACAACACCCCACTTATTAGCGGGACCACCGATGCCGGTGAAGGGGCACAAGTCAGCGTGGTTGTCACCGATGCCAACGGTGCAACAGAAACACTGACCGCCATTGTTGATGCTAATGGTAATTGGAGTGTGAGCCCAACCACCGCCTTAGCCGATGGTCAGTTTAGCGTTGAAGCCAGTGTCCGTGATGGGGTTGGTAACTTAAGCGAAGAAACCGTGACCGGTGTTATCGACACCCTTGCGCCAACACTAACCTTCACTGGTGTGGGTGAGGGCAGTGATGTCACGCCGGTGTTCAGTGGTCGTAGTAATGAAGTGGGCGGCACCGTCACCGTGACAGTCACCGACAGCAATGGGGCAGAGCAAACACTCACCGCCACCGTAAATAGCAGTGGTGATTGGAGCGTTGAAGTACCGACAGCCTTAGCCGAAGGCAGCTACACGGTTGCCGTGACCATCAGTGATGATGCAGGCAACACCAGCAACGTTACCGCCACAGGCAATATCGATACCACCAACCCCGTTGTTACTGTAAATGACAATGGCTTAGGTAATGACAGTACACCGGTTATTTCAGGGACGTCAACAGAGCCTGCTGGCACGGTCGTGAACCTTAGCATCGTTGATAGCAATGGTGATTCACACAGCTTGACCGCGACAGTCTTAGCTGATGGGTCATGGCAAGCCACATCAAGCAGCTTGCCAGATGGTGCGTACACTGTGACTGCCACTATAACTGATGCTGCGGGCAATGTTGGCACAGACACAGGCACCGGCAGCATTGATACCTTACCGCCTAGCTTAGCAATTGATAGCTTGGGAACGGTGAATGATACCACCCCAACCATTAGCGGTACGTCTAACGAGCCTGCGGGCAGTGTGGTGAACTTAAGTGTCTCTGATGGCACCAACACCTACACCTTCACCGCGACAGTATTAGCGGATGGCACTTGGAGCGCCGATGTCCCTAGCCCACTGGATAATGGCACCTTCACGATTGATGCGAGCATTACGGATGCGGCAGGCAACGCCACCACCGCAAGCGACAGTGCACTGCTTGACACCACGGCCCCAAGTGTCACGATTAATGTGATTGGTGAAACAAATGACACCACACCGACCATCAACGGCACCAGTGATGCTGAGAATGGCAGTGTGGTGACGGTTGTGATTGATGATGGGATAAACCCTGTCGAAACAATTACCACCACCGTCAGTGGGGGCACGTGGAGTGTCACGCCGACAACCGCATTACCAGAAGGTGAGTTTACCGTGACCGCCTCAGTGCTCGAAAATGGTAACACTGGCACCGCCACACGCACCGGTATTATTGATACCACCATGCCAGCGATTGACATTAACGAACTGGGTATTACAAACGACACCACCCCGACGATTAGCGGCACAGCCAGTGCGCCACAAGGCAGCACAGTCACCGTGGTGATCACCGATGCAAACAACAACAGTCACACCGTGACCACCACCATGCAAAGTGATGGTAGTTGGTCAGTGGCAGCCAGCACGATTCTAGCGGAAGGCGAATACACCGTTACCGCGACAGTCAGCGATCAAGCTGGTAACCCAGCATCAGCAAGTGCCACCGGTGAAGTGGATATCACCGCGCCAGTTGTCAGTATTGATGCGATTGCCGACAGTAACGATGTAACACCAGCAATTAGTGGCCAAAGTACAGGCGTGCCTGCGGGGACGCTTGTTACATTAACCATCACCGACAGTGCGGGTAATGTTCAAACAGTAACAACAACTGTACAAGCCGATGGTAGTTGGTCAGCTGAAGCAGCAACGGCACTCGCCGAAGGTGATTACACCGTTGTTGCAACCATTGTGGATGCCGCCGGTAATACAGGCACCGACACCGAAACCGGCACAATTGATGTGACCGCGCCAACCATCACCATTGATGCACCAGCGCTAACCAATGACAACACACCCACAGTCACTGGCTCATCAGATTTAGCCAATACGAATTTAGATGTGACCTTTACCGATGCCAATGGCACCAGCCACACAGTGACAGTGACCACCGATGCGTCAGGTAATTGGAGTGTCGATGCGACGCAAGCATTGGCCGATGGTAACTACAGTGTGACAGCGAGTATCAGTGATTCAGCGGGTAATAACAGCAGCGCCACAGACAGTGGTGTAGTTGATACAATTGCACCAGATATCCGTATTATTCCTTCATTCTTATTAGGAAATTTAGTTGGCTTATCGGGCACATCAGATTTGCCAGAAGGCAGTGTGATCACAATTACTGAACATTTAGTAGGGGGCTTAATAGGTGCGACTTATACCGCCACGACTGATGCAAATGGTAATTGGACGCTTGCCAACATTACTGTCCCACTTATTAGCCTGGCTTATGTTACGGCAAGTGGCACAGATGCGGCGGGTAACACTGCTACTGTGAGCACATTAGAATTTGATAATGTGGCGCCTGAGCTGACGGTTACTGTTGATGCATTAACAAATGATACAACCCCAACCATTTCGGGCACAACGGATATGGGAGAAGGCACGGTGATCAACATCACCGTTCAAGATGCCAATGGTGATTCACAAACCTTTACTGCAACTGTGCAAAGTAACCAAACTTGGTCTGTCGATGTGCCCACAGCGCTAGCTGAAGGGACCTTTACAGTAACGGCATCGGTAAGGGATCAGGTCGGTAATTTAACTACAGAGCAAACATCGGGTGTGTTAGACAGCATTGCGCCAACCTTAGTTGTTAACGCGGTTGATGGCACCTCTGACGCGCGTCCAACTATTTCAGGTAGTAGTAACGAAATAGGCGGCTTAGTTATCGTTGAGGTTGCAGGACAAACCATTACCACCACAGTAGCATCAGATGGTACTTGGCAGTTTATAGTACCGGTTGATATTACCGATGGCAGTTACACTATTACGGCGACCATAACGGATGATGCTAATAATACGCAAACTGCAACGGCATCTATAACGGTTGATACCGTCGCCCCCGTTGTGGCGATAGATACACTGGGACTTGGTAACTCAAGTACGCCTGTTATTTCGGGCACATCGACAGAAGCCACAGGTACTCAGGTTTCTGTTACGGTGACAGATAGCAACAACGATATACAAACATTATCGGCAACCGTCCAAAGTGATGGGTCATGGCAAGTAACACCGAGTACTATGCCAGATGGCAATTATAGTGTCACAGCGACTATCACAGATGTTGCAGGTAATGTTGGTACTGACACCGAAACGGGGTCAATTGATACTCTTACACCTGAGTTGGTTCTTGATGGTTTAGGGACTATTAATGATTCAACACCAACAATTAGTGGTAGCACCAATGAGCCTGCAGGCAGCACCGTAAATATTAGTGTGGTAAATGATGGGAATACATACAGCTTTACTGCAACTGTTCAGGCTGATGGGTCATGGTCAGCAGATGTTCCAACAGCATTGGCTGATGGCTTACTGACTATTACAGCGACAATTACCGATGCTGCAAACAACACGGCAACGGTAACAGACACGGCAACGCTAGATACCAATGCACCTACAATTTCGATTGATGCTCTTGCAGTCACTAACGACACCACACCGACCATTTCGGGAACAAGTGATGCAGCTGACGGTATTCAAGTGACCATTACTGTTGTCGATGCACTTGGTAATAGCCAAACAGCTATCGCCACTATTAGCAGCGGTACATGGACTGTAGACTTAACAACGCCGCTCAGTGAAGGAAACTATACTGTTACAGCAAGTGTGTCTGAAGATGGACTCACTGGTACGGCAAGTCGTCAAGGTGACATCGATCTCACTCCGCCAGCGTTAACAGTTGACTCTCCAGCAATCACGAATGACACCACACCAACAATCAGTGGTACAAGTGATGCACCACAGGGTAGCGTGGTGACGATAAGTGTCACCGACAGTGCGGGCGATATTGTGACAGCATCTGCGGTTGTTGGCGCATCAGGTGCTTGGTCTGTTGCATTAGGTACAGCATTAGCTGAAGGTGCCTACACGATTTCAGCAAGCGTTTCTGACACTGCTGGTAACACCAGCTCAGCCTCTGCATCGGGTGTGATTGATATTACACCTGCGAATGTGGTCATTGACACTGTGGCTGTTTCAACCGATTTAACGCCAGTGATAATGGGCAGTGCAACTGGCGCAGTGGCAGGCAATCGAGTCGTCGTTACGTTTGTAGACTCTTCCGGCGTAAGTCACAGTGTCGAAACGACACTAGATGCAAGTTTAAATTGGCAAGTTGAAGCGACTCAAGCACTTGCTGAGGGAGCGTATACGGTAACCGCAGTCGTGACGGATACCGCAGGAAACAATGGCAGCGCTTCAACGACATCTGCGGTTGATACCACAGCACCTGTCGTTAGCATTGATCAAAGTAGTTTAACTTTAACGAACGACTCAACCCCTCTTATTAGTGGTACGTCTGATGCGGCCAATAGCACTATTACAGTCACCTTTATCGCAGCCGGTGGAGCACAGCACAGTGTTACAACGACCACCGATGCGAACGGTGACTGGCAAGCAGCAGCAGATCAAGTGTTGGCCGATGGAGTTTATTCTGTTACTGCAAGTATCACGGATACTGCGGGTAATACCGGAACAGACAGTAAAACAGGTGGCGAAGTTGATACCGTAGCCCCAGAGCTCACCATTGTGCCATCTTTCCTATTAGGTCTGTTGGTCTCTTTATCTGGTACATCTGACTTACCTGAAGGCAGTGTTATTACGATAACAAACTACCTCGTCGGTGGAGTGGCTGGTGTGCCATATACAGCAACCGTTGATGCCAATGGTGATTGGCAAGTATTGAACTTGTCGGTGTCATTATTGAACTTAGCTTATGTAGAGGCAACAGCGACAGATGCCGCCGGTAATACCACGACTATTAGTACAGACACTTTTGACAATTCTGCCCCTGAATTGACATTAGATGTACCCGCTATCTCAGCAGACACAACGCCAGTGATAAGCGGCACAAGTACTGTGGGAACAGGGCAAACTGTGACACTGATTGTGCAAGGTGCCGATGGTGCTTCACAAACGCTAACGACCTTAGTGAACAGTAATGGCACTTGGTCAGTGGAAGTATTATCTGAACTTGTTGATGGCACTTACACTGTAACGGCAAGTGTCACAGATGCTGAAGACCGCACTACAGAGCAAACAGCCTCAGGTATTATTGATGCTGGATTGACTATAACCATTGATGATGGGTTACAGCTCACCAACGATGACACCCCGCTCATTACGGGTAAATCAATTGCACCAAACAGTGAAATAGAAGTGGTGTTTGATAATGGCACTACGCAACAAACGAAAACGGTTACCTCATTAAGTGATGGCACTTGGAGTGTAACACCAGACAGTGCGTTAGTGGATGGCACTTACACGGTAACCGCAACGATTGTTAGTAGTGGCGTAACAACGGGTGCAATTTCAGGATTAGAAATTGATACGATTCCGCCGACACTTGAGAATATAGATGTTAACTCTTTACTAAACTTAGGGCTTGTCATTACTGGCTTTGACGGCACAACGGATGCAGAAGATGGGGCTATCGTGCAATTAGATAACGCCCTTGCTTTAGGGATCACCTTATTGAGTGAAGGCGGCTCGGTTGTACAAAATGGACAGTGGTCAATAGATATCGTTGATATTAACCTGCTTGATATATTGGGTTTAGGCCTAGCAGATGCACGCTTTAGCATTACAGATTCAATTGGTAATGTGCGCGTTGTTGATATTAACGGCAATGATATTGAAATTAATGGAGAGCCCGCAAGCACTGGCGGTGCGGGTCCTGAAGAAATGGCCTTAGGATCTGACAGCATTGAGGCTGACGAGCAAACTGCAGAAAGTATTGATCTTAGCCTTGTTCTATTAGATGCAAGCCCAGAGCCTACCTCAAGTGGGGGTATTGCTGCGCTTGACGTGACTATCGAAGATGTCTTAAGTGATAGTGAACAAAGCAATTTACTTGCCCTTGATAGCAACAGTGAAAGTCAGAGCTTAGCATTTACAGGCAACACAGAAGTCACGTCAGAGCCTGCCAGTAATATCCAAAGTGAGTCAGATGAGCTAATCAAAAAACTCATTGAGGGAGGCAATAACTCAATTGATATTTAGATAAATAGTTAAGCTTAAATAAGAAAAGCGCGATAATTATCGCGCTTTCTTTTTGAATTGGGTAGTTTGTAAAACGAGAAACGAGAAACGAGAAACGAGAAACGAGAAACGAGAAACGAGAAACGAGTAACGAGCAACGGGTAACGGGTAACGAGCAACGGGTAACGGGTAACGAGCAACGGGTAACGGGTAACGAGCAACGGGTAACGAGCAACGGGTAACGAGAAACGAGTAACGGGCATTATGCTTTAAGGTTATGCACTATTTTTTTATCGCCTTGAATCACACTGCCACCTTGATCGTAGGTCATCGATGAAGGTGCGCCAATCAAGATATCTTTTAGTTGCTTAACACTAAGCTGGGCTTGATGAGCTGCATGTGCATTCACATCATTTTTCTTTTTACAGGCTGCAAGAAGAGAGTTTACTTTAGAAATGAGTTCGTTTACTTCATCATCTGGCGAGTCATTTTTGCTAACCAGCGTTTGCACTTCTTTATCTATTGACTGAATTTGCTGTAGTAGAGAGACTTTTTGTTGGGCAATACTTTTTAGCCCCTCACCACGTTTTGCAGCAATGGCTGTTAATTCATCATCCAAAAGCACAGCAATAGACTCTAAACAAGTGACTTGTTGTGTTAATTTGCTGGCGATTAAATGATTATGATCAGCCATACACATCAAACTCAAATGCGGCGATATTTTTAGCTAACTTTTCAGCATCAATTTGGTATTTACCTTCGCTGATTGCTTTTTTTAACTCAGCCACTTTATTGCTATCAAAGCCAGACGACTGTTCAGCTTTATCTTGTAAAGATTTAAGTTGTTTAGCTTGAGGCGTTAAGCTTACCGAATCTGCACTTGCTTTTGGCGCTGTCGATTTTGCCGCTGCCGCGTTAGCGTTATCTTTTTGTAAATCAAGATTTTTTTGCTTGGTATTCGTCAACACAGAAGTTTGTTGTTGACCATTATTGACATTGCTTACCATAATTTTTGACCTATACATTACCCAACATATGCCTATATATCGGCGGGCACAGCGGATACTTTAGCATAAATATAAAAAATTAAATATTCACTTGCACAGACTCAACACCATCCACACGTGCATTTAATACTTTACCTGATTTTTTGTTTTTTACACGTACTAATTCGTCTAATGTGCCATCTTCAAGCGCAATACCTGTTGTTTTGATCCTCAAGCCACGCAGTGAAGCATAAATAGTCACATTGTCGCCTTTACACACCATGCAAACTTGGCTCATTACAATAGGCACACCACTGCGAATATTGCGCTTGCTACGACTGCCGACAAGCATTGATTTTTCTTGAACATATTGCGTTCTTACAAACTGCTTAGGTTTCATCTCTAAGCGCAAATGCTCTGCTCTAATTACTTCACCGCGTGCTAAATTGGTTGTTACGACAACAACGGGTTCCAGCTCAATAATGCGAACATGCACATATTGAGTCCAACTATTTATGTCATCGCATTTAAGTTGTACGGTAACCTGCCGATTAAAAGGAGGTTCTGTCGGTAATGTTTTATTTAATGGCGATTCACACAATCTTTCTGGAATACGGCTATCAAGTGGTAATGCACTTACTTGCGGTGCCGTATCGAGATCGGGGATCTGCTCGCTGACAAAATCAATAGCGATTTGTTGAAGTTGCTCGTTATTATACACTTCAGCTTGTAGATGCGTGGCAAATAACAAGCTAGAAAGAAAATAAAAAACACTGTATCTTCGGCTTTTTTTTAACAAACTCATATTGTTTCGACTATGCTTATTGTTGAAAACAAGGTATAAATATTTTGCGTCAAAAAACAGACGCTTCGTAACCTTATGTAGCTTTAACACAAAGTAAGCAATTATTGTTCCGGCTCTGGTTGTTTATCTTTAGGAGATTGAAATGGCAGGCATTTTAGACTCAGTAAACCAGCGTACACAGTTGGTTGGGCAAAACCGCCTTGAATTACTATTATTCAAACTCAGAGGGCGACAACGCTTTGGTATTAACGTGTTTAAAGTAAGAGAGGTTCTACAATGTCCACCGCTTACAAACATGCCAAAATCGAATGCTTATATTCGTGGTGTTGCACACATTCGTGGTCAAACCATTTCTGTTATCGATTTATCAATGGCTGTTGGCGGTCCTGCCATTGAAAATATCAAAGATAGTTTTATTATCATTGCGGAATACAATCGTTCAGTGCAAGGGTTCTTAGTCGGTGGCGTAGAGCGCATCGTTAATATGAACTGGGAAAAAATTATGCCGCCACCTTCAGGTGCAGGGCGTTACTCTTATTTAACCGCGGTCACTGAAATAGAAAACGAACTGGTAGAAATCTTAGACGTCGAGAAGATCCTTAACGAAATTTGCCCTGTTAACACTGAAGTAAGTGCGGATGTGATTGGTGAGGGAGAAATCCAAAAAGATTTAGGGGAGCGAATCGTTTTTATTGCTGATGACTCGGCCGTTGCGCGTAATCAGGTAAAACGTGCGTTAGAACCTCTCGGTGTACAAACTGAACTCGCTAAAAATGGTAAAGAAGCTTTAATACGCTTACGTGAAATAGCAGAACTTGATTGTGTAAATAATATTACTGAGCGAGTTGGCTTGTTAATTTCAGACGTTGAAATGCCAGAAATGGATGGCTACACCTTAACCGCAGAAATTAAGGCCGATCCAAAGTTATCACCTTTGCATGTAATCTTGCATACATCACTCAGTGGTGTTTTTAATCAAGCGATGATAGAAAAAGTGGGTGCCGATGATTTTATTGCAAAATTTAACCCAGACGAATTAGCGACTGCCGTTAAAAAGTGGGTTCATTGTGATTAATTATTTATAGGTGGTATTACTTTGGAAAATAAGCACTTACAACAAAGCGAATACGATCAGTTCCGCTCTTTTTTAGAGCAACAATGTGGCATTGTACTAGGCGATAACAAACTTTATTTAGTGAAAAGTCGCCTGGCACCCTTGATGGCGCGTTTTAATGTTGAGTCATTGTCACAGTTGGTAAGTAAAACCTTGAGTCCTCACGAGAGGCAGCTTCGTGCCGCAGTGGTTGATGCAATGACAACAAACGAAACTTTGTGGTTTCGTGATCAATACCCATTTGAATTGCTTAAAACTAAACTTTTCCCTGAATTCAAAGAATTGCGTCGTCCAATTAAAATTTGGTCAGCGGCAAGTTCATCAGGTCAAGAACCGTATTCTATTGCCATGTCGGTTGCTGAGTTTCAATCTAAGCAACCTGGCGTTTTAAAAATGGGCGCACAAATTATCGGCACAGATATTTCTAATACTATGCTTGATATGTGCAAAAACGCAGAATATGACTCACTGGCTTTGGCACGTGGCCTGTCTGTTGAAAGACGTCAAAAGTTTTTTAAAGACAGTGGTAACGGTATGGCTCAAGTAGTTGATCCAATAAAGAAAATGGTCAGTTTTAGGCATTTAAACTTATTGGATTCGTATGCCTTGATGGGGAAATTTGATATTATTTTTTGCCGTAATGTATTGATCTACTTTGCACCCGAAGTAAAAGCAAAAATTATCGCGCAATTTGCGCAAGCACTTAATCCAAAAGGGTACCTGTTTTTAGGCGCTTCAGAGTCAATGGCTGGCCTTAGTGACAGTTTTGATATGGTGCGATGTAATCCGGGTATCATCTACCAGAAAAAGTAATCTTTCCTTAGCAACCTAGTTCTTAGGTTGCTAATTTCATTATATATCAACATCTTAATTATAAAATAATCATGCTTAATTTTTGGCTTACCTTTTGCATTAGCTAAGGAGAGTCAAATTTTTGGAGATGGTTATGGCTATCAGTTTTGATAAAGCATTCGGTGTGCATCCTCATGCCATGTTGATCCGTTCACAACGCGCTGAGTTATTAGCGACAAATATCGCTAATGCTGATACGCCGGGCTATAAAGCGAAAGATGTCGATTTTGCATCCGCATTAAAAGCGGCAAAAAGCAACCAGCACGGCGGCAATAGCATGGTAAGAACGGATGAGAAACACCTTGCCGGTGGCAGCCGATTTGTTGGTAATTCAGAAATGTTTCGTACGCCAAATCAAGCAGATACAGGTGATGGTAACTCTGTTGATATACAAGTGGAACGAAACTTGTATGTACAAAACTCATTAGAGTATCAGGCAAGCCTGCAATTTATGAGTAGTAAAATTAAAGGCCTTAAAAAAGCCCTCGGTAGTCAAGGAGCTTAATCATGAGTTTATATAATGTTTTTGATATTTCGGGCACGGGTATGAGCGCACAAAATGTTCGCTTAAATACCACAGCAAGTAATATTTCGAATGCAAATACAATTAGCTCAAGCCAAGACCAGACATACCGAGCGCGCCATCCTGTGTTTGCTGCTGAACTTACAAAAGCGTCAGCATCGCAAAGTAATCCGCAGGGCTCTTCTGTTGGCGTTAAAGTATTAGGCATTGTAGAGAGCGATAAGCCGCTACAAATAGAATACAACCCGAATCACCCCAGCGCGGATGAAAATGGGTATATCTATAAACCAAATGTCAACGTTGTAGAAGAAATGGCTAATATGATTTCTGCCTCTCGCTCTTACCAAACAAATGTGCAAGTTGCTGATGCAGCTAAGCAAATGTTAAGTAAAACACTGTTGTTAGGACAACGGTAATCGAGGATAAGTTATGAGTAACGACATCAGCTCTGCATCATCATCCTATATGGATAGCTTGCGTTGGAATGAGACAAACACGCCAACAGCAAAAGAAGACAGTAACACACTGTCTCAAGAAGATTTCTTTTCGTTGTTAACGCAGCAGTTGTCGTTTCAAGATCCGAGCAATCCTGCTGATAACGATCAAATGATTGCGCAAATGACGAACTTTACCATGGCAGAAGGTATTTCAAATTTAAACACAAAATTTGAGTCACTCACTGCATCCATGACATCAAATTCGGCATTACAAGCGTCAACGTTAGTGGGTAAGCAAGCGTTGCTTGAGTCAGAGACTATTGACTTTGATGGCGAAAATTTAGCTAAAGGTTCCGTTGTGGCAGAAACAGCTGTTGAATCTCTTACGTTAAGAATCACTGATTCGACGGGACAATTAGTTCGCACGATTGATTTAGGATCGAAATCTGCCGGTGCTCACCGTTTCGAGTGGGATGGTAAAGATGGTGAGGGCAATGTTCTTCCTGAAGGCGAATACAATATTAGCGCTGAAGGCTTCGTAAATGGAGACTACAGCAGCATGCCTCTGGCAACCTTTAAGAACATTGAAAGTGTCAATATTAATGGCAGCAGCGGCATTATCGTAAATACAAAAGAGGGTGCGGTTAGGCTAACTGATATAGCTGAAATCGCATAATTAAAAAGGTTTGGGTTAGCTTAGGCTAAGAGATAGGTTAGAGGTGAGTTATGAGCTTCAATATTGCATTAACAGGTTTAGCAGCCGCACAAAAAGATTTAGACGTAACGGCAAATAATATTGCCAACGTAAACACAACGGGCTTTAAAGAGTCGCGTGCTGAGTTTGCTGATGTGTACGCATCGTCAGTATTTAGTTCTGGTAAAACAAAAAACGGCGACGGTGTTAAAACAGCAACGGTTGCACAACAGTTTCACCAAGGGTCGTTATCATTCACAAATAACTCACTTGATTTAGCAATCACAGGGGAAGGTTATTTTGCGATGAGTGATGACATCGCATCACAAGACTTTACATATACGCGTGCGGGTGCATTTAAATTAAATGCAGATAACTTTGTTGTTGATGCCAATGGTAACTACCTGCAAGGTTTCCCTGTTGACCCATCAACGGGTAATACGACATCGGTAAGTTTAAGTACTACTTCACCGATTCAAATTCCAGATGCTTCAGGTTCGCCTCGTCATACGAGTAATATCTACAGCTCAATGAATTTAGACGCACGTGTCGATACGCCAACAACGACAACCTTTGATCCAACTGATAGCACGAGCTATAACTCGTCTACTTCAACAACTGTTTATGACTCATTAGGTGAGCCGCATGTTGTGCAGTTATTTTTTGTAAAGCAAGACCCTACAGCAACGCCAAATACGTGGGAAGTGTACGCCACAATGGATGGTCAAGCGTTTGATGCTTCAGGTGCTGCAACGGGCACAGGTGCACACACGCCAATTGATACACTTGAGTTCACGGCGGCGGGTTTACCGAACGTAACCGCTCCAGAAACCACATTTGATGACATTATTTTGCCTTCAGATGCTTCGACAGGTTTATCGACACTACTTGGTAATGGCGCACAGTTCCCGAATGAAATCACGGTTAATTGGCGTGATGAAGCAGGCACCGCTAATAAAGTGCCTACGCAATACGCCAGTAACTTTGAAGTAAAAGCACTTGAGCAAGATGGTGCGACAGTCGGTCGTTTAGCGGGCATTGATATTGGTGCAGATGGAAAAGTAGTTGCTTCATACAGCAATGGCGATACTTCATTCTTAGGCCAAGTTGCTATGGTGCGCTTTTCAAACTCTCAAGGCTTACAACAAGCGGGTGATACTTCTTGGAAGAAAAGCTTAACCTCGGGTGAGCCTATTGCGGGTGAGCCAAACTCAGGCACATTGGGTTCAATTAACTCATCAGCACTTGAGCAATCAAACGTTAATTTAACGAATGAACTGGTTGACCTTATCAGCGCACAGCGTAATTTCCAGGCGAATTCACGTGCCTTAGAAGTTAACTCAACATTACAACAAAATATCTTACAGATCCGTTAATTTTAGCGGCTCTAAGCTTAATCCGACACGAAAGGCTGCCCCCTCTATTGGCAGCCTTTTTTATTTTCCTTTGCTTATTTCCGCGTCAATTTTACTTTGGCACTTTTATTGCATTTCATAGTTATCGTATTTTTAGTGAGTCAATGTTATGGACAAAATGGTCTACATTGCCATGTCTGGTGCAAAGCAAAGCTTGCGTGGCCTTGAATTAAAGGCAAACAACTTAGCAAATGCAAACACCACTGGCTTTAAAGCTGATTTTGCACAAGCACGCTCAATGCAAGCATTTGGCGAAGGCTTGCCATCGCGTGTATTCGCAATGCAAGAGCGCCCAGGTTCTAACATGGAGTCGGGTGGTTTTGTTGAAACAGGCCGAGAACTTGATATTGCCATGAGTGATCGGGGTTGGTTAAGCGTACAAGATGCATCGGGCAATGAAGCCTATACCAAAACAGGCACGCTGAATATTACTCCCGATGGCGCATTGATGACCAGTCATGGTCGTCAAGTTATTGGCGAAGGTGGCCCCATTATTTTGCCTTTACCAATCGAGAAGATTGAATTTAGTTCTGATGGGTCAATTCAGGTGCGTCCACAAGGGGCACCTGCAAACTTTTTAGAAGTGGTTGATCGTTTAAAGGTAATCGAAGCCGATAACAATCAACTAGAAAAAGGCAATGATGGCTTATTTAGGCCAAAGCCAGACATGTTGGTAAATGACTTATGTGGTTTTTGCGATATTTCAACTAATGTAAAAGTGCTTTCGGGCACCCTTGAAATGTCGAACGTGAACCCCGTACACGAAATGGTCGATATGATCAGCAATCAACGCCAATTTGAATTACAAGTTAAATTGATGAAAACAGCGGAAGAGCTTGATGAACGTCAAGATCAGCTGTTACGCATTGTTTAAGATGACTGAGAGGGTAGAGTTATGAATCCTGCATTGTGGATCAGTAAAACCGGGCTTGACGCCCAACAAACCGATATTTCGGTGATCTCAAATAATCTCGCGAATGCCAGCACGGTCGGTTACAAAAAAAGCCGCGCCGTATTTGAAGATTTACTGTATCAAAATATTAATCAGCCAGGTGGTCGTTCCTCACAAGACACTGAAATGCCATCAGGTTTGATGTTAGGCGCGGGTGCGAAAGTGGTTGCTAACCAAAAGAACTTTTCACAAGGTAACATGCTTACCACTGAAAATTCATTGGATTGGATGATTTCAGGACCGGGCTTTTTTGAGGTCTTACTCCCAGATGGCAATATCGCTTATTCGCGTAATGGTCAATTTACCACCGATGAAGATGGCCGCATTGTTACCGCGGGAGCCGGTTTTCCTGTGCAACCAGAGATGAATGTGCCAGACGATGCACAATCAATTACGGTATCACAAGATGGTGAAGTGTCGGTGCGTATCTCAGGCCAAGCTGACAATGTTGTTATTGGTCAGCTAACTATCAGTGATTTCATCAATCCATCTGGCCTTGAGCCTATGGGTCAAAACCTTTACACCGAAACGGCTGTAAGTGGGGCTCCTGTGCAAGGTAATCCCGGTATTGATGGTTTAGGAACTGTTGTACAAGGTTCACTTGAAACTTCAAATGTGAATGTAACAGAAGAGCTCGTTAACCTCATTGAAACACAGCGAATTTATGAAATGAATTCAAAAGTGATTTCGGCTGTTGATGAAATGCTTAGTTACATTAACCAACAGTTATAATGGGTAGGAGGCAGCATGCGTAACATTATCTTAGTCACATCAACAGCGTTATTGCTCGGTGGTTGTATGGCAACACAAAATAACCATGTGGTTCAGGATGACCCTTACTATGCGCCAATGTACCCAGAGCCTGCAGCAGAGCAAATGGTACCCACTGGTTCATTATTTGATAGTTATTTATCAAATGACCTGTATTCAGATAAAAAAGCGTTGCGGGCAGGCGATATCATCACGGTTAAACTGCAAGAATCGACTCAGGCAACCAAAGCGGCGAAAACCGAAACCGATAAAGAAACCGACGCAAGCCTTGACCCAGTCATTGGTTTAGGCGGCAATCCTGTGAATATAGGTGGTGATAGTATCCAATTTGGCATTGGTTCAGATTCATCATTTAAAGGTGATTCTAAATCGAATCAATCGAACAGCTTATTTGGTGATATTTCAGTTAATGTTATGCGAGTTTTGCCGAACGGTAACTTAGTGATCCGTGGCGAAAAGTGGCTTACTTTAAATACCGGTGAAGAGTTTATTCGTCTTGAAGGTTTAGTGCGTCCCCAAGATGTGACAGCAGATAATACGGTGACTTCAAACCGAGTTGCGAATGCGCGCATTCAATACTCAGGTAAAGGTCAACTTCAAGAAGCGCAAAGTGCGGGTTGGTTAACTCGCTTCTTTAGCAGTTCTATTTTCCCATTTTAGAGGATACAAATCATGAATGGGTTTAAATACATTATTGCTCTTTGCTTAATTAGCGTACAGTTTTCTGTTCAGGCTGAGCGAGTTAAAGATGTGTCTATGGTTGAGGGTGTACGCTCAAATCAATTAGTCGGTTATGGTTTAGTGGTGGGTTTACCTGGCACGGGCGAGCAAAGTCGTTTTACAGAGCAGAGCTTTAAAGCGATGTTAAATAGCTTCGGTATCACGCTTCCTGCGAACTTAAAACCAAAGATTAAAAATGTTGCAGCCGTTGCTGTACATGCCGAGTTACCCGCGTTTAGAAAACCAGGTCAAACCATTGATATTACCGTGTCTTCAATTGGCAGTGCAGGAAGCTTACGCGGTGGTACGTTATTACAAACCTTTTTGAAAGGGGTTGATGGTAATACGTATGCCATTGCACAGGGCAGTTTGGTCGTGGGTGGTCTAGGCGCAGAAGGTGCTGATGGCAGCCGAGTGATTATTAACACTCCCACCGTTGGCCGAATTCCGAATGGGGCAACGGTTGAGCGCGCTGTTAAAAGCCCGTTTATGCAAGGTGACTACATCACCTTTAATTTGAATCGTCCAGATTTCACAACGGCAAAGCGCCTAGAGCAAACTATTAATGATTTAGTTGGGCCAAACAGTGCTCAAGCAATTGATGCAGCGTCTGTACGTGTCATTGCACCGCGCGATGCATCGCAGCGCGTATCGTATTTATCAACGCTTGAAAACTTAGAGTTCACACCGGCTGATACTGCGGCAAAAATTATTGTCAATTCACGTACGGGCACCATTGTTATTGGTAAAAACGTAAAATTACAGCCAGCTGCAATTACCCACGGTGGATTAACCGTGACCATTGCTGAGCAGCAAAACGTATCGCAGCCGAATGCACTGAGCGAAGGCGAGACGGTGGTGACAAACCAAAGTATTATCGATGTTAATGAAGATGACTCTCGCGCTTTTGTGTTTAATCCTGGTATTAGCCTTGATGATTTAGTGAGAGCGATAAACGAAGTTGGTGCCGCCCCTGGTGACTTAATGGCTATCCTTGAAGCGTTGAAAGAGGCGGGAGCCATAAACGGGCAACTTGTTATTATATAATCAATTAAAAACGCGCTGAGCTCAGCGCGTTTTTTCATTTTTACCTTCCCTCAATCTGATAAATCCTCTTTTGGCGTAATTATTGCATTTGATTATGCATTATTAATTATTGTGTCAAAAAGCTGATGGATACGAATCATCTCGACAAGCAAAACTTTTTTGATTTAGGCAACTTAGACTCATTGCGTCAAAGTGCTCTAAAAAGTGATGCCTCTAGCGATGCGTCAAAAGAGGCGCTGAAAAAAGCGGCGGCACAATTTGAATCTATCTTTACGCAAATGCTGCTTAAAAGCATGCGTAAGGCTAATGAAGCATTTGAAGACAAAGACAGTCCGTTTAACTCGAGTGGCGTAAAATTCTTTGAAGAAATGCATGATCAACAGCTTTCTGTTGAGTTGTCTTCTAACGGCTCACTGGGTTTGGCTGATCTTATTGTGCAGCAGCTATCGCCCGACGGTAAGAAATTTACTCCTGGTTCCGTGTTAAGAACAACCGCAGAGTTTGATAGCGATAAGCGTGTTCGCGGTAATCAAGAAGCTAAGCCAGAAACACACCCAATGGCTGAAGTTGCCACTGATGAGCAATCAGAAAACCGCTTTGAAGATGCTGAGTCATTCATTAGCTCTGTTTGGGAGCACGCAAAAAATGCGGCTGAAAAAATTGGTTTAAACCCTGCTGTGATGGTTGCTCAAGCTGCGCTTGAGACAGGGTGGGGTAAGCATATTATTAGTAAAGCGGATGGCACCAGTAGTAATAACCTTTTTAACATTAAATCTGATAAGAGCTGGCAAGGTGACAAAGCAAGTAAAGTTACGCTTGAGTTTGAGCAAGGTGTGCCTGTTAAAAAGCATGCAAGCTTCCGTTCTTATCAGTCAATTAAAGACAGTGTGAATGATTTTGTTGATTTCTTAAATGAAAACCCACGTTATCAAGACGCATTAAAAAACACCGCAGAACCTGCAGCCTTTTTAGATTCGTTACAAAAAGCAGGTTATGCAACAGATCCAAATTATGCCAACAAAATTAAGCAGGTATTGAAGCGTGTTGAGCTTCAAAGCGTCGCTGCTTCATTGGTACGTTAAGGAGTAAGTCCTCATGTCATTCAGCTTATATGACATAGCAAATTCAGGTGTAAGAGCGAATTCTGAGCTTTTACAAACGACCAGTAAAAACATAGCCAATGTAAATACAGCGGGTTATGTTCGTGAGCGCACTGAGTTCAGCACCATGATCGACAACCAAGTTGGTCGGGGTGAAACGTATCGTTTACTCAATGAGTTTGCTCAAAAACAGCTAAATCGTGACACGTCAAATAAAGCATTTTTTGATCAGTTTGTAACAGAAGCAAGCCGAGTCGATAGCTTGTTTTCTGAAGAGTCGAATAGCTTATCAACCAGCATTAACTCGTTTTTTAATAATGTTCAAGAAAGCTTAAATCAGCCTTCATCGACGGTGGCGCGTTCGCTGGTTATGACAGATGCACAAAACCTGATTGATCAAATGGACAGGCTTTCAAGCATCGTGGTTGACCAGCAGACTGTTGTGAACGAGCAATTAGAAATTTTCTCGGACGAAGCAAATAACTTAATCCAAAGTATTAGCGAATTGAACTCTAAAATTGCCGCGGTGCATGGCACTGATCGTGAATCAGCGTCTAGCGGACTGTACAACGAGCGCGACAAAGCAATTCGTGACTTATCAGAACTCATTGATGTAGAAACTCTCAACGGTAATAACGGTGAGAAACAAGTCTATTTGGGATCTGGTCAAGCATTAGTGATGGAAAGCGGTACCTTTAACCTGTTTTCATTTACTGGCGATCCCGATCCCAGCTTCAAAGAGCTACATTTAGATGTTAATGGTGGCAAAGCCGTGCCGCTTGAGGTTGATGTAAGTAAACTTAAAGGCAAAATAGGCGGCTTACTGTCATTTCGTGATGACATTTTAGTGCCAGCCCAGAATCAATTAGGCCAAATGGGCTTAGCCCTTGCTGATGCCTTTAATCAGCAAAACCATTTAGGTATGGATGCCGATGGAAATTTAGGCGGTGATATATTTAAAATCCCCACGGTTGATGCATTTGCTTATCAAGCAAACACGGGCAACGGCAGTATTACTGCAAGCGTTGAAGCTGGTAAAGGCAATGAATTGCCAGCAAGTGATTTTATTGTAAAGTACAGTGGCACTAATGAAGTTGAAATTTACCCTGTTGATAATAAAGGCGAGACGATTAAGGATGCCAACGGCGATGAAATTTTTACTACAGCAGTCGTTGACCCAGCAACAGGTAAGGTTAATTCACAAAATAACCCAAATTTAGATTTATTCGGATTAGAGTTAACACTGGATATGTCTTCTTTACCTGATATTGATGATCAATTTATGGTCAAACTCAATTCTCAAGCATCAACAAGTTTAGAGCTTGCAACAAATCGCCCAGAAGATATAGCGCTTGCTTCACCTATTCGTACTGCAAACGATATTAATAATACAGGTACTGCCAGTATTTCAGCTGGTACGGTGTCTGATGTATCAAATTTTACAGATACCCCATCGTTACAATTACCAACAGGGTCTTTAACTTTAACAAAAAGCGCTGAAAACCCCGATATGTACACCTTAAGTGATGGTACGAATACGACAGCTCCATTTGCAATTGATTCTTCTGGTAAAAATGTTATTCACCAAGCTGAAACAGCGGGCGTGTTAGATGACATAACAACACTCACTGCGGAGCAAGTTGGCTTCGATTTTGATATTGAGGGGACGCCAGCTTTAGGTGATTCATTTACAATAGAGGCCAATGAAGATGGCTTTGATGATAACCGTAATGGGCAGTTTGTAGCTGATATTCAAAACTCAAATATAGTTAGACAAAATGTAGTCGGTAACGCTAGTAATAATCATCTAACCTTAAACAAAGCATATACTAGTTTAGTGTCGGATATTGGCGTTGTGACTAATCAGGCACAGACTAATGGTGCAGCATTTACTGCGCTCGCAGAGCAGTCTGAAGCGTGGTACGAATCTCTGTCAGGTGTAAACCTCGATGAAGAAGCGGCGAATCTATTGCGTTTCCAACAATCGTATGCGGCGTCTGCACAAGTGCTTGCGACTGCCCGTTCAGTTTTTGATACCTTATTAAGTGCGGCGAGGTAACTATGCGTTTATCTAATAATTTAATGTATCAGGGTAGTATTAATAAAATACTTGATGGACAACAAGGTGTGGCAAATGCCCAAGAGCGTGTAACAACGGGTAAAAAGTATTTATCGACCTCTGAAAGCCCGTCTGCTTATTCACAAGCAGCATTATATACGAATAAGATCCAAACAAATGAGCAATATACTAAAAATATTAATCAGTTGAATAATCGCTTAAATACTGAAGAAGTTGTATTAAAAGGTATTACAGATGCAATTCAAAAAGCGCAAACACTGACTATTCAGGCTGGTAATGGTGCGCTCAATACTAACGATAAAGCATCAATAGGCAAAGAGCTAGAAGAGCTACAGCAAACAATACTTAGTCTTATGAATACGCGCTCTGAAGATGGAAAATATATATTTTCAGGGTATCAAGATAGTATTCAGCCCTATCAATTTGATACCAGTTCAGGTGAGTTTGTTTATAATGGGGATCAGGGGCAGCATAGTATTTCAATTGCAGAGGGAGTCTCCATCAAGTCAAGTGATAACGGTTTTAATACTTTTGAAATGGTCAATGCTCGCTTAAATGTCGAGTCGAATATTGCTACAACAACGGGGGCTATTACTGCATCTGTGTTTGTTGATTCACAAGCTGAGTTTGATGCTTACCATAAAGCAAATTATAACTTTGCTCCTTCGGCAAGTACCACTGCAAATACATATACGGTAAGGTTAACAGCAGGCACTACAGCTGGTGATCCTGATGAATATGAAATCTTACGTGATGGTGCTGCGCTTACACCTGCCCAAACTGGTACGGTTTCTGAAAATGGTCAAATAAACTTTGCTGGGTTGAATATCGAATATTCAGGAGCTGCGCCTGGGGATATTAATTTTACTTTAGAGAAACCTCGCAAAGAAAATGTTCTAAATACTTTGGAGTCGCTTATTCAAGGATTAAATGATTCAACTTTGGATAATCGTGAGTATCAGCAAATGCTGTCAGACGCAACTACTCAACTAAGCAATGCAAATGAGCAGGTAGTATTTACTCAATCAAGTTTAGGTGGCCGAATGAATGCAGTGAGTGCCATTAGTGCCTCAAATAAAGCATCTGATATACAAAATCAAGCAAGCCGAGCAAACCTTGTAGAAGTTGATATGGCAGAAGCTGTTAGCGAGCTCACCAAACAAGAAACTGCATTGCAAGCATCACAAGCAACATTTGGCCGATTAGCTAACCTTTCTTTGTTTGATTACCTGTAAGCAGAATTAAATTGCCGTTTTGGTTAGAGCAAAGCGGCAAAAACCTCCCTCAAGTAGCGGCAATTAATTGTCGTATCAAAATTAAAAATTTACAACATTGTTATTTATATTGTTATCCATATTATTTTTAATTTAAAAACAATGGGTTGTGTTTTTTTTAATGTTGGCATATTTAATGCTTTTATTAATTTGTAATTATTTAATAGTGGTTCCTGTTAAACGTGTTGAACCACACTCTGTTTAACCTTTGGAGATGGTAAAATGGCATTAACAGTAAATACAAATGTAGCTTCACTTAATTCTCAGCGTAGTTTAGCAAACTCAACAAATGAGTTGAGTACGTCGTTTCAACGTTTGTCTTCAGGCTTACGAGTCAATAGTGCAAAAGATGATGCGGCAGGTTTACAAATTGGCACTCGGTTAGCGACACAAGTTAATGGTTTAAATCAAGCTGCACGAAATGCGAATGATGGTATCTCAATTGCGCAAACTGCCGAAGGCGCATTAGAAGAGACAACCAATATGCTTCAGCGTATGCGTGTTCTTTCAATTCAGTCAGCTAATGGTTCAAATAGTGCATCTGACCGAGCAGCGTTACAAAAAGAGTTTGAGCAATTAAATGAAGAGATTGATCGCGTTGCATCTGATACTACTTTTGGTGGGGTAAATATTTTGACCGGTACTTATGGGGCTGAATTCCAGGTTGGCGCAGACGCAAACCAGATTATCTCTGTTAAAGTTTCAGTCGCAATGAATTCAACAGGGCTTGCTACAGGTGCACTTGATATAAGCACAGCGGCGGGCGCGCAAACTTCAATAACAGCTATAGATGCTGCTTTAACAAGTGTTAATGATATTCGAGCAAACCTAGGTGCGAAGCAAAACCGTTTTAGCTCAACGATTCGTAACTTAACTAACGTATCAGAAAACGTATCGGCATCTAAATCACGTATAATGGATGCGGATTTTGCAAAAGAAAGTGCGAACCTTGCACGTAATCAAGTGTTACAGCAAGCGTCAAGCTCAATGCTAGCGCAAGCTAATCAGCAGCCTCAAATAGCCCTTTCGTTATTACAATAACTTTTATAGTAGTAAAATTAAAAGCCAGAGCATTGTTCTGGCTTTTAATTTTCTGAATTTTAGTAATAAATAATTTTTTTATAAAAAAAGCTAAAGTAACGTAATGAAGCGCCGATAACTTAACTGTAGGCAGGAATCATAGAGCTAATTACAAACTGTAAAGCTTGATTCCCATCTAGTTAAATTATTAGGAGGCTATCATGGCTTTAAGTGTAAATACCAATGTAATGTCATTAAATTCACAGCGTAATCTATCTAGCTCAACAAATGCGCTTTCAACATCATTCCAACGTTTATCTTCTGGTTTACGTGTTAACAGCGCAGCTGATGATGCGGCTGGCCTTCAAATTGGTTCACGTTTAGAATCACAAATGAAAGGCCTAGACCAAGCTGCTCGTAATGCTAATGATGGTATCTCAATTGCACAAACTGCTGAGGGGGCATTAGAAGAGACAACTTCTATGCTACAACGAATGCGCGTTCTTTCAATTCAGTCCGCTAATGGTTCAAACAGTGCTGCCGACCGTGCTGCACTACAAAAAGAGTTTGTGCAATTAAATGAAGAGATCGACCGTGTTGCATCTGATACAACGTTCGGTGGTGTAAATATTTTGACAGGTACTTATGGGGCTGAATTCCAAGTAGGCGCAGATGCAAACCAGACTATTTCTGTTAAAGTTTCAGTCGCAATGAATTCAACAGGGCTCGCTACAAATGCGCTTGACATAAGCACGGCGGCGGGCGCGCAAGCTTCAATAACAGCGCTAGATACTGCTTTAACGAGTGTTAATGATATTCGAGCAAACTTAGGTGCGAAGCAAAACCGTTTTAGCTCAACGATTCGTAACTTAACAAACGTATCTGAGAATGTTTCAGCTTCACGTTCACGTATCATGGACGCCGATTTTGCTAAAGAAAGTGCAAGCCTTGCTCGTAACCAAGTGTTACAGCAAGCGTCAAGCTCAATGCTTGCGCAGGCAAACCAGCAACCACAAATAGCACTATCTCTTTTATAATTTATAAACTTTAAACTAAAATTAGAAGGACTTGTGTACTGGTAAAGCTAGTGTACAGGTCCTTTTTGGGTTTTAGAGGTGTCAAAATGGATAATATTAATACCAACTTCAATAAAGACGGTTTTGCTAACATATCTGTGAAAGAGCCTGAGAATGAGCTAGTTGCTAAAAGTGTGAATCACCAAAATTCGATGAATGATGAAGCAAGGCGTATTAATAAGCTGGGGAGAAATGGCGAAGTGGAACAGAGTTTGCTTGAGTCTGTCGATAAGCTAGAAACTCTAGCTCAGCTAAATTCAAAGCAGTTTAAGTTTCATATTGATGAGCAAACAAAATCTTCAGTGGTGGTTGTAACAGATAAAGAAACAAATGAGGTTATTAGGCAAATACCGAGTGAAGAAGTATTGGAACTTGCAAGTAAGATAGATGAACTTCAAGAGCAAATATTCGGGCAACCTTTAGGGGTTTTGTTTGATCAAAAAATTTGAGGAGTAAAGTATGGCTAGCATAACTTCAGCGGGCGTTGGTTCGGGGCTTGATCTTGAATCGATTATTTCTGCAACCATTAAAGCAGAAAGAGTTGTTAAAGAAAGTCAGTTAAATGAACGTGAAATAAACTATACAACTGAATTATCAGGCGTTGGCACATTTAAGGCAGCCTTAGATACGTTCAATAAAGTTTTAGCGAAACTTGGTGATGCAGAAACTTATAATTCGCGCAACGTTACATTCAATAATGGTTTGGAGGAAACAGAGCAAGCGTTTGATGTTGAAGTTGGCAGCTCAATGCAAGCAGGTAATTTTTCTGTTGAAGTCTTACAACTCGCAAAGGGCTCTAAATTGCAATCAACGGCGCTCGGTTCTGTGGACAGTACCGTTGGTGCCGGAAACTTGACATTCAATGCTGGTGATTCTGAATTCATTGTTGCTATCGAAGCAACTGATACACTTGAAGACATACGAAATAAAATAAATAAAGCAAGTGAAAACTTTGGCGTCAGCGCGAATATTGTTAATAGTGACAGTGGCGCTGTATTAACATTTAGTTCATCAATTTCGGGCGATGGCAACACTCTTTCAGTAACCTCTGATGATGACTCCTTAGCTAGTATTGCTACAAGTACACCAAGTGGCAGTTCAGGTTTAACTATTCAACAGCAAGCTCAAGATGCTAATGCATTGATAAATGGACAAGTTGTGAGTAGCCCAACGAATGAACTAAAAGACAAAATTCAGGGCACAACGTTGACTCTTAAATCAGTAACCACAGAAGCACAAGAATTTAGTGTTTCTGTTGATCAAGGAGTAGTAAAAGAAACGCTAAATGAATTTGTCGATGCTTATAACACCTTAAAAAGTAAACTTGACTCTCTTTCTGACTCATCATCTGGTGCATTGGCTTCTGATAGTACTGTTAGAACAATGGAACAACAATTGCAGAGAATGTTTACTAACGAGCTTGGTGGCGCAACTGAAATACAATCTTTGATGGAAATAGGTATAACCTTTAACCGTGAGGGGGAAATGGAAATATCATCATTAGGTATTGGCACTATGCAAAGTGGCAAAGAGTTACTCAATAGTACTATTTCTGATAAGTACAGCGCACTGCAAAGTTTTTTTAGTGATGATGATGGTTTAGCCACAAGGGTTGACGACCTTATAGAGCTTTACACAGGTAGTAATGGCTCATTGTTAAAAAGAGAACAGTCCCTAAATGAATCGCTGGAGAAAGTAGAAACAGACCGTGATGCTTTAAGTGAACGCTTGGCAAACCTTGAAGCTTCTTTAAGAAGCCAATATGCCGCGCTAGACAGCATTATGGCGCAGTATCAAACATCGAGCTCATATATATCGAGTATTTTAACTAATACATCCAAAAGTTAAGTTGAAGAGGTAAAAATGAACTTACGCGCAAATACTTATCAAAAAGCACAAAAAGAATTTTCTCTTTCTGAGGCAGATCCGCACAAGGTCATTCAGATTTTGATGCGAGAATTTTTGACTCAGGTGTATCAAGCAAAAGCTTTTATGGGCCGCTCTGATATTGAGGCTAAAAATAATAGTATCAAGAAAGCTATTGGTATTATCGGAGGATTAAAAGGTGGCTTAAACTTTCAACAGGGCGGAGAGATAGCAAGTAACCTAGATAACCTTTATGATTACCTTGTCGTGAGGCTTTCTGACGCAAATACACAAAATTCGCCTGAAATACTTGATGAAATCAATGACTTATTTTCTCCGATAAAAGAAGCGTGGGATTCTATTTCTGAAGAAGATAAAAAGAAAGGCTTTGCACTGTTAGAGCAAAGTGGTGCATAAGTGAATACGTCACCTAGTGATACAGCTGTTCATCTTAGTAAGTACCTTGAAAGCTTGTTAGAAGCAGAACATGCCATGGTAAAGAAGGAAGATTATAGAGATTTAGCCGACGTTATTAATAAAAAAAATAATTGTTTAGCTGAATTACTTGAGCTATCTGAAAGCCTTGATGAACCAAGTAAAATTTTTATCAACGCATTTATAGCAAAGCTCAAGGTGGAGACTGACACTTTATATGCTTTAGTCGGTAATGAAAAAGCACGGTTGAAAACATTACTGGCCTCTATGAATACAAAAAAAAAGCAGCTAAAAATGTATTCAGCGGTTAAAGGAGCGAATAATAATGAATGATTTAACAACAGCTATAAATGAAAAGTTAGGCGAATTAGAGCGCTACCATGAATTTCTTCAAGTACAAATTGAAAATCGAAAGAAATATGAGGATGTACTTAACGGTTTTGTTCGGCCTGATTTTGATTTAGAAAAGATGTTTGAATCAAACATGCAAGCTTTTAAAGAAATTTATCCCGATATTTATAGAGTTTGTCTTAATTATCGGTTGTCGCGATTCGAACTGCGCATGGATGGGGTTAATATAAATCTTTATGATACAAAAAAAGATGTTTATTTATATGAAAAGGATGCCTACCAAGACTCGCTTGTACAATTTTTGAGTTTTCAAGAAAAACCGTTTGTGCTCACCAATAAGTTCTCTTTCCGTGATGAAATAAATGATGGATTTATTCATAGTAATTATTTAAATAAATTAGCGGTGAATTTAAAAAGGCAAAATGATAAAAAACTAAGTAATATATTGCCTGGCATTCTACCAAGTTTAATGTTACTTGGTGTAGGCTCTGGTTATCATATACAATTACTTTTAAATGAACATGTTATAAAAAAATTATATATATATGAGCCTTATTTTGATTTGTTTTACTTGAGCTTATATTTGACTAATTGGAATGATATTTTTACAAAGTTGCATGAGAACGGCACAGAGCTTCATTTCAGTGTAGGCGAATTTGATGATGATTCTGGTATAACTAAAGAAGTGGAAGCAGTTTTTCAAGAGTTTGGGCGCTTTTATTCTGGTTATAGTTATCTTTACAAAAATTATCATGACAGTTACCTTGATCTTATAGCTAAAAATCTATCACAGCAGTTTGTTGGTAATGTTTTAGGGTTAGGTTTTTATGATGATGCTATTTTAAGTATCGATAACTTTTCAAATAATTTTGATATACCTTTCCTTAAAGGTGAAAAGTCAGAAGAGTTTAAAGATATACCTGTGTATTTAGTTGCAAATGGACCTTCTTTAGATTCAGATATAAAGTGGTTAATTGAACACCAAAATAATGCTGTTATCATAAGTTGTGGTACTGCACTTAGTGCATTATATAAATATGGGTTAAAGCCAGACTTTCACTGTGAAATGGAACGCTGCCAAGTAACCCATGACGTTTTGGCATCGTTTTATGATAAAGAGTTTTTTAGTGGGATTACCTTACTTGCCTTAAATACAGTGCTGCCCTCAGTTTTTGCTATGTTCGAAAATAAAGTACAAGGCGTAAAATGGGGAGAGGCAAGTAGTAAAATCTTTATACAAGCATTAGGTCAGCAAAAAATGCCTGCCTTGCTAGTTAACTGCAGCCCAACGGTAAGTAATTGTGCATTGGCTTTTTGTGAAGAAATAGGCTTTACTGATATTACTTTATTTGGTGTGGATCTTGGCTATAAGTCTGAGCAACATCACTCGAAAAACAGCGTGTATTATAAAGATGAGAAAGACTCTGGTCTATATCAACAAAAAGCTAAATACAAGATAAAATGTAACTTTAATCCAGATGACTTCGTTGAAACTGATGAGATTTTTAAATATTCTCACTCAGTACTAGAAAGAACATTAGCGAGAAGCCCACACTTAAAAGTAAAAAATTGTAGTGATGGTGCTTATATTGAGGGAGCGTGTCCTATTCATTCTGATTCTCTAGTAAGCTCCAAGATAAAAGATAAAGCTAAATTAGTTTTGCATATTACTGATAAGATAAAAAGTTCAGAAATATATTCAGACGCTGCTTTCTCGTCTTTAGCTAATGATGTACCACTATTCGTAGACTTATGTGATTTATTTATTGAGCAACTTTCTGCTCAACCCATTTCGGCCGATGCAGTATTATGCACTTTAGATGATCAGGTTCGACGGCTCTCAAGTTTCAGTGACACAAATATTAGTTATTTTGAAGAGCTTTTACGCGGTACTATATTACATACCCACTCTATGCTAGTAAATTCGTTATATAGTCACTACGACGAGAAGCAAGCGTTAGAAAATTTTATCGATAGTGCATTAATAGTAAGTGAATATCTAGAGGCCATAAAAGAAGATTATATAAAGAGGTTTGGCAATTTGTAATTATAAGATGAGGTGAGTCTGCTATAATAATCTTCTTTTTTTGCTAACAGAAGACAGAAAAAGGTCCTGCTATGTATGCTAGTTTTTCAATAATCGAGGGTTACTAGTAGCGGTAAACAAGTACAAAATTTGGCAAATTAAGCTATAATTTAAGCAATCGGTTTGTCGGAGGCCGCTATGAAAATTCAATCACCCAATACCGGGTTATTCAATCAAACTCAGCAAGCAAATAACAAGCTTGCTGAACAATTAGCGACAGGTAAAAAAGTAAATTTTGCGGCGGACGATGCCGCTGCACTGCAAATTATTGATAGGCTAACCTCTCAGCAAAATGGTTATAGCCAAGCTATTAGCAATGCTTATGATGGTATTTCTTACTCGCAAGTGACTGAGTCTAACTTGTCGGGCGTTAACGATGCGGTGTCGCGAATCCGCGAGCTGTCTATCCAAGCAGGCAATGGTGCACTGACAGACAATGACAGAGCAGCATTGCAAGAAGAAGTAACGCAGTTGCAAACGCAGATCACAGAAACATTTGAAAATGCCACTTTTGGTGGTAAGCCATTGTTTGATGGTGAGCAAGTATCATTTCAAGTGGGACCAGATGCCAATACCACCCAGTCAATTACGCCGAGTAACGGCAGTATCGCCTCAGTGATTGCGGGTATTGATATCTCGACACAAGCAGGAGCACAAGCTGCGATTGATATAAGCGACCAAGCGAGCGAAGAAATTAACACGCAACGTACTGAGCTAGGTGCATTTCAAAACACTTTAGAAAGTACAATAAAAGGACTGGGTAACCAACGCGAAAACATCGCAGCAAGTCAAAGTCGAATTGAAGACACTGATTATGCAAAAGCGGTGTCTGATCAAATTGCTAATGATATTTTATCGCAGGCATCCGTTGCACTGCGTGGACAAGCAAACCGTTCTGCAGAATCAATTTTGGGTTTGCTTTAACCCTTTAGTATTAGTTATAGCTGCTAAGTGACTATTTTTTGGCGTTGATGTCAAAAAGTTGCCGCTTAGCGCTTGCATCCCTCTTAAACTCGCTTACAATTTAGAAACTAACTAACCCGTAGTCACTGTGGTTCGCCAATAATGATCTTAATTTTAGACAATAATAATAATCGTGCGATTGGTTTAAATGCAGCCCTCACTTTTATCGGAGAAGCTGTACAACTCGTTGATGAGTCAACACTTCAATCATTTTGTGAAAAACATCAACAACAAGAGTGCATGGTTATTCTTGGTGCACTTCAGCAATTAGATCATGAGTCTGTCATTAAGCAGTTTCCTGCGATCCCTTTTCTTTTGATTGGTGAAACGTTAAAACCACTTTTAAGCATTGCCAATGTTGTAGGCTTAATTTGTGAGCCATTTAATCATGATGTGACTACGCAGCTTTTACATGATTGTCAGCAGTATCAACGTATGTTGCCGGGCGATCATAAACAGTCAAAATCGAATAAATTGTTTGATGGTTTGGTTGGTGAAACAGATGCCGTTAAAGATGTGCGTTTTTTAATTGAGCAAGTTGCTAAAACCGATGCCAATGTGCTGATACTCGGTGAATCTGGAACGGGTAAAGAAGTGGTTGCGCGAAATGTTCATTTGCTATCTAAGCGCAGCTCCGGCCCATTCGTTCCCGTTAACTGTGGTGCCATTCCGGGTGAGTTATTAGAAAGTGAATTATTTGGCCATGAGAAAGGTGCATTTACAGGTGCAATTTCGGCGCGAAAAGGGCGTTTTGAATTAGCCCAAGGTGGTACGCTCTTTCTTGATGAAATTGGTGATATGCCGCTACAGATGCAAGTAAAGTTGCTGCGCGTTTTACAAGAGCGAAGCTATGAGCGGGTCGGTGGTACAAAACCAATTCAAGCCGATGTGCGTATTATTGCAGCGACCCATCGCAATTTAGAAGAGATGATAGAAAAAGGCGATTTTCGTGAAGATTTATTCTATCGTTTAAATGTATTTCCTATTGAGAACCCGTCGTTAAGCGAACGCGCTGATGATATTCCGCTCCTGCTTAAAGAGTTAATGCGTCGTGTTAATGAGCAAAGTGGCACGACGGCGAAGTTTACAGAGCGAGCAATTCAAAGCTTAAAAGAGCATGCGTGGCCAGGAAATATTCGTGAACTGGCAAACTTGGTTGAGCGTATGGTGATCATGTTCCCTGATAAAGTGGTTGATGTGCCAGATTTACCTGCAAAGTATCGTTACATAGAAGTTGAAGCCTATCAGCCTGAGTACCCTGAAGAGTTGATGGAACGAGATGCATTTAACGATATATTCAGCACTGGCTTTAGCGATTATGAAGATGAAGAGCCGCAAACGCCCGCTACACATGTTGACTCGGGTTTATTACCTGATGATGGCATTGAGCTTAAAGAATACTTAGCAGAACTTGAAATTAGCCTAATTAGTCAAGCGCTTGAGCGTTATGATTATGTTGTAGCGCGTGCTGCCGAAATTTTGGGCGTGCGCCGCACGACACTTGTCGAAAAAATGAAAAAATATAACTTATCGCGAGACTAGCGCTTGTTTGTATTATGTAGGTCGATGTTTACGGGAATACCTGAATTGACACGCTAAAGTACGACCTACTTGATATCGCATTACCTTCCTTTATTTAAATCAATCGCTTAATATTGCTCGATTATCTGGGCTTTTCTAAAACAATCATTACTGTGATCGTTAACCATGCCACAGGCCTGCATATGGGCATAAACGGTTGTTGGACCTAAAAATTTAAAACCACGTTTTTTTAAATCTTTTGCAAATGCTGTCGAGGCTTCAGTAATGGCTGGATAATCTTCAAGTTTATCGACATTATTTACCAAAGGTTTCCCCCCAACGAACTGCCACTGGTAATTTGAGAAGCTACCAAACTCTTTTTGTATCTCAATAAATCGCTTGGCATTATTAATCGTGGCGGCAATTTTTAAGCGATTGCGAATAATGCCGTCATCTTGCATTAGGCGTTCAATGTCGCTGTCATCCATTTGTGCAACGTCGTCAACAACAAAATTTTTAAAGGCGCGACGGTAGCCATCACGCTTTTTTAAAATTGTGTACCAGCTGAGTCCTGCTTGTGCAGATTCTAAAGTAATGAACTCAAAAAGGCGGTGGTCATCATAAATTGGCACCCCCCATTCTTCGTCATGATAGGCGACATAATCGTCTTTGCTGGTATCGAGCCATGGGCAGCGGTTGTGGTGATGGTGTTGCATCGTTCCCTCGCGATTGTCATTTTTTTGTCGTTGTAAAATTGACGCTAAACTACTGAAATAAAACAATAATAATTATGGTACGGATTGTGCATTTACACAGCTAGACACGATTTTTTGAGTATCGATTATGGCCTTAGCACATGTACTAAAACCACAATTTATCACAGCTAATCAATATAACCCATGTTTACAGCAAGAAGAGTATGTGGGTGAGTTGAGTGAACTTCGTCAGCAAGCAAGTTGGTTGAGCCATTTGGTTGATACCATGCCTGCGGGGGTTGTGGTATTGGATGGCCGCGGCATGATTGCAAAAGCGAATCAAATCGCTATCGATATGCTTGGTGAGCCTCTGGAGGGTGAAAAGTGGTTCAGCGTTATTCAGCGCTCTTTTCGTCCTAAACAAGATGATGGTCACGAAGTCTCACTCAAAGATGGTCGCTTGATTAAGCTTGATATAACGGCTCTGACGCCAGAACCGGGGCAATTAATTTTAATGACCGATTTGACCGAAACACGCCGACTGCAAAAGCGTGTTGCACACATGCAGCGCCTGAGTGCGCTGGGTAAAATGGTCGCATCGCTTGCGCATCAAGTAAGAACACCGCTTTCGGCTGCTATGTTATATGCGGCTAATTTAGGTTCTAAACGCTTACCTGAAAGCTCGCGTGGTAATTTTCATAACAAGTTAATGTCACGATTAAAAGATTTAGAAACCCAAGTGAATGATATGTTGTTGTTTGCTAAAAGTGGCGAACAGCAAGTAGTTGAGCGTGTATCAATGCAGCAATTACTCAATGAAGTAAAAGCGGGGGCTGATGCTATGGTGGCGCAAAACCACAGTGAATTAACCGTTAGTTTGCCAGAGCCCGATATTGAAATTGTGGGCAATAAAACAGCGTTAGCCAGTGCTGTTCAAAATCTTATTCATAACAGTATTCAAATTATTGGCCAGCACGCAAAAGTGTCACTCAGCGCTCAGCGTGATGAGAGGAGTGAACACTGTGTTCGTATCAGCGTCAGCGATAATGGCCCTGGAGTCGATATTAGCCAAGCCGAAAAATTATTTGAACCCTTTTACACAACGAAAAGCCAAGGTACAGGGCTTGGGCTTGCAGTCGTAAGCTCAGTCGCTAATGCGCATCAAGGACGGGTCGAAGTGGCTAATAATGCCCATGGGGGGGCATGTTTTAGTTTAATCCTGCCCATTAGTGCAGAAACTACGTCAGTGGAGGCAAGATGAATACGAACTCTATTTTAGTCGTTGAAGACGACGCAGGCTTACGCGAAGCCTTAATTGATACATTGGAAATGTCAGGTATTGATTGCATCGCTGCCGACAGTGCCGAGCAAGCAATGGTATTGCTAAAGCAAGGGACGTATTCATTGGTGGTAAGCGATGTACAAATGGGCGCGATGAGCGGCCTTGATTTATTGCGTAGCATTAAACTTAATTACCCTGAGCTACCAGTATTAATGATGACAGCATACGCCACCATTGATGATGCGGTTGAGGCAATGCGTTTAGGGGCTATTGATTATATGGCTAAACCATTTGCACCCGAAGTTTTATTGAATATGGTGAGTCGTTATTTACCCGAGAAAGAAAAAGAAACCGATGGGCCGATTGTCGCGGATCCATCCAGTATTAAATTACTTGAGCTTGCCAGTAAAGTGGCACGTTCAGATGCCAGTGTCATGGTGCTCGGACCCAGTGGTTCGGGTAAAGAAGTGCTGGCGCGCTTTATTCACGATAAATCAAGTCGCGCAGATGCCCCCTTTGTAGCGATTAACTGTGCTGCTATTCCTGAGAACATGTTAGAAGCGACCTTGTTTGGTTATGAAAAAGGCGCGTTTACTGGGGCGATTCAAGCGTGTCCTGGCAAATTTGAACAAGCACAAGGTGGCACTATCTTGCTTGACGAAATCACCGAAATGGATTTAGGTCTGCAAGCTAAGTTACTGCGTGTTTTGCAAGAGCGTGAAGTTGAGCGTTTGGGTGGTCGTAAAACCATTGAGCTCGATGTTAGAGTGCTCGCAACCAGTAACCGTGATTTAAAAGAAGCTGTTAGCGAAAATTTATTCAGAGAAGATTTGTATTATCGTTTAAATGTTTTTCCTTTAATGTGGCGTCCGCTGTGTGAGCGCCCAGGTGATATTATTGTCCTTGCAGAGCATTTAATTGAGCGTCATTGCATCAGAAGTAAAGAGCCTATCGCATTATTAACTGAGCAAGCTAAGCAAAAACTGCTATCGCATGCTTGGCCGGGTAATGTCCGTGAACTTGATAATGTGATTCAGCGTGCACTGATACTATGTGATGGTAATAGCATTCATGAAGACGATATATTTATTGAAGAGCTCTTAGCGGTTAAAGCACAGACTGTAAATAGTGCACCGGTGCAAAATGCCCCGGTTTATAAAGAGCAAGTGGTTAACCCCATGCATGACGAAATTCCATCTGTTAACGAGCAGGGAAATTATAAAGATGAGCTTAAAGACAAAGAGCATCGCATTATTTTAGAAACCCTAGCTAGGTGCCAAGGAAAGCGCAAAGAGGTTGCTGAAACATTAGGGATTAGTCCACGAACACTTAGATATAAACTAGCTCAAATGCGCGATTTAGGTATTGCATTACCCGCTTAAAAGCATCCCCCTTTAACTGACAAGCTCACTCCGTGTGGGCTTGTTTGCTGTCAAAACTCTGACAAACAAAATAACCACCTAACACATTGATTTATATTGTTTTATTTTGTGGCACGTTTTGTGCTTTATCTATATATAAGTAAACTGCATTGTCAGAGAGTATTATGAAAGTTCAAAACAGCGCATTATTTCAAGAAATGCAATCTATGGCACTTGAAGCTAGCCGTAGTCAATCCGTTAATAATTTACCAACTCAGGCTCAGCCAACATCATCGGCGCAATTTGGTGACTTACTTACAAGCGCGCTAGATACCGTTAATGGCCTGCAGCAAGAAGCAAAACAAAAAGTAACAGCACTTGAGATGGGAGACCGCAGTGTATCCCTTGCTGAAGTAATGATTGCTTCGCAAAAGTCTTCGGTTGCTTTTGAAGCAACGGTGCAAGTTCGCAACAAACTTGTTGAAGCATATAAAGAAATCATGAACATGCCTGTTTAACTAGGTAGTGGAGAATTATTGTGGCGCAATCTAATCAATCAACTGATCTAGCCCTCGCAGGCGGCGGTGTCGATACTTCAGACACGGATGATCAACAAGAGCAAAAGTCAGGCTACCTCAGTGCCCTCAATGGCGTTGATGTATTACGTCAGGTGACGTTGGTCATTGCACTGGCTATTTGTTTGGCAATCGCAATTTTTATTATTATCTGGGCTCGTCAACCAGATATGCGACCGCTGGGTAAAATGCCAACCGAAGAGCTTATCCAAACGCTGGACTTTTTAGACGCACAGAAGATTGATTATGAACTTGATGGTAATGTCATCTCAGTTGAAGAAGGCGAATACCAAAATATTAAATTATTGATGGCCCGTGAAGGTCTTGAGCAAGCGCCAAGCTCAGGCACCGACATCATCATGCAAGATATGGGCTTTGGTGTTAGCCAACGCTTAGAACGTGAACGTTTAAAACATGGTCGTGAGCAGCAACTTGCTCGCACAATCGAAGAGCTAAAAAATGTCACTCGCGCCAAAGTGCTTTTAGCAATTCCAAAAGAAAACGTATTTGCTCGTCGTGAAAAATTACCATCAGCTACCGTTGTACTGACTCTTAAACGTGGCCGTATGTTAGATGGTGAAGAAATCGACTCAGTTGTTGATATTGTTGCCTCTGCAGTACAAGGTCTTTCACCTGAGCGTGTTACGGTGACAGATCAAAACGGTCGCTTACTTAATTCGGGTTCACAAAATTCACTGGCAGCGCGTTCTCGCAAAGAATATGAAATTGAGCGCAAGCGTGAAGAAGAATACTTAAATAAAATCGACAGCATCTTAATTCCTGTCGTAGGCTTAGGTAATTACACTGCGCAAGTTGATTTAAATATGGACTTTAGTGCGGTAGAAGAAACACAAAAGCGCTACAACCCAGACTTACCTGCAGTGCGCAGTGAAACAACATTTGAAGAAAATAACATTGGTGGTCTTGCTGTGGGGATCCCAGGTGCCTTGACTAATCAACCGCCTGTTAATTCAAATATTCCTGAAGTTGCAGGACAAGGGGGCGCTGGTAGTGCAATGAACCCAAGTCGTTCGCACAAAGAAGCAACCCGTAATTACGAGCTAGATACCACTATTTCTCATAAGCGTCAGCAAACAGGTGTTATTCGTCGTATTAGTGTATCTGTTGCGGTTGACTATGTGCCACAAGTGGGTGAAAACGGCGAGACAACAATGGTTCCTCGTTCTGTTGAAGCGCTGTCAAATATCCGTCGCTTGCTACAAGGCGGAGTGGGGTTTGATATGCAACGTGGTGATGCGCTTGAAGTTGTTACTGTTCCGTTTGTACGTGAAGACACCGCTGCGGCCATAGAAGTGCCTATTTGGGAACGAGACTGGTTTATGAAGATATTACGTTTATCATTAGGTGCATTAGTGATTATCGTACTTATCATGGCGGTTGTGAAACCTATGCTGAAACGCTTAATTTACCCAGATGATACACTTGAAGAGTATGATGAAGATGCACTTAGCTCTGGTGTAGATATTGGTGATAGTACGCTAGATATGCTAAATAAAGACTTTGACTCTGCTGCTGTAGGATTCTCAAGTGATGGTACACTACAGCTGCCAGATTTACATGGTGATGAAGATTTACTCAAAGCAGTTCGTGCATTGGTTGCTAATGAACCAGAACTGTCTTCTCAAGTAGTGAAAGCGTGGTTAACTGAAGATGACTGATCAAGAACAAAAACAACTCCCACCGGCGTTTGATGTTGATAAATTAGACGGTGTTGATAAAGCAGCGATTTTATTGCTGAGTTTATCGGAAGAAGATGCTGCGCAAATTCTAAAACACTTAGAGCCTAAGCAAGTGCAAAAAGTGGGCATGGCGATGGCTGCATTAGACGATTTATCGCAAGCGAAAATCAGCGCCGTTCATAACTTGTTTATTGAGCAAATTCAAAGCTTCAGTACCATAGGTTTCCAATCTGAAGACTTTATTAAAAAAGCGCTTACGGCCGCACTTGGTGAAGATAAGGCCGCCAGCCTAATCGACCAAATTGTGATGGGGTCGGGAGCGAAAGGTCTTGATTCACTTAAGTGGATGGACTCGAAACAGGTGGCTAATATTATTCGTAATGAGCATCCGCAGATTCAAACCATTGTGCTTTCTTACTTAGAGCCTGAGCAATCAGCCGAGATTCTGTCGCAATTCCCAGAGAAAGTGCGTCTTG
The DNA here is from genome assembly GCF_001938575.1 of Pseudoalteromonas sp. PAB 2.2. Taxonomy (NCBI): domain Bacteria; kingdom Pseudomonadati; phylum Pseudomonadota; class Gammaproteobacteria; order Alteromonadales; family Pseudoalteromonadaceae; genus Pseudoalteromonas; species Pseudoalteromonas sp. PAB 2.2. The sequence goes on from NZ_LYPI01000010.1 coordinate 201,522, forward strand.
ATTTAACGATGCGTATTGCGAACCTTGAAGAAGTTCAACCAGCTGCATTGCAAGAGTTAAACGAGATCATGGAGAAACAGTTCGCCGGCCAAGCAGGTGCACAGGCAGCGAAAATGGGCGGCTTAAAAGCAGCGGCAGATATCATGAACTACCTTGATACCAATATTGAAGGTCAGTTAATGGATTCGATTCGTGAGCATGACGAAGAAATGTCGCAACAAATTCAAGACTTGATGTTCGTATTCGAAAACTTAATGGATGTAGAAGATCGAGGCATTCAAGCGATTCTGCGCGAAGTACAGCAAGATGTCCTTATGAAAGCGATTAAAGGCACAGATGAGGCACTGAAAGAGAAGATCTTAAGTAATATGTCTAAACGTGCAGCGGAATTACTGGCCGACGACTTAGAAGCTATGGGCCCTGTGCGTATTAGTGAAGTAGAAGCGGCACAAAAAGAAATTTTGTCTACAGCACGTCGTTTAGCTGACTCAGGCGAAATTATGCTTGGCGGTGGCGGTGGTGAGGAGTTCCTGTAAACCATGACAAAGCCTTCTTTTCATCCCGGACGCCCAGTTCATGCAAGTGACGCAGTCGATGAACTACTCGAGAACTGGCCGATTCCTGATGTAGCGCAAGATACCCGAAAGTTTGCTGGGCGCTCAACAGCTTACGGTACCCCTTTGGCTGATCTGTACCGTAAAGAGCAAGAAAAAAAAGACGTTGAAGAAGAACCAGAAGAACCTGAATTTCCACCTTTGACGATGGCTGAGCTTGAAAAAATTCGTCAAGATGCTTTCGACGAAGGCTTAAAGCAAGGCCATGAGCAAGGTTACATTGATGGCTTTGAAAAAGGCGTGGGTGAAGGAAAAGAAGCAGGCTACAAAGAAGGTGTTGAGCTGGGTAAAGCACAAGGCCAAGAAGACATAAAACCGATTTTAGAAGAGCAACTGACTACGCTAAGAAGTTTGCTTGATAGCCTAACTCAGCCCTTATCAAAAGTGGATGAAAGTGCTGAAAAGCAACTTGTTCAACTGGCCGTTATGCTTAGCGAATCGCTTATTTATCAAGAAATAAAAACATCACCAGATGTTATTTTGCACGCACTTAAACACGCTATTGATGCACTAGCAGACGAGCAAACAAGAGTGCGTATTCATCTACACCCAGATGACATTGCGCTGATCACTGAAAGTTACGGTGAGCAAACTATTACAGATAATCACTGGCAATTAGTAGCAGAACCGACACTTGAACGCGGCGGCTGCGAAATAAAAACCCCGCAATCATCCATCGATATGACCGTAAAAACACGCGTCAAAGAAACATTGGAAAACTTCTTGCATAATAGTGGTATCTAACTCTTTTTAGGCTCACTATGAGTAGTCAATCAATGACCCTTAGCGACCGTTTAAAACGGTACGAAAAGCATATTAAAGTTTCTAAACCGGCCGTTGCGGGTATGTTGACGCGCGTAGTCGGTTTGACGCTTGAAGCAAGAGGTTTGAGAGCGCCAGTAGGCAGCCAATGTAAAATAGAAACTATCAATGGGTTTGTCGATGCTGAAGTGGTTGGTTTTAACGACCAAACGCTTTATTTGATGCCAAACGACCATATTTCTGGAGTACTCCCCGGTGCAAGAGTGATCCCACAAGTTAATGAAACGGGTTTACCTGTAGGGATGGGCTTATTAGGTCGGGTTGTTGACGGCTTAGGTCGACCGTTGGATGGGCTGGGTGCTGTTAATGCTGAGCACTACCTCAAGTTTGCGCAAAATACGATTAACCCCCTTTCAAGAAGACCAATTAGTCAGCCGATGGATGTGGGTGTTCGTGCGATAAACTCTGTGATTACGGTGGGTCAAGGCCAGCGTATGGGCTTGTTTGCAGGCTCTGGTGTTGGTAAGTCGGTGCTGCTAGGAATGATGACTCGTGGTTCAGAGGCTGACGTCATTGTTGTTGGTCTTGTGGGTGAGCGTGGCCGTGAGGTCAAAGAGTTTATTGAAGAAATACTAGGAGTAGAAGGGCGTAAACGTTCAGTGGTCGTTGCTGCTCCTGCTGATGCATCTCCCTTGATGCGTTTAAAAGGCTGCGAAAGTGCAGTAACCATTGCAGAATATTTTCGTGACCAAGGGCTTAATGTGCTGTTACTGCTCGACTCTGTAACCCGTTATGCTATGGCACAGCGTGAAATAGCGCTGGCAGTGGGTGAGCCACCGGCAACAAAAGGCTATCCACCCTCGGTGTTTGCTAAGTTACCAGCATTGGTAGAACGCGCGGGGAATGGCGGCGAAGGGCAAGGATCTATCACAGCCTTTTTTACGGTACTGAGTGAGGGGGATGATATGCAAGACCCTATTGCTGACTCGGCTCGAGCTATTCTTGATGGACATATTGTGCTCTCTCGAGAGCTTGCTGATAGCGGCCATTATCCCGCAATAGACATTGAAAAGTCGATCTCGCGGGTGATGCCGCAAGTGGTGTCAGAGGCGCATATGCAGCAAGCACGTGTGCTTAAACAGGTTTATTCAATGTATCAGCAGAATAAAGATATGATCACGCTTGGAGCATATCAAAAAGGCACTGACCCGATGCTCGATCAAGCCATTAATATGATGCCAAGAGTCAATCAATTCCTACAGCAAGGCATGAAAGATGTGATCAGTTATGATGATGGCCTTCAAGGCCTTGCGCAGTTATTAGGACAAGCATAATGGCAAACAGTAAACTTGATTTATTATTAAAGCTTGAAAACGACAAAGAAGAATCATTGCGCATGGATTACTTAAAAGCGCAGCAGCACTTGCAAAGTAATCAACAAAAACTGCAAGGTCTAAACAACTTTCGATTAGAGTACTCACAGCAATTGCACTTAAAAGGCCGTTCTGGTTTATCAAGCGCAGGGTTTAGTCAGTACCATTCGTTTATAGCAAAAATCGAAGAAGCCATTCGCCAACAAGCCAGTACTGTTAATACGGCAAAACAAGTTGTATCGCAAAGAAAAACACTGTGGCTAAAACAGCAAGTTAAAGCAAAAGCAGTCGCTAAATTAATTGAGAAACACGCGTTAAAACAGGCTGCGATAGTGGCTAAAAATGAACAAAAAATGTTGGACGAGTTTGCCTCTAATCAGTTCTTCCAGCGTCAACTGAAAAACCCAACCTTATAATCCTGATTTTTAGGCATGCAATTTGCAGCTATCTGCTTAACAGCGTTAATTTTGGCACTTGCGGCGGCAAATTGCCTCTTTATATTTAGGTGAATTATGGCGATCAGTGATATTAATTTGCAGGTTAAAACTGAGCACGATACTGGTTTTTTAAGCAAAGAATCAGAGGCAAATGATCACGCATCAGGCCTAAGCTTTTTAACTGAATTGTCTGAAGCAAGCGAAGCGGTACACTCTAAAACTGTCGCTAATAAACAGAGCGACAATAGTAACGTAATGCAAAGTGAGGCTGAACAAGCAGGCGGTGTCGTAGCAAATAATACAGACAGCAAACAGGTCTCTGATAAGCCGACGCATAATGATGAAGGCACAGACGTTGCCCTCATCGAAGGGGAAGACAACCCACTGCTCTCACAAATTAATGCATCACACGCAATGAGCACGCGTGTAAACGTGCTCGCAGACAAACATGAATTTAGTGGGATTGTGGTTGATAAAAAGCCCACCCCAATTGATGATATTACGCCTGTTATTCCTTCGCCTTTAAGTGCGTCTTTAGCAGATGATGATGCGTTGTCTGACAGCGAAAACTCAGTTGCCAATCTATTAACTAAGTCTAAAGTTGCTACCGCGATTGACAATCAATTGAAACCGATTGGCGAATTGCCACCGAAAGATTCAGTCACGCCAATTATTGATAGTCCGTCTGTACTCGATGACACTGAAAATGCGACAACAGTAAACACTGCCAAGCAGCCTCAAGTTATCACGGCAAATACTACTGAGCAAAATGCAGCGATGAAACAGGCCGCACAGGCTACAGAACTGTTGAGCAGTGTAAGTAATGATACGAAGGCCGCATCGTTAGGTTCAGTGGTGACTCCCAGTGGCGAAGTGCAAGAATCGCAAGTTGTAGATGCTAAGTTAGCACCGACTAACAACGCTGCTGAAAATGCGAAAAATATCGCTAGTAAGCCAGCGATAGATACTGACAATACCATTACTAAAATGGCGGCGACAAATTCAGCTGATAGCGTGATGAGTGAGAAAGCGGCAAACGAGTCAGTCACGAATCAATCAATTGTCAGCTTGTTGGCAAAAGTACAAAGTGGTGATGGTCAAGCGGTCGGTCAATTTGCCAAAGAATTGACTTTAACGTCAACGCAGCAGGTAAAACTTGAGCAGCAAATTAATCAATTAAAGGCGGCAGGTGAGCTAAGCTCAAATGACGTTGATAAGATTAAAGCGCTACTTAGCGAAGCGATGAATACTCATAGTGAAAAAACACAGACACCGCAGCCGGCATTAGTCGCAGACGCAGCGAAAGCAGCACTAAGTAATGCTACAGAAAGCAAAGTGTCTGACAGTAAAGTCCCTGACAGTAAAGTTCCGGCTGCAATAGAAAAACAAATTGCCACATTAACGAAAGATGAGCAGCAAGCATTGCTTAATAAAGTAAACGCACAGTTGCAATCTTTAACACCAGGCACTCAACAATATGAAAAATTAGTGGCGGTGCAGACTCTTTTATCTGACGCGGTTACCCCCGTGAAAGCGGATGCTGTAACACCCACATTAACGGCGACAACAGAGCCTGACAGTAAAAGCCCTAAAGCTGAGCGCAGTGAGCAATTATCAGTGCTAAAAAATGCCAGCGCTGTAAACACAGACACTGAAGCAACATCAAAGCTTGATACTTTACTCGACACTGAGCGCCCAAAAGAGGTGTCGACAGCACGAGTCGTGCAGCTTTTCAATCAATTGACGGCACCGCTTAATCCCTCTCAAACAGGGGCTTATGAGGCGGCCTATCAACAATATGAACAAGCCTTAGATGTGCATAGTTTTCAAACACAGGCTCAACAGCAGCCACAAAGTAAAACAGTGAGCCTTGACCCTGGGGTGATGCAAGCAATTAATATTATAAAAAGTGATGCGGCAAAAATGCTCCAAGAGCGAGTCAGTGCCCTGTTAAATATTAATAACAAAGAAGCTGAAATACGTCTTGATCCGCCTGAAATGGGCAGCATGCAAATTCGTATCCGCAGTGATGCTGAGCAAGCACAAATTAACTTTGTTGTGCAAAATCAACAAGCCAAAGAAGCTTTAGAGCAATCGATGCCACGTCTGCGAGAAATGTTAGCGCAACAGGGGATTGAGCTAGGCGAAAGTAGTATTCAGCAAGGTAACCCTGAACAACAAGGCAGCCAGTCAGAGCAAGGGCAGCTTGCAGGGCATCATAATGACGAAGAGGTTCAGCAAGACGTCACGACGCAAAGCGTAGAAACTTCTCGACAACAATCGTCATCATCAATAGATTACTATGCATAAGTCCTGCTATTATAAGAAATAATACAGTTACAGAGAATGAGTTTACTGTAACGCTTAAGGAAGTGATTATGGCCGAAGACGCAAATTTAGAAATAGAAGATACCGGTAAAAGTAAAAAAAAGCTGATTATAATCATTGCTGCAGTTGTTGTGATTTTAGCCGCAGGTGCAGGGTATTTTTTATTTATGGGCGATGATGCCCCACAAGAAAGCCTTGCTGATGAAACAACGGTTTCTGAAACGGCTGCTCCATCAAGCTCTGCGAAGGTCGGTTCGGCGTTATATGTCGCGATGCCGCGTCCTTTTGTGTTTAATGTGCCAGGTGCCAGTCGTGATCGAATTGTACAAATTAAAGTGCAGTTATTAGTACGCGGTGAAGTAAACGAAGAAACGGCAAAGAAACATATTCCACTTATCGAAAGTACTTTATTAGGGGTGTTGTCTACGACCACAGCTGATGAACTTGGCACCAGTGAAGGTAAAGAGTCAGTGCGTGTGGCGGCACTAGAAAAAGTTCAAACTGCCTTAAATGATGTTGAAGGCAGTAAAGTGATTGAGCGGGTGTTGTTCACCGGCTTTGTGATGCAATAAGGGGTCAGCGTGAGCGATTTATTATCCCAAGACGAAATTGATGCGCTCTTACACGGCGTTGATGAAGTCGAAGAGGAAGATATTCACGACGGTGGTGATTCAGACGGTAATACACTTCAGTATGACTTCTCATCACAAGATCGTATTGTCCGTGGTCGCATGCCGACCTTGGAAATCGTGAATGAACGTTTTGCCCGTCATATGCGGATCAGCTTATTTAACATGATGCGCCGTACCGCAGAGGTATCAATAAACGGCGTACAAATGATTAAGTTTGGCGAGTACATCCATACCTTATTTGTACCAACAAGTTTAAACATGGTGCGTTTTCGTCCTTTAAAAGGCACTGGCCTGATCACCATGGAAGCACGCTTAGTGTTTATTTTGGTCGATAACTTTTTTGGTGGTGACGGGCGTTATCATGCAAAAATAGAAGGCCGTGAATTTACGCCAACAGAGCGTCGTATTGTGCAAATGCTACTCAAAATAATCTTTGAAGATTATAAAGAAGCATGGGCACCGGTTATGGATGTGTCGTTTGAGTACCTCGACTCTGAAGTTAACCCTGCGATGGCAAATATTGTTAGCCCAACAGAAGTGGTGGTTATTAGCTCGTTCCATATTGAACTTGATGGCGGTGGCGGTGACTTTCATATTGCCTTGCCGTATTCAATGCTTGAGCCAATTCGTGAATTACTTGATGCCGGTGTTCAATCAGATACTGAAGACACTGATTTGCGTTGGAGTAAAGCTCTCCGTGATGAAATTATGGATGTCGAAGTCGATTTATCAACTCAGTTATTAGAGGTTGATTTAACGCTTGCGCAAATTATGGAATTAAAAGCGGGTGATATTATTCCCGTTGAAATGCCTGAACACATTACGGTCTTTGTTGAAGAGCTGCCGACCTTTAGAGCTAAAATGGGCCGCTCTCGAGACAATGTGGCATTACAAATTAGTGAAAAAATTAAACGCCCTGAATCAGTTAAGTCTGAACTCCATGTGTTCACTAAAGGTGGCAAAAAACTGGATTCGGATGCAGAATTAGCAGAACTAGAAGAAGATCTTCACCTCTCTGAAGGTGTCGATTTAGACTGGTAGTCGATTTATAAGGTTAAATATAATGAGTGATGATCAAGATACAATGGACGAATGGGCAGCGGCATTAGCCGAGGCCGAGGAAGCCGAAAGTGCAACAAGTAATGCCTCAGTTGCTGAGCTTGACGAGCTGAAAGATGAGAAGCATGAACTCTCAGGTGATGAAAAGCGCAAACTTGACACCATTTTAGATATTCCAGTCACCATTTCGATGGAAGTTGGTCGTTCTAAAATCAATATTCGCAACTTATTACAATTAAACCAAGGCTCTGTTGTTGAGCTTGATCGTGTCGCTGGTGAGCCACTTGATGTGTTAGTTAATGGCACCTTGATTGCGCACGGCGAGGTGGTGGTTGTTAATGACAAGTTTGGTATTCGTCTTACAGATGTGATTAGCCAAGTTGAGCGAATTAAAAAGTTACGATGAGCGCATTTATAGCTTTATCTAGTGCCAGTAGCACTGTTTTTCCTACAGCATCACCTACGGCAGATTTGCTGTCTATGGTGATGTCTTTGCTTTTAGTGTTAGTGGTTATTGTGGTATTGGCGTTTTTTGTCAAGAAGCTCAACCCTAATTTATCAAACAGTGAAGAGTTTAAAGTTGTTCGCAGTTTACCGCTTGGTTCGCGTGAACGCTTGATGGTTATTGAAATTGATAATGCTCAGCATTTAATAGGTGTTACGCCGCACAGTATTAACTACTTGCATAAGCTAGAAACTCCCTTAAAAGAAAAAGAATTACCGGAACTTGCCAAGCGCTTTGGCAAGTTGTTGAACCCACAATCACCCCCTAATAAAAAGAATTAACGCTATGATCAAGTGGATACTTATTTTAGCTACCGTGTTATTCCTGCCATCTGTTAATGCAGAAGGCATCGATGCACTCACTATCACGACCAACCCCGATGGCTCGCAAGACTACTCGGTAACTTTGCAAGTACTTGCAATAATGACTGCGCTGAGCTTTATTCCTGCGGCAGTGATTATGATGACTTCATTTACGCGTATTATTGTAGTGCTGGCAATTTTGCGCCAAGCAATCGGTTTACAACAAACTCCTTCGAATCAAATATTGCTTGGTATGTCATTGTTTTTAAGTATCTTTATTATGGCGCCAATTTACCAGCAAGTGAATGAGCGTGCGATAGAGCCATACCTAAATGAACAAGTCACCTCAGTGCAAGCGTTAGAATTGGCAAAAGAACCAATGAAAGCCTTTATGCTTTCGCAAGTGCGCCTTAAAGATTTAGAAACATTTGCAAAAATAGCGGGTTACGATAAGTTGGATTCTCCTGAAGACACGCCTTTAATCGTGCTGATCCCCGCATTTGTGACCAGTGAGCTACAAACCGCTTTTATCATAGGTTTTATGTTCTTTATTCCATTTTTGATTGTCGATCTCGTGGTTGCATCGGTCTTGATGGCCATGGGTATGATGATGTTATCGCCGATGATCGTCTCCTTACCATTTAAAATTATGTTGTTCGTACTGGTTGACGGGTGGAGCTTAGTAATGGGGACGCTTGCGAAGAGCTTTGGGCTTGGTGTGTAGCAATGCGTAACATAGCGTGTAACAGTTAGGAGTCATACGATGGAACCGGAAATTTTTGTCGATATTCTCAGCGACGCTTTATTTTTAGTGATCAAGCTGGTGTCAGCGATTGTTGTGCCTGGCTTGCTGGTGGGGCTTGTCGTTGCGGTGTTTCAAGCTGCAACATCAATTAACGAGCAAACACTCAGTTTCTTGCCTCGTCTACTCATTACAATCAGTGCGCTTATATTGGGTGGTCATTGGTTCACTCAAGAACTCATGGATTATTTTACGCGGCTTGTTATGTCGATTCCGGAGATTGCGGGGTAAATGGAGTTTCCATTTGCGGTCATCTTACAGTGGCTCAGTGACTTTTTACTGCCATTTGTACGCATTAGCTCCATGATTATGATCATGGCAGGCTTAGGTGCGAAGAATGTGCCAACGCGTATTAAGCTGGGTTTAGCGGTCGTGGTGACCTTTGTGGCTGTGCCTATGCTGCCGCAGAGCACGTTTACAAACCTGTTTTCGTTTGAAATGGTACTGGTTGTTATCCAACAATTATTGATTGGTGTGGCAATTGGCTTTGCTTCGGTATTATTGCTGAATACTTTTGTACTTGCTGGTCAAATATTGGCGATGCAAACAGGCTTAGGTTTTGCCTCTGTTGTTGATCCCTCGAATGGCTTGAGTGTACCCGCGGTGGGCCAGTTTTACCTGATTCTAGCCACGTTACTATTTTTTGTCTTTAATGGGCATTTGATGATGATTCAAATGGTCATACACAGTTTTGAAGTCTTGCCTATTGATGGTACTTGGTGGTCGGTTGACCACTACTGGGATATCGTTACATGGGGTGGGTGGATGTTTACCACCGCGTTAGTTCTGGCTCTTGCTCCATTGACAGCGATGCTTGTGATCAATATGTCATTTGGGGTCATGACGCGTGCTGCTCCGCAATTAAACATTTTTTCGATAGGCTTCCCTTTTACTCTTGTCGCAGGGCTTGTGATTATTTGGGCTACGTTAGGCAATTTTATGACTCAGTTTGAGTTTCAGTGGTTAAAAATGGTTGAGTTAATGTGCAGCCTTGTTGGCTGTACACCTTAGGAGCGCGCCATGGCTGAAGATTCAGGTCAAGAGAAAACCGAAGAACCCACCGGGAAAAAAATAGAAGACGCCAAGAAAAAAGGCCAAGTTGCCCGCTCTAAAGAGTTGGGAACGATGTTCGTATTAATTTTTTCGGCTATTTCATTGCTGTTGTATGGCCCTGAAATTGGCAAGGGCTTATATAATGTGATGGGACGATTATTAAGCCTTAATCGTAATGAAACTTACGACACCACCAAAATGTTTTCAGTGTGGAGCATTGTCTCTGATGCCTTGTTGTTCCCGATGGCGATGTTTGTTCTCATTATTGTAATAGCGGCATTTATCGGTAACACGTTACTGGGCGGCTTTAACTTTAGTTGGCAAGCTGCAGCGCCTAAAGCCAGCAAAATGTCACCGGCTAAAGGGATTAAACGTATGCTTGGTCCCCAAGCAGGCGTTGAGCTGGTTAAGTCGATATTGAAGTTTGCGGTGGTTGCAGGCTTTGCAGTATTTTTAATTAATACCTTTTTTGATGAAATATTACATCTAAGTATTGAAAGTGCGCCGGGGAATTTCATTCATGCCCTTGAGATTCTAGCTTGGATGTTTTTAGGCCTGACTTGCACGCTAATTATTATTGCAGCGATAGATGCGCCTTATCAAAGCCACAAGCATCACAAAGAGCTTAAAATGACCTTGCAAGAGGTAAAAGACGAATATAAGAACTCAGAGGGTGATCCACAAATTAAAGCCCGTATTCGTCGTACTCAGCGTGAAATGTCGCAAAGGCGTATGATGCAAGACGTGCCAGATGCCGATGTTATCGTGACCAACCCGACTCACTATTCGGTTGCCCTAAAGTACGATACCGCCAAAGCAGGTGCGCCAATTGTACTTGCTAAAGGGGTCGATGAGCTTGCTATGCAAATTCGTAAAGTGGGTAAGGGTAACGATGTGCCTATTGTTGAATCACCCATGCTTACCCGTGCGCTTTATCACACCACCGAGGTGGGCCAGCAAATACCTGATCAACTGTTTACCGCAGTAGCGCAAGTGCTTGCCTATGTATTTCAATTAAAACGCTTCCAAAAAGGGCGTGGTAAACGTCCTGTTCCACTTAATAAAAAGCTCCCTATCCCAGAGGCTTATAAATATTAATTAGCCGTTTAATAACTTGGAATAGTTATTGCAAATTCCGTGTAGTGTCAATTTTTTGAAATTGTTGAATTATGGAATTTAAAGCGGTATTACAACAACTTAATAAAGATAAAAAAGAGTATGCGAAGGGGCTTGGAACACCATTACTGGTGCTTGCAGCCCTTGGCATGGTTATTTTACCTCTGCCTCCTTTTCTTTTAGATATTCTTTTTTCGTTTAATATCGCGCTTGCGCTGGTGGTGTTACTCGTTACGGTTTACACCATGAAGCCCCTTGAGTTTGGTATGTTTCCGGCCGTGCTGCTAATAGCCACAATTATGCGTCTTGCATTGAATGTTGCCAGTACTCGGGTGGTACTCCTTGAAGGTCATAATGGCGGGGATGCTGCTGGTAAAGTAATTGAAGCGTTCGGCTCGGTGGTTATCGGCGGTAACTATGCCGTTGGTCTTGTTGTGTTCCTTATTCTCATTATTATCAACTTTGTGGTTATCACCAAAGGTGCAGGGCGTATTTCAGAGGTGTCAGCGCGTTTTACACTTGACGCTATGCCAGGTAAACAAATGGCGATTGATGCTGACTTAAACGCAGGTTTTATTAGTGCAGAGCAAGCTCGTGAGCGCCGTGAAGAAGTAACCCGTGAAGCCGACTTTTATGGCTCAATGGACGGTGCCAGTAAATTCGTAAAAGGTGATGCTATTGCCGGTATTGTGATCCTTGTGATTAATATCGTGGGTGGTTTATTTGTCGGCATGATTCAACATGACTTAAGCTTCAGCCGTGCAATGGAAGTATATACGTTATTAACCATTGGTGATGGTCTCGTTGCGCAATTACCTTCATTACTTCTTTCAATTGGTACTGCGATTGTTGTGACGCGTCAAAATGAGTCGCATAACATGGGCGATCAGTTTAAGTCGCAGCTAGGAAACGAAAAGTCGTTATTTATCGCTTCAGGTATTTTGATCACCATGGGCCTTGTGCCAGGCATGCCTCATCTTGCATTTTTAAGCTTGGGCGCATTGTTAGGTTACCTTGCTTACTTTACCCAACAACAAAAAATTAAAGCAGAAGCAGAAAAAGCTGAATTGGAAGCAAATGGGGGCTCGCCAGGCACCGGTGTTGCTAACAAGCAAGAGCAAAAAGAATTGGGTTGGGACGATGTACAGCAAGTAGATGTGATTGGTTTAGAAGTCGGTTATCGCTTAATTCCACTGGTTGATCAGTCGCAAGGGGGAGAGCTACTTAACCGTATTAAAGGTGTGCGTAAGAAACTCTCGCAAGAACTCGGTTTCTTGGTACCGCCCGTGCATATCCGTGACAACTTAGAGTTAGACCCTAACGCCTACCGTATCACAATGATGGGTGTATCCAGTGGTGAAGGTGAGCTTAAGCATGGTGACGAACTTGCTATAAACCCAGGGCAAGTATTTGGCCCAATCAAAGGTGTTGAAACAAAAGATCCTGCTTTTGGACTCGATGCAGTATGGATTAAGCCAGACCAGAAAGATGAAGCCCAATCATTGGGTTACACCGTGGTTGATGCAGCTACTGTCGTGGCAACCCATATTAGTCAGCTATTAACAAACAGCGCAGCATTACTATTAGGTCATGAAGAAGTACAGAACCTACTTGATATGTTAGCGAAAAGTCATCCTCGTCTTGTCGAGGGACTGGTTCCTGACGTGTTACCATTGACCACGGTTGTAAAAGTGCTGCAAAACTTACTTAACGAAGGGGTCGCAATTCGTGATATGCGTTCAATTGTTCAGACCCTTGTTGAATATGGCCCACGTAGCCAAGACCCAGATGTGCTAACGGCTGCAGTGCGAATTTCACTGCGCAGATTGATTGTTCAAGATGCGGTTGGTATGTCATCTGAAATCCCTGTCATAACCTTGGCGCCTGAGTTGGAACAGATGTTGCATCAGTCACTTCAAAATGCAGGTGACGAAGGTGCCGGAATAGAGCCAGGACTTGCAGAGCGACTTCAGCAATCATTAAATGAAGCGCATCAAAACCAAGAAATGGCCGGCGAACCTTCGATATTACTAACGTCAGGAATGTTACGCACTGTGTTATCTCGTTTTGTTAAGTACACCATCCCAGGTTTAAGGGTAATGTCTTACCAAGAGGTACCAGACGAAAGACAGATTAAGATTGTCAGCTCAGTAGGCCAACAATAGGATAGTAAAGGGGTTGTACCATGAAAATTAAACGTTTTTTTGCTAAAGATATGCGCACCGCACTGAAAGAAGTGAAAGATGAATTAGGTGTTGATGCGGTTATTATGTCTAACAAAAAGTTAGCGAATGGTGTTGAAATTGTCGCCGCTGTTGATTATGACAAAGCAGCCCCAAAAGCCGAAGCGAAACCGGTGCCTGCACACACAGCGCCACAACAGTCGCATAACTTCGTTAAACCAGAACCTATGCGCGCTAAACCTGAGCCACAAGCCCAAGTTGCAGACAGCCTACAAGCGTTACTAGAGCGTCAAGCCCCACGCCCTCGTTCGCCAGAGCTTGCTTCAATGTTTAATCAATCTGGTATTGAAACGAGTGAACATTATCAGCCAAAAACACACAGTTTTGCGCCGCAAGAGCAGCCGCAATATTCAGCAAAACCTCGCTATCAAGAGCAAGCAGCACCGCGAGTGCAAACACAAGCACATAGCTTAGGTTTTGATGATGATTTAGACACAGGCTTCGACGATTTAGATTCACCAGCAGAACACAAAACGGCCACACCCGCAAGCCACTCAGAAATGGCGACGATGCGTGAAGAAATGAATGCCATTCGTCAATTACTTGAACATCAAGTATCTGGTTTGATGCAGCAAGACATGGCGCGTCGTGATCCTACCCGCGCTTGTATGATTGATCGCCTAGCCGGTATGGGCATTGAGCGTGATGTTGCGGAGCAAATGGCGTGTTTTATTCCTGATGACGTTTCGCGTCAACAAGCGTGGCAAGCCTTATTGCAAATGGTTGAAAACCAAATGCATACAACAAATAATGAAATTTTACGTCAAGGCGGTGTGTACGCTTTAGTGGGTCCTACGGGGGTGGGCAAAACCACCACCGTGGCGAAATTGGCAGCCCTTGGTGCACAAAAATATGGTGCAGATAAAGTCGCGCTTATTACAACAGACACTTACCGTATTGGAGCGTATGAGCAGCTAGCCACTTATGGCCGCATTATTGGCTGTGGTGTGAAACAAGTTAAAGACGCAAATGAATTAGCTGAAGTGTTATACCATTTACGCAATAAGCGTCTAGTATTAATAGACACTGCGGGTATGAGTCAACGCGACTTACGCTTAACTGAGCAACTTAATACATTAATGCGCAATCAGCGTGTCGACATTCGCAGTTATTTAGTGTTAAGTGCAACAGCGCAAATTAACGTGCTACAAGAAACCGTTCGCCACTTTAAAAAAGTGCAACTAAGTGGTTGTATCTTCACTAAGTTAGATGAATCACTTAGTTTAGGTGAGATTATTAGTATTGCGATTCAAAATCGCTTGCCAATAGGGTATCTTACTAATGGTCAGCGTGTTCCTGAAGATATTCGCGTTGCGAATGCAGAAAAACTAGTAAAAAAAGCTGAGCAATTATATTTAAAACGAGCAAAAGCACAACATTCACGACGTCAAGCAGTAGCGTCGAACACAGTAGGGATGTATGATTAACACAGTATTAGATCAAGCAAGCGGCCTGCGCAAAATGAATCAAAATAATAATAGTGGCGTTAAAGTTATCGCTGTCACTGGCGGCAAAGGTGGTGTGGGTAAAACGAATGTGTCACTCAATACCGCGATCGCATTAGGTCAGCTGGGAAATCGTGTATTAGTATTAGATGCCGATTTAGGGTTGGCAAATTGTGACGTAATGCTTGGTTTACGTGTCGAGAGAAACTTATCTCATGTTTTATCTGGTGAGTGTGAACTGGATGAAATTCTTGTCGAAGGCCCAGCAGGTATAAAAATTGTGCCAGCGACTTCGGGCTCGCAAAGTATGGTTGAGTTAACACCGTCAGAACATGCGGGGCTTATCCGCGCATTTAGCGAGCTAAATACTGAGTTTGATATTTTAATTGTCGATACCGCTGCGGGTATTTCAGACATGGTATTAAGCTTTTCGCGTGCAGCGCAAGATGTTGTTGTTGTTGTATGCGATGAACCTACCTCAATTACCGACGCTTACGCCCTAATTAAAGTGTTAAGTCGTGAGCATGGCGTTTACAAATTTAAAATAGTTGCCAATATGGTGCGCAGTATGCGTGAAGGGCAAGAATTATTTGCTAAACTCTCAAAAGTAACGGATCGATTCTTAGATGTGTCTATGGAACTTGTCGCAACCATTCCGTATGACGAGAATATGCGCAAATCGACCCGCCGCCAAAAAGTGATTGTGGAGTTATTTCCAAACTCACCAGCCGCTGTGGCATTTAAAACATTAGCAACGAAAGCAGTTAAGTGGCCAATTCCAAATCAACCGTCAGGTCATTTAGAATTTTTTATTGAAAAACTAGTAAACGGTTAACTATGACAACATCGGTGAATAAAGCGATGGGATATCAATCAGCACAGAATTTAAATGCGATTGTTGAAAAACATGCCTCTTTAGTCAAAAAAGTGGCGTGTCATCTAATTGCTCGTTTACCTGCCAGTGTGCAACTCGATGATTTGATTCAGTCAGGTATGATTGGCCTTATAGAAGCGTCGAAAAATTTTGATGCGAGTAAAGGGGCCAGTTTTGAAACATTTGCGGGTATTCGAATTCGAGGTGCTATGCTCGATGAAATCCGTCGAGGTGATTGGGCTCCCCGTTCAGTTCACCGTAATGCACGCCTTGTCGCTGAAACGATTTCGGATTTAGAGAGTATTTTAAACCGCGAGCCAAAAGACACAGAAGTTGCTGAAAAACTTGATATTACACTGGATGAGTACCATCATATTCTACATGATGTAAATTCCAGTAAGGTACTGGGTATAGAGGATTTAGGCGTTGATGAAGACGTCATCACACCTATGGGGCATGATTTAGCACTAGACAAACCGTTTAATAATGTTAAAAATGAACGGTTTAACCAGTCTCTATTGACGGCTATCCAATCTTTACCAGAAAGAGATGCACTCGTTTTGTCTTTGTATTACAACGATGAAATGAACTTAAAAGAAATAGGGCACATACTCGATGTTAGCGAATCGCGTGTGAGTCAAATACATGGTCAGGCGATGATTAAGCTCAAAGCAAAAATCAATGACTGGATTAATTAGTAGTAAGTAAATAAGGTTCAAACCTCACCGGAGGATGTTTTGGATAAAAACATGAAAATTCTTGTTGTTGATGATTTTTCTACAATGAGACGTATCATTAAAAACCTGTTAAGGGATTTAGGTTTTACCAATGTGCAGGAAGCTGATGATGGTTCAACAGCATTGCCGATGTTGCAAAATCAAGAGTTTGATTTTGTTGTAACAGATTGGAATATGCCTGGAATGCAAGGTATTGATCTATTACGCGCAATTCGTGCTGATGATAGCCTTAAACATATCCCCGTGTTAATGGTGACAGCTGAAGCGAAAAAAGAACAAATTGTTGCTGCTGCTCAAGCGGGTGTTAATGGCTATATCGTCAAACCATTCACTGCTGCGACACTGAAAACCAAATTGGAAAAAGTGTTTGAACGTTTAGGTTAATCTAAGGGGAGAGGCTTATGTCAGCACTTGCTGCGCCTCAAATAAGTTTAGAGCAAGCTCGTCAACTTGTTGAGTATCTTGAAAATGGTGAACAAGAGAAGGCTGATAAGCTGATACTTGAAACAGCATCAAAAGAACAATCAGAGTTGTTTGCTGAAGTCGGTAAATTGACACGACAACTTCATGAAGCACTAAAAAACTTCGATCTTGATACTCGACTCACAGATTTAACAACAGAAGCAATCCCGGATGCAAAGCAGCGCTTGAATTATGTCATGGAAATGACTGAAAGCGCGGCCAATAAAACGATGGATGCCGTGGAAGCGAGTTTGCCTATAGCACAACAGCTCGCTGATGAAATTGCCACGATTAAACCAACGTGGGATCGTTTAATGAATCGAGAAATTGAACTCGGTGAATTTAAAACGTTATGCCACAGCTTAGATAAGTTCATGAATAACTCGCACACCAAAACAGATGAGTTACAAGGCTTGATGACCAACGTGCTAATGGCGCAAGATTATCAAGACTTGACGGGGCAGGTAATACGCCGTGTTATCGAATTAGTGCGCGAAGTAGAAGACAGTTTAATCAATCTCTTAACTGTATTCGGCAGTCAAGACGATGGTCAAATAAAACAAGAAAAACAGGCCATAGACAAAGCACCTGCACAAAGCGATACGCTGGCAGGTCCAGAAGGGCCAATTATTGATAAAGAGTCACGCGATGATGTTGTTTCAGGACAAGATGAAGTTGATGACCTATTATCAAGTCTGGGCTTCTAAGAGGAGAGTAGCTGCATGAGCTTTGAAGTCGATGAAGATATTTTACAGGATTTCCTTGTTGAAGCAGGGGAAATTTTAGAGCTTTTGTCAGAGCAATTGGTCGAGCTTGAAAATAATCCAGATGATAAAGACTTACTAAACGCTATTTTTAGAGGCTTTCACACCGTAAAAGGTGGCGCAGGCTTTTTAAGCATGACTGAACTTGTTGATGCGTGTCATGGTGCTGAAAATGTGTTTGATTTGTTGCGCCAAGGCGTGCGCAGTGTCACACCAGAACTTATGGATGTTATTTTACAAGCCCTCGATACAATCAATGAAATGTTCGCGACAATTCAAAATCGTGAACAACCAGAGCCAGCAGATCAAGCCCTCTTAGACGTCCTACATAAATTAAGTCAACCACCAACAGCAGAAGAGCTCGCTGGTGAAGACACAACCGTAACAGACGAAGTAGCAGAAGAAGTCACTGTTGAGCCTGAACCGGTTGTTGATACACCCGAAGTTACTGCTGATGTCTCTAGTAATATTGATGACGACGATCCGTTTGCATTTGATATGTTATTTGATGGGGGATTGGGTGATACCCAAGCTCAACCACAAAACATAGATGAAATTACTGAAGATGAATTCGAAAGCTTGCTCGATGAGTTGCACGGTAAAGGCCAAGGGCCTGCATCAATCACATCAGACACCATGAGCAGTGACAGCGATGATATTACCGATGATGAGTTTGACAGCTTATTAGATGAGCTTCACGGCGTTGGCAGTTTTGGTGAAGTAAAAGCCGACAAAATTACCAGCCAAGCTCCCGCTGAGCCAAGCGCTCCGGTCGAGCAAAGCCCCCCTGCAGTCAGTAATGAAGGCTCTGATGATGAAATTAGTGATGATGAGTTTGAAGCATTACTTGATGAATTACATGGCAAAGGCAGTGCGCCGCAATCATTAGAGACAGATAAGCCGCAAACGCCAGAAACAACCAAAGTTGAGCCAACAAAACCTGCGGCCCCAGTGGCTGCAAAGGTTGAGCCTGCTAAATCTGCGCCACAACCTGCAACGAGTAAGCCTGCACCAACTGAAAAAGCGCCCGAGAAACAGGCTGCTGCGGCGGCGAAAAAAGCGCCGCCTCCCCAAGCTGAAACAACCGTGCGTGTCGACACTAAACGGTTAGACCAAATTATGAACATGGTTGGTGAGTTGGTGTTGGTGCGCAATCGCTTAGTGAGCCTTGCAAATAACACCAACAGTGAGGCGATGGGGAAAGCTATTTCGAACCTAGATGTCGTCACGGCAGACTTGCAAGGTGCGGTAATGAAAACCCGCATGCAGCCAATTAAGAAAGTATTTGGTCGTTTCCCGCGTGTTGTTCGTGATTTAGCACGTAGCTTGAAAAAAGACATCAACTTGCTATTAGTCGGTGAAGAAACCGACTTAGATAAAAACTTAGTTGAAGCCCTTGCTGATCCACTTGTTCACTTAGTGCGTAACTCTGTTGACCATGGTATCGAGATGCCTGCGGTGCGCGAAGCGGCCGGTAAGCCTCGTACAGGGACAGTTACGCTTTCAGCATCGCAAGAAGGCGATCATATTCTGCTAACCATTCGTGATGATGGTGCAGGTATGGATCCTGAGAAGCTGAAAAAAATAGCAATAAACAAAGGGGTTATCGATCACGACCAAGCGAGTCGTTTATCGGACACTGAAGCGTATAATTTAATATTTGCACCTGGTTTTTCAACCAAAGAGGAAATCTCAGATATTTCAGGTCGTGGTGTGGGTATGGATGTGGTGAAAACCAAAATCACCCAACTAAATGGCTCTGTGAACATTCAATCTGAGCTAGGTGTTGGAACCATACTTGAGATCAAAGTACCTTTAACACTGGCAATCTTGCCGACTCTGATGGTTATTGTGGGTGAGCAAACTTTTGCTTTACCACTGGCTGGGGTGAGTGAAATTTTCCATCTTGATTTAACAAAGACCAACGTTGTCGATGGGCAACTGACAATTATTGTCCGTAAAAAAGCGATTCCATTATTTTATTTACAACATTGGTTAGTGAAAGGAGCCAATCGCCAAGAGCGTAAAGCAGAAGGTCATGTGGTTATCGTACAGATTGGTACTAAGCAAGTGGGCTTTGTCGTTGACTCATTAATTGGTCAAGAAGAGGTGGTGATAAAACCTCTCGATGCTTTACTGCAAGGTACACCAGGTATGGCAGGCGCAACAATCACTTCTGATGGTGGCATTGCACTGATTTTAGATGTACCAAGTATGCTAAAACATTACGTTGGCTAATAATAGTTAGGCTCAATAATTTTAAAGTGCAGCTAATATGCTGCACTTTATGGCATAAATAACAAGAGAGTGCTAATGGCAGTCAAAGTATTAGTTGTTGATGATTCAAGCTTTTTTCGTCGCAGAGTAAGCGAAATATTAGAGCAAGACAGCGACATTCAGGTAATAGGGTTTGCTGTAAATGGCCGCGAAGCAGTTGATAAAGCGCGTGAGCTAAAACCAGACGTTATTACAATGGATGTTGAAATGCCGGTACTTGACGGCATTAGTGCTGTTAAAGAAATTATGGCAGCAACGCCTACGCCAATATTAATGTTTTCTTCGTTAACCCGAGATGGTGCAACAGCCACGCTAGATGCATTGGACGCGGGGGCGCTTGATTTCTTGCCTAAAAAGTTTGAAGACATTGCAAGAAACAATGAAGAAGCGATTGCCTTACTACAAAATAAAGTAAAGGAAATAGGGCGTCGCCGTATTTCTCGTTTTACACGTCCTTTGACTTCACCTCGTCCGGCGTCCCCGACACCTGCAACTAGCACGCGAACTGGCGGCATTGTTCAGCCAGATCGTAGTTTTAGCCGTTCAACTCCCGCAGCGCCTTCGCCGTCGAGTAATGTTAGAGCGTCAGGGAAGCAGTACCAAGTTGTTGCAATTGGCACCTCGACAGGTGGCCCCGTTGCGCTGCAAACAATATTAACGCAACTACCTGCTAATTTTCCGCACCCCATATTACTTATTCAACATATGCCGGCTGCATTCACGCCAGCGTTTGCTGCACGTTTAAATGGCCTGTGTAAAATCAATGTGAAAGAAGCACAGCAGGGTGACAGACTGATGCCTGGCACTGCGTATTTAGCACCGGGTGGTCAGCAAATGCTGATAGAGGGACGTGGCTCTGCACGCACACTGCGTGTGTTTGAAGATGACAGTCCGCGTATTACCTATAAACCCAGTGTCGATGTGACATTTGCCAGTGCTGCAAAAGCATTTGGTGGTGATGTATTAGCGGTGGTGCTGACTGGTATGGGGGCTGATGGTCGTGATGGTGCTCGCATGCTGAAGCAAGTGGGAGCCACTATTTGGGCACAAGATGAAAAAACCAGTGTGGTTTATGGTATGCCACAGGCCGTTGTTAATGCGGGTTTAGCCAGTGAAAACCTAGCTCTTAATGATGTTGCTACACGCTTAATACGTGAGACTGGCTGTGGATAAGCTGTCTTTTCTTGGATTAATCGTTGCTATTTGTGCCATAACCTTCGGCTACGCGCTTGAGGGAGGGGTTGTTAGTGCTTTGTTCAATGGTCCTGCCTTAATTATTGTACTTGGGGGAACTTTAGGTGCGGTCATGCTGCAAACGCCAGGCAGTGTGTTTACTAAAACGCTGAAAATTAGTCACTGGGTGTTTTTTCCTCCTTATCATGATGTGGACGCCGCGATTGAGCAGGTGAAGCGGTGGTCACAAAAAGCGCGTCAAGAAGGGTATTTAGTTTTAGAGTCTGAAGCGCTTGCGCACCCAGACCCCTATGCTGCAAAAGGTTTAAGCTTGCTTGTTGATGGCGCCGGCGAAAATAAGCTCAGAGATACGCTAGAAATTGATTTAATGCTTGAACGCGAACGTCTGTTAGAAGTCAGTCGCGTGTATGAAGCAATGGGCGGCTATAGCCCCACAATTGGCATATTAGGGGCCGTGCTTGGCCTTATTCAGGCAATGCAATTTATTACTGACCCAGAAAAGTTAGGCGCAGGCGTTGCAACGGCGTTTATTGCGACGATTTACGGCGTCGGTTTAGCTAATTTATTGTTCCTGCCAATGGCAAATAAGCTAAAACAACAGATTGAACAAAAAATGCTGTATCACGAATTACTTGCTGAAGGCATTATTGCGATTGCTCAAGGCGAGAGCCCACTCAATATTGAACTTAAACTTGAGGCGTACCGTGTTGAACGTCCAAGCTTAGTCAGTGAGTAAGTTTTTATGATGCGCCGTCGTATGCGTCATACCACTCAAAAAAGCCAGCACACAGAGCGCTGGTTAGTCTCTTATGCAGACTACATGACTATCATGTTCGCTTTTTTTGTTGTTATGTACGCTATCGCTATTAGCAAGAATGAAGATTTTCAAATTTTGTCTGATTCGCTTGAGCAGGTGTTTGAAAAGTCAGCTCGCAAACAGGAGCAGGCAGGCACAGGCGTCAATGGGACGGGTATTTTAACTGACCGTGTGACCCCTGAAAACGACATTTTGTACGGTGAAAGTATACGTAAAGATGAGCAAGGCCCCGAGTTACTCGACGGTCAAAGTGAAACCAGCAATATAGATAAAAAGCACTTAGGTAAACCCCTTGATAGCTTGCTTACCAAGTTACAATCAGCATTAATCGATGAAATTCGGGATGGTGAGGCTAGTTTAGAGCTTCATCAAGATTGGCTTATCATAGAATTGAGCTCAGGCATGTTATTTTCATCGGGTAGCGCAGTTGCACAACAACGAGCAAAGGAAGTGGTTGCTCTAGTTAAAGAGATTATTGCCCCTGTTGATAACTATATTCGCGTTAGAGGCTACACGGATAACGAAGGTATCCGTAATGAAATGTTTCGTTCTAACTGGGAGTTATCTGTTGCACGTGCCACGTCTATACTTGTTGAGCTTGAAAGTTTAGGAATAAACCCTGCACGAATGGCAATTGAAGGGTATGGCCAGTATTCACCGTTTGCCAGTAATGATACAGCACAAGGTCGAGCCGAAAATCGTAAAGTCGTGGTGGCATTATCTAAATACGGTTTACCGCCAGAGCCGAAGCAAAATAATGATCAACCAATGGATGTCGCACCTGAAGAGCCTGCTGAAATTGAGTTGCCAAGCAATGATAACACCATTAAAGTGATTCAATTACCCCATGGTGGGATTCGAATTACCACGCGCAATGAACAATAATAAGGTGTGATGTGAAAATTTGGACAGTAGCGAATCAAAAAGGTGGAGTAGGGAAGACAACAACAGCTGTTAGTCTTGCTGGTATTCTAGCATTACAAGGAAAGCGCGTTTTACTCATAGACACCGATCCGCATGCGTCACTTACTTATTATTTTGGCATTGATTCAGAAGAGCTGGAAGTCAGTGTTTATGATATTTTTGCCCGCGGCAATAGTATGGCAAGTGAAGAAATTTTACAGGCGCTGTGCCCTTCAACGCTTGAAAACCTTGATATAATGCCCGCGACCATGGCCATAGCAACGCTTGATAGAAGCATGGGCAACAAAAATGGCATGGGCCTTATTTTAAAAAAAGCACTGGCTAAAATTAGTGAGCATTATGATTACGCTATCATTGACTGCCCGCCAGTCCTTGGGGTGCTAATGGTTAATGCATTAGCTGCCAGTGAGCGTATTTTGGTTCCTGTGCAAACTGAATTCTTGGCATTGAAAGGGCTTGATAGAATGATGCGTACTATGGAGTTAATGCAAACTTCACAGTCGAAACAATACCAATATACAATTATCCCTACTATGTACGACAAGCGGACTAAAGCATCCCTTGAAGCCTATAAAACGTTGCAGGATAATTACAAAGACAAAGTGTGGTCTGGTGTAGTGCCGGTGGATACAAAATTTAGAGATGCGAGTTTGGCACAACAAGTGCCGATTCAATTTTGCCCGCGTTCACGCGGGGTTTTTGCATATCGCGCGTTACTTGATTTCTTAATTGCACAAGGTTAACGATGAGTAAGCATTTATTTGCCAATGAAAAAGTGATGACCCAATACTTGGGTGCCTTGCTGTGCGAAGATGAACCTGCTGAACAAAATCTAGAGCCTGTTGCAAAATTACTGGAGCAAGTAAAACAACCAAAAGTAGACATTGCTCCGCCAGAAGCGGCACCTGAACCCGAAATACCCCTAGTTGAACCGACTAAAGAGCTTGAGAAAACCGAGAACCAAGCTAATATCAAAGATATAGTCGAGAAATCTAGCAATGACATTGCAGCTAAAACGTCATCTGAACGTCAAGAAGACTATTTTGATGGTGAGTTTCAGGCTTTATTTTTTGAGGTGGCAGGGTTAACCCTTGCAGTACCGTTAAAAGCATTAGGCGGTATCCATCAACTTGCAGAGGTAAACCAATTATTTGGTAAGCCTAAGTGGTTTAAAGGGGTCATGCTTAACCGCGATGAAAAACTGAATGTGGTAGACACCGCTCGCTGGGTAATGCCAGAAAAGTATAATGAAAAGCTAGAACAATCACTAGATTATCAGTATTTAATCACCTTAGGTGATAGCCAATGGGGATTGTTGGCTGAAAAGCTCGTAAATAATATTACGCTTCGCAAAGAAGATGTAAAATGGCGAGCAAAATCAGGTAAGCGGCCTTGGCTTGCTGGGGTTATCAAAGAAAAAATGTGTGCCTTGATTGATGTTGAAAATTTATATCAATTGCTAGAGCAAGGCTTAGACAGCCGTGAGCAGTAACTATTATTACGGAGTAATAGCATGAGTGAAGAAAGACTACTGTCAGCGAATAAAAATGCTGATAGCAACGATGAAGTGTTACAGTGGGTAACCTTTAAACTTGAAGCAGAAACGTACGGCATTAACGTAATGCAAGTACAAGAAGTACTTCGCTATACCGAAATTGCTCCTGTACCAGGCGCGCCTTCTTATGTACTGGGCATTATTAACTTGCGTGGTAATGTTGTTACGGTTATCGATACGCGTGCACGTTTTGGCTTAATGGGTGCAGAAGTAACAGACAATTCGCGCATTGTTATTATTGAAGCCGAAAAACAAGTTATTGGTATTTTAGTCGACAGTGTGGCTGAAGTTGTTTATTTACGCAGCTCTGAAATCGACAGCGCGCCAAATATTGGCACTGAAGAGAGCGCTAAGTTTATCCAAGGCGTTTCAAACCGTGATGGTGAGTTATTGATCTTGGTTGATCTGAATAAGCTATTAAATGACGATGAGTGGGACGAGCTGAGCGCACTATAAAGCGTTTGGAAATTATATGCTGTTATACTCCTTGTTTGGTGCCTCAATCCTACTTGTATTAGTGTGTTTGGGGCTTATTTTTGTTAATAACAATAAACAATCCGCGGCTATTCAAGCAAAGCAAAAACAACTGCAAGAAACTCAACAACAACTGAGTATTCTGCGTAGTGAAGTGGCTGAAATGCGCGCAGGAATGCTAAGTATTGGCAAACGTGTTGTCGCAGTGGAAGAAAAAAGCCAAGAGCTTGAGCAACTGCAAGACGCACAAAAATATGATGATCCTAATGCGAAAATCTATTCGCGCGCGGTCAAAATGGTTGAACTGGGTGCTGATCTCGAAGAGATTATTCACGAATGTGAACTACCCAGAGCTGAAGCTGAGTTACTTATGTCGCTTCATAAACAAAAAGGTGCTTAAGAGCACCTTTTTGCCAACTTGCACTAATGCTTAATCATTTTGAGGGATTAAACCTATCGCTAGCTGCGTTAAAAATGTCTGATTTACGACTGCATGGGTGCAGGAGGTAGGGCAGGAGCAATTGCCGAGAACAACTAAATAACGACATTTTTGCCTTGCCATCGACACCATTTTTTACCTGATATAGATTATACCATTCCGCAAAAATACTTAATCATTTTGAGTGATTAAACCAGTCGCTACCTGCGTTAAAAATTTCTGATTTAGAACAACTAAATAACTAAAATTTTGCCTTGTTATCAACGCGGTTTTATTGCCTCAAAATAGACCACTTAATTAAGCGGAATGGTATTACTTAATGATGTGAAAGGACGTTCCTTTTTAAGCCTGAATATTTAACTTGCCTTGAAAATCTTGCCAACCAGGGGGAAATTTACCGCGTAAAACATACGAAAAGGCAATAAGCTCAGCAATCACATAATAAAGCTCCTTCGGTATCTCTTCACCTAACTCAAGATGTGACAGTGTTTTTGCTAAATCAGCATCTTGATGAACTAAAATGCCTTTTTGTTCGCCAAGCTTCACAATTTCTTCTGCCAGCTCACCAAATCCTTTACAGGTTACTTTTGGCGAGTTTCCAGCTTCGTAGAGAAGACCAATGGCTGACTTATGTGTGTATTGTTCGCTCATTGAATATTAAACCTTAATGTTGATGATGGCATGCGATTTATAAAATGCCTGATGAGTCGTTGTACCTTGTTTTAAACTTAACTCTCCTACATTTAAACCATGACTAGCGAGCTTATGGCGCAGTGTATCTAAATGCGGGTGCGCTAGAGCGGTTACCTCTTGCGACGATGCAAGCAATTGGCAATCGACCGCGGTATCCATAACCTCAGCCGTTACTTGCAGTATACCAAGCGTTGCAAAGTCAAAGTTTAACCTAACAAACCACACATTCTTGCTCTCGAGTTTATTTTTACTGGGTTTTTTGTATTGCCCAAGACTTATCTCTGTTTGCCCTGTTTCTGGGGGGAGTTTCATGGGTAAGAAAAATTGCGCGAGGGCGCTGGCATCTTGTTGCTGGTTAATCGGTGTTGCTTGCACTTGAGCGAGCGCTGTTTTTACTTGGCTTATCTCTGCGGCCATGGCTTGCAAGCTAGGTTGTTGAAGTTGTTCGAGTAACTTATTACTGTTCACGGCTTTAAAGTTAGGTACTAACACTTGTAAAAGTGCATCAAGCCCTGTTTGATTATTAAAGCTAAGGTTCGTAGGGGCTTGGCTTACGATGGGGGCCGCGAGTGTGGTTATAGCTAATTGTTCAAGCCCTTGAGTAAAACTGGCTTGTTGGCTTTGAGGTGTCAAACTTGAGGGCCTTATAATGCTCAGTAACTCACGCTCAATGGTTGAAGGGTGTACATTTTGATTTGATATCATTCTATTAAATGCTTGATTCACCAATCTATTTAAATCGACTGAGGGGGATTTGTTTTGCTCACTTAGTTCATTGATTTTTTGACTTAGCTGTACAGGAAGATCACTGACTGCGCTACTTTTGGTGTTAGGTAAAGGCAGTAACTGTGCAATTAACGCCGCCTCTAAAGGCCTAATGGGTTGTAATGGTTGCGCTAAGTTAGGCTCTTTCAACGCTAAATAAGGTGGCTGCATTTTTAATGTATTACTCGCATCTGTCAGCAGTTTGTCTAACTTGGGGTGTGTCAGCGCTGGTTGCGTTTTGAGACTTGCTACATTACTTGGCGGCTGGGTTAGTGTCATTTGGTTTGCTGCAACAGGTTTAGCGTGAGGCTTTATTAATGGCGACTCTGTCCCCTGAGTTTTATTAGCCTCAGCGGGGATTAGTTTTTGTAATTCAATTGCTTGTTGACTATTGATGCGTGGAAGAACACTTGCTTTAATCAATTGAAATAGCTGAACAAGTGGCGCCGATTTAGTAAAGCTAACAGGCAGCATCGGGTTTTCGACCTGCGCTTGTATTGTAGCTGTTGTCCCTGAAGTGTTGGCTAAGGGGGCATGAGTCTTTGGTGCATCAGCCACAGCGGTTGCTGATGTTGACTGATGGAATCGTGTTTCGTTTGGCCTGTTATTTTCAAAAGCCGCGAGTTTTACAATATCGAGTCGTTTAGCATTAAAGCCAAGCTGACTGATTGAGTCGGTTTTAGTATTCAATGCAGCATCAAGTGAATTATTTGTGGCTTTATTTGCAGCGGGTAGTTTTTCGAAATAACGAACAGCATCGGTTATGCGCGTTTTTAGGTCGGCAAAACTGCCTTTTAACCATGAGCGAATCGGTGAGTTTGTGGTGCTTAGTGGCGTTAATTCAACATGCTGTTTAGGGGAAGCATTGCGCTGGCTTTGCAGTGCTTGAATAAAGGTCTCTGCGAGAGAATTTTTAAGTGTTATTTGCTGTGCAGGCGCTTGGTTAATAAGCGTGATAGTGTCTTTAATTGCCTTAGGTGTCATTATTAAACTAAGCGGGCTTAACTGCCATTGAGCTTGAATATTTTTTACTTGCTTAGAGGGCAGTGTATTTAATGGCACCGTTAAGGAGGACGTTGGCTTTTCAGGTAAGTTCAACTGCACTTGTTGCCCAGATAGCTTTAGGTTTAGCTCAGGTGTGAGTTTTGCCAAAAGTTCTGCGACCTTTTGCTGGCTAATACTTTGTTGGTGAAGTGAATCACCAAAACGGTTAATGATTGTCAGCGAAAACTCGTTGTGTTTATTGCTGGCAGGCACTATCACAGCCTTGAGTGGAGTTTCTGTTTTTAAGAGTGCTGCAAGGGTGTTATTGAGTACAAATTCAGTGTTGAGTACGGGTAATTGCAAAGCCGGCTTTGTTGCAGCAAGGTTTGCAGGTAAGGGGGCGGTTGTACGTGAGTCACCCTGTGTTAACAGATTAAGTAAAGCGTGTAACTGAGGCGCTTTACTCAGCGTCATTGTTACGGGTAAGGGTGATATTGTCAGTTGTTTACCATCGCTGCTTAATTGAATGGTTGCGGCTAAAAATTTCTCAAGTTGTGGGTTCGCTTGTTCTGTCGATAAGCGTAAGGTTTGCCAGCTGTTATTAATTAATACATCCATTTGCACAGTATGTTTAGTTACAACAATATTGCGTGCTGTTAAGTGCTGATCTGTGAGTGCTTTTAACGCGTCGTTGGGGTGTTGTTGACCAGCCGAATGTATGCCTTTTGGATCAAGGTTTAGGTGAGTGGTGAGAGTCAACTGGCTTTGTTTATTCATTATTTTAGATCAAATATAAGTTAATCGTTATAAAGCAATATTCGTATTACCCTATCATTATGGTAGACTAACGCCTAATTTTGGGTATAGAGAATCATCATCTTGTTACACATTAAGGCCGTCACCTGCATCAAGCAAGATCGTTGTTTGTTTGCGGATCTTAATTTCAGCTTGAAATCGGGGCAAATTATGCAGTTAGCTGGTCCGAATGGGGCTGGTAAAACATCATTATTGCGTATTATTGCTGGTTTCGCTATGCCAGATGAGGGCGATGTTTTATGGCAAGACCGTTCGATTGCAAAATACTACGATGAGTATGCGCAATCGCTTTTATTTATCGGTCATAAAACAGGTGTGAATAGCCAACTGACGGCGCTTGAGAATGTGGCATTTTGGCTAAAGATTAATGGATACGATACACAGCAAGATCTCTATCCTATCTTAGCCAAAATTGGTTTAGTAGGACTTGAAGATGTGCCAGTACGCATGCTCTCCGCAGGACAGCAACGTCGTGTGGCTTTAGTGCGACTATGGCTAAACAGTGCAAAGTTATGGATTTTAGATGAGCCATTTACAGCACTTGATAAAAGCGGTGTGGCATTTTTACAAGCACGATTCGTTGAACACTTAAATGCTGGTGGGGCTATTCTTCTCACTACGCACCAAGATTTAACAACACAGTTTAGTGATCTTAAAACGGTGACTTTGGAGTATCGCCACTGATGGTAAAGCAGCACTCTTATTGGCAACTGTTCTCTGCGGTTTTTTCAAAAGATCTTAAATTAGCGTTTCGTCAGCGTGCTGAAATCGTTAATCCTATTCTATTTTTTCTGATTGTTATCACTCTTTTCCCACTGGCGATTGGACCTGAACCGGGTTTATTAGCACGAATGGCACCGGGTATTATTTGGGTCGCCGCATTACTCTCAACCATGCTTGGTTTAGACAAACTTTTTCGTGATGATTACCACGATGGCACATTAGAGCAGCTTATAGCTTCGTCATACCCGTTACCTTTGACAGTATTAGCTAAAGTGGCTGCTCATTGGGTGATTACAGGGCTGCCTTTGGTATTAATGACGCCAGTTTTCGCTTTGTTATTAAATTTAGAAAGTTCAGCACTTCTTGCTACAGTGCTAACCCTGTTATTGGGCACACCTTTGCTAAGCTTTATAGGCGCAATCGGTGCTGGACTCACGGTGGGTTTACAAAAAGGCGGCATTTTAATGAGTTTACTTGTGTTGCCTTTGTATATCCCAGTATTAATTTTTGCAACATCTGCTATCGATACCAGTTCAATGGAGCTTGCGTATAGTGGACAGCTTGCAATCCTTGGCGCCATGCTAATCGTTGCGATTTTAGCTGCGCCAATTGCCATATCGTCAGCATTGAAAGTGAGTGTAAGTTAATATGTGGAAGTGGTTACATCCCTACGCAAAAGCAGATCGTGCTTACCAATTGTGTAACACCTTACTGCCTTATTTCGCCGTCGTGACGGTGGTGTGTATGATTGTTGGATGGGTCTGGGGGCTGGCTTATGCACCTGCAGATTACCAACAAAAAGACAGCTACCGAATTATTTTTATCCATGTCCCATCTGCAATCTTATCGATGGGTGCTTATTCCTCTATGGCGATTGCCGCAGTGATCGCATTAGTATGGCAACTACGTAATGCTGAACTTGCAGTGATTGCAATTGCGCCTGTTGGAGCGTGTGTAACAGCAATCGCATTAATCACCGGAGCAGCCTGGGGTAAACCTATGTGGGGCGCTTGGTGGGTGTGGGATGCACGCTTAACGTCAGAGCTTATTCTGTTATTTTTATACTTAGGTGTGTTGTCGCTATACCATGCTTTTGAAGATAAGAAAGCCGCAGGGCGAGCCGCGTGTATTTTGGCCATTGTTGGGGTAATAAACCTCCCTATCATTCACTTCTCAGTTGAGTGGTGGAACACCCTTCATCAAGGTGCCACAATCACAAAGTTTGATACAAAAGCGATTGACCCAAGCATGTTTTGGCCATTAATGGTGAATATTGTTGCGTTTGCTGCCTTTGTCGGGACTGTGACGTTGATCCGTCTTAAAAATGAAATATTACAGCGTGAAAAGCACCGTCCGTGGGTGCGTCAAATGCTTGAGCGAGGTTAATCATGCAGTTTGATTCTTTTGCAGATTTTATTGCCATGGGAGGCTATGGCTTTTATGTGTGGTTGTCATTTGGCAGCTGTGCATTAATTTTACTTGGTATTTTAGTGAGTTCGTTAAACGATACGAAACGTATTTTCTCTTCAGTTAAGCAACAAGCACAACGAGAAGAGCGCATTAAAAAAGCGAAGCAAGAGGCAGGGCAATGAATCCAAGACGTAAAAAACGCTTATTAGCTGTTGTCGCCATCATTTTCGGTGTGGGCGCAACGATTGGTTTGGTGCTATATGCACTACAAGAAAACATTAATTTATTTTATACGCCGAGTGAGCTTGTTGATGGTAAAGGCCCTAACAAAGAAAAACCGCACATAGGTCAAAAATTGCGTATTGGCGGAATGGTTGTGCCAGGCTCTGTTGTGCGTGATGAATCAAGCCTTAAAGTCAGTTTTAAACTGATTGATACAGGCCCAATGGTGACAATTAATTACCAAGGCATCTTGCCAGACTTATTTCGTGAAGGCCAAGGGATTGTAGCCCAAGGGGTGCTTGTGAATGCCAACGAAATTGATGCGTTTGAAGTACTCGCTAAGCATGATGAAGAATACATGCCTGCGGAAGTTGCTGAAGCAGTGAAAGGTATCAAGCACGAAAAACCGACCTATAACTTAGAAAGCGGTAATTAATATGATCCCAGAACTCGGTTATTTTTCACTCACACTGGCCATGGTGCTCAGTGTCTTATTGTGTATTTTTCCATTGTGGGGTGCTCATACTGGTAATTTACGCCTGATGCGTGCTGCGCCCTCACTGGCAGTGGGCCAGTTTGTGTTTGTACTGCTCTCTTTTGCTGCGCTTATTTATGCCAGTTTAACTGATGATTTTACCGTTTCGTACGTAGCCTACCACTCAAGTAGCACCTTACCTTGGTATTACAAAATTACCTCGACGTGGGGGGGCCATGAAGGCGCTATTTTGTTGTGGTTAGTGATGCAAGCAGGGTGGACTGCGGTTGTTGCAATGCGTTCTAAATCATTGCCTTGGGTATTACGTGCGCGTGTACTGGGTGTTTTAGGCTTTTTAGGCGTGGGCTTTATGCTTTACACCTTGTTAATGTCGAGTCCATTTGAACGATTACTGCCTTATTTCCCTGTTGAAGGGCGAGATTTGAATCCACTTCTTCAAGACCCTGGCATGATTATCCACCCGCCATTACTTTACATGGGCTATGTGGGTTTATCAGTGTCATTCGCGTTTGCGATTGCTGCACTCCTTACCGGCAAGCTTGATAATACGTGGGCAAAATGGTCTCGACCTTGGACAATGACAGCGTGGGGCTTTTTAACGTTTGGTATTACTATCGGCAGTTGGTGGGCATACTCAGAACTAGGCTGGGGTGGCTGGTGGTTCTGGGATCCAGTGGAAAATGCCTCGTTAATGCCGTGGCTTGTTGCCACCGCGTTATTGCATTCATTATCGACCACAGAAAAGCGTGGTGTATTTAAGTCGTGGACAGTATTACTGGCAATAGCTGCGTTTTCATTGAGCCTATTAGGCACCTTTATTGTGCGTTCAGGCATTATTGTTTCTGTGCATGCGTTTGCCTCAGACCCTAATCGCGGTATGTTCATATTGGCCTTTTTAGCGATTGTTGTTGGTGGCGGGTTGAGCCTGTATGCACTGCGCGTTTCTCAAGTGAAAAGTGAAGGGCGTTATAAGTTTGCATCACGCGAAGTGGCACTGTGGCTTAATAATATCTTTCTCGTTGTAGCGACTTTAATCGTTCTGTTAGGTACGTTGTTACCTATGATCCATAAAGAGCTTGGTTTAGGCAGTATCTCTATTGGTGAACCATTCTTTAACAAAATGTTTGCTATTTTACTTGTTCCATTCGCTATTTTAATGGGAATTGGGCCGCTACTACGATGGAAACAAAATAAGTGGTCAATGCTACAAAATAAGCTTGCGTTATCAGCAGTAGTCAGTGTTGTTGCAACTGCTGCATGGCTGTACTCAAGCTATGATGTAGTGGCGCCAATCACGTTTATAGCCACAACGCTGGCGATATGGATTTTTGTCACAACGTTTGTCGATTTAGTGTCAAAAGTGACTATTCACACGACCTTGTCTGAGGGCTTTAAACGTCTAGGTTTGAGTTATTGGGCGATGGTATTGGGTCATGTTGGTTTAGCATTTGTAATTGCAGGCGTTACCTTAACCTCTGCGTACTCAGTTGAGCGCGATGTATCGATGAAGCCGGGTGATAAAGTCGCGCTTAATGAATACCAGTACCGTTTTGACGGTGTTAAAGCAATCCGTGGTGCGAATTACAGTGGTCATGCAGGTGTGGTGACCGTGTTTAAAAACGACAAGCAAGTAACCGTCTTACATGCAGAAAAGCGTCGTTACGACATTGGCATGCAATTTATGACAGAAGCTGCGGTTGATGCAGGGTTTACTCGTGACTTGTATTTAGCGCTTGGTGAGCAACTTAGCCAAGGCGCGTGGTCGTTGCGTATTTACCACAAACCGTTTGTTCGTTGGATGTGGCTTGGTGGTATTTTAATTTCACTCGCGGGTTTCTTAGTCTTAGGCGATAAGCGTTACCGTCAAAAATCATTGAATGGGGAGGCCGCAGCATGAACCGAAAGTTGTTAGCATTAGCGCCTTTGCTGGTTTTTGTTTTACTGTGCGTATTTTTGTACCAAGGCTTATTTGCTAATCCACGTGAATTGCAAACAGGGCGTATTGGTCAAGCGATGCCTACTTTTAATTTGCCTGATTTAATGGATGAGTCTAAACGTTGGACAGACACTGATTTAAAAGGTGAAGTGTATCTTCTTAACGTATGGGGCACATGGTGCCCAACCTGTTTGGCTGAATTAGGCTACTTAACTGAGCTCAGAGAACAAGGCGTTAAAATTATCGGCTTGTACTATGAGCAAGGTTATGACCCTGACTTTGACGGTCAATTTGATATTAATGCGTTACGTGACGATGTCACGAGTATGCTCAATCGTGCTGGCGACCCATACCAGTTTAATATTTTAGACTTAAAACGCACCTTGGCTCTCGACTTAGGTGTATCGGGTGCCCCCGAAACCTTTTTAGTTGATAAACAAGGTACTATTTTACTTCACCATACTGGCGATATTAACCCGCGTGTATGGCGAGCTAAGTTTGCACCGTTAATGCAGGAGCTACAGCAATGAGGTGGGTGATTTTTTTAGTAAGCTTGCTGATCACGGTGAGTGCTTTTGCAGAGCAAGATAAATATCAATTTGATAATAACGAACAAGCAGCGCGTTTTAGTGAGTTAACGAAAGAGCTGCGTTGTCCTAAGTGCCAAAATCAAAATATTGCCGATTCAGATGCCGTTGTGGCAAAGGATCTCCGTGATAAAGTGTTGGCGCTCGTTAAAGATGGCAAAACCAAAGAGGAAGTGATTGATTACATGATTGATCGCTATGGCTATTTTGTTCACTACGATCCACCTGTTACACCAGCAACTTTAGTGTTGTGGGTGTTACCTGTATTGATTGTGGTGCTGGGTTTTGGCTTTATTGTTTTGCGTCAACGTAAAGCGTCGGTTAAACAAACTTGGACAACAGAAGACGAAGCGTTACTCGCTAAGTTAATTGAACAAAATCAACGTCAGGAGCAAAACTAAATGGCATTAATGTGGGCTTCTTTTGTTTTACTCACACTGATTGCATTGCTGTTTGTTGTGGTGCCGTTTTTTAAACGCGAACGTATTCAACGCCTTGATCACAATGCAAACTCGGAATTGATCCGAATTTATTACCAACGTTTAGAAGAATTGAAAGCTGATTTAGACAACCAGCGTATTGATAAAAATATGCACAGTGAATCGGTTATTGAGTTAAAGCGTCGTTTATTAAACGAGCTTTCGCCAGAAAAAGCACTGAATAGTAAAGGTAATAATCGTATTTTTGCACTAACCGGAACCGTGTTTTTAATTACATTAACGGTTATTTTCTACAGCTACACCGGCAGTCAGCAACAGATTAAAGGCTGGCACGATGCCATGGCAAACTTAAAGTCATATGGTGAGCGTGCAGTAATGCAAAGTGGTGAGCCTTTGACAGCAAATGAGCTACAAGCGTTTGCGTTAGCACTGCGTACTAAGCTTGATCAAAGCGGTGACGATGAAGTGGCTTGGATGCTGCTTGGACGTGTTGCTATGTCGTTGAATGAGTTCGACATGGCGATGCAGTCATTTGATAAAGTGTTGAAAATGAATCCTGATAACAAACAAGTGCTGATCAGTTACTCTCAGGTACTTTTAATGGAAGGCAGTGACGCAAACATGTCACGTGCTGCAACAATGTTATCTCGCGTGCTCAAGGCTGAGCCCACCAATATCGATGCTATTTCATTGTTAGCACTTATTGCGTATGAGCGTAAGGATTGGTTGCAAGCTAAAACTGCATTCGAAGTGTTACTTGCTAGTATGGAGCAAAATGATCCCCGTTATCCAATGATTGCACAGCGTATTGCTGAAATTGATGCACATTTAAATAATGAGCAACAAGTCGCAAGCGCTGGTGCAGTCAATGATAGCAACAGCGAGATTAAAATCACGGTCAATTTAGATGAATCACTTAGCAATAAACAACCTGAAAATGGCACTTTGTTTATTTTCGCAAAAGCAGCCAGTGGTCCACAAATGCCATTAGCTGTTGTGAAAATGACCGAGTATAGCTTTCCACTTGAGGTGACCCTCAGTGATAGTAATGCCATGGTTGATGGTTTAAATTTATCGAGTGTCGATAAAATTATTTTAACCGCGCGTTTATCAAAAGATGAGACTGTGGTAACTTCTAGCGGCGAGTTGGAAGGTAATTCGGATGTCTTAGAGCGTAAAAACGTTAAAGAATACGCGTTGCTAATTAATGAGTTAATACCGTAAGGATAGCCGATGTTTAGGCACAGTATATTTTTTATCTTTTTTGTAGTGCTAGCAGGATGCGCACAAATTCCTGAAGAAAAAGTTGATGAGCGTGACCCGTTACAGTCATTTAACCGTCCAATGTACGATTTTAATATGGACGTACTCGACGCGTACATTCTTCGCCCTGCAGCGGTTGGTTATGTGGCCGTTACGCCTATGCCGGTTAGACGCAGTATTGTGAATTTTACCGATAATATCACTGCACCAACAGACATGGTAAATGCGGGTCTTCAAGGCAAGCCTGGTAATATGGGAATTAGTCTGGCACGCTTTTTAGTCAATTCAACGGTCGGTTTGTTGGGTCTCTTCGATGTTGCTTCATCACTGGGGTTAGAGATAGTGGATGAAGATTTTGGCCAAACACTGGGTGTTTGGGGAGTTGGTGATGGTGCCTACTTAATGATCCCAGGCATGGGACCAAGTACAGCCCGTAATTTAACTGGTGATGTTGTCGATAACGTCGTATTACCAGAAATAGCCCTGACTACGCCGCAAACCGTATTGGTTTTTGTTTTAAAAGCAGTGGAGGCCCGTGCCTCATTGATAAACCAAGAAAGTTTATTAAATGAGTCGCTCGATCCGTATATCTTCGTAAAAGATGTCTATTTTCAGCGCCAGCTCTATGAGCTTCACGATGGCAATCCCCCCATCGAAAAAGAGCCTGATGACTTTGATGAAGACTTCTTAGAAAATCTTTAAAAAGTATCCTATAAAAAATGCCAGCATGAATGCTGGCATTTTTTATGGAGATGAAGCGGGGTGGTATTAGTCGCCAAAC
The DNA here is from genome assembly GCF_001938575.1 of Pseudoalteromonas sp. PAB 2.2. Classification (NCBI taxonomy): domain Bacteria; kingdom Pseudomonadati; phylum Pseudomonadota; class Gammaproteobacteria; order Alteromonadales; family Pseudoalteromonadaceae; genus Pseudoalteromonas; species Pseudoalteromonas sp. PAB 2.2. Next base: position 237,826 of record NZ_LYPI01000010.1, read on the forward strand.
ACAGCCATTTGTTCATTCGCCCAGTTAACAGCGTCATGGTATGCATCGGGAACTTCTTCAGGCTTCAGACCAAGTGCTTGCTGTATTTCATTGGCGTTTTGCCAATTAGCTTGCTCATATTGTTTTACCAAGCGTAAATAACTGGCTAAAAGGCCTTCGTCTTTAAGAAGCGCAACTTTAATGTCGTTTGCCAACGGCAACTTATTCATTACGCTAGACATCTCTTCATCTAAAATAGCGTCCATTAAGGACATCATACCGGTTAAAAATGCCATTCCTGTATCACGGAATTTTCCGTGACTGATTGCCAATAACTCTGCAAATCGAGCACGAGTGAGTGATAATCGAATAAGCTCTGCAGGCTTATCAGCAGCCACTTGTGCAGCAAAAAGTAGCGATAAGAAGCGTTTAATTTCTTCACTTCCCAATACAATAAGTGCTTGTTTAATAGTGCTTATTTCTGCACGGCGTTTAAACGCGGCTGAATTTGAGTAACGTAATAATTTATAAGATAAATTAACATCACGCTCAAAGACTTCAGTGATTTTCTTAAGGTTTAGATCAACACTCGATGTTTCGTATAAAAGCTCAGCAAGTGCCATCTCTGACGGAGGCAGCGTTTTACTTTGTACCATTTCAGGTTTTGAAAAAAAGAAACCTTGGAAATAACTAAACCCTAGGTCGAGAGCAAGTTGATATTTTTCGTGGGTTTCTACTTTCTCAGCAAGTAATTTTATATGAGGGAAAGGCTTTATTGCCTCAATTACCTCTTTAATTGACTCGGCCTCGGAGCTTAAAAAGTCGATTTTAATAATATCGATAAACGGATAAAAATGACGCCAAACAGGTTGATGAATATAGTCATCAAGGGCAAGTGTATAGCCTTTTTCTTTTAAATCTTTGACTAAAGCAAGCAGGCGTTTTCCCGGTTGAATTGTTTCAAGGATTTCGACAACAACGTGGTCTTTACCTAATAACAGCGGATAGCCTTTTTGTAAGGTGTCTAAAGTAAAGTTAATAAAAGCGGGTTTATTGTCGGTTAAATCTTCTAAGCCGAAATTAAACTGGCTCCCTTCAATAAGCCGTGAAGTTGCTTCATCGCCATCGATGTCTGGAAACACATTATCTACACCATCCCGAAAGAGGAGCTCGTAGCCTATGAGTTTCTTTTCCTTATCTAAAATCGGTTGGCGCGCAGCGTAAAAATACATAATTGAAGCAAGTCCACATCTGTTAATTCATTTCCTTCCCGCAATATATTGCATTGAGCTTAAAATAGCATTAGTTAAATAAATTTTATGCGGGAAACGTAATTTTATTCTCTTGTTCAAGACCTTAAGACTAAGATAAATTGTGCTTAAATTCTATAACTTGAATTAAATATCAGAAAAATTGTTAGCAAACCGTTGTTATTGTAAATTATACAGCTCATCGGCTTAATTGGAGTTGTGGGGCACAAGCATGATATAGTCGTGTGTGATACCGGCTTTTATCCCAATAATGTCTTAAAACTAAGTAACTTGCGAGTCATTATTTGGATTAGAAGCCTACATTGATTAATTTTTGGAGGCTGATTTGGAAACAGGAATGATAATTTCGTTAGCATTGTACTTCATTGTTATGTTGGGAATAGGGCTTTATGCCTATAAGCAATCAACTGACGATGTATCGGGTTATATGCTAGGTGGGCGTAATTTATCACCCAGTGTAGCTGCGTTATCGGCAGGTGCGTCTGACATGAGTGGTTGGCTGTTAATGGGTCTGCCAGGTGCAATGTATTTATTTGGTTTAAGTAAAGTTTGGATTGCAATAGGGCTCGTATTAGGTGCTTGGGCAAACTATTTCCTCGTAGCGCCGCGATTACGTGTGTATACCGAAAAGGCGAATGACTCGATTACTATCCCAGACTACTTCGCTAATCGATTCGATGATAATAAGAATATTCTTCGCGTTATTTCTGCCATTGTGATCATTGTTTTCTTTACTCTTTATACCTCATCAGGTGTTGTTGCCGGTGGTAAATTATTCGAAAACTCATTTAATATGAGCTACGAAATGGGGCTCTATATCACCACGGGTGTTGTGGTTGTGTATACCTTGTTTGGTGGATTTCTTGCAGTAAGTTTAACGGATTTTGTGCAAGGCTGTATTATGTTTATTTCGTTATTAGCTGTGCCTATTGCGACTTTTACAATGCTTGATCAGCCTTTCATGGATACCTTGGCTAATGCTCGCTATGACCTCTTATTAAGCTCACCCAAAGAAACAGAAATTCATGCACTTAACATGATGGATTGGTTTGCAGGTGGCTCGACAATTGCGATTATTTCGGCAATGGCTTGGGGCTTAGGTTATTTTGGTCAGCCACATATTATTGTCCGCTTTATGTCAGTGCGCTCTGTTAAAGATATGCCTACCATGCGTCGTATTGGTATGTCTTGGATGACATTGTCTGCAATTGGTGCTGTATTTACTGGTTTATTCGGTGCGGCTTATATGCTTGAAAACCAAATGCCAATCGACGATAAAGAAACAATTTTCTTAGTTTTATCTGAACTCATTTTCCACCCACTGATCGCAGGTTTTCTCCTAGCCGCAATTTTAGCAGCGATTATGAGTACTATTTCTTCGCAGTTATTAGTGTGTTCGAGCTCTTTGACTGAGGATTTTTATAAAATTTACCTGAATCGCGACGCGTCTCAAAAAGAGTTGGTATTAATTGGTCGTGTTAGTGTGATGTTGGTTGCCGTTTTTGCTATCTACTTAGCTTATGACCGTGATAACTCTATATTAGATTTAGTGAGCAATGCATGGGCAGGGTTTGGTGCGGCATTTGGACCGTTAGTGTTGCTTAGCCTTTATTGGAGACGAATGAACCTACAAGGGGCAATAGCGGGAATGGTTGTGGGCGCTGCGACAGTGCTGTTTTGGATTTATGCACCGATTACGATTGATGGTGAAAAGTTAAGTGCCATTATTTATGAAATTGTACCGGGCTTTATCTTATCAAGTATTGCCATTGTGGTCGTTAGCTTGAACACATCAGAGCCAAAACAAGAAATTACACAATTATTTGATGAAGTTGAATCGTCACTTTAGGACGCTAAGTGTCATTCTTTAGAATGTAATTAAAAAGGGCAACATAAGTTGCCCTTTTTTGTGTTAATTTTTTTAACTCTACTTTAAGAGTGACCGGTTACTTTGATGAATAATATCCGCTGCTAAAGTAAGGGATATTAACTGGCTGCTTTTTCTTTTATATCAGCGACTTTATCTGTGTCTGCTGATTTGGCTTTTTTCGGTTTGCTAGGCAGTTCTTTAGCGCCTTTTAGTACAGCCATAAATTGGTCTTTTTCTTTTGCTATTTCAAGGGCTAGAGATTCAATTTGTTGCTCACTTAATGGTACATCTACCTTCTCAAGCATGAGCTCTAACGACTCAGCGATGTCGAGCATTTTATCGTACGCATCAGCTTCTTTTTTGGTAGTAAACGTCATGCGCTCGACTCCGTTTCTTTCTACAACATATTTAACAACAACAGCCATGATTTCTCCTGCATTCAAGCGTGGCATTTGCAGCGTGTAATCGCTACTTTGATTACTGTTTTTATATACAGTAATCGTTTGGGGCCGAATTTGCAAGCTGCGTGTGTGTATTTTTTATGACATTAATTTGACAAAAAGGCATAAATTGACTTTATTTAGTTTGTCACCAAATTAGTGACGAATGTAATGGAATTAGTGTTCGGTGACGAGACTATTTAACAGTCCACGTAAGGACATCATGGAGGAAACAATGAAGTTTTTATCAAGTTTACTATTTGCAGCAAGTCTTGCATTACTGCCGGCGACTCAGGCACTCGCTGAAAAACCAGCTGAGTCAGTGCAAACAAAAATTCAAAAAGTGAGTATCAATAAAGCCACTGTAGAGCAACTTTCTCAGTTACCTGGCATTGGTAAATCGAAGGCTCAAGCCATTGTTGAGCATCGTAAGAATCAAGGCCCATTTAAATCAGTTAAGCAACTGAAAGAGGTTAAGGGGATTGGTGATAAATTGTTCGCTAAAATAGAAGGAAAAATTTCGCTTTAACTAAATAGTAATTTAAACAGGGCGTCTATTCGCCCTGTTTAAACTCTTGTATCGCTTTTCGCAGGTGAGGTTGAGCGAACATATTTTCAACCGGCGTTGTGATTAATGGGTAGCTTAATCCCGCTAATAATAACCAAGGTAAAAGCATCCAACCTTCAAAGTAGGCAAGGCCTAGAAACAAGGGCGCTAAAAATGCCAGTTTGCACACAGATAAAACGATTTTATGCATTGGGCTTAAGTGGCTCAGTGCAATTGCTATTATCTGCTGACGCTGCCTTACTTTAAAGGTCTTTAATTCAGGAATTTGACTGCTAAAAAAGTAAATCATTACAGTGACTTTTTGACTAGTAAGCGGCTTGCTAAAACCCCGACAAAAACAATTGAATATGCGGCAAAGATGACTTCCATCCATGCGGGCATACTCATTGACGCAAATTGCCAATCAATATTGCCACAGTCTCCTGTTGCTGCGAAAAAGTGCGGGATCCATTCATGTAGGGGCATGAAACTAGGGAAATTTGGCTCAATGGCACAGCTAAATGCAAATGGATCTGTGTTGTTTTGCATAGCAATGTGCTCTTTTGCGATAAAGTAGCCCCAAATGGCAGAGACTCCCCACGTTGCAAAGGCGATTAATCGGCAGGTTACAGCGTGTGGGTTTATTGCTCCAATGATACTCGCGGCTAAGAGACCAAGCATCGCTGTGCGTTGGTATATGCACATAATACAGGGTTCTAGACCCATACTATATTGAAAAAACAGGGCTGTTATTTCAAATGCGAGTGCCGTTAAGGCTAATAATACCCAAGGGGTTCTTTTGTTTGCTAACTCAGCTAACCAACTCATGAAAAATCTCATTTCTAATTGTTTTCAAGATTATGCTTAGGGACTGCACAGGGTGCAAGTGCCTGCGATGAATATTCGTAAAAACAACGCAGATAAATAGTAAAGGAGCCAACGGCTCCTTTACTTAATGTGTATGAATGAAGGTTAAACACTCACAGCTTGTAGAGATTCACTTTGATAACAACCCAGTACGCGAGTGTATTGGGTATGCTCTTTTAGCTCTTCTAGCGCTTGTTTTACATGTGCATCATCTAGGTTTGCTTCTAAATCAACGTAAAACACTTCTTCCCATGGATTTCCTGGCACTGGTCGAGACTCTAGTTTTACAAGGTTAATTTGATGGTGTTTAAATATCATCAAGGCATCTGCAAGCGAACCTGCTTGCTGTTTAGTTGCCATAATCAAACTTGTTTTAGTGGGGATTTGTTTAGAGACTTGCAATGGTTTACGTGCAACAACAATAAAGCGGCTGTGGTTTTCACTTTGGTTTGCAAGTCCAGACTTAACAACCTCGAGGCCAACATTTTTACCCGCCTGAGCAGAGCCAATTGCCGCACTATTCGGGTTCTCAACTGCGGATTGTAGCGCGTGAAATGTCGAATCACAGGTTTCATGTTGGATATCACCGAGCCCTTGCACAAAACGACTGCACTGTGCGAAAGGTTGTGGATGCGCATATATTTTATTGATGTGTGAAAGCTCAGTGCCCGGTATTGCAAGTAAACAATGCTCAACACTGTGAGTAACTTCACCTACAATAGAAACTTGGGCGTGTTGTAATAAATCAAAGACTTCATTGATACTGCCCGAACTTGTGTTTTCAATCGGCAACAAGCCAAAGTCGGCTTGGCCATTTTCAACTTTCCCCGTGATTTGCTCAAAGCTCGAGCAGCCTATTTCTATGACTTTACCCGGGCGGCGGCTAAAGTATTTATGACATGCTAATTGGCTGTATGAGCCCTGACCACCTAAATATGCCACACGATGCGTTTCGCTCATTGCATCTGGGTTCAGACTTTTTTGTAACATGGCCTGTTGATTTAATACGGAGTCTTCCAAAATAGTCTGGAACACATTATTGATGTAGTAGGCGTCTAACCCCAGCGACTTTCCATAGCTTATTAGCTTTTCAAGCAATGCTTGTTCGCGGGCTTCATCGCGAATGGGTTTATTGTTGGCAATTTTATATTCAACAACACTGTGACTAATACGTCGTCGTTTTGCGAGTAATACTAATAAATCGGAATCTATTTCATTGATATCGTGTCGTAACGCATTTAATGCATCGTTGCTCATGTTGGTTTCCTCATTCCAAAACAGTGCACAAACAAAAAAGCCTCCCAAGAGGGAGGCTTTAGCTATTCGGTGAATTTATCTCGCAAACAGTTAAGCCTCCTCTATCTAAAGAAGCTAAAAAACGAAAAATAAGTGCGAGAAATAATGTGTTTCATCCAGTTAATGTAAGAAGTGTCGTTTATAAAGTCAACAGCATATCGAAGGAATTTGCAAAACACATGGATTAGTTATGAAAATTCATCAATCTTCATAAAAAATTTATAAATCTAAAAATGAATCTGGTATATTTGTTTTTGGATAATAAATAATAACAATTATTAATAAGGTAGTCCTGTGGTGTATCGACGCCCGCCATCTCGTTTTGGTGTGAATTCGTTAAGTATGAAGCTATCGCTGCTGATTTCTGCAATTTGTTTAATTGCGGGTATTTGTGCAGCGGCATTAATGCTTAAATCAGAAGAAAAACAGCTCGTTTTTGAAGAACACGAACTTTTAAAGCATTCGAGTGAACGCTTAAGTCGTCAATTTAACGGCTTGATAAAAACAAAAACAAATATTGCTGAACAAGCGAATAATGTCGTTACTAGCCAGTTATTACTTAACGAGTCTCACTTGCAAAGTAATCACAATGCCGATATTAAATTTGCTGTTGATGGCAGCATACGCAGTACGTCTGCAGATGGACTCTCCGCCGCTTTTATTCCTCAAGATAACTATTCCGCTTTTTATAAAAGGCTGATTAACGATTCCGAGTCATTATGGAAAATAGTGTCACCGACACTTATTCAAGATTTCTTTAATTTTTATTTAGTCAGTAAAGATAACTTTATACGTATCGCGCCGCCAAACTGGGCACTCAATGTACCTGCTGAGTTTGATTTTACAAAAGGCGAAACATTTAACTACGCACAAGAAGCATTAAACCCAAGCCGAGAAGCAGTGTGGTCAAAAGTTTACTACGACACCATTTGGCATAAATGGGTGGTGAGTGTATTGGTTCCGGTTTACCACAATAATGAATTTTTTGGTGTCACAGGCAGTGATATTGCGCTAGAAACCTTACTTGCTCAATTACCAATTGGTGATCGCGAGCAACATTTATTTGTGTTTGATGCAAAAGGACAGTTACTTGCGCATCCCGATTTAGATAAATCGACATTAGAAGAATATGGCCGCGAAGGTAAAAAACTACTGACAAAAGACTTTGTTAATGCGGATTTACAAACGCTCGTCTCAGAGACTATTCGTTCTAAATTACCTGAATCTGCAAATTCATTTGTGCAAGGCGGCGAAACACACATTATCAATATTCGTAAAGTAGAAGGCCTTAACTGGTACATTGGTATTTATAAAAAGCGTTCTTCGGCGTTGTCTGCCTTAGAAGAGTTAAAAGTTAAGTTTTTTGGACTGTTTATTTTATATGCCATCTTAGTCGCACTGTTGTTACATCAAGCGCTTTACCAGCTTGTTCTGCGCCGTATCCACTCGTTAGTTAATGCCGTTGTCAGCTTTGGCAAAGGGCAATTGCAAACAGAGTTTCCGTACGCAAATAAAGATGAGATTGGCACCCTAAATGGCTCATTTAAAGATATGGCGATAGAAATCAGAAAGCTAATTGATGGATTAAATCAGCGTATCAGTGAAAAAGAAATTGCCGAAAAAGCGGCTAACCGATTATCAAAAGCGGTGGCATTCTCTGGAACCGGTGTTGTCATCACCAACCAAGATTTTGAAATTGAGTACGTCAATCCGAAAATGGTTGAGATGACTGGGTTTGAAGAGCGCTACTTTATTGGCTCGCCTTTAATGAGCATCATATCGCAAGAAATGGCCATTTTGGTTGACGACATAGATGTTGATTTAAGAAGCCGAAATTATTGGCGTGGCGATACACTGTTACAAGCCAATGAGCGCCAATCTGTATGGGTGTCATTAAGTATTTCGCCGATTCGTGAAGATGGCGGAAAAATTACCAGTTATGTTGCATCAGCGCAGGATATTTCGTTTGTAAAAGAAAGCCAACGTAAGATGGAGCAGTTAGCTTATTTCGATACACTAACCGGACTTGCCAACCGAACGTTCTTTAGAATGCAACTACGTAAATCGATGGCGCTTGCAGAGCGTGGGCATTATGCGTTTGCGTTATTTTATTTTGACCTAGATGAATTTAAGCGAATTAACGACACTTTAGGTCACGATGCTGGTGATCAGTTATTGGTCGAAGTGGCTAACCGTTTGAAAAAACGTTTACGCACAGAAGATACGATTGCCCGACTCGGGGGCGATGAATTTGCCGTACTGTTAAGTGGTATTGAGCATCAAACACATGCAATGGAAGTGGCAAATACGATTCAAAGAACGCTCAATGAGCCAATCAAACTTGGTAATAATGAAGTGATCATCAGTGCGAGTATAGGCATTACAATGGCACCATTTGATAGCCAAGAAGAAGATCAGTTACTTAAACATGCCGATTTGGCTATGTATGAGGCGAAAGCAAAAGGACGAAATACTTTCCACTTCTACAGCCAAGAATTAAATGCCGCTGCGAATGAACGGTTGTTCATTGAAAATGAGCTACGTAATGGCATTCGTGAGCGTCAGTTTGAGGTTTATTATCAACCTCAAGTTGATAGCCGAAATCAGCAAGTGGTTGGCTATGAAGCGCTTATTCGTTGGTTCCACCCTAAAGAAGGCATGATCCCACCGACTAAGTTTATTCCGATTGCAGAGGCAACCGGTTTAATTGTTGAATTAGGGGCGTGGGTTCTTCAAGAAGCGTGTGAGTTCGCTGCGCGCTTAGCGAGTAAAAACCTAAAAAATAATATTTCAATCAACTTATCGGCACGCCAGTTTAAAGACGCTAATTTGGTTTCGACACTTGATAAGATCATTAAACAAACAGGGGTTGAGCCTAAGCGACTTCATTTAGAATTAACTGAAAGTATGTTGATGGGGCATGTTGAAGCGGCAATTTTGCAGTTGCATCAGCTTAAAGCATTGGGCGTATCAATCTCTATTGACGATTTTGGCACAGGTTATTCATCGCTGAGTTACTTGAAACGTTTTCCTGTTGATATTCTCAAAGTCGACCGCTCATTTGTAAAAGATATCCCTGAGGATACCAATGACATGGAAATCACCGCGGCGATTATTGCTATGGCGCAAAAGTTAAAGCTTAATGTTGTTGCTGAAGGTGTCGAAACGATAGAGCAAGTTGAGTTTTTACAAAACAACAACTGCTATATTGTACAGGGTTACTATTACAGTAAGCCGGTGTCCGAAGCGCAGCTGCCAGCACTTTTTGAGCGCTTGAGCCATATAGAAGACGTTAATTAAAAGGGGGCTTTTTAGCCCCCTGCAATTTTAACTTTAAATTTGAGCGCTTCGAGAATCGCTTTAAGCTTTTCTCGGTCGTCGCCTTGAACCTCAATAATACCGTCTTTTACTGCACCGCCTTGGCCCATTTTACTTTTAATGGTTTTGGCGAGCTTTTTAAGATCATGTTGTTCAGCGTCAATGCCAACAACAAGCATGACACCTTTGCCTTTACGCCCTTTGGTTTGACGTTCAATGCGAAGGAAGCCATCTTTAAACACCTTACTTTGCAAAGGCTTTGTTTCTTTAGGTTGCTCAATGCGTCCAGTGGCTGTTGAATAAACTAGATTATTATCGCTCATAGTGATACTCGTTATAAAAGCTTGCCTAAATGATAACAAATTTCCTCTTAAGTGTTTTAATTTTTGGCTTATTTCTTCTAAGCAGTTATATTTAGATATGTCTTAGAAAAGATTTGTTTATTAGGAGTTTATTATGAGTTTGACGCGCAGCACTTCTGCTGATGGCGCTATTTTAACTGTACAAATCAAAGGAAAGTTTGATTTTAATCTGGTGCAATCTTTTCGTCAGGCATACGCTGACTTAAGCGATAACATAAATAAGATTGTAATCGATTTAAGAGAAACTGATTACATGGATAGCTCTGCGCTGGGTATGTTACTAAATATGAAAAAAAACCTTACGGGAAAAGTTGATAATATTCAAATTAGTAATTGTCAGCCGCAGCTAAAAAAGATTCTGCAAATTTCTCGTTTCGATAAAAAGTTCGACATTGATTAATGCTTAATATCCTGGTTGTTGACGATCTTGCTCTAAATCGTCGCATGTTAACCGTGATGTTAGAGCAACAAGGCTATCGAGTTTATAACGCTGAAAATGGCTTGATGGCGCTAAAATTACTGGCAGAGCACAGTATTGATATTGTGCTACTTGATGTCATTATGCCGGTTATGGATGGCTTTGAAACAGCTGCAATAATAAAAGAGCGTTTTAGCCAAGTTTATCTCCCCATTATTTTTATTACGTCGCTTGAAGACGAAGCCAGTTTTGAACGTTGTTTAGCGGTAGGCGGAGATGATTTTCTTCATAAGCCGTTTCAAGAAGTGATTTTAAACGCAAAAATTAAGGCGCACAGCCGAATAAGAAACTTAAGCCAAAAGGCGCGAGAACAAAATTTACAACTTGAGTATCACCAAAATCAAGTTGAACGCGAACACGAAATCGTTGAGCATATCTTTAATAATGCGTTAGAAAATCAAAAGCTATTTACGCAACACCTCGATTTTCATCTTTCACCCGCTGCCATGTTTAATGGTGACATGTTCCTCGTCGCGCAAAGTCCCATAGGCAGTTTATATTGCATGCTTGGGGATTTTACCGGGCATGGCTTAGCGGCTGCAGTTGGGGCACTGCCAGTATCACGGGTGTTTTATACCATGGTGAGTAAAGGCATGTCAGTGAGTGATATTGCTGCTGAAATTAATGCTGTTTTGGCTAATTTATTACCTGGGCACATGTTCTGTGCTGCGACAATATTAGAGCTTAGCCATTCTGGACGCAGTTTATCTGCGTGGCTTGGCGGCTTACCTGACACCTATATCATTAACGATAAAGGCGAAATTACACGTACCTTAGAGTCCCAGCATATGGCATTGGGGATACTTGAGGGAGATGAATTTGAACGCGGCCTAATACATATCGAAGTCGAGCCAACCTCACGCGTTGTGATGGCTACCGATGGCATTATTGAAACGGCCAATCCCCAAGGTGATTTTTTTAGCGAGACGCGTTTTAAAGAAGCCTTGTGTTCAAAAGAAAACATTACAACAGCGCAGGTGTTAGAGCGGGTAAATAAATTTGCGCAAGGTAACGAACAACAAGACGATTTGAGTTTAGTGCTATTAAATTGTTTACCTGTTCCTGAACCAGAACAAGCGGCAGAGCCTTTTTCTCCTTTACCGTTTAACTTTTCTTTGAGCCTGAATTCAAAGCAAATAAAAAGCACAGATCCGGTGTTAGAGGTTGTGGATGTGCTCACCCAAGTAGCGGGCTTGAACGCGCATCGCGCAAATATATTTTTAATATTGTCTGAGGCATACAATAATGCTTTAGATCATGGGGTGTTAGGTTTAGATTCTGAGATTAAAAATCAAGAAGATGGTTTTTTAGTTTATTACCAAGAAAGAGACACCGCACTTGCCACTCTAAGCGACGCTTTAATTATTATTGATATTCGTTATTGCCCAGATAACTTAGCGTTGTATTTTACGGTGTGTGATTCTGGAAATGGCTTTGCTAAGGCACATGCCTCAGATCAAAGCTTAACGCGAGAGCATGGTAGGGGGTTAAGTTTACTAGGTGAAATAGCCTCTCATATTTCATTTAATGCCGCTGGGAACCAAGTCGAAATTTGTTATCAATTATCCTCATCAAGCACTAGCTCACACTAACAACGCATGTTATGATTCTGCCATTATAGATGTTTGGATGGCTAAATGATTTCAACTTACTTATCAATTGCGCAGCTTGATTTACCAGAAAACCTTGTTGCTGAGCAATTATCGTATCTAGAACAATACCTAGCAGATGCAGAGTTACCTGAAGTACGCTGGCAGTATCAAATTCCTGAATTAGGTGAAGGTGGTGCCTGTAGTCTGTTTGGTTATTTACAGGATGAGCCATTCAAGCTGAGTGATTTTGTCGCTAATAACGCAGAGAACACTGCTAAGCTGGCAAAACTACAACAAATTATTGATTTTGTTGTTGAAAAAACTCAGGTGGACTGGTTTGGTATTTATCAAGCGACAGCAACGGATGAAGGTAAGCAGTTATTAAAATTAGTTTACCATGGTGCCCCAAGTCGTCCTTTGTTTCCTATAACAGAGGCCTTTGCTAAAGGCAGTAACAATGTGCAAGTCGCGTTATCTAAGCGTGGCCGAGTTATTAACAATGTTGCTGATTACCTTGCCAAGGGGGGTGAATATTATACGTGTGATCCCAACGTGAAAGCAGAGACATGTTTGCCGCTACTTTCACAACAAAATGAGTGCTTAGGTATTATTGATGCTGAAGCATTTAATAATGATTTCTTTGATAAGCAAACCCTTGCTTTACTGGTGGCTTGCTGTATCAAAATTCCTCAACTCTTGGTCTAATTTAACTAGTAATTAGGCTGGGTTTTTATGTTAAGCTAGTGGCAACGCTAACCCCTATAAAAAGAGATAGTCAATGTTCTCAGAATTAAAACCATTACCAACAGACCCTATTCTTGGCCTAATGGCGGCCTTTAAACAAGACACAAATCCAAATAAAATTGATTTGGGTGTCGGTGTTTATAAGGATGAGCAAGGCAATACGCCTGTACTTAAAGCGGTTAAAAAAGCGGAAGCGTTTCGTTTAGAAAACGAAACCAGTAAATCGTACATTGGCTTGGCGGGTAACTTAGATTACTGCCAAAAAATGGAAAACTTATTACTGGGCGAGCATCCAGCACTATTAGCAAACCGTGTACGCACAGCACAAGCACCCGGTGGTACAGGTGCGCTTCGCGTTGCGGCTGAATTTATCAAGCGTTGTAACAAAGACGCGACAGTGTGGGTAACAACGCCAACATGGGCAAACCACATTAGCCTATTTGAAGCGGCTGGTTTAACAGTTAAAGAATACCCTTATTACGATTACGAGAATAAAGACCTGTTATTCGATGAGATGATCAATACCTTAAAGCAAGTGCCAAAGGGTGATGTTGTGTTATTCCATGCATGTTGTCATAACCCAAGTGGTATGGATTTAAATGCAGAACAATGGAGCACGGTTGCAGACCTTGCTGTCGAAGTTGGTTTTACACCTCTTATCGATATCGCTTACCAAGGGTTTGGTTCAAGCTTAGAAGAAGATGCTGCAGGCTTACGTAAGTTAGCAGCAGCCGTCGATGAGATGATCATTTGTTCTTCTTGCTCGAAAAACTTTGGCTTATACCGTGAGCGTATTGGTGCATGTTCTATCATCGCCAAAGATGCAGCAACGGCCGATGTGTCAAATTCTGTGCTATTAAGCGTTGTGCGTAGTATTTACTCAATGCCTCCTGCTCACGGTGCTGATATTGTAAGCACTATTTTAAGCAGCACTGAACTGACACAAATGTGGCATGATGAGCTTGATGAAATGCGTAACCGTATTAATGGTTTACGTACTCTAATTAAAGAAAGCCTCGCAGCGAAAGGCATTGCGCAAGATTTCTCATTTATTGACCGTCAAAACGGGATGTTCTCTTTCTTAGGCATCAATAAAGAGCAAATTGATCGTTTACAAAAAGACTATTCAATCTACATCGTTGGCTCTAGCCGAGTAAATGTTGCTGGTATCAGTGATACAAACATTGACTACTTTGCTAACGCAGTTGCTGATGTATGCAAATAAGACATTAATGTATGTCAAAAAAAACCGCACGACGTGCGGTTTTTTTCTATCTGCTGTTTCGCTAATGTAGCCAGCGAATGGCACTGTTGAGCATACTGTTATAGCTATCAAGCGGTGCGCCGATACTGGCAATGAGTATTGTATCTGCTCGCTCACCTCGGTTTATATGTCCAGCAAAGCGTTCGTCGCTGAAATCTTCAGCGCCAGTGCCAAAGGGCTGTTCATCAGATGGGACAATAAAGACTGTCATTGGGCCAAAATCAGATTCAAATACTAAATGCAGGCCTTTTTTACCTTGGAAATCACAAAACGTAAGGTACGTTACTTTACCTGGTAGCTCATCTAAGTGTCCGCCGATCGTGGCAAACTTTTTGTTCACATAGGCAAGATCAATTGCCTCGTGTTTATCAAGCGATCCAATCTCATGGTATAAATGTGCAAAAGCATGTTCACCGACACTGTAGAGAGTATGTTGTTTGTTGGTGACAAAGAAAATACTTACGGCAATCAAAAACGACGCTGCTGCGGCTAAATAAAGGCGCTTAAAGGCGAATCGAGATTTTGCCTCAATAATTGTGTCAAGTGGTTGCTCAGCCGTTTGCTCTTCAGCACGATGCTCCTCAGCGGCATAGGTGTTTTCAATAATGCGTGCGGCAAGGTTTTCGGGCACGGGTACATTTAATGCGCTGTGAATTTCAGCATCAAGTGCTCGCACATCATTAATAAATGCGTGTTTTTCTGTGTCCTGCTCGGCAAACGTTTCAAGGTCCTTATCAATCGTGCTTGGTTCGGCGAGGATGCGGCGGCGAAACTCGAGTTCATCCATTACTTTGATGCTCCTCTAAGTTGGTCATCATCACTGCTTAAAGCCTCTTTAAGCTGGTTTCTGGCACGAAAAAGACGTGTCATAACGGTATTTTTATTTAAATCGAGGATCTCGGCAATCTCATCGCCAGAACACCCCATTACAACTTGTAAGAGTAATGGTTCTCGATATTCATCTGCTAACTTTCCAATCTGTCGTTGGATCACTGTTTGTTCCATTTCAGCGTCTAAGGTTGTGCTTCTTTCATCTACTAGCGTCTCGTTTTCAACGTCGGCGTAGTCAAATTGTTTACGCTCAAAACGACGGGCGTTTTCGCGCCTTAGTATGGTTAAAAGCCAGGGTTTAACCGCGTGCTGATCTTGAAGCGAATCCAAGGCACGCCAAGCTCTCAGGAAGGTTTCCTGCACTAAGTCTTCGGCAACACTTTGATCACGACACAACCAATATGCAAAGCGAAAAAGCTCACTGTGGTAGATATGAACCAGCGCTTCATATCGCTTCTGTTTTTCTGTCATAGTAATTAAGACCTGCCTATCAGAAAAAAAATTTCTGATATTATTCATTATTTTTAATAACAGCTAACCTCAAGATTAGCTGTTATTTTTCATTATTTTATTACTATTAATTGATTTTAATCGTAAAGATTTTTCAATGTCTGATTTTGCGCCGCCGATTTAGGGTGTTTTTCAGCCTGGTTAAGCTGATTAACAATCAGCACTAAATCAGGTTTTTCATGCGATGAACTATAGAGTTTTGCACGTAATTTGGCAATTTCAGTGTTTAATGATTCATCGTTTAGTGTGGCTAGCAGTGAGTCTAAAGCCCCCGTTGTTTTTCCTGTCTGGTGTTTTGCATAGCGACTTAATGCACTATAAAACGCA
Source organism: Pseudoalteromonas sp. PAB 2.2 (assembly GCF_001938575.1). Taxonomy (NCBI): domain Bacteria; kingdom Pseudomonadati; phylum Pseudomonadota; class Gammaproteobacteria; order Alteromonadales; family Pseudoalteromonadaceae; genus Pseudoalteromonas; species Pseudoalteromonas sp. PAB 2.2. The sequence goes on from NZ_LYPI01000010.1 coordinate 253,522, forward strand.
GTGTATTTACCTTGCTTAGCTAACTTTTTAAGCTCGGGTAATAAGGATGAAGTCGTCGCTGAAGTGTGCGTTGACTCTCCTGTTGATTGAGGGCGTTTTTTAAAATACAGCACCAGCGTCACTAACCACAGTATGTAACCGGCAACGGCAATAATTATCAGCCAAGTTGGCGTACTTAACTGAGTAACGACAGCAGGTGTGCTGTTATTTAAGCTAGGCGTGGCTGCTTGCTCTGTAGGCGCTGTAACAGCTGCTTGAGGTGGCGTGAGCGGGTTAGTGCTTGGTACGACGGTAATCGAGCGTGCTGGGATTGTTGCATAGCTTATACGATTAATTTTAGTGTTGAACCAAGGTAGCTTGATTTCGGGCAGTGTATACGTTCCCGGGGTTTGCGGTAATAAAGCATAAGAGGCTGTTTGCTGAGAAATGACGCGGCCATCGCGAACAAGGTGATTGTTCTCTTTTTCGTCAGGGTAGCTTCTAAAACCTTGCACTTGCGGCATATCGATATCAGGAAGTTGCTCTTTAGTCACGCCCAGTGCCGTTAAAGTAATGGTCCGCGTAATCGGGGTGCCAACTTCTACAGTGTCATCTTTTGGTTGCCATTGCTCATCAAGGTTAACCAGCTCACTTGGCAACCAAGCACCAGAATAGTTATCAGGAATCGGTTTGATTTCTGCGTCAATATCTTCGCCCATCGCAGAGATTTCCATTTGGCGATAGTTTTGACGAATACGGCCATTAAACACAGGGGCTGTTATGGTGTGAATGCCACTTTTTTGTGGTTGCACTAAGTATTCACGGGTGATCACTAAATACCGTTTACCGTCAATCAGTTCATAGCTTTCTGATTGTTTGTTAATAGGGGTTAGTTCAGCATCTGCCATGACTGGTGTCGTTAGGTTACCATCGAGCAGTTCTTTGTTATTGTCTAAGTACAGTTTAACCGTGTAAACACCCGCTTCTTGTACATATAAGTTGTTTGGCTTGAGACTGGTTTTTATAAACGCATCTTTATTTTGCTCTGACGATTGGCTGCGTTTAGAAACGCTAAGTTGAATTGGTTTTGAACTTACACCTGCCACCGTAAAAGCAGGAATAGTGTAGGTGCCTTCCTTACGCGTCATGAGTTTTACAGACCAATTAGTTTGTTTACTAATTTCGCCGTTAATAATGTTTGTGCGTGAGCTCACACTGGTTGGCCCAACGACAAAGTCTTTTAATAATACAGACGTGTCGGGTTGTTCACTGTTAATCGTGTCGTCTGCAGAAATAGTGAGGATAAAAAATTCGCCCGCAAGGACGGGGTTTTTATCAACACTGGCCTGTAGTTGGGTGGCGGCCCAAAGCGGCGCTGCCGCGATTAGCAATAAACAACATAATAATCGCATTACCATGATTTTTCGGCTCCTCGTGGACGACGTTGATAGTTTCGTTTTTGTGCTTCTAACTGCATTTTATTTCTTAATAAGATAGCGGGATCATCGGGAACTTTACGCAGCAACTGATTCAGTTGCTGGGCTTTCTCTTTTTCTTCATTTGTTAGTTCAGCCGCTTGTGCCTGCATAGCTTGTTGTTCAGCTTCTTTTTTAGCTTGTTCATCACTTTGCATCGGCTCTGGCTGCGCGTCTTTTTGCTCGGGTGTTTGCTCAGGCTTTTGTTCACCAGAGTCGGATGGTTGCGCTGATTCAGATTGCATTTCAGGTTTATTTTTTTGCTCGCTATTTGACTCGCTTTGCTCACCTTTCTGATCCGATTGTTTATCTTGCTCAGAGGGTTGTTCACCTTCTTGTTGCTCGCTCTGTTCGCTGTTTTCACCTTGCTGCGAATTATCGCCTTGTTGCTTTTTCTGGTCGTCTTGCTGACCATCCTTGTTTTGTTGGTCAGAATTTTGCTGTTGATCTTGTTGTTGCTGTTGTTGATTTAATAACTGCTCAACAAGTGCTTGATTTTCTTGTGCCTCAGTAAAATCATCTTGTAACTGTTGGGCTTGCTTATAGGCATCAATGGCTTGTTCTAGCTGCCCAGCTTTAGCCAGAGCATTACCGTAGTTATAAAGGCCTGTTGCAGACTTATCTTGGCTAAAAGCATCAACCGCAGCTTGGTAATTACCTTGCTGATAAAGTGCGGCTCCTTTTAGCTGGGTGTTATCTGTATTAACGGCCTGATCAAACTGCTTTTGCTGATAAGCATCCAAAGCGCGTTGATCTTGGTTTTTAAACACTGCTGGTAACTCTGCGGCGTGTATTTGCTGTTGTGGTAGTAGCATAATAAACATAAAACCAAGCACTAGGCTGCTGCCCCGGATTAAAAAGAGTGCCAGTGGCATTAAAATCAGTAAGCCATAAATACCTGCATCGATACGCCATAACGTTTGGCTTTGTTTTTCGTCTTTGAGACGCTCTGCGTTGGCGCTGGGGGCGAAGGCTTTTATGTCTTGGTTACTGGTTTGATATAACGCAAATTTGCCTCCACTGTTACGAGCAATTGCTGTTAAGCGGCTGATATTAAGAGTGGGAATGACGATTTGCCCCTGTGAGTCTTTCAAAAAGCCGCCTTCAGGTAACTTAATGGGGGCGCCTTGTTCAGTGCCAACGCCGTAGACATTTAAGCGGTAGCTCGATTGAGCAGTAAAGCGACTAATGTCATCGTGATCGAGTTGATCAATACCATCGGTTACCAAAATAATGTCACCGTCTAAATACCCGGCTTGCTTTAGTAAATCATCGGCTTTTTCAAGGCCATCAATCACGTTTGACCCTTTGCTTGGCATAATATCTGGACTCAAACTTGGAATCAGATTCGCTAACGTGCTGGCATCATTAGTTAAAGGCGAAATAGTAAATGCTGACCCCGCATAGGCCACAAGTGCAGTATCACCCTCTTTAAATAGCTCAATCATATCAAGTGCTTTAAAACGCGCTTGTACTAATCGACTGGGGGCTATGTCGGTACTGAACATTGAGTACGACATATCCATGACGATAACGCGTGCATTTTTTGCTTGAAACACGGGCACCTGTTTTTTCTCAAAGCTTGGGCCGGCCGAAAAAACAATCGCAAGCAGGGTAAATAGCGCCACCAACCAGAGTGGTTGTTTTTGTTTGTTGTGACTTTCGCTCATAACAAATTGTGCAAGGTGCGGTGCAATTAAATCAGCTGGAGCATGCTTTTTATTTCGTACAAATAGCACGCTAAAAATAATCAATGCAGGCAGCAATAACCAAAGTAGGGTAGGGCGAATAAACTCAAAATCCATGCTTAGACCTCCCGTTTAAATTGGCGAATAAAATTAACAAGCAAGGCAAGTGCAATAATGCCCAACGCTGCAAGTAAGGGTAAATAAAACAAGGAGACTTGCGGGCGGAATGTTTGTTCATCACTGCTGATAGGCTCCAGTTTATCGAGCTCTTTATAGATTTGCTGAAGCCCTGCGACATCCTTCGCTCTAAAGTAAAGACCACCGGTTTGTTCTGCAATGCGTTTTAGTAAGCCCTCATCTAGATTACCGCCACTCATTCCGCCCATGTTAAATAAGCTAAAACCGCGTGGGTTATCGGAACCTACGCCTATGGTGTACACTTTTATTCCCTCTTCACGGGCAAGTAACAGCGCGTCATCAGGGTCAAGGTTGCCTGCAGTGTTTTGGCCATCTGTTAACAACACCACAATACGGTTACTTTCGTCTTTATTGGCAAACCGTTTTACCGACAGCCCTAAAGCATCACCAATCGCTGTGGCACGGCCAACTAACCCAATTTGCGCTTCGCTGAGCATTTGGCTTACTGTTTTTACATCGCGGGTTAGTGGGGTTTGTAAAAAGGCGGTATCACCAAATAAGATCAGTCCTAAGCGGTCGCCTTGGCGTTGCTCTATAAAGTCACTGAGTACCGCTTTTACCATGGTCAGCCGGTCAACATATTGTCCTTGATACGCCATATCTTGCTCTGTCATCGAACCTGATAAATCAACTGCCAGCATGATATCGCGGCCTTCATTTGGTAAGGTAATTGGTTCATCAAGCCATGTTGGATTGGCAATAGCGATAACCAATAGCGCCCAAATTATCCACTCGACAATCGATACCTTGCGGCCGTGGTCTTGTACGGCTTGATTATTAAGGCCTAACTTAGCAAATCCAGGGATACGCAAACGCAAGTTACCTTGTTGCTTTAGCGGCTTTAAGCGGCTTAATAACCAAGGTAAAGGTAATAAAATAAAGCACCATGGCCAGCTAAACTCAAACATTAATAGACTCCTTGAGTTTAAAGTTATTGATGGCATGGCGTAATTTTACACCCAGCTCGGCATGGTTATTGTTTGGTTGATAAAGTTGCATTAATTCATCATAGCTAAAGGTGTCGCCGCTAAGCTGTGACAAACTCTGTGACCATTGTGCCACAGGCTGAGCAGCTAATTGTTCTGTGTAATAGTGACGTGTTAAGCGTTTTAAAATGATATGCAGCGCTTGAACGTCGTCATCTGCGAGTGTGCGACTTAGTTCAATAGCCTGTTTTTTGGCTTTTTTAAATTGGTTATTTTTATATAACTGCACCAAGCCAATAATCAAAAGCACACAGACTATTGAGATTATTAGCCACCAAATAGGCGCAAGTGGCCACCACGCAACCTCTGCGGGTGCAATGACATCATGTAAGCCATCGAGCGGATTTGTTTGCATTGTTACTTTCTCACTAATTGCAGCTCAAGCGGTGTGGCTGCACTGAATGAAATTAAACTCAGCCCCGATTTCTGTAAGCGTTTTAGTCTTTGAGTAAAAGAGTGCTCGGCTGATTTTGCGAAGCGTTCACGGAATTGTTTGTCCATTAATGGTAGGGCTAAATCTTGGCCATTAGCAGACACGGTGACGGTTTGCTTAAATGCTGGCAGCTGATGCTCAAACGGGTCACTGATATGACAACCAATTAGTTCGCAGTGTCTACTGAGCATTTCAAGCTGTTTAAAGCTTGCTTCATCAAGAGCATTAAAGTCTGAGACAATATACACAAGGCTTCCTGGCTTTGCTAAGTGATTTAATCGTTTGAGATTATCGCTGAATAAGCTGGAAGCTGTTTTGTCGATATTGTTAAGTGCGTTGCTGTGAATATCGCATAAATTATGGCAAAGCTTTAATACTGCCTTTTCACGTGATGTAGGTTTTAGCTCATGATGGCTGTGTTGGTTGAACACCAAACCACCTATGCGGTCACCTCGTTGGCAGGCCGACCATGCTACCAGCGCACTGATATGCGCAGCTTGCACCGACTTTAATAATAACCGAGAGCCAAATAGCATCGAGTTTGAAAAGTCAGTAAAGACAAAAACAGGACGCTCTTTTTCTTCTTGAAACAGCTTTGTGTGGGTTTCGCCAGTACGTGCTGTTACACGCCAGTCGATAGAGCGTATATCATCACCAGCTTGGTAATGGCGCACTTCGGCAAATTCCATCCCACGCCCCTTATGAGGCGCAAGATATTGCCCAGCTAAGCTGTTTTTGATTTTTACTTTGGGCGCAAGTTCAAGCAAGCGAGCCTTAGCTTTGTAATACATCAACTCTTTGAGTGATAAATTAACGCCTTGACTATGACTTGCAGCTAACCACGCCGCTGTATCAAATTGGCTCGACATAGTTTATGGCACTGCAACCAATTCTAGGATGCGACTGATAACGTCATCCTTACTAATACCATCGGCTTGGGCTTCGTAGCTTAAAATGATGCGATGACGTAACACATTGTGAAGAACCGCTTGGATATCATCGGGGGCAACAAAGTCGCGACCTTCAAGCCATGCATGTGCACGGGCACATTTATCAAGCGCGATTGTGGCACGCGGACTGGCACCGTATTCAATCCAGCGGCCAAGTTGTTCATCAAGTTCTGATGCTTCACGGGTTGCAACAATTAATTGCACTAAGTACTTTTCAAGCGGTTCAGCAAGGTATAAGCCTAAAATTGCTTTTCGGGCGGCAAATAATTCGCTTTGGCTAATTTGCTCTGTACTCGCTTGTTTATCAGAAATTGCTTCGCCACGCGTCAGACGCAAAATATCAAGCTCATGCTCAGCGCCCGGGTAATCAATGCTTAAGTGTAATAAAAAGCGGTCTAGTTGTGCTTCTGGCAGAGGGTAAGTCCCTTCTTGCTCTAATGGGTTTTGCGTTGCCATCACCATAAACAAGTCTGACAACGGGTAAGTGTTTTTGCCAACGGTTACTTGGCGTTCTGCCATCGCTTCGAGCAATGCAGACTGCACTTTTGCAGGAGCACGGTTAATTTCATCAGCCAAAATCAGGTTATGGAATAACGGCCCTTTTTCAAAGACGAATTCGCTTGTTTGCTGACGATAGATATCGGTGCCTGTGACATCTGCTGGCAACAAGTCAGGGGTAAATTGAACCCGTTGGAAACTGCCTTCAACGCCTTTAGCTAGCGCGTTAACAGCACGCGTTTTAGCAAGTCCAGGCGGGCCCTCAACCAATAAATGACCATCCGCTAAAATAGCGATTAACAGTGCTTGAGTTAATTGAGGTTGGCCGATAATTTGCGTGTCTAAGTATGATTTTAATTGTGAAAATGCGTTAACTGCCATAATAAAAAGACTGTCCTAAAAGCGTGAGTCAAAGTTCATTTTTGTGAAGCGCCAATAAACACTATTCAGTGCCGATAAATTATGCAAGCGATACTGTGATTGGGGCGCTATCAACAAGTTATAAGGATTCAAAAGTCATAACACAAGTGTTAGACAGAAAATCCTAAAATAGTTCGTTATTTTTTAAGGATTTTTAGCCTAGCATATAAATGGTGCTATTTTTTGTAAATAGGTCGAAAAAAGCCTATGGTTGGTAACTTACTATTGGCATTCATACACGGGTTGTTTTAGAATCAGGAAAAACAAACAGGTCAGACCTGTCAGCGGGAGAGCATAAATGTCTGAGCAAAACATACTTAAAACAGCAAAGGGCGATCGTATCGCTATCGTTAGCGGCTTACGAACGCCATTCGCAAAACAAGCCACAGCATTCCATCATGTACCAGCCCTTGATATGGGCAAGTTAGTTGTCAACGAAATGCTTGAGCGCCTTAACTTCGATAAATCTGAAATTGATCAATTGGTATTTGGGCAAGTAGTGCAAATGCCAGAAGCCCCTAATATTGCCCGCGAAATAGTGCTTGGCACCGGTATGCCTGTCTCTGTTGATGCGTATTCGGTATCACGTGCGTGTGCAACAAGTTTCCAAGCAATTGCCAACGTAGCCGAGTCAATTATGGCGGGGTCTGTGCAGGTTGGTATTGCTGGCGGTGCTGATTCATCGTCTGTATTACCAATCGGTGTGAGCAAAAAATTAGCGGGCAGCTTAGTTGATTTAAACAAGGCGCGTACGTTCGGGCAGCGTTTAAAAATATTCTCTAAATTGCGTTTAAAAGACTTAATGCCGGTACCGCCAGCCGTTGCGGAATACTCTACAGGTTTATCTATGGGTCAAACAGCTGAGCAAATGGCTAAAACGCATAACATTAGCCGTGCTGACCAAGATGCACTTGCGCACCGTTCACACACGCTTGCGAGCCAAGCATGGGCCGACGGTAAATTAAAAGACGAAGTGATGACGGCACACGTTGCACCGTATAAGAGCTTCATCGAGCAAGATAACAATATTCGTCATAACTCAAGTATTGAAGGTTACGCTAAATTAAAACCAGCCTTCGACCGTCAACACGGTTCAGTGACGGCGGCAAACTCAACGCCATTAACTGATGGGGCCGCTGCGGTGCTTATGATGAGCGAAAGCAAAGCAAAAGCACTGGGTTACAATATTTTAGGCTATGTCCGTAGTTTTGCGTTTTCGGCAATCGGTGTGCACGAAGACATGCTTATGGGCCCAGCCCATTCAACACCCATCGCGCTTGACCGTGCGGGCATCACATTAGCTGATTTAGATTTAATTGAAATGCACGAAGCATTTGCAGCGCAAACACTGGCAAATATGAAAATGTTTGCATCAGATAAGTTTGCCCAAGAAAAGCTGGGTCGCAGCAAAGCGATCGGCGAAATTAACATGGACAAGTTCAATGTGTTAGGTGGCTCACTTGCTTACGGTCACCCATTTGCGGCAACAGGTGCGCGCCTGATCACGCAAAGTTTACATGAACTTAATCGTCGCGGTGGCGGCCTTGCTTTAACGACTGCCTGTGCAGCGGGTGGCTTAGGTGCAGCCTTTGTATTGGAGAGTGCGTAATGACAGATTCAGTATTTAGTTTATCGGTAGGTGATGACGGTGTTGGCGTTGTGACAATTGATGTGCCGGGTGAAAAAATGAACACCCTGCGCAGTAGTTTCGCAGAAGATTTAAAAACACTATTAAAAGACGCACAACAACAAGCTGTTAAAGGCATGGTATTTATTAGTGGTAAAAGCGATAACTTTATTGCCGGTGCCGACATTAAAATGCTTGATAGTGCAAACAGTCGTGAAGATGCATTAGCGCTGAGCGAGATGTGTCAGCAAGCGTTTTTCGATATGAAAAAACTACCATTCCCAACAGTCAGTGCCATTCATGGTGCGGCGCTTGGTGGGGGATTAGAGTTTGCATTAGCGTGTGATTATCGTGTCTGTTCAGACAGCGACATCACGAAGCTGGGTTTACCCGAAGTACAACTAGGCTTATTACCTGGGGGTGGGGGTACTCAGCGCTTACCTAAATTAGTTGGCCTGCAAAAAGCGCTCGAATGGATGCTAACAGGTAAACAAGTACGTGCAAAACAAGCGAAAAAAACAGGCTTGGTAAATGATTGTGTTCCGCACAGTGTATTACTTGAAGTTGCAAAAGAGTTTGCCCTTAAAGGGAAAGCGAAAGTAAGCAAGCCTAAATTAGACCGTTTGAGCCAATTGTTAGAGTCAAACCCGTTTGGCCGCAATATTATTTTCAAAAAAGCCCAAGAAAATGTGCTTAAGAAAACGGGCGGTCATTACCCTGCGCCTTTAGCAATTATTAAAGCCGTGCGTGCGAGTGTTGAACTTGATCAATTAAAAGCATACAAAACAGAAGCAGAAGGCTTTGCAACGCTTGTTATGAGCGACGAGTCTAAAGCGTTGCGTGGTATTTTCTTTGCAACCACTGAAATGAAAAAAGAGTGGCGTAATGATGACGCACCAGCCATTAGTAAAGCCGCAGTTCTTGGCGGCGGATTGATGGGCGCGGGTATTGCCCACGTAAGTGCTGTTAAAGCGGGTGTGCCTGTGCGTATTAAAGATGTGGCTGAAAAGGGCATTAGTAATGCAATGAACTACAGCTACAAGATTTTAGACAAAAAGCAAAAGCGCCGTATTTTATCAAAAGCCGAGCTGCAACAAACCATGAGCCGTATTACAGGCACGACAGATTACAGCGGCTTTAAACACATTGATATTGTTATTGAAGCTGTGTTTGAAGATTTGGCACTTAAGCAAGGTATGGTGGCCGATGTTGAGCGTGAGTGCCAAGACACCACGATTTTTGCAAGTAATACATCGTCATTACCGATTGCACACATTGCCGCTAATGCTGCACGCCCAGAGAATGTAATTGGATTGCACTACTTCTCACCTGTAGAAAAAATGCCATTGGTTGAAATAATTCCTCACGCTGGCACGTCTGAAGACACCATTGCGCGCGTTGTTAATTTTGCTCGTAAGCAAGGTAAAACGCCGATTGTGGTGAAAGACATGGCGGGTTTTTACGTAAACCGTATTTTAGCGCCGTATGTAAACGAAGCGGCTAATTTACTGCTTGCGGGTGAACCTATTGAGAAGATTGACCAAGCGCTTGTTGAGTTTGGTTTCCCTGTGGGTCCATTAGCTTTACTTGATGAAGTTGGCATTGATATTGGCTCTAAAATTGCGCCAATTTTAGAAAAAGAATTGGGTGAGCGTTTTAAAGCCCCTGATGCCTTTAATCGTTTAATTGATTCTAAACGTTTAGGTCGTAAAACGGGACGTGGTTTTTATCTTTACGACAAAAAAGATAAAAAAGTGGATGAGTCAGTTTACGAGTTATTGGGTGTGACTCCTTCGCCACGTCTAAATAAAAGCGAAATAGCCAAACGCTGTGTGGCACAAATGCTAAATGAAGCGGTACGTTGTTTAGATGATGGCATTATTGCCAGCCCACGTGACGGGGATATTGGGGCTATTTTTGGTATCGGCTTCCCACCGTTCTTAGGCGGCCCATTTAGCTATATGGATAAGCTAGGGGCGGCGCAAGTGAGCTCTGAAATGGCAACATTTGCAAACTATAACCCTATTTTTACGCCATGCGATACATTAAAGGCAATGGCTGAGAATAAGGGGCGTTTTTATCAAAGTGCTGAAGAGTTTGTTGTTGAACAACAGGAATCACACCTAGACCCTGTCGAAGTAACGAAAGAAGTGGTTGAAGATGAGCAAGCCTCAGAAGAGCCAAATGCTGAAACAACTAAAAGTTAAGCTGTGTAGTTAACGAGTGACTTCATACTAAAAGCCCTGTTCCTATTGAACAGGGCTTTTTTGTTGCTGTATTGGCTATAAGTTGTATTTAAAGTAGGGGAGTGATTTGCTATAACAGACTTTATTTAGCAAACGACTAATCACCATGACTCTCACCACTGCGCGATTAACTTTAAGACCTTTAAATGCCGATGACTGGCCATTATTTTATGCATTACACAACGATATTGATGTGATTGAAAAGTGCTTTGATAAACCCTCTGAAGCACACGTACGCGCTAAGTTTAATGAACGCTTAAAGCCTTGGTCACCAGGTGGCAATACGCCGTTGTGTTTGGTGATAGTCGAAACCTGCACGGGCAAAGAAGTCGGGGTGACAGGGTTTACGTCATCCACTGTGCCAAATAGCCAAGAAGTAGGCTATTTGCTACTGCCAAACTTTCATGGCCGTGGTTATGCTACTGAGTCATTAAAAGCGGTGCTTGATTATGCTATTCGCGAACACCGCGTTTGTGAATTTAAAGCCGTGGTCACTGAGGGCAATGTCGGTTCAGAAAAAGTGCTGGAGAAATGTGGTTTTCAGTTAATTGAAAAACAGCCTGATGCTTATATGATAGGGGGTATTTTGTATACCGATCATCATTTTTATTTGAATCGCACTGATCACACCCTGTGATCAGTGCTGATGTAACTAGCGAAGAGGTTAAAGGTGCAACTCAATCGCTTTTCTGTCTTTTTCAGGCATGTTTGCGACCACTAGATTAAACGAATTATCAATCATACGTTCAATCTCCCCTTGTGGTACTGTGCCATCTAAAATAACGGTATTCCATAAACGTTTATTCATGTGATAACCCGGGACCACGGATGGGAAAATATCTCGCAATGCTTGGGCTTCATCAGGATCGCATTTTAAATTTAACCACCAAACAAGGTTACCTTCATCGTCAATTTGGCCTTCTTTTCCCTCTACGAGAGTGGCAAACATTTTATGGTTAACCTTATAAACATCGACATCTTGGCCAAATGGTTGGGTGATCATCACCAATGGCTTTTTCATTAAATATTCGTGTACTGTGTGTTGATTCATGATCCAATCCTTGAAGTCATTTTTCGTAGTTATAAACATAGCAGAATTTTTAAGTTTGGAGATATCTATTTTTATAATTTGCTGAAAACTAGGATAAATAATGCGGGTGATGGAAAACTGCAAATTTTTATTGAACAAAAGCCATTACGTGGTAAATTTCTGTCATCAAAAAACGATAGGAATACACCCATGCCTAAGGCAAGTGAAGTAAAAAAAGGCGCAGCGATTGAATACAATGGCCGTGTTTTAGTAGTAAAAGATATCCAGCGTTCTGTGCCGCAAGGTCGAGCTGGTGGTAGCTTATACCGTATGCGTTTATACGATGTTGTTACTGGCGGTAAAGTCGATGAGACGTTTAAAGACAGTGACATGTTAAAGCTTGCTGATTTGACGCGTCGTGAAGCAATGTTTTCTTATATTGATGGCGAAGAATATGTGTTCATGGACAATGAAGATTACACGCCTTATAACCTTAATAAAGACGCAATTAGCGAAGAAATTTTATTCGTTAACGAAGAAACACAAGGTGTGCATGTCATTGTGATTGATGGCGCGCCTGTTGGTATCGATTTACCTTCAAGTGTAGAACTTGTTGTTGAAGAAACTGACCCTTCGATTAAAGGTGCCTCTGCGAGTGCACGCTCGAAGCCTGCGCGTTTAACTACTGGGTTAACGATTCAAGTACCAGAGCACATTTCAACGGGCGATCGTATTCGTATTAATACTGCTGAACATAAGTTTATGGGTCGAGCAGAAAAATAATTATCAGATCATCTGTAAAAGCCGACATTTATGTCGGCTTTTTTGTTAAGTTAAAATTAGGGCTAAGTTCACTTTAAACATCAGCCTATGTTCCTTTTTTTAGGCTAAAAGGCATTGAAAAAAGACAGGAAAACGCGCATCATGGTTTACTTAACTTATTGCTTTTTAAGGTTCTGCCCTAATAAGCAAAGACGATAATAACGACTAGTAGTAGATTGCATGTTAAACCACGGATTGGAAAACAGAGAGTACGTTAAACTCCCAGAAGGTGTTGATATTGCTATAACACCAGCAGGTGTTGTGGCGCGTAGTTACGCTTATATTATCGATCTTATTATTCGTGGCTTGATCCTGCTTGCCATAGCAACGCTCTTTTCTTTTTTTGGAGACGCAGGCGAAGGCCTTGTTCTTATTGCCTACTTTCTTATATCTTGGGGATACAACATCCTTTTTGAAATGGAAAATGGTCAGACCCCCGGTAAAAAACGCCTCAAAATACGTGTAGTACAAGACAACGGTTTGCCAGCGAGCTTTTCGCAAATAGTGGTACGCAACTTATTACGTCCTGCTGATATGCTGCCTATTGGTTATTTTTTAGGACTCATCGTGATGATGTTTAATACGCGATTCAAACGGATCGGCGATTGGGCAGCAGGCACCTTAGTTATTTATGATGATGAGCTGCAAGAGCGCCCATTACTGCCCAAAGGTGATGTGAGCATTCCTGCTGTCAGCTTGACGACCGAAGAGCAATTAGCGGTGCTTGCTTTTGCTGAACGACACAATGAGTTATCCGCTGCCAGACACCTGGAGATTGCCACTATACTTGCTGAGCCTTTAGCCAGTAATGAAACCGATATTGAGGAGCAATTAGCCAGTTATGCCCGTTATTTTGCTGGGCAACTACACGATAATCATGACCACTCACACGTGGAGAGTCAGCAATGAAACAAACCCAATTTGTAAAATCGAACACACAAAGCTGGGATGAATTCAAAGCGTTATGTGAAATGGAACGTTCAGAGTCGTTGCCCATTCATTTTCCAAATCTGTATCGCAAGATCTGTAATGATTTAGCCATCGCTCAAAGCCGTCAATACAGCCCCATACTCGTTGAACAAATAAATCGTTTAGTGCAGTTAGGCCAAAAACGTTTGTATTTGTCTCGTAGCAATCAGTTTTCTGAGCTATGGCATGTCGCACGAACAGCGTTTCCTCGGGCTCTGTATGAAAACCGTGTGATGTTAGCTGTTAATTTGCTGGCTTTTTGGGGCTTAGCTTTAATTGCCTTTATTTGGGTAAGACTGGACCCAGATGCAGCGTATACTTTTCTAGGGCAAGGTACGTTGCTAAACATAGAAAAAATGTATGACCCAAGTGGAAGTGTGCAATCTGCTGAGCGGGGGGCATCACAAGATTTATTAATGTTTGGGGTGTATATCTACAACAATATAGGGATCGCATTTCAAATGTTTGCAGGGGGAGTGTTGTTTTGTGTAGGAGCTGCATTTTTCTTGTTATTCAACAGTTTTTATTTCGGTGCCATTGCCGCACATATTGTAAATGTTGGGTTTGAAGGACCGTTTTTCTCGTTTGTTATCACCCATGGCTCTTTTGAACTGACAGCGATTATCATTGCCTCTGCAGCAGGGTGCCGAATTGGCTACGCACTCCTTAACCCTGGTCAATTCACGCGTGCTTATGCCATAAAACAAGCCGCACAAAAAGCCTTGCCCTTAATTGTAGGGGCCTTTTTAATGCTGGTGATAGCTGCTTTCATAGAAGCGTTTTGGTCCCCGCGCGATATTGCGAATGAAATAAAATATACAGTGGGCAGTGGGTGTTGGGCGTATGTGCTGTATCGTCTCTATAAGGGAATGCGTTATGGAGCTTAATCGCCTGATTTTTAACCCTCGTAAACGTGATGCTTACGAAACCTTTGATTTAACAGTGTTATTAGTTAAATCGCACTTTTTTTCTTTGTTTTTTATGTATTTATGCATGGCCTTACCACTATTTATAATTGTGGGCGTGTTACTTAATTGGAGCTGGAGTGCCTTTTTAATATGGTGGCTTAAACCTTTATTCGAGCGCCCGATACTCGATTACATGTCAAAGGCGGTTTTTAATCAACCGGTCTCGATTAGCCACAGTTTAAAGTCGTTAAAGCAATTAAAGTTGGCAGAGATGCTAGTGCATTTAAGTGTCTTAAGGTTCAGTCCTAATCGTGCTTTCTTGGCGCCAGTTGAACAACTAGAGCAACTGTCTAAAGAACGAAAAGCGAAGCGCAAACAGCTGTTGTTCGCTTCAACAAAACCCAAACAAACACTTTGGATGCTATTTTGTGTCCACTTTGAATTTATTTTGTTGATGGGGTTTTCTGCATTAACGATTGCATTAGTGCCGTATTCATTTACTGCTGAAGAAGCGATGTATCAGATTTTTGAGGCCCCTGAATGGTTAGAAATTGCCTTTAATGCTTTATATATAGTAAGTATTGCACTCGTTGCGCCTTTATTTGTCACGGGGGGCTTTTTAGCTTATTTACATCGTCGAGTTGAGCTTGAAGGGTGGGATATTGAGCTCGCTTTTAAAAATATTCGCGCACGTCTAGGTGGTGTATTGTGTTCACTGGCACTGCTTTTCTTATCCAGTGTTACTATTGCACCGTCCGCCAGTTACGCCGATGAAATTGATAAACAACAGGTAAAAGAGCAAGTCACAGCGCTTTATAATGAACCTAATGTGATAGAGACAGAAACAACGTGGACGCCTATTTTTGAACCCAAAAAAGCCTCATCGAGTGACTTATCATGGTTATTTAATATTTTTGAAGCCATAGGGCAGGTTTTTGGTGTATTGGGATGGGTGTTAGTGGCGTTATTAGTCATTTGGTTAGTCTATTACTTAATGAAAAAACGCGGTTTTTTTGCCAATTTAAGCCTGCCTGAACGTGCCAGACATAAAGAAGAGCCCGTGATCCCCAGTTTGTTTGCTGAAATTAAAGCACAGGATTTACCTACAGATTTAATTGCCTCGGCATTGCGTTGTTTTAATGCAGGGCAACACCGTTTAGCGCTGGCTTATTTGTTACATTACTCGCTTAGTTGGGCGCAGCAGCAACATCAAGTGAGATTACATCGCTCAATGACTGAGCGTGAATGTAAGCGTGCGATAGATGCCAAAGTACCGACGCATATACACGATATTTTTACGCGCTTGTTTACAGCGTGGGTGAGTGTTGCTTGGGGGCACCAAACACCCGATCTTGATTTTATTGCTCTTACAGAGGAAATAAAAGCAATGACAGCCAGCAAGGAGGAAAGTACTCATGAAGCTTAAATATGTACTGATTGCTGCTTTGGTATTGCTTGGTTTTATTATTGTTGCGGGGGTTGCGTCGCTGGAGTGGGAGAAAAAAGAATTCGAAATAGGTTTTCACTCTGATGTGGCTAAAGATAATTTCACCATGGCGCAGCGATTGTTAAACGCAAATGGCATTAAATGGCTTAAAGATAAACACCTTGCTGCACATGCCGATAGCGAACAAATACGCATTGACCCACACACTATTTTAATTGTCGATGAAGCGGTGCTTGCCGATTCGTATCAATTAGATCAGCAGCTCGCTGAATGGGTGGCTGAAGGTGGGCGATTGGTGTATGTATTGAATCGACAGCGCGATGAGTTGGCACTTGATAATACATTGTTTTTTAATCAACTAGGGATCACCGTTTCAGCGAAAGACAGTGCCTTTGACTATGACTTTGCAATGCTTAAAGAAGGGTCTAAAAACAGCACCTTGGCTATTAATGAAGACACCGTGTTAGCGCTTGAACTAAGCCGTGCATTTACGATTGAACATTGCCCAGGTGTCAGCACAAACACAGAACAGGGCGATACTGTTATGTGTGACCTCGCTTTTGGGCAAGGCCGCGTTATTGTAATGCCGTCATTGGCACCATTTACAAACTATCGATTACGCCACCTTGACCATGGCAGCCTCCTACTTTGGCTTAGCAAAGGGGCTGATAAAGTGACATATGTTCCTTATTTAACATACCCTAATTGGCTGGCAAAAATATGGCACTGGAGCTGGCAGTTTGTTGTGAGCCTTTTATTATTGGTTGTGTTTACAGTGTGGCATATCAGTAGTCGAATTGGTCGAGCCTATGCCCCTGACTTCGATATTAAAACCAGTTTTAATGCGCATATTCGTGCAGTGGCTAATTTCTACATGCAACACGGACACGAAGCGTATTTATGGACAGCGCTTCGTAAAGACTTTAATGCCAAAGTAGAGATGCGAGTCCCTAATTTTAAAATGTTAAGTGATGATAAACAGGCACAAATTATTGCTAATTTAACGCACTTCGACAAACAACAAGTGACTCAGCTGCTTGTAAGTGAATTACCCACGTCACGCGAGCAACGATTAGAATATATCAAACGATTTAAACAATTAAGGAATGCATTATGAGCACGGAACTGGAAAATAAACGCATGAGCTTGATAGATGCCGCGGAGGCTGTAAAACAAGTAAAGCAAAACATTTCACGTGTCCTCGTTGGTCAAGATGCCATTGTTGAAGATGTGCTAACCGTTTTATTTGCAGGTGGTCACGTACTGCTTGAAGGTGTGCCAGGGCTTGGCAAAACTTTACTGGTTAGGGCATTGGCAAAAAGCTTAAACGTGGATTTTTCGCGCGTACAGTTTACGCCTGATTTAATGCCATCAGATGTTGTTGGTCATAGCTTATATGATATGAAGTCGGGTGAATTCAATATTAAAAAAGGACCCGCCTTTACCAATATTTTATTGGCAGACGAAATTAACCGTGCACCCGCAAAAACCCAGTCTTCATTACTTGAAGTGATGCAGGAGCAACAAATAACGATTGATGGTGAATCGCTTTCTATCGATTCTCCTTTTATGGTTTTAGCAACACAAAACCCGCTCGATCAAGAAGGGACTTACCCGTTGCCTGAAGCGGAATTAGACCGATTTATGATGAAAGTTGAATTGGGTTTTCCTTCGCATGAAGCGGAAGTGGAGTTGTTAAAACTTAACACCAAAGTGGTGTCGAATGAATCAACGGTTGAGCAACTGCCAGCAGTACTTGATGCCGCGCGTATTAGTGAAATTAAGCAGCTATGTGCAGATAGGCTAGTTGACGAAAAAATTCTTAATTATGCTGTCGATATTGTTCGTAATTCACGAACTTGGCAAGGTGTATTGCACGGCGCAGGTTTACGAGCATCAATAAACCTGATTAAGGCTGCAAAAGTAATCGCATTGATGAATGGGCGCGATTTTGTGATCCCAGATGATGTAAAATCAGTCGCCCCTAATATTTTAAGACACCGTTTGATCTTATCGGCTGATTTAGAGTTAGAAGGGGTGTCGTACGACGAAGTTATCAATGCCATATTAGCCAGTGTTGAAGCACCTCGCTCATGATTCGAATTAAGCTTAGACCTGCCAAACGCCTTGTTTTACTGCTATGTGCAGTTGTGCTGATGGTGCTTGTCTGTGCTATAGCTGAGCTTGGAAGCGTAATAATGACGGCGTTATTATTGGTGCCTGTCGTGATTACATGGATTGACTTAATGGCGTCAAAGTCGCAGCCGCTGTTATCAACAGAATTGTCGACGAGCCAAAATATGGCATTGTATCGTTGGCAGCCAGTTCAGCTTACTATCAATAACACCGCTAAGCAGCCCCTGCTTCTCGATGCCAGTCTGCATTTAAGTCAGGCCATAGAGCTTGCTGAGCCGCAACAGACGGTATTTTTAACAGCGATGCAGCAAGCACAGCTGAGCTTTAATATTCGTGCTCATAAACGCGGTGATGCTGACATAACCGCTATTGAGCTCAGAGTTGGCTCGTCTTTTGGGCTGTGGCAATCTAGCTGGTTAGTCAAGCAAGAGACTCGGTTAAAAGTGTACCCTGATTTTAGTCGTGTAACCTCAAAGCAACACCTTAATGGCGTAACCAATAAGCCAATTAATGGCTTAAAGTTAACCAAAAAGCGGGGTGAAGGTATTGAGTTTCATCAATTAAGGGAATACCGGCAAGGTGATAGTGTTAGGCAAATTGACTGGCAAGCGACCAGTAAACGTCGTAAATTAATTTCTCGTGAATACCAAGAAGAGCAGAATCAGCATGTGATTGTGATGCTTGATGCATCTAAAAAAATGGCGATTGAAGCAAACGAAGGCACTCACTTTGATCATGCATTAAATGCACTTTTATTGCTCGCTCACACCGTTTTAAAACAAGGTGACTGGTTCAGTATGCAAAGTTTCAATCAAGCCTTGCGTTGGTTACCAGATGTTAAAGGGGCGCAGAATGTCTCGCGGGTGATGAATCATTTTTATGATTTATACCCCGATAATAGCAGCAGTGACTATTTAGTCGCGGTTAATCAACTTATTGCTAAGCGAACTAAACGCTCTTTAGTGCTCTTGGTGACAACGTTAGATGAGCAGAGTATTGATGAATTGCTCCCAGCCATAAAAATGCTGCAAAAGCACCACCTTGTAGCGCTTATCAATATAAATAACCGTGCAGTGGCTGAGGTACTCGATGAGCCAATCGAGAAGTATGAAGATGCAACTAGTTATTGTGCGGCACTTGCTTTACTTAATGCACACAAAGCCAATATGGCAAAGCTTAAAAAGCAAGGTGTCATCGCTATTGATTGTAAGCCTACGCAACTACTGCCACATGTGTTGAATACGTATTTAAATGTGAAGCACTCAGGTGCTCTCTAGCAGGTAATAAAAAAGGCATTGAGTTCAATGCCTTTTTTACGTTTGTAACGATTATTTTTGCTTGTCTATTGCTTCGTTGATTTTATATTGAAAGTAAATCACGTTGAAGAAAAAGGTTAAAATACCATTTAGTTTGACAGGCTCATCACTGCTTTCGTTAATTAACTCAGTTAAAGAAGTACGCAGTGAAAAGATAAGAATGATCGCGACAACAAAAGAAATAAGCGACACAACCCCCCCAAGTTCGGGGCTAACTCCCGCAATCGATAAAATAATATTCACCGCGTATAAACCAACATAGCCGTAAATTAAACCTTGGCTAACTTGATGTTTAGCGAGTGAATTTGCAAGATTTGTGCGATTTACTAGCCAATAAACACTGTAAATGCCCAGTGTAAAAACACTTAAAAAGAACACGCCCCAGGCAGAGAAACGGTCAAAGTTTAAGATTGGTTTATTACCACTGCTGTTTGCATCTGTTAGGGTAGCTTCGGGCGCTTGGTATAGATTGCTGGTTTCATTAGACATAATATATCCTCATATTTTATTGTTTTTTCCTTAGGTGCCACAGGCACGTTCCTATATTATATCCTCGACTTTATTCTGTATATCATTTCACGCATTTTTTAGCGCTTTGCAATTGATAGTAATAGAATATAACCCGTCTTTATAGTGGCTATTACAGCTTCATGGTTTAAACCTGTGCTTAAATTATATACACTGCGCGCTGTTTTTAATGAGGTGCTGTGTGCTGCTAATTCTACTGAGTTGTTTATTTGTATTGGTGATGTATTTAGAGTCGCTTTCGAAGGGAATGCCTGTAAAACGTTGGATGTTTTTAGGGGGCGTGCTTGGGCCCATTGCTTGGTGTTTGTTTAATGTGCACTACCGCCGTGCTTTTGTTCGCCATGTTGGCCGTCAGGCATGTGGTTGGCGCCCTTAATTAACGTTTACACTCCTGATTAAACTTGGAGCTGACTTAGTGAGTTGGCTTTTCAAAAATGCGGTAAATTCAGGGTGTGACAATGGTTTTGAGTAATAATAACCTTGCACCGTTTGACACTTTAATTCTTTTAACATCTCTACTTGTTTAGCTTGTTCAACCCCTTCGGCAACAACATGTAACTCTAGGTTGTGTGCGATGGTAACGATTGAGTCAACCATGTTCCGGCCCCGCTCAGTTTGCATATCATCAATAAATGCTTTATCAACTTTAAGCGTGTTTAGTGGAAACTGTTTTAGATAGGCGAGGGATGAATAACCGGTGCCAAAGTCATCCATCGCTAAGTGAATGCCTCTGGCACTTAATGAGCGCATGACTGCAATGGCTTCTTGCGGGTCATCCATTACGGTGCCTTCGGTAATTTCGAGTTCGAGAAAATAAGAGGGCAACTCGTTCTTTTGTAATATTAAATCAATGCGAGTGGTTAAGTCGGGTAAACTAAATTGCTTAGCGGATAAGTTCACCGCAACACGGCCATTAAAGAGGCCTTGATCTATCCAGTTTTTCACATCGCGACAGGCTTTATTTAAGACCACTTCACCAATTTCAATAATTTGCCCTGTTTCTTCGGCAATCGGAATAAAGACGCCCGGGCTTATAATCCCCTTTTTAGGAGTGATAAAGCGGACGAGTGCTTCCATGCCATCGAGTTTACCGGTGTGAATATTCATTTTCGGTTGGTAATAGACTTCGAAATGATCCTCTTTTAATCCGTAGCGCATTAAGTTTTCAATTTGTAAGCGCTTTACCGCCTCACGGTTCATTGTGTCATTAAAGAATAAGTAGCTGTTGCCTTTTTTCTTTGCGTGATACATCGCAGTATCGGCATTTTTTAGCAATAGCTCGGGGGTATTACCGTCTTCTGGAAACAGCACGATTCCGACACTTGAGGTAATTACCAGCTCATGGCCTGCCATATTAAAAGGGGTGGCAATTGCGGCTAAAAATAGTTTAGCCATCCGTGTGATGGTATGAATGTCGTTAGTGCCCGACATAACCAATGCAAATTCATCACCACCCAAACGATAAAACACATCTTTCTCGCGAGTGAGTTTATTTAAACGCATTGCCAGTTTAGCTAGGAGACTGTCACCTAGTTGATGACCTAATGAGTCATTAATTTTTTTAAAGTTGTCTAGGTCAAACACTAAAAGAGCATGGTGATTGTCTTGCTTTGCGAGTTTTTTTAAATTGGTGAAAAATAAGTTTCGGTTAGGCAAACCGGTTGTCCGGTCTCTGTTTGATAGGTTATGTAATTGAGACTCCGCTTTTTTACGCTCGGTTTGATCAGAATAAACAACCACGTAATTACAAATTTGATTATGCTCATTTTTAATTTCATCAATTGAAATTTCAATGGGTAATAATTGACGTTGAGCATTTTTAAGTTTGACTTCTTGTTGCCAATGTTCGGTGGCTTTTACGGTGGCTTTAATTTCGTCGACATAACTTTGGTCGTAGCCAAGCAGTGCAAAATCTTTCTTTAAATACTGTTCACGGCTGCCGCCAAACAGAGTTAAAAAGCTCGGGTTTAAATCAACAAGCTTAAAGTTTTTGTCGTAGATAGCAATTGCATCAGTCAGCGATTCAACACATTTAGCAAATAGGTTTAAACGGGCTTCTGTTGATTTTAGCTGTGAAATATCCCTGACAGTGCCTGTCATTCGTAAGGGATTTAGGTTGGTATCTTTTTCGATAATTTTTCCACGGTCTAATACCCAGTGCCAGCGATCAAAACTATCTTTAATTCGGTAACTAGCCTCGAAAAATGCAGTGTGTTCTGCAAAATGTCTTTTGAGTGCATTTTCAACGTGTGGTAAATCATGTGGGTGAATAAGGTCTCGATTAGGAGGGAAGCCGTTGGCGTTATTCGTATCTGTGGTGTATTTATCGTTGATACGTATTACTTCGCCCGTTTTTATGTTCCAGTCCCATAGGGTATCACCACTGCCTTCTACGGTACTTTTTAGTCGATGTTCAGAGATTCGCAGCTGATGTCGAGAACGCTTTAGTTTGTAAATGACAAATAGCAAATATGGCAGCAAGAGCATCATAATTGTGCTTGGGATCAGCAACAGTGTACTTTGCTCAAGCTCTATCGGGCTTGCAGAAGCAGAAAAAACATCCGCCATACTCATTATTAAAAAAGTAGAAATCATTTTTATTATTTTTATCATTAATGAAATACCTTAATTCGCACCAGATAATTTAATCTAAGCTCACGAACGAGTCAAAGAGAATGAGAAGAAAGGTTGGCTTTTGCTGGTTTTTTGAGCTTCGGCTCACTTAAAAGTTCGATTCTAGGCCGATTTTCAGAAAAGATCTCAATAATATATTGCTGCATATCCTCAAGACTCAGCGCATCAAGCTCAGCGATCAGTTGTTGCTGCATATTAAACTCAGTATCGCGGTTACCAATTGCCAGCCATAAACGTTGTGAGCGAAGTCGTAAGTTTTTGTCTTTTTCTGCAATATGTGTGACGAGTCCCGCTTTTGTTTGAAGCCATTGCTGCTCATCAACAGTGGGGATCTGTGCGACAAAATTACTAATAAATTGCTGGTGGCGTTTGAGTATCTCATCAGCGTTGTGTTTAGGCGATTGCACATAAAACGCAATGCCAGCGCGTGTGTTGAATGGGGCATAACCAGCACCCACTAAATAGCCAAGCTGCTGTTTTGTTCTTAGCTCGTTAAAGTAGTCTTGATTGATAAGATGATTAAGCACCATCATTTTAACTTTTTCTGTGGTGTCATCGGTTAATGCTTGGTAATAAAGCACCATCGCGTGGTCGTTGCAATTGAGTGTGATACGTTGGTGTTCTACTTCGGTAACATCGTTTAGTGGCCGTGTTAAATCGATAATAGTGGTACTGCCAGAGAGGTGATCAACGATTTGCTTTTGAAATTTAAGTGCATCGCTGCGCTGCCAATTGCCATGTAAAAATGACTCAACATGCAAGGCTTTAAAAAACTCAGTTCTAAAGCAGTTGAATTGGTGGAAACTGGTATCTTTTAGCGCCTGAGCAAGTGCATTGGGCTCAGGGTTCCACGGCATAATTTGCGCCCCTAAAATACTGAATAGCTCACTGACGGGTTTGTTTTGATTACTGTTACGCCAATGCCTAACAAGCTGTTTTTTATACTCGGCAAAGCGTTTTGCGCAAATATCGACATTAAACAGTGCTTCGAGTAATTCGTTAACTAAGGTGAGCTGACTTGAAGATAAACCGGCGGTGTGCAGTGTAAGCCCACCCTGATGCGAGGTTAAATGATAGCTCAGCCCAGCCAGTTCGGCTGGATAAAACTGCTCTGCCACACTGTCCATAAAAAGGTCTGCAAACAGGCGCGTTAGCGCCATGTGTTTTACGTCTTTAATTGCGTAGTGAGAATCCATCGCTAAATAAAAATGCCCTTTAGCAACGCGGAAAGTCGCGTCTTGCTTAAACCAAAAATCAAACCCTTCTTGTTTCACAAGTAGTTCAGGCGCTTTTTTGGGAGTGTCTAGCGGTAACAGTTCAACCTCTTTGGTTAAATAAGGGTTAGCGCAAGGCAGACACATTTCAGGTAAGGGCGTGTTTATTTCACTTAATGCTTCTAACCAGCATGGCGATATATCTTCGATTTTATAAGGTGTATTGTACCAAGCGGTAGTATGTTCTGGCTCAACATCGGGGTGAATGAGCACCAATCGCATATTATCTGGGGTTAACCATTGCATCGCAATTTCATGGGCGCAACGATTAAAGCCTTCCATTAAATAATCGCCTTGTACGTAATTTTCTTCATCGTAATGCTGCATGTTAATGCTTAAATTACTAACCCAGTCGATGAGGCGTGCTTTTTCTTGGTTATCAAAGGCAATTTGTAACAGGTTCTTTTTATCTTGATAAAGCCTGGGAAGTTTGGCGCAGTTTTGATTAATTAAACAGATATACTCAAATACCATTTCGACAATATCTTCATAGTATTCAATACCTTCATCTGTAAGAGCTACGCTGATATTAAAATCTTTAAAGTTACTGCCATTAATACCGCCACCAGCAGAAAGAGCATTGATCCAACCTTGTTCTTTTAAAATTGAATACAACGAGCCCTTGCCCTCATAGCCAAGCAAGTGAGCAATAAAACTAACCGTTTTATGGCGATAAAAATCATCAATGTTGGGCATAGCAAAACTGATGATGAGCTTTTGCATATGTTTGTGCGGTTCAATGTGTAAAACTTTGCCCAAATCTTGTTTGCGATAAAGGGGAGGCTCGATGATCTCTTTACTCTTTGCTTGCCCTTTAATATCGCTAAAATACTGCTTAACCCAGTCAGTCATCGTGGCAATATCGGCGTTACTGCAAATAACTAAAGTCATCCATTGTGCTTGGTAATGACGGTTGAAAAATGCGCGCAGTTCTTCGCTAATACAGCCCTCACGGTCTGCTAATGTGTGTTGATTACCCACCGAAAACTTAGCAAAAGGGTGTGCTGGGTTTACCGTTTCTTTATGCGCTTGATAAATACGGCGTCCGTCGTCTTTAATTTTTAATTTAAATTCAGCGTCAATTGCATTGCGCTCTTTGGTGGTTTCTTTTGGACTGAGTAAGGGGGCAATAAAAAAACGACTAAATTGCGCGAGTGCATCTGAAAACTGTTGATTATTGATGTCAAAAAAGTAGCAAGAATGCTCGGTGCCAGTCCAGGCGTTCGTGCTGCCACCTGATTGTGAAACAAAGTTCGAAAAGGCACCAGACTCGGGATATAAATCAGTCCCTAAAAAAAGCATATGCTCTAAAAAATGAGCCAGACCTTGTCTATCAAGGGGATCGTCGAAGTGACCCGCATTAACAGCCATAGAAGCCGCTGATTTTGTTGACTCTAAGTCTTGCACTAAAAGCACTTTTAGACCATTGTCCAGTGTTAGGGGCTGGTATGTTCTGTTATCATTGCGGCTGATATTCAAAAGATTCTCCTGAAAGAATGCGTTAATGTCCTAACAACAGATGATAATCTCAGGAACGCTAAAGGCACAGCAACGAAAATCTACCTGAATATCATAAGCGGATGTTTAATCTATCTTGTGATGATATTCTAATATAGCTAACAATCAAGCAAACTGGCTACTGTTTTATATTCTTTAATTGGTTGATTTTTTATGAAAACAATCTTAATCATGCGCCATGGCGAAGCAACGCCTATGCAAGCAGATGATGCAGCAAGACAATTGACGCCAACGGGTCAACAAGAAGCCAGTAGGATGGGGAAGTGGTTAGCATGTCATTATAAACCAGACGCTTTGTTGGTAAGTCCGTACTTACGTGCCCAGCAAACGGCTGAGAATGCAACACACAATATTCCGTTACTCTACAAAGAAACGTGTCGCGACATTACTCCCGACGGTGTACCACAAATGGCTACTGATTATTTAGAAACGTTAATCGCGATGCATCCACAGTGTAATACTTGGCTAGTCGTCGCTCATATGCCGATCGTGAGTTATTTAGTTGATCAATTGAGCCCTGGTAATATGCCTATTTTTAATACGGGTGCTGTAGCGGTCATTGAATATGATGAAACGAAACAGCGAAGCCACTACTTAAGTATTCACTCGCCAAATAACGTCGAAATATAGCAGTATGTCTGTTAAATTACTGTCACTGTTAACTATTTAATACATACTATGACAATTGAACGATTACAAACAGGTGCGCGAATGAGCCGCATCGTTAAGCATAACGGCACGGTTTACTTATGTGGGCAGGTGTGCGCTGATGCAGAAAAAGGCATTGCTGAACAAACGCAAACTATGCTCGATAAAGTTGAAACTCTGCTAATTGAAGCCGGTAGCAGCAAAGAGCATATGTTAAGCGCCACCCTCTATCTTAAAAGCATGGAATACTTTGCCGATATGAATGCTGTGTGGGATGCATGGGTACCTGAAGGTCATGCCCCCGCGCGTGCCTGTGTTGAAGCTAAAATGGCGCGTGACGCGCTACTTGTTGAGATTTCAGTTGTTGCAGCCGTTAAGTAACGAGCAACGAATCAACAAGATGATTGCTGATTTTAACCAGCAGTCATCTCGTCAAATTAGTACTTTGCCTGCTTGGCATTTTTGCGATAATGAGGTGGATGCCAATGAATGCGCTGACCTTGTTCTGCAAGGAGTCAAGCGAGCGACCACCTCATCACTGTATTGGTTTGAAGCTAATAACGAGGCGCTCCCTCGGGTTGGTGACTTGGCTATTTTTACGAACTGGCAAGGGCGGCCGCTTGGCATTATTGAAACCACCTCTGTTGTTATCACCCCTTATAATCAAATTACCGAAGCGTATGCCGCGTTAGAAGGCGAGGGCGATAAAAGCCTTCGTTATTGGCAACAAGTGCATTGGCCATACTACCAGCGAGAATTACACGGCACAGCTTATTCACGTCATCCTGAGATGCCCTTAGTGTGCGAGCAATTTCAGTTAGTTTTTAAGGAGTCATCATGAGTTCAAATCCCGTTGTGCTTATTACTGGTGGTGGGCGTGGTATTGGCGCAGCAACAGCTAAACTATTTGCCAAGCATGGCTATGATGTGTGCATTAACTATAAATCAGACCAACAAAGCGCCGAACAAGTTGCCAAAGAAATCGAAAAGCAAGGGGTTAAAGCGCACACCTTTCAGGCAGATGTGGCTGATGAGCAACAAGTAATGGCTATGTTTGTTGCACTTGATAGCACGGTGTCACGCTTAGATATACTGGTTAACAATGCTGCGATGATGAAGCCACAAATGTCACTTTTAGAAATGGACGCGGCGCGTATTAATGCTATTTTGAGCTGTAATGTGACAGGGGCATTTTTATGTGCGCGAGAAGCTATAAAGCGAATGCACAAAGGCAGTATTGTTAATGTGTCATCGGGGGCTTCACGGACAGGTTCAGCGAATGAGTATTTAGATTATGCTGCCTCAAAAGGCGCACTTGATACCTTTACCATAGGCCTTGCAAAAGAAGTCGCCAGTATGGGAATTCGTGTTAATGCTGTAAGGCCCGGCTTAATTTACACTGACATGCACCGTGATGGTGGTGAAGCTAATCGCGTAGACCGCTTAAAAAGTAAATTACCACTCGGGCGAGGCGGTGAGGCTGATGAGGTCGCCAAAGCCATTTATTTTTTGGCCTCAGAGCATGCATCGTTTACCACAGGCAGTTTTGTGGATGTATCTGGTGGGCTATAAGACTTAAAGTAAAATGCTTAACCAAACAGTAAAACTTATAACGCTCAGTGTGGTTGATATGACGACAGCACTTGCGAGCGTTGCTTGATGTTGTTTTATTTGGTTAGCTATTAAATACGCATTCACTCCTAATGGCGACGCACTGAGTAATACCAGTACAGTCATCAAAGAGTGTTCAAGGTTGAAAACCTGAGTTGCAAAAAAGTACACACTACATGGTAAGGCTACGAGCTTAATGATGGTTGCGATAAGGGATGCTTGCCAGTTATCTGCAACCTTATAAAACGCTAAATTTGCGCCTAACACAAACAGTGCGCAGGCAATAGCTGGCTTGGCAAGTAAGCTCAAACCATTCGCCAAATCGTGATAAAGCGTTACACCCAATAAGTTAATCGCAAGGCCACTGCTTATACTTAGAACCACAGGATTCAGTAACATATTTTTCGCGAAGGCTCGCCATGAAAAGGTTTGCTGCGATTTTGCACTCAATAGAAAAGTCAGTGTAAACAGTAAAGCGCTGTGAAAGGTAATGATCATAAACACAATCCCAACCATTTGCTGCCCAAGTGCGGCGATAATAATTGGTAGCCCGACTAGTACGGTATTAGAGTAGCTACTACCAAGCGCAAACACGGCATGGCGAGATGCGGCTGATTGCTTATAAATTACATAGCGATCAAGCAAATACCCGAGTGCGTAGATTGCTAATACAGGAATATAAAAGCTTAAAAATCCAGCTATACTAACGCTACTATGTAAATCTGCTTGCGCCATATTGACAAATAAAAATGCCGGAACGCTAATATAAAAAGTAAATTTACTGAGGCCTGCGATGTGTTCTTTCGATAAAAATCGACTACGACTACTAATGTAGCCACTTAGCACGATAAAAATCAGTGGAAAGATGATCGAAAAAATATGCACTTGTGGCCTTATTAAAAGTGACGTTAACGTCGGAATTCGTCACTTTGTGGAAGGTTAATTAAAATAAGTACTGCGCCTTTACCGCCAAATTCAAGCGGGGCTTGGTGCATAGCAATAACATCGGGATGTTGCACTAAATACTGCGGTACTTTGTGTTTTAAAATACGCTCACCAATCCCATGCACGATACACGCGCAGTAGTAATGTTGTTTTTTACATTCGTGAATCAGTCCTGCAAGCTCATCTTTGGTAAGTTCTTTATTTAACCCATGTAAATCAAGGGTTAGCTCAGGTACGTAGTCACCACGACGCAGTTGTTTTGCCAAGTAGGAATCATGTCCTGGTTTGACATAGCTTACAGTGCCGTGCGTATCAATATCTGGCACATATTCGTCTGAAAAGAAAAATTCTGACTGATGTTGCTTTTTTTGCTGGGAAAATTGCTTCGCTTGTGACACTTTAGGCTTGTTAGTAAATCGGATAGTGTCTTGTTTAAATGCTTTGGCACCACTGATACTCTGACGAAATAAGTCTATATCGTCAGTGCTGATGTGATTGTTGTCGTGGGGATCTTTTTTCATGGCGGCAGTCTAAACAAAAAAACGCTAAAAATCGAGTAAAAAGCAATTGAAAAGACGGTACAATACGCGTCAGAACAGACTTTGAAAGTTAAGGAACATATATGAACCATTTCCAAATAGAAGACGCAATTTTAGACGAGGCAATTGCTGAACTTTCAACGTTGCACGATTGGTTACGTTGGACAACCAGTCAATTCGCGAGCAGTGGTATTTTCTTTGGCCACGGCACAGATAACGCATGGGATGAAGCTGTCAGCTTATTGCTACCAGCACTAAGTTTACCTGTTGATGCACCTAAAGAGCTAATGCATGCGCGTTTAACGAGCACTGAAAAAAATCGTTTAGCAGCATTAATCGCTGAACGTATTAACGATTGCACGCCAGTGCCTTATTTAACAAATATTGCCTGGTTTGCCGGCATGCCATTTTATGTTGATGAGCGTGTATTGATTCCGCGTTCACCTTTTGCTGAGCTAATTAACAACCGGTTTGCTCCTTGGCTTGAAGAGCCTGAGTCGGTAACCCGCATTCTTGATTTATGCACAGGCTCTGCATGTATCGCCATTGCGCTTGCACAAGCTTTTGAAGACGCGCAAGTTGATGCCGTCGATATTTCGTATGAAGCCCTAGAAGTTGCTGATATTAATATTAGTGATTACATGCTTAATGAGCGTGTATTACCTATTCAGTCAGACGTATTTAGCGGTGTGCCAGGACAAAAATATGACCTGATCGTTGCCAATCCGCCTTATGTTGATGCTGAAGACATGGCCGACTTACCGCGCGAATTCCACCATGAGCCAGAGCTTGGTTTAGCATCGGGCCATGATGGCCTTGACGTCACTCGTACCATTTTAGCTGAAGCAGCAGAGCATCTAACTGATAACGGTTTGTTATTTGTCGAAGTTGGTAACTCTATGGTACATATGGATGCATTGTACCCAGGCGCGCCGTTTGAATGGATTGAATTCGAACAAGGTGGCTTAGGCGTATTTGTGATAAGCAAACAACAGCTTGTTAATTATTTCGCCGATTAATAGCGAATTTAAAAGCCGAGCCTTAGGGCTCGGTCTCAGTAGCCAGGAATGAGGAAAGTTAATGGCAGGTAATAGCATAGGGCAGTTATTTAAGGTGTCCACCTTTGGTGAGAGCCACGGCGTTGCATTAGGCGGCGTTGTTGATGGCACACCAGCAGGCCTTGAAATTAGTGAGGCCGATTTACAAATTGACTTAGATCGTCGTAAACCAGGGCAAAGTCGTTATACAACACAGCGCCGTGAAAGTGACGAAGTCAAAATTCTTTCAGGTGTATTTGAAGGTAAAACCACAGGCACAAGTATTGGTTTACTGATTGAAAACACCGATCAACGTTCAAAAGACTACGGTAAAATCGCTGACGTATTTCGCCCAGGTCATGGTGATTACACCTACTGGCATAAATACGGTATCCGCGATTATCGTGGCGGTGGTCGCTCATCAGCTCGAGAAACCGCGATTCGTGTGGCGGCAGGAGCGATTGCTAAAAAATATTTAAAGCAATTTCATGGTATTGAAGTACGTGCATGTTTAAGTCAGCTTGGGCCTATTAAAGCCGAAAACTATAACTGGGATGAAGTAGAAAACAATGCGTTTTTCTTCCCCGATACCAGTAAATTAGACGCGCTTGATGAGTACATGCGTGAGCTTAAAAAGCAGGGTGATTCGGTAGGCGCTAAAGTGAAAGTAGTCGCTAAGAATGTGCCTGTTGGCTTAGGTGAGCCAGTATTTGATCGTCTTGATGCTGAGCTTGCGCACTCACTTATGAGCATCAACGCGGTAAAAGGTGTTGAGATTGGTGATGGCTTTGATGTCGTTGAGCAAAAAGGCTCAGAGCACCGTGATGAGCTGACCCCAGATGGTTTTACATCAAATCACGCGGGGGGAGTGCTTGCGGGTATCTCGACAGGACAAGATATTATTGCGTCTATCGCGCTAAAACCAACGTCAAGCATTACGATTCCGGGTAACAGTATAAATACCAGCAACGAAGCCGTTGAAATGATCACCAAAGGTCGTCACGACCCGTGTGTGGGTATTCGTGCAATCCCCATCGCCGAGGCGATGATGGCGATTACCTTAATGGACCATTTATTACGCCAGCGTGGCCAAAACCCCCATGTTAGCCACGAGCATGGGCCAATCAAAGGCTCAATCTAAAAGTATCTATTTAGAAAAAGTAATGAGCGCGATAGCTTTCAAGCCATCGCGCTTTTTTGTGTTTTAATTTAAAATTTTAACAGAGGCAACAAGCTGTTTTTTTGATCAGTCCATTCTGCAAGTTGATAATTCCCGTAGTGCTTTATAGGCGATAAGTCACTAATAGAAACATCATTTAAAAAAGTGTGATTACTGGTTAATACCACCCAGTCAGAGCCCAGAGATTTTAAGCCACGCCCTTGATAACTGTACTTTATTAACGTTTTATCAAAATGCTGGCTGTGTGCTTGTAATACGGGCAATAAATCGATGTGGTTATTGGAAATATGCACGATCAGCACGCCATTTTCATTGAGTCTTTGCCAATAGAGCGACATAGCTTCTCGAGTGAGTAAGTGCGCGGGAATAACATCACTTGAAAAAGCATCAATGATTAACACATCAAATGTTTCTTGATGATTTTTTTGAAGCGCAATTCGACCATCACCTATGGTTACTCTCACATTGGCTTTACTGCTATTTAAATAAGAAAAATAATTCTTTGCCATGTCATGCACTGCAGGATTGAGTTCAAAAAAATGGAGGCGGTCACCTTGACCCACAAACTTTGCGAGTACACCAGCTCCTAAACCAATGACACCTATGTTTAATGCGCCCTGTTGTTTTAAAATCGTGAGAGATTTAGCAACACCCGTATGTTGATGATAATAACTTTGACCAAGGAATTGATTATTATCAAGTGGCTCTGCGCCATGGATGGTTGTGCCATCTATTAAGCGCCTTTCTTTTATTGTATTGGTATTAATATCTTTTACTGTGAGGTAACCGTAAAAATTGCGGCTCGTAGCAACATTATACTGATTAAAGTTTACGGCTAAGAAACAATAGCATGAGAGCCATACAACAGCGGTTGCAACGAGGGTGTACTTAATGTGTTTATTACCTGTTTGGGTTTTAAATTGGCAATAGCAAATAAAGCTAAAAATAACAGCTAACCCCAGTAGATACTCATCAAGTTGCACGAAAAGTAAAGGAGCAATCATGGTACTGCTAAGTGAACCTAGCACACCTCCTAGGGCAATATAAAAGTAAAAAGTGGTTAATTGAGCGTTATCAGGGGCTGTACTTCTTAGTTCACCATGACACACCATGCAGGCGGTTAATAAGATAGCGCAATACATAATGAGTTGAGCTAGTGCGCTAAATTGGCTGCCAAAATAAAACATTAACAGTCCAGCAAACACTGCAAATACAAACGTATACGCCCACACATAACGCTGATAATTTACTTTATTGGCAAACGTATAACTAAAAGTGAGTAGGTAAATCACCAGTGGCAAGGACCAAAGTAATGGCATTGGTGGAATATTAGTACTGATCATATGTGTTGTTGACACTAACATCGCGGTACTTAAGGCACTCAAAATAATCCAGATTGATTTTCCTTGTGATAGCTTTGCACTATTCGCTAACTGAGGTTTTCGGGCTACTTTAAGGTCTTTTTTTAGCAAAAACGCCATTATTAATAGTAATAAGGCACAGTAGCAGAGTAGCCCAAAAAGCCAATATGACTTTTGCTGCTCTAGCGAAAACAGTAATTCAAATATAAATGGGTAACTCATTAACGCCATTAAAGAGCCTAGGTTTGAAATAGAATACCAATGGTACGGAACATGTCTTGCAAAGACTTGGATATACCAACGCTGTAAAAGCACACTGGTTGCGCTAAGTAGCATAAAAATAGGGCCTATTTCTCGCAATAAATGCACAAATACAGCGAGAGTTGGAGGCCAATCAGTGAAGTGAAAAATTTCGTTTTGTAAGTAAATAACCAGTGTTGCAATGATAACCAATAACAGGTGAGTAACTACTTGTAATGTAATCGTGTACCGACTGATATAGTGTGCATAAAAATAACCAAGCAATAGCATTGTTTGATAAAACACTAAGCTGGCTGACCAGACAGAGGCACCTCCACCAAAGTGAGGTAAAAGTTGCTTTGAGAGCAGAGGCTGAATTTGAAAAAGTAAAAAAGCACTGATGAAAATAGTGGCGATTGATAAAAGTTTATACATTGTTTTTGTTACCTATTGAAAGATGAAAAAACAATCTACGAGTTTGAGTAAAGCCACAATGGAGTAATGCTTGAGTTTCTCTTAAGAAAACCTTAACCTTTGATTCGTCAATATTTATTG
The DNA here is from genome assembly GCF_001938575.1 of Pseudoalteromonas sp. PAB 2.2. Taxonomy (NCBI): domain Bacteria; kingdom Pseudomonadati; phylum Pseudomonadota; class Gammaproteobacteria; order Alteromonadales; family Pseudoalteromonadaceae; genus Pseudoalteromonas; species Pseudoalteromonas sp. PAB 2.2. The sequence goes on from NZ_LYPI01000010.1 coordinate 286,720, forward strand.
GAGCAGTAAGTGGCGAGTTATCGAATCGGTAAATTTGTGATTGATGAAAGCAGATGTTTAATTTCATCGCAAGAATATGAGCAAGTTGTCGAGCCCAAAGTCATGGATGTATTACATACCCTTTATATTCATCAGGGGAAGGTCGTAAGCCAAGAAATGATCTTCGCTGCGGTTTGGCCTAATTCAATATTTAATCCAAGCTCAGTACAGCGTTGTATTGCGTTATTACGAAAAGCCTTAAAAGAAGATGCCAAGAACCCTCAATTTATAATTACTCATCCAAAACGGGGTTATAGCTTGGAGCAGGTTGAATTGAGCCAATCAACTAAAGCAACTAAAGCAAAAACGCAATGGTTGCCGTTGCTACTCGTGGTACTCGTTTTTACAGGCGTTGTAGTTTGGCAAATGATTGCTGATAAGCAAGCGCATCCAAGTTTTAGTCAATTAATGCCACTGACGTCAAGCGAACTGAATGAATCTAATTTATCTTTATCGCATAATGGTAACCACTTAGCCTTTGTTCGAGGTGATAAAGGCAACCAACATATCTGGTTAAAGGAATTAGCCACAGGTCGAGAAGCTAGGCTCACGAAGTTTGCTGCAAGTTATTTTGCCTTAGGGTGGTCTTCACAAGACAATGCGTTGGCGTTTGTCGAAGCGAGTGAGCATAATCAGTCACTCCAAACTTTATCGCTTGATTTATCGTCATTTGTGGCACGTGAGAAAACGACTGTCAATCGCTTTACCGAGACGACACTGACGAGCCATCATATTTATTGGGGAGCTGGAGAAGTACTCTATTTTATCGAGAAAAATAAACAAAGTAATGACACCCAACTGGTTTCACTGGATATAAACAGTAAACAAAAAAAGCGATTACTAGCGGCTTCTGAGCAAGATTGGTTACTTGTTCATGCGTTATCAAATGATGGTAGTAAAGTCGCGTTAGGTTTTGAAGCAGGACAAAATAAATACCGTATCGATGTGCTTGAGCTTGCTAGTAATACAGTGAAAACCATTGCAGTAATAGAAAACGGTATTCAAGGTTTGAGTTGGCATCCAAACAATCAAGCGTTATTAATAAGCCAACGTAACCAACTTATAAGTTTAGATCTTGAAGGTGAGCTGCAGCTTATTCCGTTTAATAATTATCAAATAATTCGCGATGCCCAGTACACTTCATCTGCTGAGTCAATTTTAATGGAATTAGTGAATGTGGATGTTGATATTGTCAGTCAAACACGAACAGATCCAAATACACTTACAAAGCGGGTGGATACTTCCTCGGTTGACTTTCTGCCAGTGTTTTCACCGGATTCAACAAAATTTGTATTTGAGTCACATCGCTTTGGACTAAAACAATTATTTTTGTATGAAAATGAAAAACAGAAATTAGTCTTCGCAAATCCAGATAACGAAGAGCTGTTTGGTACTGTATGGCATAAAAATGGTCAGCAAGTATTCACTGCAAGCAAAGATACCTTATATAAAATTGATATTGTCAGTGGGACCTATGAAGCTATTCCACATCCTCATCACTCATTTTATTTACGCGAAATGTATCATAATGAAGAATCCATTTTAGTCTCTTACCGCGCAAAAGATGGGGTTACATTTCACCCAGCTAAATTTGATTTAAATGATCTATCGCTGACGCCATTTTCTGGTTCTGGTAAACGCTTGAGTTGCTACGGTATGGACTTAGATGATAAAGACCAGATTTATTTTTCAAATAGTAATGAAGTTTTTCGCGTAAATTCTGACGGTGATATTGAGTTAATATGGCAGTCTCAACAAGATGAAATTATTGGAATTGCAGTTGAAAAGCAGCAATTAGCTATCACCTTAGAACAGCCGCATAGTATCAAATATCAAACGATTGATTTAGTTTCATCTGATAGCGAAAGTTGGCAATTAACAGCCCCAAAACAGCATATGCTGATTAATGCGTCACACGATTTGAATGAGTTTTTATACTTAACCGACCCTAAACGTACGCGCAAATTAGTCAAACTACTTTAATATGTTCTATCAGAGACTTAAGTTGCTCAAGGCTGACGGGGTTATGAGCATGATTACCATGCAAAAGCACTATATCAATCACTGGTAAGAGGGGGAGTGTTTCATCGGTAATTTCTTCTACGCTCTTTTGCATACTAATGCGTGCCATGCTCCCTATTGCGAGATTTTGCTCAATTAAACCATGTAAAGCCCCCACAGAGCCGCAGCAGGCGATAATATTAAAGTGTCGCTCTGCTTTCAGTAGACCTTCGATGCTGGCTTGGTGAAATTTACAGTCGCGTTGAAATAAGGCCAGTGGCAAGGGGGTTGCAGGGTTTAATTTAAAAGACGGACTTTTCACCCACACTCCTTGGCTTGATTGTATTAGGTAACCTTCCTCTGAGTTTGGTGAACGGGTCGCAATCACTAAATCAAGTTGACCTTGGTCAAGCTTAGCCCTTAATTCACTGCTAGGTGCGCAGCTAATTTGTATATCCAGCGCAGTATTTAACATGCGCAGTGAATTCACGAGTCGCGGTAAAATTGAATGGGCGTAATCATCAGGGCAGCCAATACGAATTCGACGGTTTCCAGTGCCTGCTTGAAGTTGCTTAAAGGCCTCATCGTGAAGATTGATTAACTGCTTTGCATAACTTGCTAATTGATGACCTTGTTGGGTAAGCACTAACTGTCGTCCTTGCTTCTCAAATAAAGAACTCCCTGTGTCTTGTTCTAGTTTTTTCATCTGCATACTTACCGCAGATTGGGTTCGGCAAATCTGTGCGGCTGCGCGGGTAAAACTGCCCGTGTCTACAAAAGCACAAAAAGTTCGTAAGGCATCAATATCCATGATGTATCAGTTTCTCTTATGGGTTGTATAAAAACAATTGGCGAGTAATTCGCCTTTTGCTGCTCTATAGTGGTATTAATCTAATCGTTAAGGGATGAAAAATGCAATTATTTATTGGTAATAAAAATTATTCGAGTTGGTCATTAAGAACGTGGTATTTATTAAGTAAATTCAATATATCATTTACCGAGCAGCAACTTGTTTTAGATACCCCAGACTTTTATGACAGATTAAAAACGAAATTTCCTGTACAAAAAGTCCCTGCATTAATCGACGGTGATTTAGCAGTGTGGGATTCACTCGCGATTTGTGAATACATCAACGATGCTTATCTAAATGGCAGAGCATGGCCTGAAAACTTAAATAAAAGAGCTCACGCAAGAAGTGTGGCTGCAGAAATGCATAGTGGCTTTCTCGCACTCAGAAATGAAATGCCCATGAATATTCGAGCTAAAAGACATGTTGAGCTGTCAGAACACGCAAAGAAAGACATTGCGCGCATTGATGAGATATTTTCGATGCGACCACAATCGTCGTCCAATACATGGCTGTATGGTGAGTTTTCAATTGTTGATGCGATGTTTGCGCCCGTGGTACTGCGCTTTAAAACTTACCAAGTAACATTATCAAGCCCTGCACAAGCTTATTGTGACCAGGTACTATCGTGTCCTGTTTTGAATAATTGGATTGCACATGCACTGCAAGAAACAGATATTGTTACAAGTGATGAGGCAGGAGAGGATATTATTTAATCACCGCGCACAAAGCGATAATTTTATGCTTTGTGCCATTTTCGCAACTTTGTGTTGGTGCATGTGTGTAATTTATATACAAAAGAACGAGTTTAATTGTAAGCTCTTCACTCTATAATGGAACGGTTGCTCTTTATTTAAACACCTCATTACTCGCCTTTTTCCGTTCCTGCGTAGGTATATAATTATGAGCACATTCGGTGCAAAGTTATTAAATCAAGATATGTCAATTGCACGCTACTTTTGTCGGTTCAACTCTATGCAAGTTGAGCAAGCATTTACTCAAAGTAAGCTTGAGCAAGATAAAAAAACTGCACAGTTTCTTGCCTGTATCACCGCCATTATGATTATGCTGGTGACCTATTCCGATAAAATGATAATTCAACCCAGCTTTTGGCCCGGTATTGCATTATTTAGCCGGACTATTTCTGTTGCAGTTTGTGTGATCACTGCACTTGGGGTGTGCTATATCCGGACGCCACAGCAATTATCGCAGGCGGTGGCTGCGTTTATGACATTCTTATTTTTTAGTATGCAATTTATGGTGTTCACCTTTGAGCGCCATTATGTCCTGCATATGTTTTTTGATGTGATTATTTTGATCACTATGTATTTCTCTACTTTATTGTCATTAAAGAATGCCACCTTAATCGGTGTGTCTTACAGTGCATTTGCAATTACCGTTATTTATTTTAATAAAGATGTAAGTAGCCATACTTTTTATATGGTTGGGTTGGCACATGTATCCGCTAATTTTGCAGGGGTCGTTATGTCGGCTCATGAGCATTTAATGCGTCGGCAGCTTTTTGTTCGTAACACTCAGCTAAGTCAACTTGCAGATGAAATGAAAAGACAGGCATTTAAAGATGCGCTCACACAGCTGCCTAACCGGCGTGCGTTTGATAATAATTATGAGGGATATCAAAAATTAATTAAGCAGCAAAATAAAACGAAACATGTGTGTGTCGTTTTAGCTGATATTGATTACTTTAAACGCGTAAACGATACCCATGGACATGAAATGGGGGATACCGTGCTTAAGCACTTTTCGACTTTTTTAACGAACTCTCTGCGCAGTGCTGATGATGTCTATCGATTTGGTGGTGAAGAGTTTGTCATTGTACTGCCGCTTTGTTCATTAAAAGATGCCACTGCGCTTATAAACGGCATGATAGCAAGGTTAAATGCCGAGGAGTTTAAATTAGGTAGTTGCTCTTTATCGATACAAGCAAGTTTTGGTCTGACCATCATGCGTGAGGAGCAGCAAAAATCAGTGATATCACGAGCTGATTTGGCTTTGTATCAAGCTAAGGAAGGCGGAAGAAATCAATTGGTTATTAAAATTTAATCGATACCAAGGTGCGTTTAATTTAGTCAATAAATTGTAATTATCCAAAGATACTTGTATATATTATCTGTACTTCTTTTTTCTTATATTCATTCAATAAAGAGAGCATGCAAGGAGATGCATAATGCTATCACGCCATAAAAAAGGCTATAAAATATCAATTAGAGCGAGTGTTCTCTTAGTCTTTGCGCTTGCCAGTCTTTTAACGGGAATTGTGGCGATTAGCTTGCATTATTACTTCAGCGAAAAGTTAGTATTGCACACCAAAGCTCAGCAATTTAAGCAAACAAGCCAGCAGATTGCTGATCATATCACACGTATAAATCAGCGTGCAGATAACACCCTCAGCGTGATGGTTCATGACACACGCCTATTTTCACAAAGCCAAGGTAACTATGAGATTTTTCGAAATGTACTCATAGAGGTGCTTAGTCGCCACACAGATTTTTATTCACTTATTTTAGGGCGTGCGAATGGTGATTTTCTCCAAGTTATTAATCTAAAAGGGTATGCAAATTTACCCGCCAGCTTGAATATAAAAGATGAGTATAAATGGCTGGTCATTAAAGTATCGGGGGAAGGTGAAGAGCGTCGTAAGTCGATGTTATTTTTAGACTCACAACTGACAGTCCGTAAAGCAGAAGAACAACAAACCGATTTTGATCCACGAACGCGAATATGGTTTCAAGACGCAGAAAGTGGGGTTGTTACCAAATCTGAACCGTACATGTTTAATGTTTACCACGTACCGGGTTATACCTATTCGATTAAGTCAGATGATACCGGCGATGTGCTTGCGGTGGATATAGCAAGTTCGAGTTTAAGTGCGTATTTAACTGAGCAACAGACTAAAATGCAGTTTTTGGTTTCCGCCGAAATGTATGTCTATCAGGGCAGTGGTGACATTATTGCCAGCAGTAGAACGCAAAGCCATCAGCATACCTTTGATGATTTATCAGCGCTTATTAAGCTTGATGACCAAAAAACAGGCCTTGCAAATAAGCGTCATCAGTTTGGCAAAATGCTGGATGTACATGAAAATGGGATAGAAAAATACATGTTTGTCGTGCCCTTACCATTAAGCGGTGACATGCAAGCTGACAATGACGATTTCTTCACTGTATTGGTAGCAAAAGAAGATGTACTTGCGGTCATTCGCGAGAAAATTCGGATTTCTATTTTAATAACGAGTTTATGTTTATTACTGCTACTGCCAATATCGTGGTTTTTTGCATCATCAATTGTGAATCCAATTTTAAAGCTTGTTGGTGAGAACAAAAAAATTCAGCAGCGCGAGTATAAAAATGTGTCTACTCTGTCAAGTAGCATTCTCGAAATTCATTATTTAGCCAATTCAATGGTTGATATGAGCCGCTCTATAGAGAAACACGAAAACTCACAAAAAGCACTCATGGAATCGTTTGTTGAACTTATAGCCCAAGCGATTGATGATAAATCACCTTATACAGCAGGGCATTGCGAACGTGTCCCTGAGCTTGGCATTTGGCTTGCAAATGCTGCATCTGATTCAACAGATCCCGCCTTTGCAGAGTTTGCATTTGAAAACGAAGATGAAAAACGTGAGTTTAGACTGGCAGCGTGGTTACATGACTGTGGTAAAATTACCACGCCAGAACACATTGTAGACAAAGGCACCAAACTAGAAACCATTTATAATCGTATTCATGAAATCCGTACACGTTTTGAAGTGTTGCTGCGCGACGCTAAAATAAACTACTACGAAAAGCTGCTTGAAAACCCAACACACGAGGAGACACTGCAACAGCAGTTAGACGCTGAAACAGACAAATTACATGCTGACTTTGCTTTCATTGCTACTTGCAATGTGGGAAGTGAATTTATGGATGATGAGCAGCTTGCACGCTTAAAAGACGTTGCGTGTATTAAGTGGCATCGGCATTTCGATGCAACGCTTGGTTTATCGCCTCTAGAAGAAATGCGCTTTGCAGATTTAAAGGGGCAATCTTTACCTGTTGAAGAAACGCTGTTAAGTGATAAACCCAGTGACCTAATTACGCACCACAAGGCTGTGGAATACGATGCTAATTTAGGTATAAAAATGTCGGTTCCTGAATACAAGTATAATTTAGGTGAGTTATATAACTTACAAATTAGAAGTGGAACACTTACCGCAGAAGACCGATTTAAAATTAATGAACACGTTATCAGCACGATTCGTATGCTTAATAATGTGCCATTCCCTGAAGAGCTAGCCCGTGTGCCGCGCTATGCATCGACCCACCACGAAACCTTAAAAGGCACGGGGTATCCGCGTAAATTATCAGCGGATGACTTATCGATACCTGAACGAGTGTTAGTACTTGCTGATATTTTTGAAGCACTCACTGCAGCAGATAGGCCATATAAAAAGGCCAAACCATTGAGTGTTGCTATTGATATTTTAGCTAAAATGGTCGATGACGATCATATTGATCGTGACGTATTTAAACTGTTTTTAAGTTCAGGCATTTACCTTGAATACGCAAAACGCTATTTGAGCCCTGAACAAATAGATAACGTCGATATCGCAAAATACCTCTAACCGAGAGGGGTTGTTTTTACTTTAGGCTGAAAAGTCCGTACAATTCGCCTCGTTTTTGGTGCGTTGTTGTAACGCTTTTAACGAGATGAATGTAAGCCAGTATGCATCAGATTGCCGATTTAATCGCTATTTTTGACAGCACTTTTTATCAAAGCCATAACACGCGCTTAATTAAAGGTGCTGACGAGCCTATTTACCTGCCTGCAGATGAGCAAACGACTTATCATCAAATTGTCTTTGCGCATGGTTTTTACGCCAGTGCACTCCACGAAATTGCCCATTGGCTGGTGGCAGGTGAAAAACGCCGCTTACTGGAAGATTATGGCTATTGGTATTGTCCTGATGGTCGTGATAAACATCAGCAAGCTGAGTTTGAAGCGGTAGAAGTTAAACCCCAAGCAATAGAATGGGCGCTTAGCGCTGCGGCAGGCTTTGACTTTAATGTTTCGGTCGATAATTTAAATGGCGAACAAACGTGTCGTTTTGCTTTTCAGCAGCGTGTTCACCAGCACCTATTAAGTTTACTAGCGTCTGGTTTTAATCAACGAACTTACGCACTACTAAAAGCACTCAGTGATTTTTATAAGACCCCGTGGCCACTGACAAGTGCACAATTTGTATGGCAACATCCAGGAGAGTTATCTGATGCAGTTTAAGTTAGGTTTAATTGTAAACCCTGTTGCAGGGCTTGGTGGCAGTGTAGCTCTTAAAGGCAGTGATGGTGCTGATACAGCAGCGAAAGCCATGGCACTCGGCGCAGAACCCAAAGCAAATTTACGCACCCGTGCAGCACTTGAAGTATTACTTGCGTATCAAGACTCGCTCATTATATACACCGTTAATGGTGAAATGGGGGAGCGAACAGCCACCCAATTAGGCTTTAATACCCAGGTTATTTATCACAGTGGCGACGTTACGACGCCGGATGACACCGAGCAAGCTGCAAAGCGTCTCGTAGAACAAGGCGTAGACCTTATTTTATTTGCAGGCGGTGACGGAACAGCCCGAAATATTTGTCATGCTGTTGGCGACACTACACCCGTGTTGGGCATTCCCGCAGGCTGTAAAATTCATTCAGGTGTGTATGCTATTACCCCAAAAGCTGCGGGCCGAGTGGTTGAAATGCTTGTAAAAGGTGAGTTGGTGAGCTTAGGCGATGCAGACGTGATGGATATCGACGAAGCCGCATTTCGCGAAGGCACTGTAAAAGCAAAGCGGTATGGTGAAATGCAAGTGCCGAGCGAAGTACGTTACGTGCAAGCGGTTAAAAATGGTGGTAAAGAAACCGACGAGTTAGTGCTTGCTGATATTGCTGCTTATGTGGTGTCTGACATGGATGAAGAGACTTTATACGTCATGGGCAGTGGCTCAACAGTTGCTGCCATTATGGAAGAAATGGGCCTAGAGAATACCTTACTCGGTGTTGATTTAGTGGCAGACCAAGCGCTGATTGCTCAGGATTTAACTGCACAGCAATTACTGGAGCTAACACTCGGTAAACCGACTAAATTAGTGATCACCCTGATCGGTGGTCAGGGCCATATTTTTGGTCGTGGAAATCAACAGCTCAGTCCAGCACTTATTCGTGCTATCGGCCGCGATAATATTATTGTGGTCGCAACCAAAACAAAATTACAGGCCTTGAATGGCCGCCCATTGATTGCCGATACTGGCGACAGTGAGTTAGACGATGAATTAAGTGGTTATATTCGAGTAACCACAGGTTTCAATGACCATATAATGTATGCAGTAGGTCATCAAGATGGGCTGCACCCAGAGGAGAGATAACCATGAGTTTAGTAAATTATATTGATGCAGCGCAGCAATATTTTGATGATTTAGTTGATAAAGCAACCGATGATGAGTTATTTGCTGGTGGCTATTTACGAGGCCATTTTGATTTGGCGGTAGGGTATGCGCAAGTTGAAGAATTAAACTTATCAACCGACGAGCTTAATAACCAAGTCGAGTCGAGCCTGGTTAAAGCATACCGTAATGGGGAGCTTAACGAAGATGATAAAGCATTAGTGGTTCGTTTATGGGATGAAGTAAAAGCATTAGCCTAATCGGTGTTGATGTTATTTAAATAAGCGGCTTTGGCCGCTTTTTTTATATAGTTTAAGTACCCAAATCGGATAGCTTAGTTAACTTAAAATTTACCTCTTAACGCGGATGCGATAAGGTAAGCAAGAAATTTTTCTAGGGAATTCGAAAATGAATAATAACAATGATGTGCAGGCACCAAGCGGAGCAATCGCACGTTTTTTAAATACGATTGAAAGGGTAGGCAATAAGCTTCCTGATCCGGCCATTATCTTTTTAGTGGCCATGTTACTTATTTGGCTGCTGTCGTGGCTTTTTTCGGGCATGACATTTGACGCCATAGACCCACGAACAGGCGAGGCCATTGTTGTCCATAATTTGTTGGCGGGTGATTCCTTAGCCACCTTTTTATCGTCGATGGTAAAAACCTTTACAGGCTTTGCTCCTTTAGGTGTTGTGCTTGTTGCAATGTTAGGTGTTGGGGTTGCTGAGCATTCAGGCTTTATCAATACGGGCTTAAAGCTAATGCTAAAAGTCACTCCTAAGCAGCTATTGACCCCGTCTATTATTTTAGTGGCGATTGTTAGCCACACCGCAACTGATGCTGGCTACGTGTTAGTTATCCCGCTTGCTGGGGTTATTTTTTATGCGATGGGTCGTCATCCTCTTGCGGGTATTGCTGCGGCTTTTGCGGGCGTGAGTGGGGGCTTTAGTGCCAATTTCATTCCATCAGGTATCGATCCATTACTGCAAAGCTTTACCCAAAGTGCAGCCCAAATTATTAATCCTGATATGGCGATTAACCCGTTAAATAACTGGTTTTTCACCTCAGCTTCAAGCTTATTCATTATTTTATTAGGCTGGTACATTACCGATAAAATTATTGAACCACGCTTACAAAATACCCCACTTGATGGTGACACCGAAGACTTACCCGCTTTTGATGAAGCGCGTAGCGATGAAAAGCGTGCGTTTTATATTGCAAGCACAGTGATGGTAGCAGGCCTTGCTTTACTTTGGTTTGTATCCGCTCCCGCAGACTCAGCTATGCGCAGCCCCGATGGCTCACTGACTAACTTCCGTTCACCTTTGATGCAGTCTATCGTGCCACTAATTTTCCTACTGTTCTGGATACCTGGTGCAGTTTATGGCTTTGTGGTTGGCACGTTCAAAAGCTCTAAAGACATGATTGATGCCATGAGTAAAGCAATGGGCGGCATGGCGTATTATATTGTTATGGCGTTTTTCTGTGCGTTATTTATCGCGGCATTTAGTAAATCAAACCTTGGGGCATTACTGGCAATAGAAGGTGCACAGCTGTTAAAAGCCATGCAATTACCCAGTTCTGTAACCGTGATTGGTATTATTTTCTTAACTGCATTCGTAAACTTGTTTGTGGGTTCAAGCTCGGCAAAATGGGCATTACTTGGGCCTATTTTTGTGCCTATGTTAATGCAATTAGGCATATCGCCAGACTTAACCCAAGCAGCGTACCGTGTGGGTGATTCAAGCTCAAACATTATCACCCCGTTAATGCCTTACTTCCCATTGGTTGTCGTGTACTGCCAGAAGTATGTTAAAGGCACAGGTATCGGCACCTTAATTGCCATGATGCTGCCGTACTCTATCGCGTTCCTAATCGGCTGGAGTATCTTCTTACTAGCATATTGGGGCTTAGGCATCCCACTCGGCCTACAGTCAAGCTACGTGTACCCAGCGGGTTCATAACGATTAAGTAATAAAGCCTCAGCCATGCTGAGGCTTTTTCAATTTCTATTTATTTAGATTTCATATGGGAAATATAATTGAAACTTAAAATAGATATTAAATCATTACCTCAAGTTGAGTTTCGACCATATATGATTGAATGTGCATATGATTATTATATGGTAGCTAAAACTGCGTCGCATCAGAGAATGGGGCTTCAAAGTGTTTTATCGGTTTTATCTATCGAAATACTATTTAAAAGTTTTAATGCTCTTGCTGTAGGTAATATAAGTAAGCCAAATGAAACATATATCTTCGATAGAAAAAGTTTACCAAAGAAGTCTGATCCACATGATTTAATTATTCTATATCACTCATTACCTCTTGATATCGCAAAATTTTTAGTTAATAAAAATGAGCTTGAAATTCTAGAAAAATATAGAGAATCTTTTAAATCAAGCCGCTACATTTATGAGCCTAATGCTAGTAAATTACATAGGGACGACATAATCAAGCTAGCAGCAAAATTAATATGTTATGTAGTTTTCTTATATAAGGAGCAAGGGTGCAAAGATAGTTTTATTCAATATTTTAATGTTGATGAATTTTTCTTTAATGATGTCCAAAAGTTTCTAGGTGTTTATTAACTTAAGACTGAAAGTTTAGGCTGACAGCTTTACTTCAGACACAAAAAAACCTTGTCACTCTCATGACAAGGTTTTTTTAGTCGTTAGCTTTAAACGCTTAGTTTGCTGTGAAGCTTACTGGACGACGCTCTTTACGAGGGCCGCTACGTTTTTCACCACGGTCTTTGTCTTTGAAGCTACGCTTTTTATCACTGCGCTCACCTGCTGGGCGTTCGCTGCGCTCTGGGCGCTCAGAAGCGGCTTCAGCTTTGGTGAGTGTCATTCCCATTGGGCGTTTACAAATAAACACTTTTTGGAAGTGATCAAGCACATCTTTAGGCATGTTTTGCGGTAATTGTACCGTACTGTGACTGTCGTGCAGACGAATGTCACCAATAAACTTGCTTGAGATATCTGCTTCGTTAGCAATCGCACCAACGATATTTTTAACTTGTACACCGTGCTCACGACCTACTTCGATACGGTATGTATCCATAGGACCCATGCTGCGGCTGTTACGTTCACGCGGCTCACGCGGTTTACGTTCGCGAGCAGGGCGATCACCACGGTCAGCACGTTCGTTACGACGGCGATCACCACCGCGTTCTGTACGTTCGCCACGCGGTTGAACTTTAACTTCTTCAACCTTGATTGGTGATTGTTGCTGCGCTAAACACAGTAAGGCACCTGCTAAGTCTTCGAAGCTTAGTTCAAGCTTTTCAGCCATGTTGGCCGCTACTTGGTTAAAGAACGTGATGTCTTTATTTTCAAGTGCAATAGTCAACTTGTCTTGCAATGCTTTGATGCGTTTTTCTTCAACAACTTTCGCTGTTGGTAAATCTACTTGTGCAATTTCAGACTTCGTATGACGAATGATATTTTTAAGTAAATAACGCTCGTTGTGTTTTACGAAAAGAATCGCTTTACCTGAACGACCCGCACGACCTGTACGGCCAATACGGTGAACGTAGGCTTCAGAGTCTTGTGGAATATCGTAGTTAATTACCAAGCTTAAACGGTCAACATCTAGACCACGTGCTGCAACGTCGGTTGCAATTACGATATCAAGTAAACCACTTTTCAAACGCTCTACAGTGCGTTCACGTGCTTGTTGGTTCATGTCACCATTAAGTGGTGCGGCAGAGAAACCTTCGCGCTCAAGTAATTCAGCTAATTGTACTGTGTCATTACGTGTACGTACGAAAACAATCGCACCATCGTATTCTTCAGCTTCTAAGAAGCGCACGATCGCTTTGTTTTTGTGTACGTGTGCATTCCAAAATACTTGTTCAACAGTCGATACTGTTGAGTTACGCGCTGAAATATGAACTTGCTCAGGCTCGTTCATGTATTTGCTGCTGATATTTTGGATTTGCTTAGGCATGGTTGCAGAGAAAAGACATGTTTGCTTTTCACGCGGTGTTTTTTCCATGATGCTTTCTACATCATCAATGAAACCCATGCGTAACATTTCGTCCGCTTCATCAAGAACAAGGGCTTGTAAGCTCTCGAATTTGATTGTGCCACGGTTAATGTGGTCGATTAAGCGGCCTGGCGTTGCAACAATGATTTGCGCGCCACGACGAAGTGCACTTAATTGGATGCTGTAGCTTTGGCCACCATAAAGGGCTAAAACTTCTACACCACGAGTATGCTTAGCATATTGTTCGAATGCCTCAGCTACTTGGATCGCAAGTTCACGCGTAGGCGTTAGAACAAGGATCTGTGGCTGTTTCACAGACGGGTCAATATTATTTAGTAATGGCAGTGCAAATGCTGCTGTTTTACCTGTACCCGTTTGCGCTAGTCCCAGTACGTCCTTTCTTTCTAGCAATAACGGTATACATTGAGCTTGGATTTCAGATGGAGTCTTGTAACCTAGCTCTTCAACTGCTTTTAAAATTGCAGGAGAAAGATTTAAAGATTCAAACGTGACTGGTTCTGACATTAATACGCCTCAACGAATTTAAAGAGGCGCGCATTGTATAGGAAATACAATGCAATTGCTTGTATAAATTACAACTAATTTGTATGTGGTTGATGTTGGTCATAATTTAATCAGTTGTAATTTACCAAAATCAACCATGTTTACAATTTATTGATATAACCCTAAATTTTCTTTAGCGTATGCTTCGAATTCTGTGAAGCCACCAATGTGAGTTTGGTCAATAAAAATTTGTGGAACGGTTGGGCAAGGTTTGCCAGCAGACTTTTCTAAATCTGCTTTGCTGATACCTTCTTTAATAATATCGATGTAGCGAAATTTAAAATCCTCACGCTCGTTCGCTAGTTTTTCTGCTACGTCTTTTGCGCGTACACAGTATGGGCAGCCCTCACGGCCAAAAATTACAGTCAACATATCGCTCTCCTCGATGTAAGTGTGTTGGTCTAGTTATCATATTAACGAATTAGATTCATAAAAACAGTGCATAAAATCGATTACTCTATTCTGTTTTTTCTCTGAGTGCCTCTTAAGTCACTTACGTGTTCGTATGCGCAGCCCAAGTTCTGTGGAATACCCCATAGAATGAGCTGTAATCGCGAGTTGCTCATTAATAACATAATACGTTGGGTAGGCACTGACTTTGTAATCTTGTCCTGTATACCGCGTCCCTAATAAAACGGGCATCGTTAAGTCTAGTGAATCTGTAAACTGCGTTATCTCGTCAATATTTTCATAATCAAGGGCAATGGCAACCGCGTTCAGTTCGCCTTGTTGATAGGCTTTTTCGAGATTAGGCATACTGTAGCGACAAATACTGCACCAAGGGGCAAAAAAATACAGCACTGTGTTTGTGCCTTTTAAATCGGCAATGGTGACGCGTTGCTGTGGATTGTCGAGTGTCGCTAAATTGAAATAGGGGGCGGGAGTGTGGTCTGTTGGTAATAAATTTCGTTGCCGAAATAGCGTAACGGCATACAAGATGATAGCCATCAACAGCAGGTTTTTAGTCAAAGCGACTGTTTTTTTTAAAACTGAGGGTATTTTTTTCATTTTTATTTTGTACGTGCTTAGCCCTTTAAAATCAACTTATTCAGACCAGAATAAGCCTCAATAAATTTCAAAAAGAGAAAAAAATTGCAATTTTTTTTGTAAAAAATCTTGAAAAGATTTTGCTTGCCCATAAATCGTTTAGTGAGGACGCCTGATGGGTCCCAAACAAACCAAAGTAATTGAAATTTATATAATTAATTTAACTTTGTTAGCACTTGTTCAAAAGAAGAGGACTAACAAAATATCGCTTAAATATGAGGATATTATTATGCGTACAGTAGACTTATCACCACTTTATCGTTCATTCATTGGCTTCGATCATTTAGCATCATTAATGGATGCGGCAGCACGCACAGACAAGCAGCCAAGTTTTCCTCCATACAACATCGAAGCATTAGATAAAGACAAATACCGTATCACTATGGCCGTTGCCGGTTTTAGTGAAAGTGAACTGACCATTGAGTCAGAAAACAATACATTAAAAGTCAGCGGCACAAAAGCTGACAAAGAAGACAATGCAGAGCGTAAGTTTATCCATCAAGGAATTGCTGAGCGCAACTTTGAACGTAAGTTCCAACTAGGTGACCACGTTAAAGTACTCGGTGCAGACCTTGAAAATGGACTTTTAAGCATTGATTTACAGCGTGAAATTCCTGAAGCACTCAAACCACGTAAAATTGAAATTGGCAGTGGTAAATTGCTTGAGAATAAGTAATTAAGCTGTAATCAGCATTGTTTCCCCTTGTTATTTGTTAGAAGTAGGCCGCCTCATTTGAGGCGGCCTTTTTTATAATTTCTCTAAATTATCGACGCACCACTTTGCGCGTTTGAGAGTGGCTTGTTGCTGCGATTCGTCTTGTTTATACCAGGTGTTATAAATCATGCCTATACGCGGATTTTTGCTAAGCAATTGTTCGTGCTCTAACATGAAGTTCCAATATAAACTATTGAAAGGGCACGCATCATCGGTGGCTTTTTCTTTCACGTTGTAATGGCAATCCTTACAATAGTCACTCATTTTATTAATGTAATTACCACTTGCGGCATACGGTTTAGTGGCAATTAAGCCGCCGTCTGCAAATTGACTCATGCCGCGAGTGTTGGGCATTTCAACCCATTCGATAGCATCAATATAAATACCTAAATACCAAGCATCGACTTCATTTGGGTTTATGGCTGTAAGCAAACAAAAGTTACCCGTTATCATCAAACGTTGAATATGATGAGCATAGGCGGTGTCTAAACTTTGCTTAATTGCATGGTGCATACATTTCATTTTAGTGTTTGCGTGCCAAAAATAGTCGGGCAGGGCACGCTTTGCTTCAAGGGCATTTTTGTTGGCGTAGTCAGGCATATTTTGCCAGTAAATACCACGCACATATTCGCGCCAGCCCAGAATTTGTCTAATGAATCCTTCAACTTGGGCAATATCAATTTTTTGCTGCTGTTTTTCAAAAGCCTCAATCACGCGCTTAATAACCTGCATTGGGTGCAGCATTTTAGTGTTGAGAGCAAACGACAAGCGGCTGTGATATAGCGACCATTGGTGCTCAGATTGACAGGTCATCGCATCTTGAAATTGCCCAAAGTGAACTAACAAATGATCGCAAAAAAAATCAAGAAGCTGCTTTGCTTCATAACGTGTTGTTGGCCAAAGTATCGAATGATTGCACTCTCCAAATGTCGTTATGTTATGTTTTTTTATGCGTGAAAGAATGTCCTTAACATCGTGCCCAAAGCACAGTGGTTCAGGAATTGCGTTGAGATCATGTTGTTTTAACTTGTTTCTATTTTGTTGATCAAAGTTCCACTTGCCTCCGACCGGTTCATTGTTTTCGTCCATTAATATATTGAATCGTTTACGCATTGTGCGATAAAAGAATTCCATTTTTACATGCTTGTCTTTTTTAAAGTGTTGGCATATATCATTAAAGGGAAGTAAAAAATGCTCTGTGTCGTATGCGTTAATCGCACACTCACTGTTTTCTGAGAATGCCTGTAATTGCTGTTTGAGTCGGTATTCATCGGGATACTGGTATTCAATGCGTTTACATTGGTAGTGTTTCGCTAAACGAGTAAGAAGGGCGGGTAATGATTCGTCATCTTTTGTGTCATCTAAGGTAAGATGTAGCACATTAAACCCCGCGCTTTTGAGCGCCTTTGCAAAGTGTTCCATTGCTAAGAAAAAGGCGGCAATTTTTTGTGTATGATGTTTTACGTAATCGGTTTCTTGTTTTAGCTCAGCGATGACATAAAGAGTGGTGTGCTGATCTTCATCTTTATACCAGCTGTGGCTAGCATTGAGTTGATCGCCAAAAATAAATCGCAAAGTAGAGTAATGCACAATAGTAAACCCATGATAATTGATTTAAATTACTACGTAATACCGCTGAATTTAGATCGTGTTGGCCCACAACATGCTTACAGAAACACAGGATAAACAACAGGGACGATATTATGAAACCACGCTTCTTTACTTTATTTACACTGGTTTGTTTAGGGGTCACTTTGAGCAAGGCGGCCAACGCGGCAATTTATCAATGTGAAAAAAATGGCATTGTTGAGTTTAGCCAACAACCTTGCGGCAAAGATGCAAAGTTGATCACCGTTAAAGAGCAAAACCCCACATTATTAGGCTCGCCAAAACCTGTTTCTGAATCAAGCGATGTAACAGCAGAGATTGATAACTATATTCGATTAAAGCAAATAGACGCCAAAATTGCAGAACACAATAATAAAATAGACTCTTACTCAGAACGGATGAACAATGAAATTGCGGCATTAAGCAGTCAAGCCGATGCGCAACTGCACAATTTGGTCGGAGCAAAAAAAGAAGCCGCCATAGCTAAACAGATGTCTGCCGTTTCAGAACGTTATAATTTATTGATCAACAATGAGCAGCGTAATATAGACAGGTTAAGCACAGAAAAAAGCCAGTTAGTTTTGCAAAGTAACGATACAGAACAGAATGAAATTGACCATTTTATTCGTAGTGAACAGATTAAACGTGAAATCGCAGAGCACAAAGACAAAATTGACCGTTATCATGTTGAGCTAAATCAACAGATTAAGCGCCTTGAGCAACAAGCCTCTACCAGACCGACTAATCTAGTCGATGCGAGTAGCGACCAGGCTTTATCAGACAAAATGTCTGCGGTGACCAGTAAATTTAATACTCTCATTGCTGTTGAGCAGCGCCAAATCGATAGATTGAATAATGAACTTACTCAACATTAATTAGTGTCAGCCCTCAACTACGAACTAAGTCGAGTAGCGCAACGTGTATTGATTGAAATCACATTACTGTAAGCAAACAAATAGCTTTTAACAATGTTGGAAAATATACGAATTGCCTGTGACCACGCTTGTTTTAGGTGGCTGTTTAAGCCTCTTTGCTGGGACTCCAGCGTGTCGAAAAATGCGTCACACAAATGGTCTATATCGTGACTTGATACATTCAAAAAGCTTAGGTTGTTTGCTATATATTGAATGAAAGGCATCACCAAAGGTAAGTCATCAAGGTGTGACACAACCTTATTAAGCGCACAAAATAGTATATAGCTTCGTTTGCTTACACTCTCTTCGCTTGGCATCGTCATTGTTAGATTACGCTGGCTCAAATTGTGGTAAAAGGTGTGCGTAAATTGATGGAAATCAGGTTTTAGCAGTTCAACATTCTGTTGTAAAAGCCTTTTTTGAAAAATAGATAGACTCATAGGAAAATCGCT
Source organism: Pseudoalteromonas sp. PAB 2.2 (assembly GCF_001938575.1). NCBI lineage: Bacteria > Pseudomonadati > Pseudomonadota > Gammaproteobacteria > Alteromonadales > Pseudoalteromonadaceae > Pseudoalteromonas > Pseudoalteromonas sp. PAB 2.2. The sequence continues at coordinate 305,333 of NZ_LYPI01000010.1, forward strand.
TAATAGCCAACACTATAGTTTGTTCTTCTTATAGTGTTAACTATAGACCTATTTTTCCGGAAATAGGAAATTTTATGACAAGGTTGTCATTATTTTTTTTCGTAAAAAATTGTCCAACTAATTCATGCCCGAAGGTTGCTAATTGAGCGCTACATGCTTATAATAGCCGCCATTGACTTGATGTGCTTGCCACTCAAGCAAACGATATTAAGTAATTTACTTGATATCCATTGGCGCGGGATGGAGCAGCCTGGTAGCTCGTCGGGCTCATAACCCGAAGGTCGTCGGTTCAAATCCGGCTCCCGCAACCAAATTCATGTTAAAACATCGTAAGTTGTCTTTAACATGCACAGTAATTTTTTACTGTATGAAGTCGCGCATTCTGGGTAATGCGCGTTTTGCGTTTAGGCTATTTAGTTTAATTTAGTCAGGTAATTGACCGCAACCAAGCTTGGCCCTAGGCCACACAGTTTTATGCTTTAGGTGTGACGCCCCGCTTGGTTCGGGGCGTTGTTGTATCTGATCTAGCATGATTTTATGAATCATTATTAAACTCAGTATTTCAGGGCTATATGCCCTTTTTTTGTTTGTATGGAGGATTTTCGTGACAAAACTTGAGCAAGATTTAGTAGCCATGCTCTCACCAGCCGTTGAAATGTTAGGCTTTGAGTTACATGGTCTTGAGTTTGTGCAAGCTGGTCGCCACTCTACATTACGTGTTTACATCGATCATGATGCAGGGATCACGGTAGACAATTGTGCCGACGTAAGTCGTCAAGTTAGCGCAATCTTAGATGTCGAAGACCCAATTACAAACGAATACGATTTGGAAGTGTCGTCTCCTGGTGTTGATCGTCCATTATTCAAACAAGATCACTACGAGAAGGCACAAGGAGAAGAAGTACGCGTGCGTACTAAGCTTCCACAAGATGGTCGCCGTAATTTTAAAGGCGATTTAGTATCAGTTAGCAGTGATATGATCACACTTTCAGCAGATGGGACTGAGCATATGATTATGCTAAGTAACATTGAACGTGCGAACATCATCGCAAAGTTTTAATTCGAGTGCGAAGGAATAGGGCAAGCGAGGCATAACCCATGGCAAAAGAAATATTATTGGTTGCTGAAGCCGTCTCCAATGAGAAAGCGGTTCCAAAAGAAAAGATTTTTGAAGCGTTAGAGTTCGCATTAGCGACTGCAACAAAGAAAAAACACGATGGTGAAATTGACGTTCGCGTATCAATTGACCGTAAAACAGGTAATTACGATACATTCCGTCGCTGGAAAATCGCTCCTGTGCAAGAAGATGGTTCACTTGAGCACCCGTATAGCGAAATCACGCTTGAAGCGGCACAAGTTGAAGACCCTGAATTGCAAATGGGTGATTACGTAGAAGAACAAATTGAGTCAATTAAGTTTGACCGTATTACAACACAAATGGCTAAGCAAGTTATCGTACAAAAAGTACGTGAAGCTGAGCGTGCACTTGTTGTTGAAGAATACAAAGACCAACAAGGTGAGTTAGTAACGGGTGTTGTTAAAAAAGCAACGCGTGATGCTATCGTACTTGACCTTGGTAACAATGCAGAAGCGGTTATTTACCGTGACGACATGCTACCGCGTGAAAACTTCCGTCCGGGCGACCGTATTCGTGGTCTTCTTTACGAAGTTAAACCTGAAGCGCGTGGCGCACAGTTATTCGTAACGCGTTCTAAGCCTGAAATGCTCATGGAGCTATTCCGCATTGAGGTGCCAGAAATTGGCGAAGAAATGATTGAATTACGTGCAGCAGCGCGTGATCCAGGTTCACGTGCGAAAATCGCTGTTAAGTCAAATGACAAACGTATTGACCCAGTAGGTGCCTGTGTAGGTATGCGTGGTGCGCGTGTTCAAGCGGTGTCTACTGAACTTGGTGGCGAGCGTGTTGATATCGTACTTTACGATGATAACCCAGCGCAATTCGTTATTAACGCGATGGCACCTGCTGAGGTAGCATCTATCGTGATGGACGAAGACACGCACTCAATGGATATCGCTGTTGAAGCTGATAACCTAGCGCAAGCAATTGGTCGAAATGGTCAAAACGTTCGTCTTGCTAGCCAGTTAACTGGCTGGGAATTAAACGTAATGACGGTTGATGAAATGCGTGCGAAAAATGAAGCTGAGTCAGACAAGTTAATCAACTTATTTACTGAGTACCTAGATATCGATGATGAGTTTGCAACATTACTAATCAACGAAGGTTTCTCAACCCTTGAAGAAGTTGCTTACGTACCAGCATCAGAGTTTTTAGAAATTGATGGCTTAGACGAAGAAACAGTTGATGTTTTACGTTCACGTGCGAAAGACGCACTGACAACCAAAGCACTTAAAACTGAAGAAAGCCTAGAAGGTGCAGAACCTGCAGAGGACTTATTAGCCCTTGAAGGTTTAGAGCGTCACCTTGCATTCGTTATGGCAAGTAAAGGTGTTATAACATTAGAAGATTTAGCCGAGCAAGGTATCGACGAGTTAGTTGATATCACTGAGCTTTCAGAAGAAGAAGCTGGCAAACTAATTATGGCTGCGCGTAACATTTGTTGGTTCGCAGACGAGTAATTTATTAACGGAGGTATTACACACTATGGCAGAAGTAAATGTTGAAAAACTAGCCGGAGATATTGGTACAACTGTTGATAAGTTACTACAGCAGCTTGAGCAAGCCGGTATTTCTAAAAAAGCAGGTGATATGGTGAGCGAGGCTGAAAAGTCAACGTTACTTGACCACCTTAGCAAGCAGCATGGCGGCACGGGCTCGGAAGGCCCTGCTCGCATGACTTTGCAACGTAAAAGCAAGAGCACACTGAGTGTGACTGGCTCTACAGGTAAAGCAAAGTCTGTACAAGTAGAAGTACGTAAAACACGTACTTATGTTAAGAAAAGCGCCATTGAGCAACAGCAAGAAGAAGAGCGTTTAGCTGCAGAAGAAGCTGCACGTAAAGCAGCAGAGCTTAAAGCCCAGCAAGAAGCTGAGGAGCTAAAAGCGAAACAAGAGGCAGAACGTAAAGCGAAAGAAGAAGCTGAGCGTAAAGCCAAAGAAGAGGCTAAACGCAAAGCTGAAGCTGAGCGTAAAGCGAAACAGAAGCAGATGACCCCAGAACAAAGTGCTAAGTCTGAAAAAGATCGCGCCGAAGCTGAGCGTCTGCAAAAAGAAGCAGAAGAGGCCGCATTGAGAAAAGCTGAAGAAGAAGCGAAACGTCAAGCAGAAGAGGCAAGAAAGCTAGCTGAAGAAAATGAAGCTCGCTGGAAGAAAGAAGAAGAAGAGCGTAAGCAGCGTGAAGAAAGCGCTGATCACCACCTTACGACTTCAACTTATGCACGTGAAGCAGAAGATGAGTCTGATGCTCGTGAAGAGCAAACTGCTCGCCGTGCTAAGAAAAAGAAAAAAGGTCCAGCAAAAGAAAAATTTGTTGCACCTAAAGGTAAAAAAGGCAAGCTTAAAGCGCCTACATCGTTACAGCATGGTTTCCAAAAACCAACCGCAGACGTTAAAAATGAAGTTCGTATCAGTGAAACTATCACTGTTGCTGAACTTGCATCGCGTATGGCTGTTAAAGGTGCCGAAGTTGTTAAAACAATGATGAAAATGGGTGACATGGTTACCATCAACCAAGTGATCGACCAAGAAACAGCACAGCTTGTTGCTGAAGAAATGGGACACAAGGTTATCATTGTTAAAGAAAATGAATTAGAAGAGAAAGTGCTAAACGACCGTAACGAAGAAGGCAAAGCGCTTCCTCGTGCACCGGTTGTGACAGTAATGGGTCACGTTGACCATGGTAAAACGTCAACACTTGACTACATTCGTTCAGCGAAAGTAGCATCAGGTGAAGCGGGTGGTATCACTCAGCACATTGGTGCTTATCATGTTGAAACAAATGGCAACATGATCACGTTCTTAGACACACCAGGTCACGCCGCATTTACCTCAATGCGTGCTCGTGGTGCAAAAGCCACTGATATCGTAATCCTTGTTGTTGCAGCAGATGATGGTGTAATGCCACAAACTAAAGAAGCGGTTCAGCATGCGCGTGCAGCTGGTGTGCCTCTAATCATTGCTGTAAACAAAATGGACAAAGAAGGCGCAGATCCAGATCGCGTTAAAAACGAATTAGCACAGCTAGACGTTATTCCTGAAGAGTGGGGTGGCGACACGCAATTCGTCCATATCTCTGCAAAAACAGGTTTAGGCATTGATGACTTACTTGAAGCGGTATTAATGCAAGCTGAGATCTTAGAACTAACTGCACCATCAGAAGGGATGGCTGCGGGTGTTGTAATCGAATCACGCTTAGATAAAGGCCGTGGTCCAGTTGCATCTATCTTAGTTCAGTCTGGTACGCTTAACCAAGGCGATATCGTACTATGTGGCCTTGAATACGGCCGTGTACGTGCAATGAAAGATGAGAACGGTAAAGACATTAAGTCTGCTGGCCCATCTATTCCTGTAGAGATTCTAGGTCTTTCTGGTATCCCTGCTGCAGGTGATGAAGCAACGGTGGTTAAAGACGAGCGTAAAGCCCGTGAAGTTGCTTTATATCGTCAAGGTAAGTTCCGTGAAGTGAAACTAGCGCGTCAACAAAAAGCGAAGCTTGAAAACATGTTTACTAACATGACTGAAGGCGATGTTTCTGAAGTTAACGTGGTACTTAAAGCGGACGTACAAGGTTCAATTGAAGCAATTGCTGATTCATTAACTAAACTATCTACTGATGAAGTTAAAGTGAAGATTGTTGGTTCAGGCGTAGGTGGTATCACCGAAACTGACGCAACACTTGCAGCAGCCTCTAATGCAATCGTTGTAGGCTTTAACGTTCGTGCCGATGCATCAGCACGTAAAGTGATTGAATCAGAAAACCTAGACCTACGTTACTACAGCGTAATCTACAGCCTGATCGAAGAAGTTAAACAAGCCATGTCTGGTATGCTTGCACCAGAATTTAAGCAAGAGATCATTGGTCTTGCTGAAGTTCGTGACGTGTTTAAGTCACCTAAGATTGGTGCTATCGCAGGTTGTATGGTGACCGAAGGTATCGTTAAGCGTAGCGCACCTATCCGTGTACTTCGTGATAACGTGGTTATCTATGAAGGTGAGCTTGAATCATTACGTCGCTTTAAAGATGACGTAGCTGAAGTTCGTAACGGTATGGAATGTGGTATCGGCGTTAAGAACTATAACGATGTTAAAGTTGGCGACCAAATCGAGGTGTTCGAGACGGTTGAAGTACAACGTTCACTTTAATTTCGTCTAAGTCACTATTATAAATGGGGGCTAAGCCCCCATTTGTGTATTCGTAATTAAATTAACTTATTTATATACATCAATAAGTTATAATTTTAGAGTGAAGTATAATGAGAGAATTTTCTCGCACTGATCGTGTTGCACAGCAAATTCAAAAAGAGATTGCTGTTATTCTTCAACGCGAAATTAAAGACCCGCGCTTAGGTATGGTAACGGTGTCTGCAGTTGAGGTATCTCGCGATCTTTCGTACGCAAAAGTATTTATTACAGTATTCAATACTGATGATGAAGATAAAGCCAAGCAGAGCGCTAAAATCCTGAATGAAGCAACGGGTTATATTCGTTCTTTATTAGGTAAACGCATTCGTGCGCGCATTATGCCAGAGTTACGTTTTGTCATTGATAACTCACTGATGGAAGGTATGCGTATTTCAAATTTAGTGGACTCGGTTATTCGTGAAGATAATGCAAAGCATGTCAACGAAGATGATAGCGAAGAAGGCACTAAAGACTAATGGCTAGACGCAGTAAAGGCCGTGCAATTGACGGCATTTTATTACTTAACAAGCCGAAAGGTATCTCGTCTAATAAAGCATTGCAGCAAGCAAAGGGCATTTACTTTGCACAGAAGGCCGGGCACACCGGCGCGCTCGATCCGCTTGCAACAGGCATGCTGCCGATTTGTTTTGGTGAAGCAACTAAGTTTACCCAGTTTTTGTTAGACACGGACAAAACGTATGTCGTACGCGCTAAACTTGGGGAACGTACAACCACCTCAGATTCGGATGGCGAAGTTGTTGAAACGCGTCCAGTAGCGGTAACTCGTGCTCAACTCGAGCAAAAGATCGCAAGTTTTTTAGGTGAGTCGGACCAATACCCATCAATGTACTCAGCATTAAAATATCAAGGCCAGCCTTTATATAAATATGCACGCGAGGGCATTGAGGTACCGCGTAAATGCCGAAAAATTAATGTGTTTAGTTTAACGCTTGATGAGTTTGATGAAGCAAATAACGAAGTGCAAATGACCGCCCATGTATCGAAAGGGACGTATATTCGCACTATTGTGGATGACCTTGGTGAAAAGTTAGGGTGTGGCGCACACGTTATTATGTTGCACCGAAGTGCTGTTGGTCATTATCCGAGTGATAAAATGGTGACGCTTGAGCAACTTGAAGAAAAATTGCAACAAGCTAAAGCCGATGACGTTGCACCGTCTACTTATTTAGATGCGCTTTTGTTACCCATGGATACCGCGTTGGTTGACTTACCTGTGATTGAAATTAGTAAAGAACAAGGTATGGCATTTAGCCATGGTCAAACCGTGGTGATTGGTAAGCCCGTGCCTGATGGTGTGGTGAAAGTAATGGCTGATGGTATATTCATTGGCACAGGCGAGCGTCATAAAGACGGTCACCTAAAATCAAAGCGTGGTTTATCGAATCAACTGCCTGAGTAAAGATTACCTTGTAGTTATTGCTAAAGCTGGTAGAATACGCCCGCTCAATCGTTTTGGCTGAATTAGTGATCGGCTAAGACACAATTTAAATTAATTTTTGGAGTTACTATGTCACTAAGCAATCAAGAAAAAGTTGAAATCATTGCTAAATTTGCACGCGCTGAAGGCGACACTGGTTCACCTGAAGTACAAGTTGCACTTCTAACGTTCGATATCAACAAGCTTCAAGGTCACTTTGCTGATCACAAGCACGATTTCCACTCACGTCGTGGTCTTCTTCGCAAAGTAAGCCAACGCCGTAAACTGCTTGATTACCTTAAAGGTAAAGACATTGCACGTTACACTGCGTTAATCCAAGAGCTTGGCCTACGTCGCTAAGAACTAGATTACGAGAAAAGGGGCTATATAGCCCCTTTTTTTGTGCGCGTATGAAAGGTATACTAGCGCACAACTTAGTAGCACAGGTTGCTAAGTGTTTGAAAAATCATCATTGCCAATTGTAGTACTTAATTGATTTTACTTAAGGTTAATTAAGTACTGTAATTGGTACTTTGATGGACTATTTTTACCAATTCAGAGATGCAGCCTACGGGCTAATTTTTCTGAGTTGCTTCTACATTTAAAGGACATTTTTAAGTGCAAGCAATTATTAAAGAATTTCAACTAGGTCAACACACTGTGACACTAGAAACAGGTGCTATCGCTCGTCAAGCTGACGGCGCTGTACTTGCAAGCATTGGCGACACTTCAGTACTTGTTACTGTTGTTGGTAAGCGTGATGCACAACCAGGCCAAGACTTTTTCCCACTAACAGTTAACTACCAAGAGCGTATGTACGCAGCGGGTCGTATCCCAGGTGGTTTCCTTAAGCGTGAAGGTCGCCCTAACGATGGCGAAACACTTATTGCACGTTTAATTGACCGTCCAATTCGTCCACTTTTCCCGAATGGCTTCGTAAATGAAGTACAAGTTATCGCGACAGTTGTTTCTGTAAACCCTGAAATCCAACCTGATATGGTTGCAATGATTGGTACATCAGCAGCGCTTGCAATTTCTGGTATTCCATTTAATGGTCCTATCGGTGCATCACGTGTTGGTTTCATCAACGGCGAATACGTTCTAAACCCAACGTTAAAAGAACTTGAAGAAAGCCAACTTGATTTAGTGGTTGCGGGCACAGACAACGCGGTATTAATGGTTGAGTCTGAAGCGAACGTGCTATCTGAAGATGTTATGTTAGGCGCTGTTGTATATGGTCATGAGCAATCTCAGGCTATCATCAACGCAATCAATGAGTTCAAAGCAGAAGCGGGCAAGCCTACATGGGATTGGACTGCACCAGAAAAGAACGTTGCACTTGAAGAGAAAGTAGCTGAACTTGCTGCTGATAAAGTGGGTGAAGCATACCGCATCACTGACAAAGTAGCGCGTAAAGAAGCGTTAGGCGCAGCTAAAGACGCTGTTATTGAAGCGCTTTCTGCTGAGCTTGCTGAAGACGAAACACTTGATACTCAAGAAGTAAGTAAAGTATTTGGTTCTTTAGAGAAGAAAATTGTTCGTGGCCGTATCACTGCCGGTGAAAAACGTATCGATGGTCGTGAACCAGATATGATCCGTGCACTAGACGTAATGACGGGTGTATTACCGCGTACTCACGGTTCTGCTATCTTCACACGTGGTGAAACACAAGCACTTGTTACTGCAACGCTTGGTACAGAACGTGATTCACAGTTAATTGATGATTTAACGGGCACGCACAAAAACCACTTCATGCTTAACTACAATTTCCCTCCGTTCTGCGTAGGTGAAACAGGTTTTGTTGGTTCACCTAAGCGTCGTGAAATCGGCCACGGTAACTTAGCTAAGCGTGGTATCCAAGCTGTAATGCCAACACTAACTGAGTTCCCTTACTCAATCCGTGTTGTATCTGAGATCACCGAGTCTAACGGTTCATCTTCAATGGCGTCTGTATGTGGTACTTCTCTTGCGTTAATGAACGCGGGTGTGCCTATTAAAGCCTCTGTTGCAGGTATTGCGATGGGTCTTGTTAAAGAAGAAGAAAACTTTGTTGTTCTTTCTGACATCTTAGGTGATGAAGATCACTTAGGTGACATGGACTTTAAAGTTGCGGGTACTTCAGACGGTATCACTGCACTTCAAATGGATATCAAAATCGAAGGTATCACACAAGAAATCATGCAAATCGCGCTTAAACAAGCAAAAGCTGCACGTTTACACATCTTAGGTGTAATGGACGAAGCGATTTCTGCTCCTTCTGAAGAGTTATCTCAGTTCGCTCCACGTATCTACACGATGCAAATTCCGGCGAAGAAAATTGCTGAAGTAATTGGTAAAGGTGGCGCAACGATTCGTCAACTTACTGAAGAAACAGGCACAACGATTGAAATCGAAGACGATGGTACAATCAAAATTGCAGCAACTGACGGCATTAGCGCAAATAATGCAATCAAGCGCATTGAGCAATTAACAGCAGAACTTGAAGTAGGCACAATCTACACAGGTAAAGTTGTTCGTATCGTTGATTTTGGTGCATTCGTTAATATCCTTCCGGGTAAAGATGGCCTAGTGCATATTTCTCAAATCAGCACTGAGCGCGTAAACAACGTTACTGATCACTTAAGCGAAGGCCAAGAAGTACAAGTAAAAGTACTTGAGGTTGACCGCCAAGGTCGCGTACGTTTAAGTATCAAAGAAGCGATGGCACCGGCTGCTGAAGAAACAGCAGAAGCGCCTAAAGACGCTGAATAAGGTTTGATTTTCCAGTAATTTACTGGATACAAGAAAAAGGGGCTGTTTAGCCCCTTTTTTTATGCTTTAATGAAACTCAATCGCTTCAACTTTGTCTACAGAGAATTCAGGTATTAAGGACTTTAATGATTTTTAAACACTTAGCATTGACAGCTGTGGCTATTTTTTCTTTAAGTGCATGTCAAACAACTTCTCAGCCTGAGTCAGTCCCTATTGTTAATGTGCCGTTCACCGCACCATTAGCGTCTGATTTTCGAAATGAAATTACCATAGCCCGTTATTCAGAGCTGCTTAATCGCACCGATTTAAGTGCAGAACAACAAGCAAAACTTTATTATGATCGCGGTGTGTTATTTGACAGTTTGGGCATGTCGACATTAGCGCGTATAGACTTTAATCGGGCCATTAAACTAAAGCCTGATTTAGCAGAAGTGTATAACTTTTTAGGTATTCATCACACGCTTATGCAACAGTATGAGCAGGCGTATGAGCTTTTTGACTCGGCGCTGGAACTCAATGAACAGCATGAATATGCTTATTTAAACCGCGGGATAGCGTTGTATTATGGAAATCGTCCATTATTAGCGCAAGACGACTTACAGCAGTTTTTAGACCGCTCACCCAGTGACCCTTATCGTGTTTTATGGCTTTACCTAGCACAAGCAGACGCTGACAAGCAGCAAGCGCTGATTGATTTAAAAGCCAATTCACAAGGGGTTGACGAATCCCAATGGGGTTATCAATTACTTGCATTGTATTTAGGCGAAATCAGTGAGTTTGAATTCTTATCAGGTATTATTGAAGGGGTTACTTCTGAGCAAGAGTATGCGCATCGTTTATGCGAGGCGTATTTCTATCTAGCTAAATTACATCAAGCAGCAGGTAATGATTACATTGCGGCTGATTATTTTAGGCTTGCTCTTGCAACAAATGTGCATGAGTTTGTTGAATATAAATATGCGCGTCTAGAGCTTGAGTTAATGGCTGGTGAAGACGCGAGCTAATGTTTACCTGATAGGCGGGTTATTACTGAGCTTGAGCACTCTCTCAAGCTCGGTATCTGACTTCACGCCTTCGTATCTTTATTATTTTAATAAAACCCCAACACGTGCTGTGGCCATTTTCTATTTGGCTCCCACTGTTGTGAGTTCAAACCTTACCCTTGTTGATAATGTTCAATTACGGCAACTCGCTGAACTAGGTGAGTTAGATGCTCATTACCAACTCGCATTACGCTTTCTACAACAAGGTAACCCTGCGGCAGCTAAGCTGTGGTGGCAATCCGAGTTTGATAATTATGCTGTGGACCAGCAACAAGCCTTAGCAGACAACTTGATTGCTCAGCAGCAGTGGCAGTCAATTGAATGGTTGTGGCAAACGAATCGTTTGCCACAAGGCGATGCGAGGCAAGCTTGGTTGTTACGCCAGCGCTCGGATGCAGAGTATATAAAGGCCGATTTTGCAAAACGTCACAATTTTTCATTGTCATTACACACAGTGAGTGTCATGCCACAGTGTAAATTTAATGTGTTGATGTTGACTGATCATCATGCAGGAATTAATGCACTGAAATCATTTAAACGTTTTTACCAAGCTAAACCAGAGCCAGAGAAGAATAGTTTTTGCTTTAGTGAAATTGTCTACGTTGGCGATCAGTTTTCTTGCCGTAATCATGATATGGCAGTTCAGTGTAATTGGGAAAACGCTGTTGCATACAATTGGCCTGCAGGCTTTGACTTTATCGTAATGATGTCAGAGTCGGGCGCGGCAAATGTGGTTGGGGGGATTATGCATATTAATTCTCAACAGAGCTATCAAGTGTTTTTGCATGAGCTAATGCACTTTAATGGTTTTGAGGATGAATACCCACTTCCAGAGAAAAAACAGCAGTGGTTGTGTAAACAGCAGGGTAAAGTGGCGCCTAATTTATTCATTGCCAATGATGTATTGCCACCAAGTGGTTGGCAGAAGAGCCGCGCATGCAAGAATTCAATGGCGTATAAACCCAGTCCTAATTGGTCAATTATGCAATACCAAACAATGGCGTTATCACAGCAATACAGACAACTTTGGCAAAAACAAATTAACCAGCCCTTAACAAAGCCGATAAGGTTTATTGATTACTTCACGTTTTTAGGTGTAAAGCCAACGATAACAACAACTTCAAGCTTGGATAAATTTTCTGACTAATCGTAGAATTATTGCTATTTTAACACACAAAGCGGTTAAAAAATGTGCAAATAGGCTGCTCTCCTATAGACAAAATAGCACCTGATCAGTATAACTATACGCACTGTAAGCTTTTTTTGAAGCCAACTTTTAACCATCCAAATGAACAGTACGCACCTAACTATAACTAGCAGCGGTATTGATATTCTTATGACACAAAAAGGCTCCTTATTATGACTTTGCTCTGGATACCCCTGTTATCCTTAATCGGCAGTGTTATTTCATCCTGCACTTCAAAACTAACGCGAAATCAAAGTACGGCTTTGACCATGTTAGCGCCTTTGATTGCCCTTGGAATTGTATTCTCGTTTACGCCTGCGGTTTTTTCTGGCGAAATAATCCGTTATAGCGCGGACTGGATCCCGCTACTCAACATGCAAGTTTCATTTAGGCTTGACGGCCTAACCTTGCTGTTTCTGTATATGATATTAGGCATTGGTGTCTTGGTCATATTCTATGCTCGCTATTACCTGAGCAAAGATGACTCTTTACCGAAGTTGTACTGCTATCTAATGCTATTCATGACAGCCATGGTTGGCATTGTTATGTCAAATAACGTGATTCAATTATGGCTATTTTGGGAGCTAACCAGCATTAGCTCGTTTTTACTAATTAGCTATTGGTGGGATAAGTCAGAAGCACGTAAAGGTGCGCGCATGGCATTGGCAATTACTGGTGCAGGTGGTTTAGCGTTATTAGCGGGTTTATTACTCATCGGCGATATTGTTGGTAGTTATAATTTAGATGTTATTTTAGCCAGTAAGACACTGATTCAATCGCATGATTTATATGAAGTGGCATTGGTACTTGTGCTGTTGGGGGCGTTTACTAAATCGGCGCAATTCCCATTCCATTTTTGGTTACCGCATGCCATGGCAGCGCCAACACCTGTGAGTGCGTATTTACACTCGGCAACCATGGTTAAAGCAGGGATCTTTTTACTCGCCCGTTTTTATCCTGCCTTATCAGGAACCGATACGTGGTTTATTTTGGTTGCTATGACAGGGTTATCAACGTTGCTTGTTGGTGCTTACGTTGCGCTCTTTAAGCATGATCTAAAAGGGCTGCTTGCCTACTCAACAATTAGTCATTTGGGCCTTATTACCTTATTGCTTGGTTTAGATACAGAGCTTGCGACTGTGGCCGCTATTTTTCATATTATTAACCATGCGACATTTAAAGCGTCTTTATTTATGGCCACCGGTATTATTGACCATGAAACGGGCACACGCGATATGCGTAAACTCAATGGTATGTGGCATTTTATGCCATATACCGCCACATTAGCAATGGTCGCAGCAGCGGCAATGGCGGGTGTGCCACTACTGAACGGCTTTTTATCGAAAGAGATGTTTTTTGCAGAAACACTGCATCAACAAGTGCTTGGTTCAATGTCATGGTTAATCCCTGTTTTAGCGACCGTTGCAGGTGCGCTCTCAGTCGCTTATTCGGCGCGATTTATTCATGATGTCTTTTTTAATGGTGACCCAATTGATTTGCCAAAAACGCCTCATGAACCGCCGCGCTATATGCGAGTACCAATCGAAATATTAGTCGTAGTGTGCATATTAGTCGGTATGTTCCCGCATTTTGCGGTCAGCGATATTTTGGCTTCAGCGTCATTTGCCGTTTTAGGTGATGCGGCGCCAGCCTATAAGTTGTCTGTTTGGCATGGTTTAAACCTTCCGCTGTTAATGAGCTTTATTGCGACCTGTTGCGGTATCATCATTTATGTGCAGCGCAAACACCTGTTCCATTTCCAAGCATCGCTCCCCACGCTGAATGCTAAAAAAGGATTCGACCTTGGCTTGTACAGTGTTATTAAGTGGTCGCAACAGAAAGTTAATCGTATCGAAAATGGCTCGCTGCAACGCTATGCTTTTGTGATGATTGCGGTGGTTCTTTTATGTGCAGGTTGGCCACTGTTTGAAATGCGCCAACTAGCAGGGGCAAGTGAACTAACGCCGATTGATTTTCATAATGCGATAGGGGCTGGCTTATTAATTATTGGTGCGCTGGCAACTGTTATTTGGCATCGCTCTCGTATGATTTCACTGATCATGATTTCAATCGTGGGCTTAATGGTATCGGTCGCATTTACTCGATTCTCGGCACCTGACTTAGCATTAACTCAATTAACGGTTGAAGTAGTGACTGTTATTCTACTGATGCTTGCGCTGTTTTTCTTACCACAGCGCACACCAAAAGAATCAAGCTCATTACGCATGTTACGTGACCTAGGTATATCCTCTGCATTTGGTGTTGTTATAGCAAGTATCTGTTATGCACTCCTAACTAGACCGCTTGAGTCTATTTCAGACTTTTTTGTGGCAAATGCAAAAACAGGCGGTGGGGGAACCAACGTTGTAAATGTGATCCTTGTTGATTTTAGGGGATTCGATACATTAGGTGAAATCACCGTGTTAGGTATCGCTGCACTGGGTATTTATAAACTATTAATTAACTTGCCATTATTTATGCCAGCAAGTGACAGTGAAGGGCGACCTTGGGCACGTGAACGATACCCCATTTTACTTGCCAGTATTTCACAAAGCTTATTACCGCTTGCGTTATTGGTGTCTGCGTACATTTTCTTGCGTGGTCATAACTTACCAGGAGGCGGTTTTATAGCGGGGTTAGTGACTGCGATTGCCTTTATTTTGCAATATATGGCTAACGGTTCTAACTGGATTGCGGCACGTTTTGATGTGAATTACCGTAAGATTATCGCTTCCGGTATTGCCATAGCCTTATTCACGGGGTTAGGAAGTTGGGTGTTTGGGCGTCCATTCTTAACAACATGGTTTGATTATTTTGATATACCGCTAGTCGGCAAGACAGAACTTGCCAGTGCTATCATGTTTGATTTAGGTGTGTATTTAACTGTTGTAGGTGCAACGCTGATGATTTTAGCAAGTTTAGGAAAACTCACTGCTGATACACCCAAGCAAGAGGTAAATATTTAATGGAAGTATTGTACGCATCATGCGTGGGCGTGCTTGTCGCGTGTGGAATTTACTTAATTTTAAGAGCACGAACCTTTCCGGTGGTGCTTGGTTTAACCATGTTATCGTACGCGGTAAACCTATTTTTATTCTCATCAGGCCGTTTAACAATCAATAAAGCGGCTGTGCTTGGCAGTGGCAGTGAATATGCCGATCCGTTACCGCAAGCGTTAGTATTAACGGCCATTGTTATTGGCTTTGCAATGACGGCATTTGTGGTGATTTTATCTATTCGTGGTCGCGCAGATTTAGGTAACGACCATGTAGACGGACACCTGGTTAAATCGTCGAAGGAGCAAAAATGATCCAGCATTTAGCTTCATTGCCTATTTTAATCCCTATGCTAACAGGCGTTATACTTTTAATGCCGCCCTGTGGGAAAAACCTCTATATTCGCCGTGTTATGTCGGTGATTATGGCTGTGATCACCGTGCTCATTAGCGCTGGTTTATTAGTGTATGTGAATGATACTACGCCACTTGTGTATGCTATTGGCGATTGGTCAGCACCGTTTGGCATTGTATTAGTGGCCGACAGATTAGCGACATTGTTAGTGCTTTTAACCAGTTTACTGGGGGCTGTTGTTGTACTTTATAGCTGTGCCGGAGATGACAAAAAAGGCAGTTTTTTCCACCCATTAGTGCACTTTTTGATCTTAGGTGTGAATGGCGCGTTCTTAACGGGAGATGTCTTTAACCTGTTCGTCTTTTTTGAAGTATTGCTCATCGCTTCATACTCATTATTAATGCATGCTGGCGACAAACACAACACCCGAGCTGCGTTGCAATATGTGATTTTAAATTTAATTGGTTCAAGCGTGTTCCTGATAGCATTAGGCGTGCTCTACGGTGTACTAGGCACATTGAATATTGCTGATTTAGCCCAAAAAGTGCCTTTGCTTACAGGGGATGATGTTTATTTAGCAAAAGTAGGTGGTTTGTTGCTTATTGTCGTGTTTGCGTTAAAAGGTGCGTTATTACCGCTGCACCTATGGCTGCCGAACACCTACGCAAGCGCATTACCGGTTGTGGCTGCACTCTTTGCTATTATGACTAAAGTGGGTGTATACGCCATGCTGCGTGTATACACCGTTATTTTTGGTGATAATGCAGGCGAGCTTGCGCACATGGCTCAACCGTGGTTATGGGGTTTAGCACTTGCTACCATTGTAATGGGGGCCATTGGTGTCCTTGCCAGCCAAGACTTTAGAAAACTGGTGGCCAACTTAGTCATCGTATCAGTCGGTACGTTAGTGGCACTTGTTGCGCTTCAAAATGTAGCGGCAACTGCGGCATTACTCTATTACTTAGTGCATTCGACTATCGTGTGCGCCGTGTTGTTTTTACTTGCTGACTTGGTCGCGCTTCAGCGTGGTAAAGTTGCAGACCGTTTAGTTGCAGGACGCGCTGTCGCTCAGCCGTTTTTGTTGGGAATTAGTTTTGTGATAGCCGCACTTACAGTTGTGGGTATGCCACCGCTGTCGGGCTTTGTGGGTAAAATTTGGATTTTGAAGAGTACCCTAGATAGCGAAAAAGCCATGTTATTTTGGCCTATTTACCTTTTAGCGAGTTTGGCTGTTTTGGTGGCTGTTTCTCGTGCAGGTACAAGCTTGTTTTGGGATCATAAACACAAAGACAGCGATGCAATAAAAGGCGTCAATGCACACCCACTGAAAGTGATTGCATTAATGACGCTATTAATTTGCTCGCCGTTGATGGTTATTTTTGCTGGGCCAGTGTCTGAATTTATGTTGGCGACCTCAGAGCAACTGTTCGACATAAACAGTGGTATCAATGATGTTTTACATGGAGGCCAGTAAATGCGGTTAGAAGCTCGTTTTCGTTGGCTACCTACGCCATTTCGCAGCGTATTATTATTTATTGTGTGGCTGCTATTAAATAATAGCGTGTCACCTGGGCACCTATTGTTGGCTGCTTTCTTTGCTATCACGATCCCGTGGATTACTTTTCCATTTCGTGACCCGCAACCGTTAATTGTAAGACCGGGGCTGGCATTTAGACATTTATTGTTAGTTTTATACGATATTGTCACAGCCAATTTGCAAGTTGCACTTTTAATTTTGGGACCAACTAAAAAGTTGCGTCCGGGGTTTGTTAAAGTGCCTCTCGATTTAAGTCATGAAATGCCAATCACAATTTTGGCAAGCACCGTGTCGCTAACCCCAGGTACGGTAAGTGCTGAGGTGTATCCTATTCCTGAATCACTTGCGGAAGGGGAAGAAGTACAGCAACGCTATTTGTTAATTCATGTCTTGGACTTAGCAGATGAACAGGTGTTAATTAATACGATTAAGCAGCGCTACGAAGCACCGCTTAAGGAGATTTTTCGATGCTAGACACGGTTTTTTTAATTGTTTACGCCATGATCGCAATATCGTTATTGCTTAACTTGTGGCGTTTGATTGCAGGGCCATCAGTGCCTGATCGCATTTTGGCTCTTGATACTATGTTTATCAACACCATCGCATTGATTATTCTGTATGGGATGAGCATGGATACAGGGCTTTATTTTGAAGCGGCTTTACTTATCGCCATGTTGGGCTTTGTGAGCACCGTCGCTGTATGTAAGTACCTGCTACGCGGCGATATTATTGAATAAGGTAACAGATGATGAGTGAGTGGATTGTATCAATCTTATTATTAATTGGTGGTTGCTTTATTTTAATAGGCTCAATAGGGTTAGTTAAAATGCCTGATTTTTTCATGCGTTTACATGGGCCAACGAAAGCAACAACATTAGGTATGGCATCGTTACTCATTGCTGCCATGGTTTATTTTACTTACACCCACGATGGCGTGAGCGTAAAAGAAATTTTAATTTCTATCTTTTTATTAATTACCGCACCTATCAGTGGCTACATGCTCATTAAGTCGGCAATACATCATAAGCTACGGGCTAAAGAAGGCACGAAGGGCTTAGATAATATTGAAGACGATTAATATCTGAGCACACAGCATTGTGTGATCTGCGATGGTGGCTTTTATTGCGCTCGTAGATCGCATAAAATGCCCCGTCATTAAGCACACTAGGTAAATATGTCATTATGCGAGTAGCACTTGGAGTAGAGTACAACGGCGCACGTTATAGTGGTTGGCAGCGCCAGTCACATGTTAATAGCGTACAACAAGAAGTAGAAACTGCGTTGTCGCGCATTTGTAATCACCCCGTTGAAATAGTCTGTGCTGGCCGAACTGATGCTGGAGTGCATGGCACTGGGCAAGTCGTGCACTTTGATACACACGCAGAACGTGAAATGGTCGCGTTTACGATGGGCATGAATACCTTACTGCCTAAAGATATTTCGATACGTTTTGCAAAGCCTGTTGATGAAGATTTTCATGCTCGCTTTAGTGCGACGGCGCGTCGATATCGTTACGTGATTTACAATTACACTTATCGTGGCGCAATTATGAGCGAAGGGGTGACGCACTTTCATCACCCATTAGATGAAACTAAAATGCAAGCAGCCTGTCAGTATTTAATAGGTGAGCATGACTTTACTTCGTTTCGCGCACTGCATTGCCAAGCGAATACGGCAAATAGAACGATTCATCACTTGTCTGTAAAACGTCAGGGTGACTATGTCGTTATTGACATTAAAGCCAATGCATTTTTGCACCATATGGTGAGAAATATCACGGGCTGTTTAATGGATATTGGCTTACATAAGCATGAGCCAGTGTGGTTAAAAGAATTACTTGATTTAAAAGAGCGTGCAAAGGCAAGTGCCACTGCAAAAGCGGCGGGACTGTATTTAGTGGACGTGGATTACCCTGAGCATTTTGGTATTCCTAAAACCCCATTAGGACCTTTGTTCTTACCTGATTCAGATAGTTAACTGCGAAAGGCTCACTACTAAGACCAGTTTTTTATATCGTCTGCGGGTAATTCATGTTTTAATTGAAAAAATCTGTCTGCTTATTTCTTGTGTAAATTACTAAGTGGTATTTCACTTTAGCAGACTGCGACACAGAACAGTATTAAGAGAGTTGCAAATGAGTTGGTTAGAAAAAATCTTACCTAAAACGACTAAATCGTCAGGTCGAAAAGAAATCCCTGAAGGGGTTTGGGCTAAGTGTACAGACTGTGATTCAATTTTATATAAAGCAGAATTAGAAAAAGCACTCAATGTATGCCCTAAATGCGATCACCACATGCGTTTAAGTGGTCGTAAGCGTCTTGAAAACTTTTTAGATGACGCTGACCGCCAAGAAATTGGTGCACAGCATGAGCCAAAGGACGTTTTAAAGTTTAAAGACTCTAAAAAGTATTCAGATCGTATCACGCAGGCGCAAAAAGTAAGCGGTGAAAAAGACGCACTTGTTGCAATGAAAGGCCGTTTAAAAGGTATTCCAGTCGCTGCTGTTGCATTTGAGTTCTCATTTATGGGTGGTTCAATGGCGTCGGTTGTAGGTGCACGCTTTGTTGATGCTGTTGACCAATGTTTAGAGCACAACATGCCGCTTATCTGTTTCTCTGCATCGGGCGGTGCGCGTATGCAAGAAGCATTAATGTCATTAATGCAAATGGCTAAAACAAGTGCAGCTTTAGCTAAAATGAGCGAAAAAGGCTTGCCATTTATTTCAGTATTAACAGACCCAACGATGGGCGGTGTATCTGCATCACTTGCCATGTTAGGTGACGTTAATGTCGCTGAGCCAAAAGCATTAATTGGTTTTGCAGGCCCACGCGTTATTGAGCAAACAGTACGTGAAACGCTTCCAGAAGGTTTCCAACGCAGTGAATTCTTGTTAGAGCACGGTGCAATTGACATGATAGTTGACCGCCGTGAAATGCGTGACACCCTTGCTCGCATCCTCGCAAAATTTATGAACTTGCCTTCTACCGAACAAGAGCATAGAGTAGCGTAAATTTCAGCTTAACTGATTACACGCTATGACAGAAATCCTTCCTAGCCAATCATCGAGCCTTGATGATTGGCTTTGTTATTTAGAAAGTATCCACCCTGCAAATATTGAGATGGGCTTAGAGCGCGTTGCACGCGTTGCTAATCAAGTCGATTTACTCAATAGCCCTAGCAAAATTATCCTTATCGCAGGTACGAATGGTAAAGGCACGACTGCGCGTTGTCTTGAAAGCCTTCTTCTGGCGCAAGGCTTTAGTGTTGGTACGTATGCTTCTCCTCATTTAATTCGATATAACGAGCGAGTGCGTATTAACGGACAAGAGCTGGACGATCAATTTCATGTTGATGCGTTTGATATGCTCGAAAAAGGCCGAGGTGACACGTCACTGACTTATTTTGAATATGGCACCTTAGGCGCGTTAGCTATCTTTAAACGCCATGCTGTTGATTACGTGCTGTTAGAAGTCGGGTTAGGTGGACGATACGATGCAACAAATATTGTTACACCGCATGCCTGTGTTATTACAACCATCGACCTTGATCATAAAGAATACCTAGGTGATACACGTGAGCTTGTCGGTTACGATAAAGCCGGTATTTTTCGTAACAATACTCCCGCAGTTGTTGGCGATTTAAATATTCCTCATACGGTTACCGATTACGGTAATGAAATTAACGCGGATATGGTGTTATCTGGCCGTGATTTTACTTTTGCCGAGGACGCTGACGGGTTTAATTGGCAGTATCAGGGAAATAACTGGCGCTTTGCAAAGCCTGCCATCCCTTGTCAAAACGCTGCAACTGCACTGACGTTATTAAGCAAGCTTGCACTTTTACCACGTGAGCAGCAGGTGCGTGAGTGCTTGGCAAATTTAACGGTAGAAGGGCGCTTTCAACAATTAAGCGACACACCACGTGTTTTTACCGATGTTGCACATAATCCTGAGTCAGCACGTTATTTAGCGCGCAAATTAAGCGTGTATAAAGATCAAGGGTTTAAAATTCATGCATTAGTCGCTATGCTTGCAGATAAAGATAAAGTGGCTGCGATGTCGGCCGTGGCAGATGTGGTTGATGAGTGGTCATTAGCGAGCTTAGATTGTTTTCGTGGAGACACAGTTGAAAATCTAGCGAAGGCACTGGCTGAGACACCATCGACAGCACCCAGCACGCATTACCCTAATGTAGAAGCTGCGTTGGATAAAATAGTGCAAACAGTCGATGCGAATACCTTAGTGATTGTGTTTGGTTCGTTTATCACTGTGGCTGCAGCCATTAACTACTTTAAAAAATAGAGAGGAATTCGGTGAACGCAGGGTTTATTAATCGCTTAGTAGGGACCACCATTGTGGTTGTAGCGGCTATTGTCTTTATTCCAAATATTTTGGATGGAGAGAAGGTTCATTACACAGACGGCTTTAAAGCGATCCCTGAACGCCCAGAGTTCACGACGATTGACTTACAAGAGGCGATTGATAATAAGGTCGCCTCAACAGAGCAGCCCTTAGCAGCGCAGGTAGAAGATATTCAGGCTGATGACGCAAAGCTTGCTTCAGACCACGTTAAACAAATCGATGAACCCGCCAAAATGGTCGAAGCATCGACAGACGACACCGTGACTATTGCTAAAATAGAGCCTAAAGCGGAAGTTAAAACGCAAGTTAAAGCGCAGCCTAAGCCTGCTGAAAAAACAGCAGAACCGGCACGCAAAGCCGAAGAAAACTTGACGCAAATGGCTTATGTGATTCAACTCGGTAGCTTTTCGCACGCTCCAAACGTTAAATCACTGCAAGAAAAGCTAAAAGCAAACGGCTTTAAAACCTTCACTCGTCCAATTAAGACCCCTAATGGCACTTTAACAAAAGTCTTTGTGGGTCCGTCACTGAATAAGAAAGAGCTTGAGAGTAAACTGCCCGAGTTAAAACAGCTAACCAAGTTAAATGGCAAAGTTACTCAGTTTGAAGTAACAAAGTGATCTAACCTAAGTTGCACGCTTTCATACCAATGCGCTTATTTAGTTCCTTAAAGTGATTTAGTCTAATTGCGGATTGGTATAACCCCTTAACCCCTTAACCCCCTAACGAATCCTGTAACAGCGACAAGGGGGCTTTCACCGAACGGGTGGCGATACAGCTCAAGTATCATTTAAGTTGCCACAACACCGTATAGCCCCCCTTGTAACGTGCCAAAGGGCATGGCTAAAACATGTTTTTACTGCCTTGTTGATTTAGCCAAGATATCACTATTGCCTGCAATCAATGCCTTGTCTAAATACGTTTTATATCATGCTGAAATCTTGCATCTACAGGTGGTTTGGGTATAGAATGCGCCCCAAATTAACGACTAGTTGGTTATTATGATCTGGGTTGATTACGCCATACTTGGCATCATTGCACTGTCTACCATCATTGGCTTAATACGTGGCTTTGTAAAAGAAGCAATGTCATTGGCTGTATGGGCTGGCGCATTTATCATCTCTAGCTTGTTTTACCAATATTTAGCATCCTTCCTAACAAGTATTTCAGAACCCCTTTTAAGAAATGCTGCCGCAATAGCCATATTATTTTTTGCGACACTCCTGTTAGGTGGATTACTAAACTATATTTTAGGTGAGCTTGTACAACGTACTGGTTTATCTGGCACCGACCGTGTTTTTGGCATAGTGTTTGGTGCGCTTCGAGGCGTGTTGGTCGTGAGCGCGTTACTCTTCTTTCTTGATGCTTTTACCGGTGCACCTAATACGCATTGGTGGGGCAACTCTATTTTGATTCCAGAATTTGGCTTTGTTGTTGAGTGGTTCTTTTCGTACCTCGAAAACAACTCAAGTTTTTTAAATTCTGTAAACCGTTAATCGGCGAGGATAAATTTAATGTGTGGTATCGTTGGCATAGTCGGAACTTCTCCTGTTAATCAGGCGATATATGATGGCTTAACTGTTTTGCAACACCGCGGTCAAGATGCAGCTGGCATCATTACCATTGAAAACAACACGTTTAGCTTACGTAAAGCCAATGGCCTAGTTAAAGATGTATTTCATACCCGTCATATGAAGCGTCTACAAGGAACGATTGGTATTGGCCATGTTCGCTACCCGACAGCTGGTTCATCTAGCTCGTCTGAAGCGCAACCTTTCTATGTTAACTCGCCATTTGGTATTGCACTTGCGCACAATGGTAACTTAACAAATGCAGAAGCATTAAAGCAGCAATTATTTTCAGAAGCTCGCCGTCATGTTAATACAACATCAGACTCTGAAATCTTACTTAATATCATGGCGCATGAGTTAAGTAAGCCAAATAAATTAAAGCTTGAAGCACAAGACATTTTTGATGCTGTCACTGAAGTAATCAATAAAGTAAATGGTGGCTATGCAACAATTGCAATGATCATCGGCCACGGTATTGTTGCTTTTCGTGACCCGAATGGTATTCGTCCGTTAGTATTTGGTAAGCGTGAAACGGCAAACGGCACAGAATATATGTTTGCATCAGAAAGCGTCGCATTAAAAACAGACGGTTTTGAGTTTGTACGTGATGTTGCGCCAGGCGAAGCGATTTATGTGACTGAAGACGGTCAGCTTTTCTCTCAACCTTGTGCTGAAAAAACGAGTTACTCGCCTTGTATTTTTGAGTTTGTTTACTTTGCTCGCCCAGATTCAAACATTGACCGTATGTCAGTGTATGCAACGCGTGTCAACATGGGTACCAAACTCGGTGAAAAAATTGCACGTGAATGGGCCGATAAAGACATTGACGTTGTGATCCCTATTCCTGAAACATCATGTGATGTCGCACTGGAAATTGCTTCTGTACTTAACTTGCCATACCGCCAAGGTTTCGTTAAAAACCGTTATATTGGTCGTACATTTATCATGCCTGGCCAAGAAATGCGTAAAAAGTCAGTTCGCCAGAAATTAAATGCGATTGACCGTGAGTTCAAAGGTAAGAATGTACTGCTTGTAGATGACTCAATTGTGCGTGGTACTACCTCAGCGCAAATCGTTGAGATGGCACGTGAGTCAGGTGCTAAAAATGTATACTTTGCTTCAGCAGCGCCTGAAATACGCTTCCCGAACGTGTACGGTATTGACATGCCTTCGGCTGCTGAGCTGATTGCGCATGGCCGTGAAGTAGAAGACATTAATGCAAGTATTGGTGCAGATGGCCTAATCTATCAGTCACTTGATGACTTAATCTCGGCAGTAAGCCAAGAGAACCCTGAAATCACACGTTTTGAAACATCGGTATTTGATGGTCAGTATATTACGGGTGATATTGATCAGGATTATTTAAACCGCATTGACCGCTTACGTAATGATTCAGCGAAATCAACGCGTGAAAATGCAATGTCGTCAGGTTTAGAGTTACACAATCAAGAAGAGAATGGTGCTGATTAATTAGCAACTCGCTTGAATAATAAAAAAGGAGCTTGCGAGCTCCTTTTTTGTTTGTGGAAAGAAAGGATTTAATTCTCGTTAGGTAAACATAGGATGGACAATGCCGTTAGTCCACAAAATAGCGGTTGCAGCTAAAATAATGACCAATAAAATCAGTCCGCATGTGACCACTGAACTGGCATAAATAAAACCTCGCTCCTCAGGGATATGCATTAAAATGGGCACCCCTGTGTAGAGTAAATATACCGAGTAAGCAAGCGCGACCAAGCCTACACACACGACAAACCACAGCTCGGGTAGAAATGCAGCAAGCGATGACATAAACACCGGTGTTGCCGTATACGCAGCAAGTTCCAAAGTTTGTGTAAAGGTCGGTTTTGCACCAAACGTAACGGCCATCCAATGCGCAAGGTAGGCCAGCGCAAATACGCCTACTATTAGTGCAAAATACATCGCAACCGCGATAAGCAATGCACTATCATGGGTCAAAAAGACTGCCTCACCTGAGCCAATGCTCCAACCCAAATGAACTGAAGAGTAATACCCCATAATAGAGGGGATACACGCGATAAGTAAGATATGTGATAAGCTGTAACGCAAGCTTTCATGCCGATTATCAATGGTTTGCCACTCTTCGAGTGGATGAGCATATAAGCCCCATAGATGGTTTAGAATCATAATTGTTGCCCCTGTAAAAAAGGAATATGAGCTGTTTTATTTTTGTACAGCTTTGATTAAGTTATGGTTCACTTATTAAATCTTGTCAAGAAGCTGAAATAATCGAATACTCAGTTAAGATGTAACTCTTTAGTGCATATAAGAAATTACTTTTGCCCTGATTTGGGTCATGGAGTGAAACGATATTTATGTGGTAAAATGCACGCTTGTTTGACGATGAGAATAGAATCAGTGCCTTACTCTGCATTATTAGCCCCGATACAGTCATTTTTGCAATGCGAAACACCCGATGAGTGGATTGTTGCGGCAACCAAAAAAGAAAACTTAGATATCGTATTAATCGATCACTTAATTTGTGAATTAAAAGCGGCACAGAGTGCGATGTTTTTAATTCGTAAGTATGCGGTTGATAAAGAAAGTGCGGATGCGTTACTTGAGTGGTTAAAGCCCTTTGAAACACTTATTTATAAGCGCGACGGCGATTGGCGTGAGCTTGCAGATAAAAACAAGCTGACTAAGTCGATGATCCCAAAATCGGATTCACCTTATGGGCAAGATCTCATTGATAAAATGGTGATGCTTATTAAAGAAGAGCTGCATCATTTTTATCAAGTGCTTGAGATTATGGATGAATATGGCATTGAGTATAAAAGTATTACCCCATGTCGTTATGCCAAAGGGATGCTGCGCCACGTAAAAACTTACGAGCCAGATGCCTTAGTTGATAAGTTAATTATTGGTGCCTACATTGAAGCACGCTCGTGTGAGCGTTTTGCTAAATTAGCGCCGCATGTTGATAAACGCTTAGGTGATTTTTATATTTCATTGCTGCGCTCAGAAGCGCGTCATTACCAAGACTATTTAACACTTGCGCAAGAGATCAGTGAGTTTGATATCAGCGAGCGTGTCGAATTTTTTGCGCACATTGAAGCTGAGTTAATTTCAAGGCCTGATGACGATTTTAAATTTCACAGTGGGGTGCCTGCTTAAGGCATCTCAGTGCGAATAAATGGTGAGTAGAAGGCTTGTTTTTCTTTGTCACTTAGATGATAACGATTAAGGATTATTTCTGCTTGGCCATTGTTAATTATTTCGACCAAGCCTTTTTCTAATTCGTTTTGAAATTCAATTGATTGAGGATGGCTTTTAGCTGAAATGATATAAAGTTGATGAGTCGCAATATTGGGTTTTAACGCGGTAATAACCACATCGCTGTTTTGTAATTTACTATTATGTGCGAGCCAGTATTCAGCCACTTCTTGCGTACCTGCTACGAGGTCAACCCGTTCTTGCTGAAGCAAGTAAAGGCTTTCAACTAAATCACGTGTGGTTGTAATACCTAATGTTGTGTTGTTCGTAAATTCTTCACTACTTACATAATCTTCTCCTTTACTTATCGTGTAAGGCAGGAGAGATTCGAGAGAGCCATCGTATCGAATTACGGCATCTTGGCGCTTAAACAAAACAACATTGGCAAAGCCAAGAGGTTTTGAATAATAAAATACTTTGGCTCGCTCTTCTGAGTAAAAAGCACCTAGAACAGCAATGTGCTTATGTCGTTTGGCTAATTTAAGTGCCCGAGCCCACTGTGTATATTCAATGACGGCTTTTTTATTTTGACTTTTTAAAGCGGCAATAACCACCTCATGAACCCAACCCGGTTTTTCACTATTATCGATTAGAAAAGGTGGGAAAGGCTCTGTGACTAACCGCCAAGTTTGGCTATTGAGTGTAAAGCAAACTAGTAAGCAGCACAGGCATGTTAATCGTGTAATCATAAAACGGCACGCTTTAAACGGAGACTCTGTTCAAGCATAGCTAAAATTCTTACGATTTAAAGGGGGTGTGGACGAGTTCTTGATTGTTGGGGGTTACTCTTAAATATGAGCCTTGTTCATACCAGTCACCTAACACAGTACGAATTAACGTTTTACCATTAACAGTGTATTGATGAACATTTGGGCGGTGTGTATGACCGTGGATCATATTGGCAACGTGGTGCTTTTTGAACATGGCAAGAACAGCTTCTTCGGTTACATCAAGAATTTCGAGTGCTTTACCTGCTTGGCTTTGTTTTGACTTTTCGCGGGCGTTACGGGCAATTTTCTTTCTGTACCATAGTGGCATCGCTAACATGAGCTTAGGCCACCACCAACCACGACTTTTTTTACGAAACTTTTGATATTCAATATCTTGAGTACACATTTCATCGCCATGCAGTAGCACCGTCGGCGTGCCATATAAATCAATAACAACCTGTTCAGGCAGCAACGTCATATTGGCGCTGTTGGCATAGCCGTCACGCATAATAAAGTCTCGATTGCCGTGTATGAAAAAAAGCTCAGTACCACTTTCAGCTGCTTGTCTTAAGTGTGCAGCCACACGTTCTGAAAGTGTCGTTTGATAGTCATCACCAACCCAAACTTCAAAAAAATCACCCAGAATATATAACGCATCTACGTCATCATTAATAATCTTGTCATCAAGAAAATCAAAAAATGCCGTGGTGATATCAGGGCGGTTTTCTGTTAAATGGAGGTCGGCAATAAAATAGCTCTGTTTCATAGTCACTCGCAAAAAAGCGGGCTTAAGCCCGCTTATAAAGACTCACCGTTAGCTTAGCTAACAGTTACTTTTTCGATAATTACATCTTCAAGTGGTACGTCTTGGTGGAAGCCTGCGCTGCCAGTCGCAACACCTTTGATTTTGTTTACGATGTCCATACCTTCAACTACTTCTGCAAACACACAATAGCCCCAGCCTTGTGAAGTTTCGCTGCTGAAGTTTAAGAAATCATTGTCGTTCACGTTAATGAAGAACTGTGCAGTCGCTGAGTGTGGATCAGGCGTACGTGCCATGGCTAATGTACCAACTTTGTTTGCTAGGCCATTGTTTGCTTCATTTTGAATAGGGTTATTAACTTCTTTTTGAACCATACCTGGCTCAAAACCACCGCCTTGAACCATGAAACCATCAATTACACGGTGGAAAATAGTGCCGTTGTAAAAGCCTGCGTTTGCATACTCTAAAAAGTTTTTAACAGTGTTTGGTGCATCGCTTTCGTGCATTTTGATGGTGATATCACCAAAGTTTGTGTGTAGAACAACCATGAGGTTTCCTATATCTGGTTTAATAATGCCGTTATTTTATAGCACTTAGCTAAGATTAACAAAGTGCTTGTTGAGAAGATTAACAAAGTGCTTGTTCAATTGATAAAGCGCTAGAGCAGTGGCTTTGCAAGTGTTACCATAGAGAATCTCGAAACACCGTTAAGGACATTTTATAAATGGTACAAATTTACAACACACTTACACGACAAAAAGAACAGTTTAAACCCCTTGTTGATGGCAAAATCGACATGTATGTGTGTGGTATCACTATTTATGATTACTGTCACATTGGACATGCGCGTACTTTTGTTGGCTTCGACGTTATTGTCCGTTACCTGCGCCATATTGGTTACGACTTAAAATATGTCCGCAATATTACGGACGTTGATGACAAAATAATCAAGCGTGCTCATGAAAACGGTGAGTCTATAAATGACTTAACAGTCCGTATGACTAAAGCGATGCACGAAGACTTTGATAGTTTAAACATGCTTCGTCCTGATGTTGAGCCAACGGTAACCAACCACATGGATGAAATCATCGCCATGGTTGAGCGTTTAATAGCGAAAGGTCATGCTTACGTAGCAGCTGACGGCGATGTATTGTTTGATGTATCAACATTTGAGCAATACGGTGCACTTTCACAGCAAGACTTAACTATGTTGCAAGCGGGTTCGCGTGTTGAAGTTGCGCAAGATAAGCAAGATCCGCTTGATTTCGTACTTTGGAAAAGAGCCAAGCCAGGTGAGCCTTCGTGGTCATCGCCATGGGGTGAGGGTCGTCCTGGTTGGCATATTGAGTGTTCGGCAATGAGCTCTAAACATTTAGGTGAGCATTTTGATATTCATGGGGGAGGATCAGATTTACAGTTCCCTCACCACGAAAACGAAATTGCTCAATCATGCTGTGCAAACAACCGTAAGTACGTAAATACCTGGATCCACACAGGCATGGTGCAGGTAAATAAAGAGAAGATGTCTAAGTCATTGAACAACTTCTTTACCGTACGTGACGTACTAACAGAGTACGATGCTGAGTCGGTTCGTTATTTCTTAATTTCGGGTCATTACCGCAGCCAACTTAATTACTCGCAAGAGAACCTTGAGCAAGCACGCTCTTCATTAGAGCGCATTTACACGGCATTACGCGGTGTAACACCTGTTGAGTGTGAATTAGCCGACAATGAATACGTTACAAAATTCAGAAAAGCAATGGACGATGACTTCAATACACCTGAAGCATTACCTGTGTTATTTGAATTAGCAAAAGAGCTTAACCGTGTGAAAGACAGCGATGCAGAGCAAGCTGGAAAATTAGCTTTTGTGCTTCGTAGTATTGCCGAAGTATTAGGTGTTGCGCAGCAAGACCCAGAAGCTTTCCTGCAAGGCGGTCAAGACGATGACGAAGTAGCACAGATTGAGGCCTTAATCATGCAACGTAATGAAGCCCGCGCTAACAAAGATTGGGCCGCTGCTGATGAAGCACGTGATGCGCTAAATGCGTTAGGTGTGGTGCTTGAAGACTCTGCTGGAAAAACAACGTGGCGTAAAGCGTAAACACTAAGCTAAAATTGAAACCGACAAAAGGTTGCCATATTGGCAGCCTTTTTTGTTTTTAGTTTTTTATTTTTAAGTATTGACCTCAATAAAGGTTGAGGTTTTATTTTATCGCTATTGTGCATTTACAAGGACTTACATTGAATATTTTTCTTGCCATGATCCCCGCTTTTTTATGGGGTACAACTTATGCGGTGACAAAATATGCGACCCCTGATTGGCCGCCGTTATTATTAGGTGCGTTACGCGCATTACCCGCAGGGTTACTTTTATTATTAATAAAACCAAGCTTTCCTCGCGCGCGTCAATGGCCCAGCTTACTCGTTTTAGGCGCTATAAACATCGCCCTGTTTTTTGCGTTTATCTTTATTATGGCGATTAATCTTCCTGCAGCAATTGCAGGTGTTGGCATGGTGTCGGTCCCCGTGGTCGCACTTTTATATGCATGGATAGCAAAAGGACAGCGACCTGCAAAGCCTCAAGCTATTAGTGCAGCCGTATTAGTCGTGCTTGCATGGTTATTGTTCGACCCCGCTTATGTCGCTTTAAATGCACTGGGTGTCGGTGCTTTATTGGGGGCATTACTGACGATTGTGATTGGCAGTACCCTTGTACAAACCTTATCAGTCAGTATTCATTGGTGGGTGGTGCTTACATGGCAGTTAATTATTGGCGGTACTATTTTATTACTCGCTGCGGTTATAGACGGCAGCTTCATTAATCCAACAAATTACCACAGCGTTTTTGAGCCTATTTCAACGCTACAATACAGTGCATTATTTTGGCTTATTGTGCCCAATACAGCGATTGCCTATATTTTATATGTATGGTTACTTGGGCGTATGAGTGTGGCTGAATTTTCGTTTGGCACGATTGCGAATCCAATTGCAGGGATCATCTGTGCAATTATTTTATTAAATGAGCAATACCAACCATGGCAGTATCTGATTATGTTTACGATGATTATTTTTTCGGTGTTGCCGCAAATGCTAAAACTTAAACGCGTGTAAACGTATTCGTTTCACAATAAAAAAGGGTTGCCATGTGGCAACCCTTTTTACAATCAATCATTATTAGCTGTGATATTTTTCACATGCTTCAAGGGTGTTCTCAATGAGGCTTGCAACAGTCATCGGGCCGACACCACCTGGCACAGGCGTGATGAAGTGCGCTTTTTGTTCGGCAATATCATATTGAACATCACCCACAAGTTTGCCAGATTCAAGGCGGTTAATACCTACATCAATGACGATAGCGCCTTCTTTAACCCAGTCACCAGGAATAAATTCGGGTTTACCTACAGCCACCACCAATAAGTCTGCACGACGCACATGAGTTTCTAAATCCTGCGTGAATTTATGACACACCGTTGTTGTACAACCGGCAAGCAGTAACTCAAGTGACATAGGACGACCAACAATGTTCGATGCACCAACCACAACCGCATGCATGCCTTTATAACGCACACCCGTAGAGTCGAGTAGGGTAATAATCCCTTTAGGTGTACAGGGGCGAAGTGCTGGCATACGCTGTGCTAAACGGCCAATGTTATAAGGATGGAAACCATCAACATCTTTATGAGGGGTAATACGTTCAAGAATCTTCTCTGCATCAAGACCTTGCGGCAAAGGAAGTTGAACTAAAATGCCGTCTACTTCTTTGTCTTCATTAAGTTGATCAATTAATGCGAGTAAGTCTTGCTCTGTCGTGTCGCCAGGTAAATCGTAAGATTTAGAAACAAAGCCGACTTCTTCACAGGCTTTGCGTTTTGAACCTACATATACTTGGCTTGCTGGATCTTGACCAACTAACACGACTGCGAGTCCTGGAGCACGTAAACCGTTTGCAACACGCGCTGCAACTCGTTCTGCCACATTACTGCGTACTTGTTTAGCTATTGCCTTACCATCGATGATGTTTGCCGTCATGGGTGACCTTTCATTGGGGTTAGTTAACTTGATACTGATACATCAAAATATGATCATCCGAATAAGGGGCATGGATATAACAAACACGTTTGTTTGATCATATTTTATTATGCTGCGTATTTTCGCAGAAAAGCTGCATAGCGCCAAGATGCAATATGATATAAAGCGTCTATTTATAAAAAAGAGTTCAAATTTTAGCTTATATTTGCAATATTTAACCATTATGAACTAAAAGTGACCGATTGAATTATTTTCTTAAAAAAATGTTTGACCTGACTCGGCCAAATCACTATTATGCACCCCGTTGTTAACGAGGTCACTCGCAAACAATAGTAAGTATCGGCGATTAGCGCAGTTTGGTAGCGCACTTGGTTTGGGTCCAAGGGGTCGCAGGTTCAAATCCTGCATCGCCGACCACTTCTTCTTCAAGAAGCGGTTGCTTACAGGCAAACTTTTGAAGTTTTCGATGTGCCCGTAGCTCAGCTGGATAGAGCAACGCCCTTCTAAGGCGTTGGTCGAAGGTTCGAATCCTTCCGGGTGCGCCATTTGAAAATATGTAAATGCCGTGGTGATTGTAGCTCAGTTGGTAGAGCCCCGGATTGTGATTCCGGTTGTCGTGGGTTCGAGCCCCATCAGTCACCCCAATTTACACACAGTATCGGCGATTAGCGCAGTTTGGTAGCGCACTTGGTTTGGGTCCAAGGGGTCGCAGGTTCAAATCCTGCATCGCCGACCACTTTCACTGTGGTTGTATTTTTAAAACTTCTCTTTATATCGGCGATTAGCGCAGTTTGGTAGCGCACTTGGTTTGGGTCCAAGGGGTCGCAGGTTCAAATCCTGCATCGCCGACCACTTTCTACTAGTATATTCATCTTGGTAATCTGAGCGTTTCATGCGCTAAATTAATACCGCTTAGTCATTCCCTTTTTAAACATTCTGATTTAATTAATCACCTTACTTTGCTGATAATTTTACGTTCGTTTTTTGTTCGTTTAAACGCTGATTGCCGCTATATAGACCAAATAATTGCCCCCTAGACTCGACTATCAAAAATATTAGGTTATAATGCCGCGTCTATTGTTTAACATAGTGCCCATAGGGGCAGAGCAGCAATGGTATCTCATGGTTACAATGCGTCGTTTTAAGTTGAATTTTTCAGCGTTAAAACTTGCTATCACTCATGGAGATCACCTTGTTTGTAAGGAAGGCGAACAGTCGCCAAAATTGAAGATTGAGGTAAATCATGCAAGTTTCTGTTGAGACGACTCAAGGCCTTGAGCGCCGTCTGACCATCACCGTTCCTGCAGAGAACGTTGAGACTGAAGTAAAAAAACGCTTACAACAACTGTCTAAAACCCAGCGTATCGATGGTTTCCGTCCTGGTAAAGTTCCAGCGTCTATCATCAACAAACGTTACGGTGCTGCAGTACGTCAAGAAGTTGCGGGCGAATTAATGCAACGCAACTACATCGAAGCAATCGTTTCTGAAAAAATCAACCCAGCGGGTGCACCAACTTTCGCACCAAAAGCGTTAGAAGCAGGTAAAGATTTAGAATTCGATGCAACGTTTGAAGTGTACCCTGAAGTTGAAATTCAAGGTCTAGATAAAATTAACGTTGAAAAACCAGCTGTTTCTGTTACTGACGAAGACCTAGCTAACATGCTAGAAACGTTACGTAAGCAACACGCATCGTGGACTGAAGTTGACGCTGCTGCAGGTGAAAAAGATCGTGTAACTATCGACTTCGTTGGTTCTATCGATGGTGAAGAGTTTGAAGGCGGTAAAGCTGAAGACTTCCCTCTAGAACTTGGTCAAGGTCGTATGATCCCAGGTTTCGAAGACAACATCGTTGGCAAAAAAGCGGGCGAAGAAGTTGTTGCTGAAGTAACATTCCCTGAAGAATATCACGCTGAAAACCTAAAAGGTAAAGCGGCTTCTTTCACTATTACTGTGAAGAAAGTTGAAACTCAAGAGCTTCCTGAGCTTAACGAAGAGTTCGCAACTAAATTCGGTGTTGCTGAAGGCGGCGTTGATGCACTGAAAGAAGAAGTTAAGAAAAACATGTCACGTGAGCTTGACCAAGCGGTTAAAGCTAACGTGAAAGACCAAGCTATCAAAGGTCTTTTAGCGAACAACGAAATCGACGTGCCAAAAGCACTAGTAGATCAAGAAATTGATGCTCTACGTCAACAAGCGGCACAACGTTTTGGCGGCAACGCTCAAAACATGCCTGAGCTTCCAGCTGAGTTATTCCATGAGCAAGCTGTAACTCGCGTTAAAACTGGCCTATTACTAGGTGAAGTGATTAAAGCGAACGAGCTTAAAGTTGATGACGCAAAAGTTGAAGCGTTAATTGCAACAGTGGCTTCTGCATACGAAGATCCAACTGAAGTAGTAGAATACTACAAAGCAAATGATCAACTAATGCAGCAAATGCGCAACGTAGCGATGGAAGAGCAAGCAGTTGAAGCTATCCTAGCTAAAGCAAACGTGACTGACGTTGAAAAAGCATTCGACGACATCATGAATCCACAGCAAGGTGCTTAATAAGTCATTGACTTAAGCTCTCGCTAGCGATTAAATGGCTCGTGTTACACTGTATTTATACAGCGTACTCGGGCCATTTTAGTTTGTGGTGGCCAGTTTCACCAAAACCAACAATACTTATGTTAATGCGCAACATTAAACATAAAGGATTGAAAATACATCTTTGTGTTCGCATATACTTAAATAGATTGAAAATACGCGTAAATTAACATTAGTATAAATGTGCTTTCCTTATAGTAAGGATGAGTCGCAGCGGATAAGGAATTAAATAAGAATGAACAGCGGTATGATAGACCCTCTAAACGCATTAGTCCCTATGGTTGTTGAGCAAACAGCAAAGGGTGAGCGCTCATATGATATTTACTCACGTCTTTTAAAAGAGCGCATTATTTTCTTAACAGGCCAAGTTGAAGATAACATGGCAAACTTGATTCTTGCGCAAATGCTGTTTTTAGAGTCAGAAAATCCAGAAAAAGATATTTATCTTTATATCAACTCGCCAGGTGGCTCGGTCACTGCAGGCATGGCGATTTACGATACAATGAATTTCATTAAGCCTGATGTCAGTACTATTTGTGTTGGCCAAGCGGCGAGCATGGGAGCCTTCTTGCTATCAGGTGGCGCTAAAGGCAAACGTTTTTGTTTACCTAACTCGCGTGTGATGATTCACCAACCACTTGGTGGTTTCCAAGGGCAGGCGTCTGATTTTGAAATTCATGCCCGTGAAATTTTATCAATTAAAGATAAACTAAATCGCTTGATGGCTGAGCATACGGGTCAGCCGTTAGACGTGGTATCGCGCGATACCGACCGTGACAACTTTATGAGTGCAAGCGAAGCGGTTGAATACGGTCTCGTTGATTCAGTATTTTCTAGTCGCGAAACAAAGTAATCTGAATAGCTAATGATATCGTATTATTAGCTATCACCCTTTACTATGCGAAAACTTATATTCTTTGATATAGTTAACCATAGTGAATTAGCAGCAGTTGCGTGCTGCTGCCAACGTAAAAAATGAGGTAGCTGAATGTCTGACACTCCTACAGACGGCGACAAAAGTAATAAATTGTTATACTGCTCTTTTTGTGGCAAAAGCCAGCATGAAGTTCGCAAATTAATTGCAGGCCCTTCAGTATACATTTGTGATGAATGTGTTGAGCTGTGTAACGATATAATCAGGGAAGAGATCAAAGACATTGCGCCGAAACATAGCGCGTCTGATAAACTGCCTGTGCCGAAAGAAATTCGTAATCACTTAGATGATTATGTGATTGGCCAAGACCACGCGAAAAAAGTACTGTCGGTTGCGGTATACAATCATTATAAACGTCTTCGTAATCAAACCATCAACGCTGATATTGAACTTGGTAAAAGTAATATCTTGTTAATTGGTCCTACAGGTAGTGGTAAAACATTACTTGCAGAAACGATGGCTCGTTTACTTGATGTGCCATTCACTATGGCTGATGCCACAACACTAACCGAAGCCGGTTATGTGGGTGAAGACGTCGAAAATATTATTCAAAAATTACTGCAAAAATGTGATTACGACGTCGAAAAAGCGCAACGTGGTATTGTTTATATTGATGAAATTGACAAGATTTCTCGTAAATCAGACAACCCGTCAATCACCCGCGATGTATCAGGCGAAGGTGTACAACAAGCACTTTTAAAACTGATTGAAGGCACGGTTGCCTCTGTACCACCGCAAGGCGGTCGTAAGCATCCGCAGCAAGAGTTTTTACAAGTTGATACGTCGAAAATCTTATTTATCTGTGGGGGTGCATTCGCAGGCCTAGATAAAGTGATTGAGCAGCGTAGTCACAAAAATACGGGTATTGGCTTTGGTGCTGAAGTTAAACAATCATCTGGCAGCCGCAGCTTAAGTGAGACATTTAAAGATGTTGAGCCTGAAGATC
This sequence comes from Pseudoalteromonas sp. PAB 2.2, assembly GCF_001938575.1. Taxonomy (NCBI): domain Bacteria; kingdom Pseudomonadati; phylum Pseudomonadota; class Gammaproteobacteria; order Alteromonadales; family Pseudoalteromonadaceae; genus Pseudoalteromonas; species Pseudoalteromonas sp. PAB 2.2. The sequence goes on from NZ_LYPI01000010.1 coordinate 341,099, forward strand.
TGGTGAAGTACGGTTTAATTCCTGAGTTCATTGGTCGTCTACCGGTTGTTGCAACGTTAACAGAGCTGGATGAAGCCGCACTGATTCAAATTCTAAGTGAACCTAAAAATGCTTTAACTAAACAGTTCTCTGCATTGTTCGCAATGGAAGACGTTGAGCTTGAGTTCCGTGAAGATGCTTTATCAGCGATTGCGCACAAAGCAATGGAGCGTAAAACAGGTGCACGTGGCTTACGTTCAATCGTAGAAGGTGTATTACTTGATACCATGTATGAACTTCCTTCGATGGATGATGTAAGCAAAGTGGTAATTGACGAAACGGTTATTAAAGGTGAGTCAGACCCAATTTTGATTTACCAAAGTGGTAATCAAGACAAAGCGGCATCTGAATAAATTTGAAATAGTTCAAAATTTAAGCGGTTAAACATAAAAAAGGAGCCAATGGCTCCTTTTTTTATAAATATGTTGAACTTTCCCTTACATATCCCCATATACTTGAGTAATCTTTAAAATAAATGAAGTGCGAAGAGAATATAATGACGCTTGAGAGAACAGATCGAGTTGAAATCCCCGTGTTGGCACTGCGCGATGTAGTGGTATACCCGCACATGGTGATCCCGCTATTTGTTGGTCGTGAAAAATCAATAAAATGCTTAGAAGCGGCGATGGACAAAGACAAACAAATTTTCCTAGTGGCGCAAAAAGACGCCTCTGTTGATGATCCGCAACAAGATGATATCTACCGTGTTGGTACCATAGCCACAGTACTTCAGTTATTAAAGCTACCTGATGGCACCGTTAAAGTGCTTGTAGAAGGCACGCAGCGTGCGAGCGTCGAAACGTTTTTAGATAACGATGATTTCTTCGTTGCTGAGGCGCAGTTCATTGAATCAAGCCACATTGATGAGCAAGAGCAAGATATCTTTATTCGTAGCGCTATTAGCCAATTTGAAGGCTATGTGAAACTCAATAAGAAAATCCCACCTGAAGTACTAACTTCTGTGTCGGGAATCGATGAGGCTGCACGTTTAGCAGATACGATGGCAGCGCATATGCCACTTAAAGTGCCAGAAAAACAAAAAGTACTTGAGATTTCTAATGTAACAGAACGTCTTGAGTACTTAATGGCCTTGATGGAAGGTGAGATAGACTTACTGCAAGTTGAGAAGAAAATTCGTACTCGCGTTAAAAAGCAGATGGAAAAATCGCAGCGTGAGTACTACCTCAACGAGCAAATGAAAGCGATTCAAAAAGAGCTTGGCGAGCTGGATGATGTACCAGATGAATTCGAAGCAATTAAAAAGCGTATCGAAGAATCGGGCATGCCAAAAGAAGCGCAAGAGAAAGCAAGTGCTGAACTTGCGAAGCTGAAAATGATGTCACCTATGTCGGCAGAAGCCACCGTGGTTCGCTCATATATTGATACGCTTATCAATGTGCCATGGAAAAAACGCTCTAAAGTGAAAAAAGACTTAGCGGGTGCGCAAAAAATTCTTGATACCGACCATTACGGTTTAGACAAAGTCAAAGAACGTATTATTGAGTATCTTGCAGTCCAACAGCGTACTAATAAATTAAAAGGCCCAATTTTGTGCCTAGTGGGTCCACCGGGTGTGGGTAAAACATCACTAGGACAGTCTATTGCGCGCTCTACGGGTCGTAAATATGTTCGTATGGCTTTAGGTGGCGTACGCGATGAAGCTGAAATACGTGGTCATCGTCGTACTTACATTGGTTCAATGCCGGGTAAGTTGATTCAGAACATGACCAAAGTTGGGGTTAAAAACCCACTGTTCTTATTAGACGAAATCGACAAGATGTCTTCTGATATGCGTGGTGACCCAGCTTCAGCATTGCTTGAGGTATTAGACCCAGAACAAAACAGCCATTTTGCTGATCACTATTTAGAAGTCGATTACGATTTATCTGATGTAATGTTTGTTGCTACATCAAATAGCTTTAATATTCCGGGTCCATTATTAGACCGTATGGAAGTAATTCGTTTATCGGGCTACACCGAAGATGAGAAGCTAAATATTGCCAAGCAGCATTTAATTCCAAAGCAAGTTAAGCGTAATGGTCTTAAAGATAGCGAAGTTGAGATTGAAGATAGCGCCATCATTGGCATTATTCGCTACTACACCCGCGAAGCTGGTGTGCGTAATCTTGAACGTGAAGTGTCTAAGCTGTGTCGTAAAGCAGTGAAAAATATTTTGCTTAATAAAGACATTAAGAAAGTCACCATTGACGAAGACAACCTAGAAGAATTCCTAGGTGTGCAGCGCTTTGATTATGGTAAAGCAGAAGATGGTGATCGTATAGGCCAAGTAACGGGTTTAGCGTGGACTGAAGTAGGCGGTGACTTATTAACGATTGAGTCAGCCGCAGTGCCTGGTAAAGGCAAACTAACGTACACGGGATCGCTGGGCGATGTGATGCAAGAGTCAATTCAAGCAGCAATGACTGTGGTGCGTAATCGCGCGGATAAATTGCGTATCAATAGTGACTTTTACGAAAAACGTGACATACATGTCCACGTGCCTGAAGGTGCAACACCCAAAGATGGCCCAAGTGCGGGTATTGCCATGGTGACAGGTTTAGTATCGAGCTTAACGGGTAACCCGGTACGTTCTGATGTTGCCATGACGGGTGAAATCACTTTACGTGGTGAAGTACTTCCAATAGGTGGCTTAAAAGAGAAACTTTTAGCTGCCCACCGTGGCGGTATTAAAACCGTTATTATTCCAAAAATTAACGAACGTGACTTAAAAGAGATCCCTGATAACGTTTTAGAGGGTCTTGAAATTCACCCAGTTACATGGATTGATGACGTTTTAAAGATAGCTTTGAAGCACCCAGTAGAGAGTTTTTCAGTCGAAACTGAAAAAAACCAGTAAAAAACAGCAAAAAAGTGCTTTTAGGGGCTTTTCAAATACAAAGGGTATGATAAGTTAAGCACTAGTTTTCAAGCCTAGGCCTTATGTGGCCTAGGGTTGAGAAAAATATAATAACCTGAGCATAAACTTAACTTGCTCATAAATTTTCAAAACAGTGATGTTAATTAAAAAAACAATCGCTCTTGATAATAACAATGAAAGAGGATGATATTGTGAATAAATCTCAATTAATCGATCAAATCGCAGCTGATGCTGACATTTCTAAAGCGGCTGCTGGTCGTGCACTAGATTCATTCATCGAGGCTGTTTCAGGCGCTCTTAAAGATGGCGATTCAGTGGCGCTAGTTGGCTTTGGTACTTTCTCAGTACGTGAGCGTGCAGCGCGTTCAGGTCGTAACCCACAAACTGGTGAAGCTATCCAGATTGCAGCAGCAAACATTCCTTCTTTCAAAGCAGGTAAAGCGCTGAAAGACGCAGTAAACTAATCAGCAAAAGATTAGTAAGGTGAGAGATACCTAATCACACTTAAATTGAATTAGGTAACTTAGCACCAGTTACTTCAAGTGAAAAAGCGTATCTGGTAAGATACGCTTTTTTTACATGAGCAGGGTTAATTTGTACCTGATCAGAATAGAGATAGATAAATGCTTGAGAAAATCAGAGAAGGTTCGCAGGGACCTGCAGCCAAAATTATTTTAGGCGCGGTGATTTTATCTTTTGCTTTAGCTGGGATCGGTGGTTATTTAGGACAAACCACAGAGCAACCCGTTGCAGAAGTAAATGGAGTTAAAATTAGCCAAACCGAATTCAGCCGTGCTTATCAAAATGAGCGTAATCGTTTAGAGCAACAATTTGGTGAATATTTTGCGCAAATCGCAGCCGATCCAAATTACATGGCACAAATCCGCCAAGGCGTAATTGACCGTTTAGTACAACAAGAATTGCAAACTCAACTAGCGGCAGAATTAGGTCTTCGTGTTAGTGACGAAAGTGTCCGTAAAGCTATTTTAGAAATGCCTTACTTTCAAGTGGGTGGCCAGTTTAATAACGACCGCTATCTACAAGTGCTTCGTCAAATGAACTTTCAACCAGATACTTTTAGAGAGTATCTACGTGAAGATATGACGCGTAGCCAACTTGTGGGTGCTGTTGCAGGAACTGATTTCGTATTAGAAAACGAATTAAACAACAGTGTTGCACTTCAACAACAAACGCGCAGTATCGATTACCTTGTTGTTACTAAAGAGTCGTTACAAGAAGGCGTTGAAGTAAGCGAACAAGAAATTGCTGATTACTATGACCTAAATCAACCGCAGTTTTTAGCACCTGAGCAAGTATCAGTGAGCTACATTGATTTAAATGCGGCGAATCTGAGCCTAGATTCAAGCGTGTCAGAAGAAGATGTAAAAGCGTATTACGATCAAAATAGCGCGCAATATATTGAGCCAGAAAAACGCCGTGTTTCACATATCTTAATTGATAATAGTGAAGACGATGATGCTGCAAAAGCGAAAGCAGAAGAGTTACTTGCACAACTTAAAAATGGTGCAGACTTTGCGCAGCTTGCTGAGTCGTCATCAGACGATGTCGTGAGTGCTGAGATGGGCGGTGATCTTGATTGGATAGAGCGCGACATGATGGACCCTGCGTTTGAAGAGGCAACATATGCACTTGCAAACAAAGGTGACATTTCTGATGTTGTAGAATCTGAGTTTGGTTATCACATCATCAAACTGACAGATATTCAAACACAGCAAGTAAAACCTTATGCTGACGTAAAAGGCGAGTTACGTGCTGAGCTGGAGCGTTCTAAGAAAGTGAATGCTTTCTATGAGAAGCAAACAGAAATGGGTGAATTAGCGTTTGAAATCTCTGACACATTAAACGATGCAGCAGAAGCGGCAGGTGTTGAAGTTCAAAAAACAGAGCTAGTAACGCGTAACGCATTACCAGAGCCACTTAATAACCCACAAGTTATTGCGGCAATTTTCTCTCCAGAAGTGTTAGAAGATCGCATGAACTCAGAAGTGATTGAAGTGGGTGATGAGCATGCTGTTGTTGTTCGAGTGAATGATCACAAACCAGCAACGACGAAGCCACTTGCAGATGTTTCAGAGCAAATCAAAGCGACGTTAGTTGCGCAGAAAGCATCTGAACTTGCTAAAGATAAAGCACGCACTCTGTATGCAGATATTGAAGCAGGTAAAAGCTTAAGCGATATTGCGGCAGCTGAAGGCTTAGAAGTTCGCCAAGAAGCGGCGTTAGCACGTCAAGCGTACACCGTTTCACCCGCTATTGTTCAACAGGCATTTAGAATGGCACACCCACAAGGTGCACCCGTGACAGATGTTGTTGATTTAAATAATGGTGACTCTGCGATTGTTGCGCTTAAAGCGGTGAATGAAGCTCAAAGCAGTGATATTAATGAGCAACAAAAACAAAACATCACAATGGCGCAAGTAAATAAAAACTATATGGTATTTATTGCTGCACTCAAAGCGCAAGCTGATGTAAAAGTACCTAAAGCTGCTCAACCTACAGAGTAAGCTATTAGTTAGCTAAATGAAGAGGCGCCTTATGGCTGTCTCTTGATCACAACTTTTCACCGAGAGACATTGCTAATTCATAGCCTTCAAGGATGGTTTGAAGTTTAAACCATCCTTGCCATAACACGTTGACAGATGCACGCCCTGTGCGCTTGGTATCTTTCCAGCCTCCTAGCTTTGCCAGTTCTTGATACGCCCATGACATATTTGGAGCGGTTGAAGGCAATGGTGTTTTTATTCTCTTTAACCATAATAGCTTCCATGCTTTGGGAGATAACAGTTGTTCACAACTTGGAGAGTCTGGCTGCTCATTGGCGAACTTTAGTTGCAAT
>NZ_LYPI01000011.1:0-296884 GCF_001938575.1 Pseudoalteromonas sp. PAB 2.2
AGCCATGGACTTATCGTTATAGATTGCCATTCCAACCAGTAGCCATGCCATCGACTCTAAAGTGAGCTTTCGCTTTCTTAGAGTAACCGTATCAGTGAGTTCGTAAGCACTATTGATAAGTTCAATGGGCAAAAGGTCTGCGAGTGTTTCAACTTGATTTGGTTTGTAACTGTTAATAATGTTGAGGGCTTGAGATACGTGCATAAAAAAATCCGATAAACAGGGTCTATCGGATTTTTACATATAGAGGGGATCATTCAACTGATCCGCCGATTAAAGTCTTAACTGATCGGCATTAGCCTATAAGGGCTGCTTTTCATCCATTGAAAAAGGCTTTAAGCTGGGTAAAAACAATAAGTAAACCCAAACAACCAGATTAAAATAAGGCACTAAGCCCAACCCTGTAAATACTTTTACCGGGTACCCTTTGTAGGTCGCATTACGGTAACATTGATATGCTATCCCTAGATTAACGATCAGTAACAATACGATTAGTTGTGTCATCACTTTTCTCCTAAATACCGCTCATACAAAAACGTATAGATGTTAAGTCATTTTCAGTATGTATAATGTAAAAGGTAATGTCATGTTTTTTTTAGATTATCACTATAAATACGCGACATTATCTCTTGGCGTGAATTAATTATAGATGAGTATTCTCAGGATGGTAGATAAAAAGTTAATAAAATTGTTTAAAAATGTATCAATATTCGGGGCGAATTAGCTAGTCAGTTGTTAGCTAAAAAGTTTATTGTTAGAGATTCTTTCAAGCTCACTGCTAATTTTTTCAACAGGCATGGGGCGTGCAATAAAGTAACCTTGCCCGTAATCGACGCCTATCTCTTTTAGTGCTAAAAATATTTCTTTATTTTCAACGTATTCAGCAACAGAACGCTTGTCTAAAGAGCGGCTAATATCGTTTATCGCCTTCACGAGCGCAAGGTCGATAGGGTCGTTCAACATATCGCGAACAAACGAGCCATCAATTTTTACATGTTGTGCTGGCAGCTGTTTAAGGTAGTTAAATGTACTAAAGCCAGTGCCAAAGTCGTCAATCGAGAAATGGCAGCCTAAGCCATTGAGGCGCTCTATCATTGCGCGGGTGGCCACTAAATTATTGATACTGGCTGACTCGGTTATTTCAAAAATAATACGCGTGGGTTCAACGTTATACTCTTGTAGGCTCGATTCTATATGCGGTAATAATCGTTCATCTAAAAATGACTGTGCCGATAAATTAATAGCCACTTGGTTGAGCTCAGGAAAATCAGCAACACTTTTAATCGCATTACGAATAACACATTGGTCCATCAGGTATGTGTCGTTTAGTAATTCTAATGCGGGAATAAATTGATTCGGGTAAATGAGCTCATTATCAAGCTTTAAACGCAGTAAGGTTTCAAAGTAAGCCACATGGCCACGTTTAAAGTCCCAAATTGGTTGGTAATGTAATTCAATTGCATCGTGTTGCAGCGCTTGGCGAATGCTGTGGCCCCACTCTAACCCTGCTTGTAGGCTATTGTGGTGAGTGTCTTCTTTTGAATAACAATGAACCAGATTACGGCCTAAGCTTTTTGCAACATACAGCGCAATATCAGCTTGCTTAAGGCATTCGTTGGGATCATTATTTTGTGCGGTAATTTGTGTTAGGCCAATTGAGCAGCTAATTGAATATTCTTGGCCTTCAGAATGAAATTGATGTTTTTCAATGGCCATACAAATACTTTCTGCGACTAAATGGGCATCAAGCAAATTGGTGTTTTTCAGAATAACCGCAAATTCATCACCGCCAATACGGCAAATTAAGTGCTCGTCGCTAATATTGGCAGTAAAGAGTTGAGCGACTTCTTTAAGCACAATATCACCTTGTTGATGACCTTTACTGTCATTGATGATTTTAAAATGATCTAAATCGATATAAATAAGCGCATGTTCTATATCGCCATTGGTGTATTTGGCTTGGCAAATACGTTGCAATTGTTGATCAAAATAATAGCGGTTATGTAATTCAGTTAGCGTGTCATGCAATGCTAAATGACGAAGCTGTAACTCAGCTTGCTTACGTTCGTGAATGTTATCGATAGTGGCTGTAATCGTTGCAGAGTTACGGCTGTTTTTTATTAGCTGCATTCGGCATTCAACCCAAATGGCATTGCCGTTTTTATGACTCAGTTGTATCTCAACTTGCTGTTGTAGCTCCCCCCCGTGCAAAATACTTTGAATCGTATCTTGTAACTTGGGCTGACACTCAGGCAAACAAAAATCAGTTAACGACTTAGATAAACTTGATTTAATGCCGTATCCCGTGAGGTTTTCCCATGCAGGGTTAATAAAGCGAATATTTCCTTGCTGATCAAACTCCAATACCACGGTGTTTAAATGCAATAAAATACGTTGGTGAGCCGAAAACAGTTCTTTATAGCGGCTTTGGCTTTGGCTTAGTTGCTCAACTTTTTGTGCAAACTCTGCATAACTCACCATAAAATCTTCACGGCGTGCTGCATGGTCACATACTTTGCTCAGTAAAGACTGATCATAAGGGGCGCGTATAAAATCGGTGACACCAGAGAGCAACAGTTGCTCGGCATAATCAGCATCGTTGTTATCAATGATGGTAACAATGGCTTGTTTAGGATTATGCTGCAATATTTCGCTAATCAGCGCGCCTGCGGGATCTGATTGCGATTGCGTTGCATCAATCAATACAATTGCAAACTTTTGTTGTAGATACGTCGCCAGTGCTGCTTTTGTCGATGTCGTGTGTGTAACAGCAAAACTGAGTTTGAGTTGTTCGTTGATGTTATTTGCTTTGCTGTTATTCGTTTCAAGCAGGAGTAAATTAAGGCGGCTGCTTTTTTCTAGGTGTGTCGACAGGACATTAGCAAGGACTTGCGGCAGCATATCTTGGCGTTCAAAAGGCAAAACAGCATCAATACCATAACTGCGGGCTGTTGTTTCAGCGATACGCTCACAATAAATAGGGGGAGTTAGCAGTATAGGTGTATTTTTTGGGGTTTTTAATAACCCCGAGCGAATCATGCGCGAGAAGCGCCAGCCGTCAATTTTGCCGACTTCAAGGCCCGTAATAATAATATCCACCGGCTGGCTTTTAAGTATTTTTAACGCCTCTTGCGAGTCGTTGGCTTCAATAAACGTAAAAACATTAAGTTTGTTGAGTGTTAACTTAATTGTTTCACGCTCAGCAACGCTAGCGTTTAAAATTAGCAGTTGCAACTGCTTTGCCATGGCGCTACTACCTCTTAACTGAACCCATGCTTAGTGAATGGGTTAGAATAATGACATTTCTATTATTCTACAAGCAAACTTTACCTAAAAACGGTTATTAGCCTGTACCAGCTTACACGGTTAGGTTGTTTGTTCTTGAACCGAGGTGCTTTGCTTGAGGTGGCAAGCGTATCAGAGTAAACTTGGCGCGTTTTTATTAATGAGAGATATGCTCTATGCGCGTGGCTGATTTTAGCTTTGACCTTCCTGATGAATTAATTGCTCGTTTTCCAAAAGCAGATCGAACAAGCAGTCGTTTATTAACGCTCGACGGCCCAACAGGGCAGGTTGAACACAAAGTGTTTAGTGATATTTTATCTCTGGTAAATGAAAATGACTTATTAGTGTTTAATAACACGAAAGTGATACCAGCACGCATGTTTGGCCAAAAAGAGTCTGGTGGTAAGCTTGAAGTACTCGTTGAGCGCGTATTGGACGAGCACCGTGTACTGGCTCACGTACGTGCGAGTAAATCACCAAAACCGGGCTCTAAAATTATCCTTGAAGGCAAAGCCGAAGCAACCATGGTAGCGCGTCACGGTGAGCTATTTGAACTTGAGTTTGCTAAAGACGAAAATGTATTAGATATCTTAAACGATATTGGCCACATGCCATTACCGCCATACATAGACCGCCCAGATAATGAGGCTGATCGTGAGCGTTATCAAACGGTGTATGGTGAGAAACCCGGTGCTGTTGCAGCGCCAACAGCAGGGCTTCACTTTGACGATAAATTAATGGCGGCTTTAAAAGACAAAGGCATTAACATGGCGTTTGTTACTTTGCACGTGGGTGCGGGTACATTCCAACCTGTGCGTGTTGATTCAGTTGATGAACATGTTATGCACTCAGAATATATCGAAGTTCCTGATGAGGTTGTAAAAGCCGTAGCCGAAACCAAAGCAAAAGGCGGGCGTGTTGTTGCGGTGGGCACCACTTCAGTACGTTCTTTAGAGTCGGCTGCAAAAGTACATGGTGGCAAGCTTGATACTTACTTTGGTGATACTGACATCTTTATTTACCCGGGTTATCAGTTCAATGTGGTGGATGCCATGGTCACTAACTTCCACTTACCTGAATCAACGTTGATTATGTTGGTGAGCGCGTTCGCAGGCCAAGAAAATATTATGGGTGCTTATCACACAGCGATTGAGCAACAGTATCGCTTTTTCAGTTATGGTGATGCCATGTTCTTAACGCGTAAATAAGCGTTAGTCATCTTTTATATCACCCCGTAAAAAGCCCAGCATTTCACTGGGTTTTTTATTTTCAGCCATTCTTACTAAGCTATGCGTTGATATGAAGCCTCTGTGCAACGCTGAATTCTGCATGGTGGGGAGAGTTTAGCTAGCGGGCTTTTTATTTTTGAATTTAGCCCAATTAATAGTAATAAATGCGCAAACAGGTTAGAATCGAGCGGTTAAATTATAGCTTGTTGGACTGTTTTTCCGACACTAGAGGATAATATGAAATTTGAATTAGACCGCACTGACGGTAAAGCGCGCCGCGGCCGCTTGATTTTTGAGCGTGGTGTTATAGAAACGCCTGCATTTATGCCTGTAGGTACTTACGGCACGGTAAAAGGGATGACTCCCGATGAAGTAAAAGACACGGGGGCACAAATCTGCCTTGGTAATACTTTTCACCTTATGCTGCGTCCTGGCACAGAAATCATTAAGCAACACGGTGATTTACACGACTTCATGAATTGGGATCGTCCTATCTTAACTGATTCAGGCGGTTTCCAAGTATTCAGCTTAGGTGCAATGCGTAAAATCACCGAAGAGGGCGTCATGTTTAGCTCGCCTGTGAATGGTGAAAAAATCATGCTTTCACCAGAAAAAGCCATGCAAGTTCAGCGCGACTTAGGCTCTGATATTGTGATGATTTTCGACGAATGTACGCCATATCCTGCCACTGAAAAAGAAGCCAAAGACTCAATGGAGCTCTCGCTGCGTTGGGCTAAACGTTCAAAAGAAGGGCATGGTGATAATCCAGCAGCACTGTTTGGTATTATCCAAGGGGGTATGTACCCTGAGCTTCGTGCACAATCACAAAAAGGCCTAGAAGACATTGGTTTTGATGGTTATGCACTGGGCGGTTTATCAGTGGGTGAACCTAAAAACGAAATGATCAATATTCTTGATCATTGTGCGTATAAAATGCCAGCCGACAAACCACGTTACTTAATGGGCGTTGGTAAACCAGAAGACTTGGTTGAAGCGGTGCGTCGTGGTATCGATATGTTCGACTGTGTAATGCCAACCCGTAATGCACGTAATGGTCACTTATTCGTGACAGGTGGCATTGTTAAAATCCGTAACGCAGTACATAAAACAGACACCGGTCCACTTGATCCAGAGTGTGATTGCCATACATGTAAAAACTATTCACGTGCGTACTTGCATCATCTTGATAAATGTAATGAAATCTTAGGCGCACGTCTAAACACGATTCATAACTTACGTTATTATCAACGTGTAATGGAAGGCTTACGTAATGCCATTAGTCATGGCAAACTAGACGAATTTGTTGCAGATTTTTATGCACGCCGCGGCCAAGAAGTGCCAGAGCTTGCAGATACATCAGATTAAATTTTTAGAAAAATTAAAGAGGAAGTGTAATGAGTTTATTCATCTCAAACGCGCACGCAAGTGCGGCAGGTGCAGCACCAGCAGGTGGTGGCATGGAAATGCTAATCATGTTGGGTATTTTTGGTCTGGTATTTTATTTCTTAATTTACCGTCCGCAAGCTAAGCGTGTAAAAGAGCATAAAGCCCTTATGAGCGCGATGGCAAAAGGTGACGAAGTGCTTACGCAAGGTGGTTTAGTTGGTAAAATTGCTAAAATCGCTGATGACAAAGACTTCATCGTTATCTCATTAAACGACCAAGCAGAAGTAACAGTACAAAAATCAGCTGTTTCTGCAGTATTGCCAAAAGGCACTATGAAGTCGCTATAACAATAAAAATAAGGACTCACACGTGTTAAACAAGTTTCCATTATGGAAGTATTTACTTGTTCTTGTTGTGTTAGTCGTTGGTATTTTATATGCCTCTCCTAACTTGTATGGTCGTGACCCGGCCATACAAGTATCGGGCACTAAAGGTACTGATGCTGACCTAAGCGTACTCGATAAAGTAAATGCGACCCTCAAAGAACATAACGTTACTGTTAAATCAAGCAAACTTGAAGACGGACAAATCCTTGTACGTTTTAAGAATGTTGAAGATCAACTTAAAGCGCAAGACCTACTGCGTGATTCCCTTAGTGAAGATTACATCTCTGCCATCAACATGGCTCCAGCACAACCTGAGTGGTTAAAAGCATTGGGTGGTAACCCGATGAAGCTGGGTCTGGATTTAAGTGGTGGTGTTCACTTTACTATGGAAATCGACATGGCGACGGCGGTTGATACACAGCTTGAGCAAATGGAACAAGATTTTAAAAGTGATTTACGTGAAGAAAAGCTGCGTTACCGCACGATTCGTCGTGTAGCTGGCAGCGAGCGTTTACGTGTTGAAATGCGTAACGAAGAAGATAAAGACGCAGCAGAGCGCTTTTTATCAACCCGTTACCCGCTCAATGTGTACATTGATGATAGCAGCAGTGATAACGCTTTTTACGCCAGTATGAGCGAACAAAAGCTTAAAGAAATTCGTGATTACGCTATCAAGCAAAACGAAACGATTATCCGTAACCGTATCAACCAAATCGGTGTTGCTGAGCCAAACGTTCAGCGTCAAGGTGCTGAGCGTATCATCGTACAGCTTCCTGGTGTACAAGACACAGCCCGTGCCAAAGAAATTTTAGGGGCTACAGCAACGCTTGAGTTCCGTGAAGTAGACGAAGATGCTGACCCAAGTGCAGCCTTACAAGGGCGTGTACCACCAGGCACCGAAGTGATCATGGCACGTGACGGTTACCCTGTGGTACTAAAAAAACGCATTATTCTTGAAGGTAGCCACATCACTGGTGCGCAATCAGGAATGGATGAGTATCAACGTCCGCAAGTAAGCATTAGCCTTGATAGCAAAGGTGGCGCAAAAATGAATGCGTTCACTAAGCGCGCGATTGGTAAGCGTATGGCAACTGTATTCATTGAGTACAAGCCATCGGGTAAAACAGATGAAAACGGTAAAGCACTTCCTCCAATTAAGGTAGAAGAAGTGATTAACGTGGCGACAATTCAAGCACGTCTTGACCGTTCGTTCCGAATCACGGGTATTGATAACCCTGCTGAAGCCCATAATCTGAGCTTATTACTACGTGCAGGTGCACTTGTTGCTCCTATTCAAATTGTAGAAGAGCGCACGGTAGGCCCAAGCCTAGGTCAAGAAAATATCGAAGCAGGTATGACGGCAGTGGTACTAGGCTTTGCATTTGTGCTTGTATTTATGCTGGTTTATTACAAAGGGTTTGGCATGGTGGCAAATATTGCCCTTGGTGCGAACTTAGTATTAATCGTGGGTGTTATGTCATTAATTCCAGGTGCGGCATTAACCTTACCGGGTATTGCAGGTATCGTACTGACCGTGGGTATGGCCGTTGATGCAAACGTGCTTATATTTGAGCGTATCCGCGAAGAGCTTGCCGACGGCCGTAGTCCGCAACAAGCCGTTCATTTCGGTTACGACAGCGCATTTAGCACAATTTTCGATGCAAATATCACCACGTTAATCGCAGCAGTGATTCTGTTTGCAGTGGGCACGGGTCCAATTGCTGGTTTCGCCGTGACACTTGCGATTGGTATTATCACCTCTATGTTTACAGCCATTGTTGGTACCCGTGCGGTAATCAACTTGTTTATTGGCGGTAAGCGTATTGATAAGTTGTCGATTTAGGAGTCAGCATGCAAATCTTAAAACTCGGTGGTAAAACACTCCCGTTTATGAAGTTCCGCAAGTTTGCCATGACATTATCAACGTTGTTGATTTTGGCTTCTTTCGTATCGTTTTTTACAAAAGGCTTAAACTTCGGTTTAGACTTTACCGGTGGTACAGCGGTTGAAGTTGGCTTTGCACAACCTGCAGATCTGAAAAAAGTACGTGAAGCAATTACGGCAAGTGGCTTTGAAGATTTCTCTGTTCAGCTATTTGGCTCAAGTAAAGAAATTCTTGTGCGCCTTGCACCGCAAGGTGATGGCGTGAAAGCAGAAGTCATTGGTAACCAAATCATTGATGCCTTAAAACAAACTGATTCAAGTGTTGAAATGCGCCGTATTGAGTTTGTGGGCCCAAGTGTAGGTGAAGATTTAAAAGAGCAGGGTGGCTTGGCCATGTTAACTGCACTTATTTGTATCTTGATCTACGTGGCATTTCGCTTTGAATGGCGTTTTGCGGTTGGCGCGGTATCAGCACTATTACACGATGTTATTATCACATTAGGTTTATTCTCAATACTGGATCTTGAGTTTGACTTAACGATTTTAGCAGCGATTTTGGCGGTGATAGGTTACTCACTCAACGATACCATCGTTGTATCTGACCGTATTCGTGAAAACTTCCGTAAAGTGCGTATCGATGACACCATAGAAATCATTGATATTTCACTTACGCAAACATTGAATCGTACCCTTGTAACATCAATCACCACAATTTTAGTATTGATTGCGTTGTTTGTATGGGGTGGTCAAACTATTCACGGCTTTGCGACAGCATTACTATTTGGTGTGTTTATCGGTACTTACTCATCTGTGTATGTTGCATCAGCAGTGGCGATTGCAATGGGTGTAAGTAAAGAAGACTTAATTCCAGAAGTAATCGAAAAAGAAGGTGCGGATCTCGATCCTATGCCTTAATAAGCCATGCTTAAAAAAGAACCGCCCTGTTTGGGCGGTTTTTTTATGGAAGAAATTATGAAGTATCTAATAAGTAATGTATTTATTATTTTTTTACTGCTCGGTTGCAAAGAGCAACAGGTTGCCAAGCAAGCTGAGTCAGCACCAAAGCCACCCACAATAACGCCAGAACAACAATTAGGTGAGTACCAAAGTTTGGCGTGGCAGGTTGTGACAGCACTGCAAGGGCAGTCAGATACGCAGCAAGTTAAATCCATGCTGTTGTCGTTGGTTCATTCATCACAGGGATTATTTTTAGCGTTTAATCAGGTGTTTCCAGAGTGTAAGCAGACATTAGACGCTATTACTGAATATGTTGAAAGCACACCGCTTACGGCAATCTCTAGTGACAATGAGCCCCTTAATTTACAACCTGAGTTACCCGATTTTACAGGGCCTAACTGTTATCACATACAACAGCTGTTACTTAATCCGTTAGCCGTTTTGGCGATGACGACACAACAACAAATGAATCATGTTGATATTGAACAGGCTGAACTAAAAATGATCGATAGCTTAGCGCGCATTAAGCAATTGGAATTAGTGGGAATAAATGAACAAGAGGTGAATGAAGCGCAGCGCTTGCCATAAAATTGTCATACTAGATTGCTAATTTAGCCATCTATTTGTATGACAGAAACTAGGTGAAAGGTGAGTGCACAACTACAGCGAATATTAGAAAACAGTGACATTAAAACGCTGTTTCAGCCCATCTTTGATGTTTCTAATCAACATATTTTGGGTTACGAGGCTTTAAGTCGGGGGCCAAAAAGCTCTGAACTTGAGATGCCCAGCGCTTTATTTTCTGCTGCAATTGCCTGCAATAAAATTTCAGAACTTGAGCTTTTGTGTCGCAGTAAAGCCATTGAAAACTTTGTTAAGCTCAACCTGCAAGGTAAGTTGTTCTTAAATGTCAGCCCTAAAACACTGCTCGACCCATGTCATCCTAAAGGCGAAACATTACACCTAGTTGAACATTTTGGGCTGGCGGCTAATCGCGTTGTCATTGAAGTAACTGAACAAGAAAAAGTAGACGACGGATGTTTACTGTTAAAGACCATCGCGCATTATCGTCAATTAGGCTTTTCAATTGCCATTGATGATTTAGGGGCAGGTTATTCGGGGTTAAAGCAGTGGTCTGAGTTATGCCCTGAGTTTGTAAA
This sequence comes from Pseudoalteromonas sp. PAB 2.2, assembly GCF_001938575.1. Lineage (NCBI taxonomy): Bacteria > Pseudomonadati > Pseudomonadota > Gammaproteobacteria > Alteromonadales > Pseudoalteromonadaceae > Pseudoalteromonas > Pseudoalteromonas sp. PAB 2.2. Next base: position 10,288 of record NZ_LYPI01000011.1, read on the forward strand.
GATTGACCGATACTTTATTGATCACTGTGACCAAAGTGTGGTGAAAAAAGAGTTTCTAAAATCAATCATTGTATTGGCTAAAGCCACGAATACCCAAGTGATTGCCGAAGGTATCGAGCGCGTAGAAGAGTTACGTTTACTCGAAAGTTTAGGAGTGCAGCATGCACAGGGCTTTTTATTAGAAAGACCGAGTTTACAGCCCAGTTACCAAATTAATCTGCATTGCTTAAAACACCTTGAATCATCAGACAACAGCAGCAGCTTTGAACAATCAATGGCTATCGGTTGGCTTGCTGTTGAGCATGCCAGTATTGAGGCGAATACCCGTTGTAAAGATGCGCACAGTATTTTTGAGCAAGATAAAACACTCACTAGTCTTGCTGTCCTTGAACAAAATAGTCCCGTAGGCTTATTACACAGAGATCAACTTACCGAGGTGTTTGCAGCTCCTTATGGTCACGCGCTTTATGATAAGCAGCCTGTTACCGCACTAATGGATAAGCAACCGCTAGTGGTCGATGAAAACGAATTGCTTGATACGGTTAGTCAACAAATCACCGAATTTGAATTCGATATTCGCCGCCATATCGTCATAACACGCAACGGCGACTACTTAGGATTGGCACCTTTGCGTAATATTCTCAAACACATCACCGAAGAAAAAATACGCCACGCTCAACACGCAAATCCATTGACCATGCTACCCGGTAATGTGGCAATAAATGAAGCTATCGAATTAAGGCTGCGCAACAGTTATGCGTTTTCGTTAGCGTATGTCGATTTAAATCACTTTAAGCAATTTAATGATTTATATGGATACGCCAGTGGCGACAGTGTGATCAAATTATTAGCTGAAGTGATCGTTGATGTTTGTAGCAAAAGCAAAGGCTTTGTTGGTCACATTGGTGGCGATGATTTTATGGTGGTATTCGATAAAGACGATGCAGAGCATAGGTGCCATGCGATCATTTCAGAATTTGAAGAAAAATCACGCGCCTTTTTTACCCCAGAACACATCTCGCAAGGTGGGTATTGGGCGAGTAACCGCGAAGGTAAAAAACAGTTTGTACCTTTGCTAACGCTGTCGATTGGTCTCGTTAAACCTGACCTTGAGCAATGCATTAATAGCCACCAAGTTGCAGCACTCGCAACCGATGCGAAAAAAGAGGCCAAACGCTTTAAAACGAGTCACTTATTTGTTTGTAAGCGTCGTTGTCCGGCCCCGGCAGTGGTGAGGCTAAGTGTCGCCAGCGATGACACCCTGCAAATCGGGTTATGAAGAAAATTTGAGTTCGGCCAATTTCACTTGTGTCTCACTCTAAGCCAGTGTAGGTTAAAAAAAACACGTTAAGAATAATAATAATGAAGCGACTATGTAGTGCAATCCTTGTTGTGCTAAGCCTAGGATGCAGCCTGCCTATTGATGCCAAAAATGTGGTGAACTTAGCCATAGAGCAACGTCCCTTGTATCAGCGCGATCATTATTTACACGCGCTGTTAGCTGCAGCGTTTCGTGCCGCAAAGTATCCCACCGTTATAAACGAAGTACTGGTGCACCCTCATCAACAGCGCACATTACTCATGCTCGACGAAAACCAAGCCGATGTCTATTGGAGTATGACCAGCCCAGAGCGAGAGCATCTAGCGATTGCTGTTCCAGTCCCTTTATTTAAAGGGTTTATCGGTAAACGCGCACTGCTTACAAAACGTGAATTTTTACCGCGGTTTAAAGAGGTAAAAACTAAACAAGACTTAATGGCGTTTACCGCTATACAAGGTCATGACTGGCCTGATACAAAAATATTGGCGCAAAATGGCTTAGCGGTTCGGCCACTGGCGAATTATCAAGCAATGTTTAACTTAGTTATAAGTGGCCGGGTTGATTACTTCCCGCGTTCATTTATCGAGGTGACTTCAGAGCTTAAGCAAATAAATAGTGAGCAACTGGCGATTGTGCCCAATGTCTATATTAGCTACCCGAGCGCTTTTTATTTTTTTGTTAGCAATAACAAGCCAGAGCTAGCCGAGGTATTATTAATAGGCTTAAACGCGATGAAAAGCTCAGGTGAGTTTGATCAGCTGTTCAACAGTTACTTTGCTGAAGACTTAGCCGGTCTGCCGTTTACAGAAAAGAGTGCCATAGAAATAAAGTTGGAGAATGACTATTTTCAGCCACAAAAAAAGGAGCCGTAGCTCCTTTTTGTCATGCTAATCACGCGTTAGAATTAATGGGTCATTAGCGAAGTAGTGACTCAGTTAATACTGGACGAATTTCACGAATGATTGCTTGTGTTAATTTTGGCGCGCCACAGATAATGTTGCCGCTTTGGTTGTAGTTAATACCGCCTGCGAAATCAACAACCATACCGCCCGCTTCTTTAACTAAAAGCTCACCAGCGGCTGTATCCCAAGGCTTAAGGCCAATTTCGAAAAAGCCATCAACACGGCCAGCTGCAACATACGCCATATCAAGAGCAGCAGAACCTGCACGACGAATATCAGCCGTGTGAATAAATAAAGCTTTGAATGCCTCAGAGTATGCGTCTAAGTGATGCTTTTGTTTAAACGGGAAACCTGTAGCAAGAATAGAACCTGCTAACTCGTTAGTTTTTGATACACGTAAACGCTTGCTGTTAAGCTGTGCGCCTTGACCGCGAGACGCTGTGAATAATTCACCACGAATTGGATCATAGATAACAGCTTGGTCTAAACGACCTTTTACTTTAAGTGCGATTGATACTGCGTAATGAGGGATACCCTTGATGAAGTTTGTTGTGCCATCAAGTGGGTCAACAATCCATTGGTAATCTGCATCTTTGCCTTTGTGCTCACCTAGTTCTTCACCAACGATACAGTGATCAGGGTAAGATCTTAAAATAGTGTCACGGATTGCGGCTTCAGCTTCTTTATCGATGTTAGTCACTAAATCGTTAGTGCCTTTTTGTTGTACATCAACTTTTGATAAGTCTTCACTTGCGCGAAGTAAAATTTTGCCTGCGTTACGCGCAGCGCGAACCGCAATGTTTAACATTGGATGCATAGCATTACCTTTGGGTTGTAAAAGAACGAATATATTTAAGCCGGCGTATTCTAGCGGTTTTTACTGCAAAGTAAACAACAAAGCGGAAATACTTTTGGTTGTTTTTTGTACTGAACTGATTTTAAATTAAATTTCTATCTGACTATTTTTAAAAGCTAAAAATTATACGGGGCGTTTCATACATAAATCTGATACTAAAAATAAGGATGTACTAGTAAAAGAAAAACCCCTAGCACCGCCCATGATCTGTGATCAATACTGATTGATCGCGTGATCTGTATAGCCTCCAGAATAGCTTTCATGGTAGAATTCGCGCAATTTTTGACATTCAGTAAGTAACAACGCAATGACACTTGATGATATTCGTATCGTATTAGTTAACACATCTCATTCTGGTAATATTGGCTCAGCAGCACGTGCTATGAAAACGATGGGCTTATCAAACCTTTATCTTGTTGACCCTGCATGTGAAATTGATAGTCATGCCAGTGCGCTTGCTGCAGGTGCAACCGATGTTTTAGGCAAAGCCGTGGTTGTTGATACCCTTGCTGATGCGATTGCTGATTGTAGTTTAACGATTGGCACCAGTGCTCGTTCGCGCACCTTGTCTTGGCCGATGGTTGAGCCACGTGAATGTGGTGAAAAATTAGTGGCAGAAGCGGCGAATGGCCCGGTTGCACTCGTGTTTGGTCGTGAAAATAGCGGTTTAACCAATGAAGAGTTACAACAGTGTAACTATCATGTGTGCATTCCTGCGAACCCAGAATACAGCTCATTAAACCTTGCTATGGCAGTACAAACCCTGTGCTATGAAACACGTATGGCGTATTTAAACACCCAGCCAAAACAGCAAGAACAAGACGACGTTACTTACCCTAACGCAAAACAAACTGAGTTGTTCTATGAGCATTTAGAGCAAACATTAAACGACACCGGGTTTATCATCAAACAGCACCCAGGTATGGTGATGACTAAATTACGTCGTTTGTTTAATCGTGCGCGCCCAGAAGAAGCCGAAATGAATATCTTACGCGGCATTCTGACTTCAATTAATAAGTCTATAAAATAATCACAGGTTATAAGCATAATACTTGACTAAATTACTCAGGTAATTACAATAGACATAGTACTTGACCAATTTAGTCGGGTATTCGGTTTTATCAATGGCAAGTATCAATTTTTATCACGTGATAATACTTGACTATTTTGGTCTGGTAATTAAAATTTGCACACCTTAGCGTGCAGTAACATCGGGGGCTCCATGAAGTTAACATCAAAAGGCAGATACGCAGTAACCGCCATGTTGGATGTTGCACTCCATACAAATGTGGGTGCAGTGCCCCTTGCCGATATTTCTGAGCGACAAGAAATTTCGTTGTCTTACCTCGAACAATTATTCGCCCGTTTACGTAAAAATGGCCTTGTGACTTCTGTGCGTGGCCCAGGTGGTGGATATTTATTAGGACGTGGCGCGAATGAAATTTCTGTTGGCGATGTTATCAATGCCGTTGATGAGTCTGTTGATGCAACTCGCTGCCATGGTGCAACGGGTGGCTGCCAAAGTGGCATGCGCTGTTTGACTCATACATTGTGGTCAGATTTAAGCGCGCGTATCGAAGATTTTTTAAATAGTATTACCCTTGCTGAATTGGTAGAAAAATCAGATGTGAAAGAAGTCGCATCGCGCCAAGATAACAGCATCAACACTGCAATTAAGCAACTGGAAAACATTCAAGTAAGCTGTCAACTGTAGCTTGACGAAAGCGGAGAGAGAAATGAAGTTACCGATTTATTTAGATTACGCAGCAACCACGCCTGTTGATGAACGTGTGGCAAAAGAAATGATGCAATGCCTGACTATGGACGGTAATTTTGGTAATCCTGCATCACGCTCACACCGTTTTGGTTGGCAAGCAGAAGAAGCGGTTGATCAAGCGCGTACAGACATTGCTGATCTGATTAACGCTGATCCACGTGAAATTGTTTTCACTTCAGGTGCTACAGAATCAAATAACCTCGCCATTAAAGGTGCTGCACAGTTCTATAAAAAGAAAGGCAAGCACGTCATCACGGTTAAAACAGAGCACAAAGCAGTGCTTGATACATGTCGTGAATTAGAGCGTCAAGGTTTCGAAGTAACCTATATGGACGTTGAAGAAAACGGTTTACTTGACCTTAAAAAGCTTGAAGCCGCTATGCGTGATGACACGGTACTTGTTAGTGTCATGCACGTTAACAACGAGCTAGGTGTTATCCAAGATATCGCGACCATCGGCGAAATGTGCCGTGAGCGCAAAATTATGTTCCACGTTGATGCGGCACAAAGTGCAGGTAAAGTACTTATCGACGTGCAACAGTTAAAAGTTGATTTTATGTCGTTCTCTGGCCACAAAGTCTATGGCCCGAAAGGTGTTGGCGCATTGTATGTTCGTCGTAAGCCACGTGCTCGTTTAGAAGCACAAATGCACGGTGGTGGTCATGAGCGTGGTATGCGTTCAGGCACACTGGCTACTCACCAATTAGTGGGTATGGGTGCGGCATTTAGAATCGCAAAAGAAGATTTCGAAAAAGACCATGCACATATCAGCGCACTTCGTAAGCGTTTGGTTGATGGCATTATGGCTGATATGGACGAAGTTTACTTTAATGGTGAACCAAGTCAGTCAGTTCCGGGTATTGTAAACATCAGCTTCAACTTTGTTGAAGGTGAGTCGTTATTAATGGCTGTTAAAGACATTGCTGTTTCATCAGGTTCAGCCTGTACCTCAGCAAGCTTAGAGCCTTCTTATGTACTACGTGCGTTAGGCCGTAACGACGAATTAGCACACAGCTCAATTCGTTTCAGCATTGGCCGCTTTACGACTGAAGAAGAGATTGATTATACCGTCGAACTAATCAAAAACTCGATTGGCCGTTTACGTGAGATGTCTCCTTTATGGGAAATGCATCAAGAAGGTATTGATTTAGATTCAGTTGAGTGGGCGCATCACTAATCAGTGATCGCCGCCGCTAGCAGGTAGTGAGGATAGTATTATGGCTTATAGTGATAAAGTAATCGATCATGTTGAAAATCCACGTAACGTGGGTTCTTTAGACAAAAATGATCCATCTGTTGCAACAGGTATGGTGGGTGCACCTGCGTGTGGTGACGTAATGAAATTGCAAATTAAAGTATCACCAGAAGGTGTTATTGAAGATGCAAAATTTAAAACATATGGTTGTGGTAGCGCAATCGCCTCTTCTTCACTTGTAACAGAGTGGGTGAAAGGTAAAACATTAGACGAAGCTTCAACAATCAAAAACACTGATATCAGTGCAGAGCTTGAATTACCACCAGTGAAAATTCACTGTTCAATTTTAGCAGAAGACGCGATTCAAGCAGCGATTGCTGATTACAAAAGCAAACAAGCGAAGTAAGAGATAAATTCATGGCAGTGACATTGACAGATGCGGCAGCAAACCGCGTAGAATCATTTTTAGCAAATCGCGGTAAAGGCATTGGCCTTCGCGTAGGCATTAAAACGACGGGCTGTTCAGGTCTTGCTTATGTTCTTGAATTTGTTGATGAGTTAGCAGATGGCGACGAAGTTTTTGAATGTCGCGGTGTGAAAGTAATCGTTGATGCAAAAAGCTTAGTGTACATAGACGGCACTGAACTTGATTACACTAAAGAAGGTTTGAACGAAGGGTTTAAGTTTAATAACCCGAATCAGGCCGATGAGTGTGGTTGCGGCGAAAGCTTTACCGTTTAAGCTAGCACGTTTTCCTTGCTTGAAGCCCTACCTGTGTAGGGCTTTGTTCTTTTTCTGTTTACCGAGTTGGATTATGTAATGCGTTACTTTGAGTTATTTGCGATTCCAGTAGACTATAACATTGATTTAGCGACTATTAATAAACACTACCTCGAGCTGCAACGTGCAGTTCATCCAGATCGTCATGCCAGTGCTAGTAGCCGCGACAAACTACTTGCTGTGCAAAACGCGGCTGAAATCAATGATGCATTACAAACGTTAAAACACCCGGTAAAGCGTGCTGAATACATGCTTAGTGAGTTGGGCGTTGATATTCGTGCTGAACAACAAACATTACAAGATCCGCTATTCTTAATGCAGCAAATGGAGCTTCGAGAAGAGCTTGAAGAGCTTGAAAATGCCGCAGATCCTGATGCAGCAATTGCCCAGTTTGAAACGCAAATTAAACAGTTAGACACGCAATACAGCAACGAACTGGCTGATCAGCTAGCAAGCAATGATGAACAGCAATGGCAGGCAGCGGCGGATAATATTCGTAAGTTAAAGTTTGTTTATAAGCTACGCGAAGAACTTGAGCGAATTGAAGACAGTTTATTTGATGATTAATCGTTAGTTGTAACTTAACAGCTATTTAAGAGTTTAAAAGAGCATTATGGCATTATTGCAAATTGCTGAGCCGGGGCAAAGCGCGGCACCACATGAGCACAAATTGGCAGTGGGTATTGACCTAGGTACAACAAATTCACTTGTTGCGACTGTCCAAAGTGGCGAAGCTCGCACACTAACAGACCTTGCAGGTAATGCAATGCTGCCGTCGGTTGTTCAGTACCAAGCAGACAGCATATTAGTGGGTGAACAAGCGGCTGCAGCGGCTACACAAGACCCAGCAAATACACTCATTTCAGTGAAGCGCTTCTTAGGCAAAACACAAACCGAAATTGAGCAAAGTTACGGTCAATTACCGTATCAGTTTTGTGAACATAATGGCTCACTTGCCATTAGCACTGTTGCTGGCGCAATCAGCCCGGTGTCGGCATCAAGTGAAATATTAAAAACCTTAAAACAACGTGCTGAAGAAAGCTTTGCCGGCCAAGATATTATGGGCGCCGTGATCACTGTGCCAGCGTACTTTGATGATGCACAGCGTCAAAGCACTAAAGACGCAGCTGAACTTGCGGGTATTAATGTTTTACGCTTACTCAACGAGCCAACAGCGGCGGCAGTAGCCTATGGCCTAGACTCAGGTCAAGAAGGCATTATTGCCGTTTATGACTTGGGCGGCGGTACTTTCGATATCTCTATTTTACGCCTGCATCAAGGGGTATTCGAAGTCATGGCGACAGGCGGTGATTCGAGCCTAGGTGGTGACGATTTCGACTCATTACTGGTTGACTACTTTAAGCAGCAAACGGGTGTTAACGAGTTATCGGCATCGGTTTTACGTTTATTCATCAATAAAGCAAAAGCCTGTAAAGAAGCATTAAGCCAATACCAAACAGTGAACGTTGGTTTAGAGTTTGATGGCCAAAGCTACACAGTTGAAGTAACGCGCGAAACCTTTGATGAATTGGCGCTAGGACTTGTAAAGAAAACGCTTCGTTCGTGCCGACGTGCGGTAAAAGATGCCGGCATCGAAAACCAAGAAGTACTGCAAGTTGTTATGGTGGGTGGGTCTACCCGCATGCCGATTGTACGCTCTCAAGTTGCGGCATTTTTTGATAAAGAACCACTGACCTCAATTGACCCCGATCGTGTTGTGGCCCTTGGTGCTGCACTGCAAGCAGATGTGTTAGTGGGTAATAAGCCTGATTCTGACATGTTATTGCTCGATGTACTACCACTTTCGCTTGGTCTTGAAACCATGGGCGGTTTGGTCGAGAAAATCATTCCACGTAACACCACAATCCCGGTGGCACGTGCACAAGAGTTCACCACCTTTAAAGATGGTCAAACGGCGATGTCATTACACGTGCTGCAAGGCGAGCGTGAATTAGTAGATGATTGTCGATCGCTGGCTAAATTTAGCTTAAAGGGCATTCCGGCTATGGCGGCAGGTGCTGCGCATATTCGTGTTACTTTTAAAGTTGATGCCGATGGTCTATTGAGCGTATCAGCAATGGAAAAATCAACCGGTGTGCAAGCTGAAATACAGGTAAAACCTTCATTTGGCTTATCGGATGATCAAGTTGCTAATATGCTGAAAGAGTCGATGACAAATGCCAAAGACGACATGGAAGCGCGAATGCTCAAAGAGCAGCAAGTTGAAGCATTACGTGTTGTTGAAGCACTTGAAGCTTCACTTGCAACCGATAGCCAATTGCTTGATGAACAAGAATTAAGTGTGTTAAAAGCAGAAATTGCTAAACTTATTGCGGTACGCGAAAGTGCCACAACACCGGCAGAAATTAAAGCAGCGATTGAAGCTGTAGATAATGCAAGTAGCGAGTTTGCTGCGCGTAGAATGGACGCATCAATTAAAAAAGCGCTGCAAGGGCAGTCAGTAGACGAAGTTTAACGAGGTAAGGTATGCCACAAATTATTTTTCTTCCACACGAAGAGTTATGCCCAGAAGGCGCAGCAATTGAAGCACCTGCAGGCGAAACTGTATTAGATGTTGCGCTTAAAAATGGCATTAGCATCCCACATGCCTGTGAAAAATCATGCGCGTGTACGACATGTCATTTAATTATTCGCGAAGGGTTTGACTCTTTAGACGAAAGTGATGAGCTAGAAGACGACATGTTAGATAAAGCATGGGGACTTGAACCAGAGTCACGTCTTGGTTGCCAAGCAATCATTAAAGATGAAGATCTTGTGGTTGAAATTCCAAAGTATAATCTCAATATCGTTAATGAAGAGCATTAATTCTTAACGGCTTTGAATACCTAAAAACCGCTGTAGTTGCTTGGTCTCTACAGCGGTTTTTTGTTTTTTAGCTGTCAGATAGTAGATTTCAGATGATAGTCGTCAGATTTCTGATTTCTAGTGTCTTTAACTTGGAGGTTCTATGTCTGATTTGGTTTTTTCTGATTCATTTATCGACGGTGACTTTTATTCTACAAGCCAGCGTTTTAGTGTCGATAATCCCGCAACCGCAGAGGCGATTACCCATGTCTCTAATATTGATAAAGCCGGGGTTGAACTGGCTATAAAAAGTGCCGACGAAGCCTTTAGCAAACTAAAGCAAACAACGGCGACTGAGCGCAGTGAAACGTTGCGACGTTGGTACGACTTAGTCATTGAGCATAAACAACAACTTGCTGAGTTAATGACCAAAGAGCAAGGTAAACCTTTAAAAGAAGCATTGGGTGAAGTGGAGTACGGCGCCGGGTTTATTAAATGGTTTAGCGAAGAAGCCAAACGCAGTTACGGCGATAGTATTCCTGCGACGGATAGTCAGCATCGTTTATCAACAATAAAACAGCCCGTGGGTGTGGTGGCAGGTATTACACCGTGGAATTTCCCGATTGCCATGATCACGCGTAAAGTTGCCCCCGCATATGCGGCAGGCTGTAGCTTTGTTATTAAACCTTCTGAGCATACGCCATTGTGTGCAATTGCACTTGCATATCTCGCTGATAAAGCCGGTTTCGTGAAAGGTGCCTTAAATGTGGTGGTATCTGAAAACGCAAAAATGGTCGGCGAAATCATGACAGAGTCTGAGCGCGTACGTAAATTTACTTTCACAGGTTCAACTGGGGTCGGTAAGCAATTACTCGCTCAGTGTGCTTCTACAATTAAGAACACATCGATGGAGCTCGGTGGTAATGCTCCCTTTATTATTTTTGAAAATGCCAATTTAGATGACGCCGTTACAGGGCTCATGGGCGCGAAGTTTAGAAACGCAGGGCAAACCTGTGTCGCCGCAAACCGTATTTTTGTAGAGCGCTCAGTGCTTGAAACCGTACTTGAAAAACTCACTGACAAAGTAGCAGAGTTAAAGGTAGGCAATGGTCTTGATGAAGGGGTGGATATTGGCCCATTAATTTACCCAAAAGCAAAAGAGAAAGTACAAAGCTTAGTCGAAGATGCGGTGAACAAAGGGGCTTCTTTAATTGGCGATAATAAGGAGCTTGAGGGCAGTTTTCAAGCGCCACTCATTTTGACTGATGTCACCCCAGAGATGGATATTTACCATGATGAAGTGTTTGGTCCTGTAATCAGCATTATTGCCTTTGATAACGAACAAGAACTACTGAAACTTGCCAATGATGTGCCTTATGGCTTAGCTGCTTATTTTTACAGTGACAACATCAAACAGATTTATCGCGTAAGTGAAGCACTTGAATACGGCATGATAGGCATCAACGAAGGGCTTATCTCAAACCCAGTTGCCCCATTTGGTGGTGTGAAACAGTCGGGCCTGGGTCGTGAAGGTGGTCATCAAGGCTTAGATGAGTATCTAGAAGAGAAGTATCTTTGTATGAAGATTTAAAAGCCGCTTTAACCTCTGCGCGCGAAATCAATTTAACGCCTACAACAAACCGTAGGCGTTATGTTTGCATGGCGCATTTAGGCAGCAACATCTCTTTTAAAATTCGCGGCTAAAGCCCCTCCTACAAAAAGCAACTCATACAAAAGATGCACATCACACACGTAGGAGGCGTTTTAACGCCGAAAAGCAAACCTTTTCGGTGGCATTAAGCACCCCTCTCGGTTTAGCTCGCATCTCGCACCTCGCTTCTCGAAGCTTATTTATCTCGCATCTCGTTGCTTACAACCTCTTCGCGCGAAATAAATTTCACGCCTACATTAAACCGTAGGCGTTATGCTTGCATGGCGCGTTTGCGCAGCAACACCTTTATAAGATTCACGGCTAAAGCCACTCCTACAAGTGACATACATCACACACGTAGGAGGCGTTTTAACGCCGAAAAAGCAAACCTGTTCAGTGGTATTAAACAACCTTCTCGATTTAGCTGTATTAGCTCGCACCTCGCTTCTCGAAGCTTATAACCCTTTCGCGGCTAAAGCCCCTCCTACAAAAGATGCACACGACACACGTAGGAGGCGTTTTAACGCCGAAAAGCAAACCTATTAACTGGCATTAAACAACCTTCTCAGTATAACTGTATTAGCTCGCATCTCGCTTTTCGTAACTCGTTGCTTATAACCCTTTCGCGGCTAAAGCCACTCATACAAAAGATGCACACGATACACGTAGGAGGCGTTTTAACGCCGAAAAGCAAACCTATTAACTGGCATTAAACAGCCATCTCGATTTAGCTCGCACCTCGCACCTCGTAACTTACAACCTCTTCGCGCGAAATAAATTTAACGCCTACAACAAACCGTAGGCGTTATGCTTGCATGGCGTGTTTGCGCAGCAACATCTCTTTTATAAAACCACGGCTAAAGCCCCTCCTACAAAAGATGCACATCACACACGTAGGAGGCGTTTTAACGCCGAAAAAGCAAACCTGTTCAGTGGTATTAAACAACCTTCTCGATTTAGCTGTATTAGCTCGCATCTCGCACCTCGCTTCTCGAAGCTTATAACCCTTTCACGGCTAAAGCCACTCATACAAAAGATGCACACGATACACGTAGGAGGCGTTTTAACGCCGAAAAGCAAACCTATTAACTGGCATTAAGCACCCCTCTCGGTTTAGCTCGCACCTCGCAACTCGTATCTCGAAGCTTATTTATCTCGCATCTCGCACCTCGTTGCTTACAACCTCTTCGCGCGAAATAAATTTCACGCCTACAACAAACCGTAGGCGTTATGCTTGCATGGCGCGTTTGCGCAGCAACATCTATTTAATAAAATTAGCGTTAAAACGCTTCCTACGATGAAGCTACCCGCTTATTTTTAATAAAATGATAGCGCTGTCATTTTAGTTTTTATATGATAGGTATGAATAATAAACAAAAATGACAAATATTACGGAATAAATACCGTAAACTCAGGGCTTAAACGAGGAGAAAGTAATGGATTTTAAGAGGTCAATACTCGCCGCGATACTGGTAGCATCACCTGTAGTCGCACATGCGACACTGACGCAATCACAGGTTAATCACTTTGCTAAAGACACTGAATTACTATTTTCGGTAGAAGATAATTTCCGTAATAAAGACGCGGGTTTCTTAGGTCAAATTACGCTTAATAATCGCTCTGACGTGGCTTTGCCTGCGGGTGAAAGTGATTGGCAGCTTTATATTCACTCTGTTCGTAAAATTTCGACCGAACATGTCGCAGGCTTAAATATTGAACATGTTAATGGTGACTTACACCGTATAGTACCAACGAGCAGCTTTAAAGGGTTAGCAGCGGGTGAAAGCCTAGAACTGCCTTTTGATGCACAAGTATGGGTTGTTGCTTACAGCGATTTTATGCCGCGTGCATTTTTTGTTTCAGGAAAAAATAAGCCAGCGGTATTTGCAAATACAGATACCGAAGACTTTAAACAATTTGTAATGCCGTTTACGCGCGATAACCAATTATACCGCTATAACGAGCCGAAAGATTTATCTGTGCTTGCAACGCCTAAAGTACGCTTTGAAAGAAACAATGCCGATAACGTTGCTGTAAGTAAAGAAGAAGCACTAAAACGCATTATTCCAAAACCACGCAAAGTTGACTTTAACCGGGGTACAACAACCATCAATAATGATTGGCAAATTAGTTATCAAGGTCAGCTCAAGCACGAAGTAATGGTGTTTATGCAAGACTTACAAGATGACTATGGTATTAGCCTTAAAGCGCAGCCTGACCATATTAACCTTGGTAAAGAGAAACTTATTCGTCTTAAAGTCGACCCTGCACTGAATGCCGGTAAAGCTGAAAGCTACACCCTCGAAATTGATGATGAAGTCATTAACATCGTCGGCAGTGATAATGCAGGTGTGTTTTATGCGATGCAAAGTGTGCTTAATTTGATGCCAGCAGCAACCCAAGGCTCAGCAAGCTTACCTCAGCTTGAATTAGAAGACTCACCTCGCTATGGCTGGCGTGGTATGCATTACGATAATGGCCGTAACTTTCACGGTAAAGAAGCCATGTTTAAGCTCGTTGAGCAAATGGCGCGCTATAAAATGAATAAGCTACATTGGCATTTTTCTGAAGATGAAGGCTGGCGACTCGAAATACCTGGCCTACCGGAGCTTACCGAGGTAGGTGGATACCGTTGTTTTGATTTAGAAGAGCGCACCTGTTTATTAACGCAGCTAGGTACGGGACCATTTAAAACAGGTTCGGGCAATGGTTACTTAAAACGCGAAGAATTTGTTGAACTGTTAAAATACGCAAAAGATCGCCATATTCAGATCATCCCTGAAGTAGAGGGACCCGGGCATGCGCGTGCATCAATAAAAGCGATGGAGGCACGTTATCATAATATGCTCGAACAAGCCGAAAAAGCAGCTAAAAACAATATAAAAACTGGCTCGGCCAAGCAAGAAATACAACAAGTGGATATGGGTCCTGCAACACAGTATCTACTGACCGATCCGAAAGATACCTCAGTGTATATGACGGTACAAAATTACAAAGATAATTCGATGAATGTCTGTATGGATTCAACCTATGCATTTTTAGATAAAGTAACGTATGAATTACAACAAATGTACCGCGAAGCGGGCGTACAGCTGAAAAACCTACACATTGGTGGTGATGAAGTGGGGGCTGGTTCATGGATTGGCTCACCTGTTTGTCAGGCGTTATTTGCCGAGCCGAGTAATGGCGTGTCGGGCCCCGCTGATCTTAAACCATATTTCACGCAACGCGTCGCGACACTATTAGAAAAGCGTGGTATTTCCCCGGGAATTTGGGAAGACGGCATCATGTATGACCGTGAGAATTCATTTAAACGTGATGAATTCCCAAATAAAACCTTTACGGTTAATACATGGGATAATATTTGGGAGTGGGGCGTTGCAGACAGAGCATATCGGTTAGCAAATGCCGGCTACCAAGTGGTGTTATCACATGGTACGCACTTATATTTCGATCATCCCTATGAAGCCAGCCCAGAAGAGCGTGGTTATTATTGGGCAACCCGTTACACCGATACTAAAAAAACCTTTAACTACATGCCAGACGATGTATACGCGAACGCAGACTATACCCGTACTCGCGAGCCAATTGTTAATTTAGAAGCCTTGGTTGGTCGCCCGTTACCTAAGCTTGAGAAACCTGAAAATATTCTGGGTATGCAAGGTCAGGTGTGGTCTGAAACTATCCGCACTGAAGATCAGGTGTTAGCGATGATTTTTCCGCGTATTTTGTCAGTTGCAGAACGTGCGTGGCACAAAGCTGAGTGGGAAGGTGAAAATGTCGATACCAAAAAGCAAGCGAAAGACTGGGCTGAATTCTCAAGCGCTGTGGGTTTAAAAGAGCTCGAAAAGCTGGCCCAAGATGGTATCAATTTGCATTTACCTGTGCCGGGAGCTGTTATTGAAAATGGGACGTTAAAAGCCAACACAGCGTTTAACTATTTAAGCATTGAATACAGCCTAGATAATGGAAAAAATTGGCAGCTTTATGCTGATCCGATCAGTGTTGAAAATGATGCGAATGTAGCCTTGCGTAGCCGTTTAAATTCGCAGCAAACAAGCCGAATAACCTATGTAAATTAATAGATTACAAGCAAACTAAAAGGGCCTTTGGCCCTTTTTTATTATCTTGCTTTTAACGAAAGGCATCGTATTATGACTACAATTTGATGTCAGTTTAATGGCAGCGCTGTCATTTTTGTTGCGTTAGTGTTATAAATATTTCATCAAACGTATTTATAATCATCTTGAACAAATAGCGTTGATAAATTGAGTCAATGCTATGAATGGGAATTACCATGTCAGAAACGAATAAACAAAGCAGCCTAATACCTATGGCTATCGTTGCCACGCTGTTTTTTATCTTAGGCTTTGCTACTTGGTTAAATGGCTCTTTAATGCCTTTCCTGCAGCAAGTTTTGCAGCTTTCGCCGTTTCAGGCGTCGTTGATTATTTTCTCGTTTTATATCGCGGTAACATTCACTGCGATTCCATCAGCGATGATTATTCGTAAGGTGGGTTACAAAAATGGTATGGCCCTTGGCATGGCAACCATGATGGTTGCAGGGTTGTTATTTATTCCTGCTGCAAAAACACAAGTGTTTGCACTGTTTTTATTTGCGCAACTCGTTATGGGCGCGGGTCAAACATTACTACAAACAGCGGTGAACCCGTATGTGGTAAGAATTGGTCCCGAGGAATCAGCCGCAGCCCGCGTAAGTGTTATGGGTATTTTAAATAAAGGTGCAGGGGTTGTAGCCCCGATTGTGTTTACCGCACTCATATTGAGTGATTTTAAAGGGTTTGTTGGTAAAGAGCTCAGCCAAGCTGACATCGATGCCATGGCCAATGGCTTAATATTACCGTATTTAGGGATGGCACTTTTTATTGGTATACTTGGCTTCGCAGTGACCAAAATGCCGTTACCGGAACTAATTGATGATGCTGATGAACAGCAGCCTGGGCAAGTTAAAAAAGCATTGGCACATCCGAGCCTTGCGTTAGGGATTGTGGCGTTGTTTGTGTATGTGGCTGTCGAGGTAATTGCTGGTGACACCATTGGTAGCTTTGCTCTGTCATTGGGTGTTGAGCAATACAGTGTGATGACATCATACACCATGGGTTGTATGGTACTTGGTTACTTTTTAGGTATCTTATTGATTCCACGTGTGTTGTCTCAGCAGGCAGCACTGACTATTTCAGCGCTGTTAGGCTGTGTGTTAACGCTTGCAATAGTAACAGGCAGTAATGAATCGGTCTTTATTTCTACATTGCTTGGCCTAAAATCGGTACTTCCTGATACCTTATTGCTGATTGCTGTGCTAGGCTTTGCCAATGCAATTGTTTGGCCAGCAGTTTGGCCGCTAGCGCTTTCGGGCTTAGGTAAGCTTACCAGTGTGGGATCGGGCTTGCTTGTTATGGGTATTGCCGGCGGTGCATTTGGTCCGTTATTTTGGGGCCTGGCAAGTGGCGGCGTTAAAAGTGCCGAGGCGCAACAAATGGCTTATATTGTGATGTTGCCTTGTTATTTATTCATACTTTTCTATGCTGTGAAAGGGCATAAAATGAAAAGTTGGAAGTAATTAAAAAGCGTGAGGTAAAGACGAGTAAATCGTCGGCCTTGCACTTGATGTAAAGCATTTCTAGTAAATAGAAATAATCCCGTGTGTAATGCCACCGAAAGGTGGCATTTTTTTGTCTTATTTAAACCGTTGGCGTTATGCTTGCATCGCGCGTTTGCGCAGCAACTTACCTTTAAAAATTCACGGCTAAAGCCCTTCCTACAAAAAATGCACACGACACACGTAGGAGGCGTTTTAACGCCGAAAAGCAAACCTGTTCAGCAACATTAAACAACCATCTCGGTTTAGCTCGCATCTCGCTTCTCGTACTTCGTAGCTTAAAACCCTTTCACGGCTAAAGCCCTTCCTACAAAAGATGCACACGACACTCGTGGGAGGCGTTTTAACGCCGAAAAAGCAAACCTATTCAGCAATAAACAACCACCTCGATTTAGCTGTGCTAGCTCGTATCTCGCTTTTCGATGCTCGTTACTTATAACCCTTTCGCGGCTAAAGCCCTTCCTAGAAAAGATGCACACGACACACGTAGGAGGCGTTTTAACGCCGAAAAGCAAACCTGTTCAGCAACATTAAACACCCACCTCGATTTAGCTCGCACCTCGCTGCTCGTACTTCGTAGCTTAAAACCCTTTCACGGCTAAAGCCTTCCTACAAAAAATGCACACGACACACGTAGGAGGCGTTTTAACGCCGAAAAAGCAAACCTGTTCAGCAACATTAAACAACCATCTCGGTTTAGCTGTACTAGCTCGTATCTCGCTTTTCGATGCTCGTTACTTATAACCCTTTCGCGGCTAAAGCCCCTCCTACAAAAGATGCACATCACACACGTAGGAGGCGTTTTAACGCCGAAAAGCAAACCTGTTCAGCAACATTAAACACCCACCTCGATTTAGCTCGCACCTCGCTGCTCGTACTTCGTTGCTTAAAACCCTTTCACGGCTAAAGCCCTTCCTACAAAAAATGCACACGACACACGTAGGGGGCTTTTTAACGCTGAAAAGCAAACCTGTTCAGCAACATTAAACAACCATCTCGGTTTAGCTCGCATCTCGCTGCTCGTACTTCGTAGCTTAAAACCCTTTCACGGCTAAAGCCCCTCCTACAAAAGATGCACACGACACACGTGGGGGGCTTTTTAACGCTGAAAAGCAAACCTGTTCAGCAACATTAAACAACCATCTCGGTTTAGCTGTGCTAGCTCGTATCTCGCTTTTCGATGCTCGTTACTTATAACCCTTTCACGGCTAAAGCCCTTCCTACAAAAGATGCACACGACACTCGTGGGAGGCGTTTTAACGCCGAAAAAGCAAACCTATTCAGCGACATTAAACAACCACCTCGATTTAGCTCGTAACTCGCACCCCGCATCTAGTACCTCGTTGCTTATAACCTCTTCACGACTAAAGCCCCTCCTACAAAAGATGCACACGACCCACGTAGGAGGCGTTTTAACGCCGAAAAGCAAACCTGTTCAGCAACATTAAACACCCACCTCGATTTAGCTCGCACCTCGCTGCTCGTACTTCGTAGCTTAAAACCCTTTCACGGCTAAAGCCCTTCCTACAAAAAATGCACACGACACACGTAGGAGGCGTTTTAACGCCGAAAAGCAAACCTATTCAGCGACATTAAACACCCACCTCGGTTTAGCTGTACTAGCTCGTATCTCGCTTTTCGATGCTCGTTGCTTATAACCTCTTCGCGCGAAATAAATTTCACGCCTACATTAAACCGTAGGCGTTATGCTTGCATGGCGCGTTTGCGCAGCAACTTTTTAAATAGCTTTATGGTTAAAAATAAGCAAGGTGAAATGTATAAGATGTGCTGAATAAAAACAGAGAGTTAAAAACAAAGGCTAAAAATTGAAATAAAATAATGCTAGGGTAACTAAGCTAAGAACAAATCTATAAAGGAACAACAAAAGAAATACAAAAGGGGGGGAGTGGGGCGACTGATGGGGCTTGAACCCACGACAACCGGAATCACAATCCGGGGCTCTACCAACTGAGCTACAGCCGCCACTGAGATACACCATGTTTGGTGTGGCGCGCATATTACATAATTAACGTGGGCTTGTGAACCCCTAAATATAAAAAAAAGATAAAAAAGTTGAAAGAGTAAGAAATTTCAGAAACTTAACACTGGTCAGCTGGCGTTCAGTTTCGGGGGCTAGACTCTCGCTTTTGCAATTAAGCAATCACTCATTGATTAATCTGCATGTTATTTAATGATTTTTTAACCAAAGATCATATATAATTTCAACAGCGTTACGCTAAAAATGAACTTCAGGAGAGAACATGGATACAATAATGAACTGGATCAATGAGAATTCAGATTTAATAATACATTACGCCGTTCAGGCTGTTCTGGCGCTAATTATCTTCTTTATTGGTAGCCGCATCGCCAAATTCTGCGAAGGGTTAACTGAAAAAGCATTTGATAAGAAAAAAGTAGATAAAGCGGTAGGTTCATTTGTAGCGAGCATTGTTTATGCAATCGTTTTTGCTGCAACAATCTTAATGGCTCTATCTCAACTAGGTATCGAGACAACATCATTCATTGCTATCTTAGGTGCTGCGGGCTTAGCTGTTGGTTTAGCACTTCAGGGTTCATTATCTAACTTTGCTTCTGGCGTATTAATTATTTTACTTCGTCCGTTCAAATCAGGTGACTATGTTGAAGCTGGCGGTAAAGCGGGTACGGTTAAGAAAATTGAAATTTTCTCTACAGAAATGCGCACACCAGACAACAAAGTAATTGTAATGCCTAACTCAAAAATCATGGGCGATGCAATTGTTAACTATTCACGTGAGTCTACACGTCGTATCGACTTAGTAATTGGTGTTGGTTACGACGCTGATCTTAAAGAAGCAAAAGCAGTGCTTAAGTCAGTACTAGACAAAGAAACACGTTTATTAAAAGATCCTGCATACACAGTAGCTGTATCTGAACTTGCCGATTCAAGCGTAAACTTTGTGGTTCGTCCATGGGTTAACTCTGCTGACTATTGGCCAACATATTTCGACTTAATGGAAAACATTAAGATTGCACTTGATGATGCAAACATCACTATTCCATTCCCGCAAATGGACGTTCATTTGCACAAAGAAGACTAAATTGTCTAATTAAAAGTAGTAAAGGTTATTTTTTAATGAAATTAAAAGCTTTATCAATTCTAGTTGCAGCATCTGCTGCAACTAGCGCATTCGCAGCCGATGAAACGAAAACGTGGGACGTTACGAGTGAGTTAGGTGCCATCATAACCAGCGGTAATACAGAAACAACCACTCTAAAAGGTGGCATAAAGGTATTACATAACCTTGAGAGCTGGAATAACGAATATAAGCTTGATGGTCTTTATAAAGAAGACGAGATCGAAAATGATGCCGGTGTTAAAGAAACACAACGTACTAACGAAAAGTACTCTTTTTCTGCACAGGGTAACTACAAGCTAAACGAAAAGCACTCACACCTATTCATTTACGGTTCGCACGTATCTGATTACTTTGGTGCTTACCGTAATGAGACCGTAGTTTCAGCGGGTTATGGTTTACGACTAATCGACCGTTCTGATATGTGGTTAAATGCAGAAGTGGGTCCAGGTTATAAATACTTCCAATACCCAGATACAAGCACAGAAGTTGACGAAAACGGTAACTCACTTGCGGGTGAACGCGAAGGTGAAGTAATTGCGTTAGGTAAACTTGACTACAATTGGCAAATTTCAGACAGTGCGCGTTTCACTCAGCTCGTTTCTGTGGAATACGGTGATACCAACACCAAAACACGTTCTGAATCAGCCATTCTTGCCAAAATTAATGGTTCACTGCAAATGAAAGTGGCGTACAACATTACTCACAACTCTGATGTCGCTGACGACAAAGAAAATACAGATACTGAAACGTCATTAACGTTGGTTTACAGTTTTTAACTAAATAAACCGGAATATTGATGTTTTTATGACAGAAAGGGACGAAAGTCCCTTTTTTATTTTTTGTCATTTCAGGTAGAATAGACAATCTTTTTGACTGTAGAACTATGGAAATCCCTACTTGTGATGTTATTTAAAAGACTCTTTATTACTTTTTTGCTATTAACTTCTGCATCAGTATTGGCATTTACCCCTACAGCAGCTCAAATTGAGCAATTTAAAAAGCTTCCTAAAGCTCAGCAAGAAGCGCTTGCTAAGCAATATGGTGTCGATTTATCCACCATAACAGGCAAAACCTCTAATAAAGAATCTGTTGAACAAGAGTCAACAATTCAACCTCGCTTTGAAAAAGAACAAGAAGAACTTACAGACGATGAACGTTTTGCGCCGAAAGTCGATGAAGTAAAACCTTTTGGTTATGACCTATTTGCTGGTGAGCCAACCACATTTATGCCCAGCGAAAATGCCGCAGTCCCAGATACTTATCTAATTGGCCGTGGTGATGAGCTTACTATTAACTTTTATGGTAAAGAAAGTGAAAGCTACGATGTGATGGTTGATCGTGAAGGCCGTATAAGTATCCCAAATCTTAGCCCAGTCCAAGTTGCAGGGCTTACATTTGCAGAAGTAAAAGAGCTCATTAAAGCCAAAGTTGAACAGGAAGTTATTGGCATTAAAGCGTTTGTATCGGTCGGTAAACTACGTAGTATTCGTATTTTAGTGTTAGGTGAAGCTTATAAACCGGGTAGTTACAGTGTGTCATCACTGACTACAGTATCGCATGCTTTGTTTGTGAGCGGCGGGGTGTCAGAAATAGCCTCATTACGAAACATACAAGTTAAACGTGCCGGTAAAGTTGTTGCGAATTTTGACTTGTACGATCTGCTTATTAAGGGTGATAGCAGTAACGATATTATATTAAAGCCAGGTGATGTTGTTTTTATCCCGCCTGTTGGTTCGCAAGTTGCTGTTGAGGGACTTGTAAAACGCCCAGCAATTTTTGAGTTAAAAAAAGGCGAAACGGCAGAGCAGCTTTTAAAAATGGCTGGCGGTTTAAAGCCACAAGCATATGCTAAAAAAGCGTTGGTTGAGCGCTTTAACAATCACAACATGAAAGAAGTATTATCTGTTGATTTTAGCTCAAATAAAATTAGCTATATTCCGCGTGATGGTGACCGTATTCGTTTTAACCCTATCAGTTTACAGTATCAAAATAGTGTTAGCTTAATTGGTGCTGTTGCGCGTCCTGGTCATTACCAATGGCATCAAGGTAAACGCATTTCAGATATTTTCACTTCAGTGCGTGGCGACTTACTGCCACAGGCCGATCTTGGTTATGGCTTACTGGTACGTGAAATAAACGTTGCCGGTGATATTGAGGTTTTCCAATTTGATATTGCCCAAGCTATCGTGAAAGCTCAAGGTCATGATTTAGAGTTAAAAGCAAACGATAAACTGTTTGTTTTTAGCCGTTATCAAGAAAGAGAAGCTGAAGAAATTGCACTTGCAAATATGGCGTTAAGCGAAGAGCAACAGCAACAGCAATTTAAAGTGAAGCAATGGCACGAATATCAAAATAAAGAGTTTGAACGCTATATTGGTGTTTTAAAAGAAGAAGACCCTTTCAAGCTTGAGGAAGAAAAAGTACTCACCATCGCAGAAATATCGAAGCGTAAAGCAAAAGAAGAAGAGCAGGAGTTAGAACCTGAAGATTACGCAGTCTTTAGTCGCTATAACTTATTAAAACCAATTATAGCAAAGCTTAAACAGCAAGCCTCTGTTACAACAGCAATGCAACTTGTTGAAATTAATGGTCATGTTACGTACCCAGGCGTTTACCCGTTAACGGTTGGCAGCGAAGTAAACGAACTTATTGCAGCAGCCGGTGGCTTACTTGAGTCAGCTTATACAGAACAAGCTGAAATCACTCGGATTGTTGCGGGTGATGCGTCAAAAGTTGAACACATCAAGTTTGACCTACATGCAGCTATGCTAGGTGAAAAAGCTGAAAATAAAATATTGCGTAGTAAAGATAGTATTAATATTTTCTCTATTCCTAATTGGCAAGAAAACGTAAAAGTTGAGCTAAAAGGTGAAGTGAAGTTTCCTGGTGTATACACCATTCGACGTGGAGAAACCCTTACTAACCTGCTTGAAAGAGCTGGGGGTTTTTCTGACTTTGCAGAACCCGATGCTGCTATCTTTACTCGTGAGTCAATCCGAAAACAAGAACAACAACAGTTAGCAAAACTATCAGAAGACTTACGTCGAGACATTGCCACAAAAAGCTTTGAAAAATCCGTAAGTAGTAACACCCTTTCTTATGAAGAAATGAACAAGTTACTTATTGATTTGGCAAATGTTGAAGCTGTAGGACGTTTAGTTATTGATTTACCTCTTATTGCAGATAACAAACAAAAACTAGTTTTACAAAATGGCGACACGCTTTATGTCCCAAGCAAACGTGACTCAATAAGCGTTATTGGAGAAGTAAACTACGCGACTTCTCACTTGTTTAAACCCGGTATTGACGTTGAAGATTACATCAGCCTCAGTGGTGGTTTAAAAGAGCGTGCCGCTGATGATCGAATCTATATCATTAAAGCAAATGGTTCAGTAAAAATTCCAAATAGCGGCAGCTGGTTTGCAGTTAATGATTCACAGCTCTTAGAAGCGGGCGACACTATCGTTGTACCAATGAATGCTGATTACATGGACAACTTAACCTTGTGGAGCACCGCAACGCAGATTGTTTATCAGCTTGGTGTAGCCGTAGCAGCGATTAGTAGTATTTAAATTAAGCTCTTGTGCAGTTTGATATTTCACTGAAAGAAAAACATTAGGTAGCAATAGTGTGACAGAAAAAAAATTGAGCCCACGAGATGATGAGTATCTCAATATTAGTGAGTTTGTACTTATTATTTGGCAAGGTCGGTTGAAAGTATTGATAATAACAATCTTGTTTGCATTATCAGGAGTGCTAATTTCACTCCTATTACCAAATGTATATAAGTCATATGCAGTTTTAGCTCCTGCAGCTGATAATGATACAGCAAGTGGGTTATCAGCTTTAACAGGCCAATTTAGTGGTCTCGCTAGTTTTGCAGGTATTAACCTTAATGCCAATAAAGGCGGCGATAAGGTACAATTAGCTATTGAGATTATTAAGTCGAGGCAGTTTGCTAGTGAGTTTATTAATTCACATGAGCTTTTAGCTGATTTAATGGCAGCAGAGTCTTGGGATAGTGCCAGCAATAAAGTTTTATACAATGAGGATCTATACGATAAAGATACTCAAAAGTGGGTTCGTAAGGTTGAGTGGCCATTAAAAGCAAAACCATCAATGCAAGAAGCTTACAAAGAGTATACAAAAATTGTGTCTATAAATGTGTCAGAAGAAACAGGAATGATCACTCTTTCTGTAGAGCATTACTCCCCATATGTTGCTGAAAAGTGGGTTAGATGGCTAGTGCAAGATATCAATAAAAAAATGAAACAACGAGATCTTAGTAGCTCTGTTAAAAATATTGAATACCTTAAGCAACAGATCGAGCAAACGAATGTAGCTGACATGCGGGCGATCCTTTATAAACTCATTGAAGAGCAGAGTAAGACTATAATGTTTTCTGAAGTTAGAGATGAATATGTATTCAGGACTATTGATCCCGCTGTAATACCAGAAGAAAAGTTTAAGCCAAAAAGAGCATTGATCTGTATTTTTATGACTTTAATTGGCGGTGTAGTGGGAGTCGCACTCGTTTTCTTGAACTACATTCTTAGAAGAGGTAACTCAGTTTCCCCTAGACACTTTGAGGTTAAGTAATGTTATTTAACTATCCATACTTAACCAAATCACTTTAGAGAGAACAAAATGTTAAATAACAAAACAGTATTAATCACGGGTGGCACGGGTTCATTCGGTAAGAAATTTATAGAGACAATTTTAGCGCGTTACCCTGACGTGAAAAAGATTATTGTTTTTTCTCGTGACGAATTGAAGCAATCAGAGCTTCGTATGAGCTATCCGCCACAACAGTTTCCCCAGTTACGCTTTTTTATTGGTGATGTACGTGATAAAGAGCGTGTAAAGCAAGCGTGTGAAGGTGTTGACGTGATTATTCATGCTGCTGCAATTAAGCAAGTAGATACAGCAGAATATAACCCAACAGAATGTATTCGTACTAATGTAGATGGCGCAGAGAATGTGATTCATGCGGCACTAGAATGCGGCGTTAAAGACGTTGTTGCATTGTCAACAGACAAAGCATGTGCCCCAATTAACTTATACGGAGCAACAAAACTTGCATCAGATAAGTTATTTGCAGCGGCGAACAATATTAAAGGCTCAAAAGACATTAAATTTAGCGTTGTTCGTTATGGTAATGTTATGGGGTCACGTGGCTCGGTTATTCCATTTTTCTTGAATAAGCGTCAAGACGGTATTCTACCTATTACGCACGAAGAAATGACACGTTTTAATATTTCCCTTCAAGATGGCGTAGATTTGGTTATGTTTGCGATTGGCCATCATTTAGGTGGTGAAATCTTTATTCCTAAAATTCCTTCATACAAAATTTTAGATGTTGCTACAGCCGTGGCTCCAGAGTGTAAGACTGAAGTTGTTGGTATTCGCCCTGGTGAAAAGTTACATGAAGAAATGCTCACTGAAACCGACTCAATTAATACCATTGATTTAGGTGACAAGTACGCGATTCTACCGTCAGTTTCTTACATGTACACTGAAGCGCAATTTCTTGAGCACCATAAAGCGAAGAAAGTTCCTTTTGGTTTCAAATACAACTCAGGTACAAACACCGAGTGGGAAACCGTTGAAAGTTTACGCCACTTAGTCAAAGAGCACGTTGATCCTACGTTTGAAGTATAAGAGAACGCATAAATGATACCGTACGGAAAGCAATCTATCACAGCAGAAGATATCAACGCTGTTGTTGAGGTATTGAAGTCAGACTTTTTAACTCAAGGGCCACAAGTGCCTGCATTTGAAAAGTCGTTAATGGATGCCACCGGTGCACATTACGCATTAGCAGTTAATAGTGCCACCTCAGCATTGCATATTGCCTGTTTAGCCTTGGAGCTAGGGCAGGGTGATGTTCTTTGGACAACACCCGTCACATTTGTTGCATCAGCTAATTGTGGCCTTTATTGTGGTGCGACGGTTGATTTTGTCGATATTGATCCACAAACGTACAACCTATGTCCTACTGCATTAGAGGCGAAGTTACAACGCGCTAAAGTTTCGGGAACGTTACCAAAGGTGTTAGTGGCTGTTCACCTGTGCGGTCAACCTTGTGATATGAAAGCTATCCATGCGCTATCACGCGAGTATGGTTTTAAAGTAATAGAAGATGCGTCGCATGCGATTGGTGGTCGTTACCAGTCACAACCGATTGGTGCGTGTGAATACAGTGATATAACCGTCTTTAGTTTTCACCCTGTTAAAATTGTCACGACGGCAGAAGGGGGCGCAGCACTCACAAATGATAAAGCGCTGGCCGATAAAATGGCACTGTATAGAAGTCATGGTATCACTCGAGATGAAGCCTTGATGGAAAATCCATCACACGGTGGCTGGTACTATGAGCAAGTTGACCTAGGTTTTAACTACCGTATGACAGAGTTACAGGCGGCACTAGGAGTGTCGCAAATGTCACGCTTAGAGTCGTTTGTCGCTGCTCGCCATCAGTTAGCTAATCGTTACAATGAAAAGCTTGCACATTTACCGATTACTTTGCCGTATCAGTTGCCTGAGACGTATTCTGGTTTGCATTTATATGTAATCCGTTTGAATTTAAGCGCCATCACCAAATCACACAAGCAGGTATTTGATGAGCTAAGAGCAGCGGGTATCGGAGTCAATTTGCACTATATTCCGGTGCACTTGCAGCCGTATTATCAGCGAATGGGTTTTAACGTAGGTGACTACCCAGAAGCTGAGCGTTATTACGCAGAAGCGATTTCTATCCCGATGTTTCACGGGATGACCCATGAACAGCAAGATGACGTTGTGAAGCAATTAACAGCTGTTTTGAGTGAATAGTCGTGAATATAGCAATCATTCCAGCGAGGGGTGGCAGTAAGCGCATTCCGCGAAAAAACATCAAACTGTTTCATGGTAAGCCAATGATAGCCTATTCGATAGAAGCGGCTATCAAAAGCGGGTGTTTTGACAAGGTGATAGTGTCAACAGATGATGCTGAAATTGCCGATGTTGCACAGCAGTTTGGCGCACAGGTGCCGTTTATGCGACCAGCAGATATTGCGGATGATTACGCAACGACTTTGGATGTTATGAAACATGCGCTTGAATGGCTTGAGGCACAGGGTGATGCTGTTGATAATGTCTGTTGTCTTTATGCAACCGCGCCGTTTGTTTTGCCAAGTAACCTAAAACAAGGGTATGAAGCATTGCAATCGGGTGAGTTGGATTATGCATTTAGTGCAACGAGTTATGCATTTCCTATTCAGCGAGCGCTAAAACTGAATGCCGAAGGCACGGTTGAAATGTTTCAACCGGAGCACTTTAATACCCGTTCGCAAGATTTAATTGAAGCATACCATGATGCGGGCCAATTTTATTGGGGCACAGCGGACGCATTTAAAGCTAAACGGCCTATATTTGGGGTTAAGTCAAAAGCTGTACTTTTGCCACGAAAGCAAGTGCAAGATATTGATACGCCAGAGGATTGGGATTTAGCTGAAGCGTTATTTCAGGTTATCAAATGCTAAAAATTGCTTTTCGGGTTGACGCATCCATTCACATTGGTAGTGGTCATGTTATGCGCTGTTTGGTTTTGGCGGATGCGCTGTCAATCAATGGCCACCAAGTTGTTTTTTTGACTCGTCCACAAGCTGGTGACTTAATATCATTTATTAAGCAGCGCGGTCACAATGTTTGCCCACTTTCAGCGCTAGCGTGCCCAGTTGAACCTGTTAGTACAGATGACTATCAAGGCTGGCTTCAAGTCCCAGAGCTTGATGATGCAGCAGAGTGTGCTGATTTAATTAAATCGACAGACTTAGTCATTGTTGACCATTATGGTATTGGTGCTTTATGGCACAAGCGAGTAAAAGAAACGCATGATTGTAAAGTGGTTGTAATTGATGACTTAGTGAGAGCGCATAACGCTGAATTAATTATCGATCAAACATTACAACGACACGCAGCGGAGTATAACCGAAAAAATGCCAATGCATTGGTACTTGCAGGAACGCAATACGCACTAATTGCGCCTGTTTTTGCGACATATCACCAACAGTGCCAAGTAGAAAAACAGCCGCCTTTGCGACAGCCGCCTCGCATCCTTCTTTCGATGGGAGGCATTGATGCACCAAACGCGACACTTCGAGCTCTGCAGGCTTTACAGCAGCTTGACACAAAGCCACTTGTCACCGTTTTATTAAGCCCCCGTGCGCCAAATTATGAAAGTGTAAAGGCATTTTCGTTACAACACTCACATTGGGTAACGCATATTGATTTTGTAAGTGATATGGCAGCATTAATGGCCGAGCATTCACTTGCAATAGGTGCACCGGGAAGCACCTCGTGGGAGCGAGCATGTGTTGGGCTACCAAGCATTATTATTGCCCTGGCTGAAAATCAGCAAACAATTAGCCGTAATTTGGCATTGGTAGGTGCTGCAAAACAAGTAGACCTATCTCGAATACAGACAGATTTAGTGCCGACGTATCATGAATTACTCAGTCAGTATGAAGAGATACGGAGAATTAATTTACAGCTGTGTGATGGACAGGGAGTACAGCGAGTGGTGAAAGCCATTAACCGACTGAGTGAGTTTAGGTTAAAGTTACGGCCCGCTATCACCTCAGATATTGAACAAGTTTACGAGTGGCAGTGTAAGCCAGAAACACGAAAATATGCATTAAATAAAGCGGTGCCGAGTTTTTCAGAGCATCAAGCATGGATGACAAAGAAGCTCGCAGCAAACAACGACTATTTTTATATTATTGAACTTGTTGACGAAAATAACAAAGAAACGGCACCTGTGGGTGTGGTTCGCCTTGATAATAGCGCGCAAGGTCAATACACGATTTCAATTTTTATTGACGCTGATTATTTTGGCAAGGGCATAGGAAAATATGCCTTACAGCAAATAGATAACTTACACCCTGATGTGATAATAAATGCCACGGTATTAAAAGAAAACGCGGCATCACAAGCGCTTTTTAGTAGCGCAGGGTATCAGAGAGTCAATTCAGAGCAATTTACTCGACCAGTTGTGGAGTGAGGAATAATGACAAAATTTATTACGATAGATAACAGAAAGATAGGCCCAGATTACGCACCGTATATTATTGCGGAAATGTCAGCAAACCATAATGGCAACATAGAAAACGCTTATAAAATAATGGAAATGGCAAAAGAATGTGGCGCAGATGCAATTAAGCTGCAAACTTACCGTCCCGATACAATCACGATGAAAAGTGATAACCCTGAGTTTTTAATTAAAGGCGGGTTATGGGATGGCAAAATGCTTTATGACCTATAT
Source organism: Pseudoalteromonas sp. PAB 2.2 (assembly GCF_001938575.1). Classification (NCBI taxonomy): domain Bacteria; kingdom Pseudomonadati; phylum Pseudomonadota; class Gammaproteobacteria; order Alteromonadales; family Pseudoalteromonadaceae; genus Pseudoalteromonas; species Pseudoalteromonas sp. PAB 2.2. The sequence goes on from NZ_LYPI01000011.1 coordinate 39,618, forward strand.
GAAGAGGCGCACATGCCATGGGAGTGGCATAAACCTTTATTTGAGAAAGCGAAAGAGCTTGGCATTACAATTTTTAGTTCGCCATTTGATTTTACGGCAGTGGATATGTTGGAAGAGCTTGGTGCGCCAGCTTATAAGATAGCTTCGTTCGAAGCCATTGATTTACCCTTAATCGAGTATGTGGCGAAAACGGGTAAGCCGATGATAATTTCGACGGGTATGGCAAACGAAGAAGAAATACGCGAAGCAGTCGAAACAGCGAGAAACGCAGGGTGTAAAGAGTTGGTTGTTTTACACTGTGTGAGCGGTTACCCAGCGCCAGCAGAAGACTACAATTTAGCAACGGTTGCAGATATGGCAACGCGTTTTGATGTGCTAACGGGGCTATCTGACCACACAATAGATAATACAACAGCTATTACGTCGGTCGCGTTGGGGGCATGTTTAATCGAAAAGCACGTTACGCTAGACAGAAATGGTGGCGGACCGGATGATAGTTTTTCGTTAGAGAAGCCAGAGTTAGAGCAGTTATGCAGAGATAGTAAAATAGCATGGCAGGCGCTAGGAAAAGTAAATTATGAGCGAAAAGAGAGCGAGAAAGGGAATGCAATCTTTAGGCGTTCATTGTATGTAGTAAAGGATGTTGCAGAAGGTGACGTGTTTACACATGAGAATGTAAAGAGTATTAGGCCAGGCTATGGCTTAGCACCAAAGTATTTACATGATGTAATAGGCAAGCAAGCAAAGTCTTCTATTAAGTCTGGTACAGCTCTTACAAATAGACTGGTTGATCTTTAAATTTGAAAGCTTTGAACCAATTTATAAAATTAATTAGCAATAAAGAGGTAGTGATAAATATAGCATTACGCTTGAGTGTGCTTGTAAGTAAGTTTTTCTTTATTTTTCTTGCTGCGAAATACCTATCCCTATCAGATATGGGGGAGTATGGTATTTTTATTGCTTCTGTAACTTATTCAATATATTTGATCGGTTTTGACTTTTATACTTTTTCGAATCGAGCTTTTATACAAAGTGAAAGTGAGCAAGCTTTAATCGCGTCTAAGCAGTTAAGTTTTAATTTATTATCGTTATCACTTGTAACAATTCCTTTCTTACTGCTTTTCTTTTTAGATGTGTTCTCAGTAGATATTTTGCTTATATTTTGCATGGTTGTAATTAGCGAATATCTGGGGCAGGAAATAGGTAGATTACTTATTGCATCAGGAAGAGTCATTGCAGCAAGTTGGACGTTGTTTATTCGAAGTGCTCTTTGGTCATATATTGTTGTGTTCTTAATGGTATTTAACCCAGATTATATTTCTCTAAAAGTCATTCTAGGCTTTTGGCTGCTCTCTAGTTGGTTAGCACTTTTTATAGGTGTATATTATTTAAGAGATATATTTTCCCTTGCACCATTTAAGTTCAATATCGATTCAAAGTGGATTTTTCGAGGGATAAATATATCTATAATTCTATTTTTTGGCACTTTGCTAGCTAGGGCTGTCTTTACTGGTGATAGACTGATACTGGAGCTTTTAGGCCATAAAGAGTTAGTTGGAATATATGCTGTGTATGTTGGGTTATGCAATGTTTTTATGACATTTGCTGATTCTGCTGTATTTCAATTTAGTTACCCAAAGCAAATAAAGAATTTTAAAAATAAAAATATGCACGCAATCTTAAATCAAATGAAGAAAGATGCAGTTGCAATAGTGTTTGTTTATATATTGATCATCTCCGGTTACTATGTTTTGTTAGAGTTTTTGTTTAGCTATATAGGTAAGCAAGAGTACCTGAATTACATAAACTACTTTTGGGGATTGCTTATTGCGTATTTTTTCATTGTTATTTCATATATACCCCATTATGTAATTTATGCTGCAAATGAAGACAGAAAGATACTAAAAACCCATTTTTTTCAATTTTTAGTTTTTTTCGTTAGTGTTTTTGGGCTTTACGTAGCAACAGATATTAATGTGTTCATGAATATTGTATTGGCTATGCTTTTATCATCAGTGATTACATTCCTGAGTAAAGCTTTCTATTGTTACCAAGTGTTGAAATAAAGAGTTGGTTTTGAAAAGTATTTTAATATTAATTAATACAGCAGCATTTTCTAAGTACTATCTAAAGTTGGCAATTGAGCTTAAACAGCGAGGCAACAATGTTGTCATAGCAACAGACTCTAAGTTTACTCAAGAATTATTTCAACTAGATAAAAGTGGTATCCCTGTTGAGGTGTTCGAAAATGATCTATCAATAGACAGTGATCTGGTAAGTAATTTAGATACTTGGTGCTTGCATCCAGATTTTGACCGAGGCAACTATTATGGTTTTTCTGGCGAGTTTTCAGGACATAAGTCAAGTCAAGTCGTCGAAAGATTATATTGCTTTTTTAAACGAGTCATTCTTGAGCATAAAATATCAACATGTTTTTATGAAAACGTGTCTAATGGGTTTGCTTATATTGCTTGGAAAGCTATCGAATCTGAAAATGGTAAATATTTAGGCCTAACGTCTTCAAGATTACCATCTATGTGCTGCTTTTCGTCTGATGATAATGAATTAGCAGATAAGATTGAGCAGGCTTTATTATCGAATACTTTTAGAGCAGATGATTTAGATTTTGCTAAAAATTATTTATCTCAGATTAACGAAGTTGAGCCAGATTACATGAAGAATAATGGGTTAAGCAAAGTAAGTGCTTTACCTGCATTAAAAAAAGTGGGTATACACAGTCTTAAAACTCATATCAAATATTCATTGGGGTCTAATAGTGCAGGGTTTCAGTTAGGTAAGCCTATTGTATCTTCAATCCGATATAGATTACGAAATGTTTATAGAAAGCTTAACTCATATAGAATAAAAAAATATTTTACTAAATTTGAGCCATTAGATACCCAAACTTACTTTTTATATCCTCTACATTATCATCCCGAGTCGTCGACCTCTTTGTTAGGACGATTTTATGATGAGCTAAATATCATTAAAAATATTGCTTTTAGCTTAAAAAAAGGGGAGTTACTAATAGTAAAAGATCATAAAAGTGCTCATGCGTTTGAGGATAAGCAGTTTTATAAAAAGCTCTCTAATTTACCAAATGTTCTTTTGGTTCGTCCTGAACTGAATGCAAAAAAGATTATTGATGAATGTTCTGGAATCTTCACTTTAACTAGTACGGTAGGCTATGAGGCGGTTCTTAAAAATAAACCAGTTTCGATGTTTGGGGATGCATTTTATAAGAAGCATTTCTTAGCAAGAAAACTGAATGGGTTCGGTGAGATTAGAGATGCAATAGAGTGGATGAAAAGCCGACCCCAAAATAGCTTGCCGGCAGATTATAATATTAATTTTGTCGCTAGCTATCATAAAGTTTGCTTCGAATTTAAGCTTAATTTAGCGGATAAAGAAACAGCTGAAGGAATCGAAGAGTTAGCAACATTAGTAGAAGAAAATATATGAAAATTATGTTCGTTAATCATGCCATGCATTGCGGTGGTACTGATAATGTAGTTAATAAGCTTATAAATATTTTTTTAAACGATAAAAATATTCAGTGTGAGCTAGTTACATTTAGAAGTCCAGATGAAGATTTCTTTAAAATTCCAAGCGAAGTAAAGAGGTATTCATTAGGTTTTGATAGTGATGACAGTGAAAATTCAGGTTTAAGCTATTTCTCTTCATCAAATGCTAAGATGTTATTTTCATTAAGAAAAATAATTAAAGACTCAAACCCAGACTTCATTGTTACTAATTGGACATCTACAAATTGTTTCACATTACTTGCGTCCTTATTTCTAGCAAAAAAAGTAATATGTTACGAACATATTCACTTTGACTCGCCGAGTATCGTGTGGCGCGTGTTAAGAAGACTGTTATATCCATACGCTCACAAAGTGCTATGTTTAACAGAGTCTGATCAAAAGAAATATCAAAAGTTTTGTACATCGATAAAGACAATAAACCCAATCACTCTTGTTAAGCCGAAAAATATTCCTGCTTATGAGGATAGGCAGAAGCAATTCTTGGCTGTCGGTAGATTAGACCCACAAAAAGGTTTCGATAATTTATTAAAAGCATATTCTTTGATACATCACAAATGCCCAGAGTGGAAGCTTAAAATTATTGGTGAAGGTAAGGAAAGAGCGAATCTCGAAGCTCAAATTTCTGAGCTTAATTTATCTAGTCAAGTCGAGTTACTTGGTGCTCAAAATGATGTATCTAAATATTACTTACAGAGCAAAGCATTTATTCTTTCTTCAAGATATGAAGGGTTTGGACTAGTGATTTTAGAGGCTCAAGTTTGCGGTGCTGCAGTTATTTCGTTTGACTGTAAAACAGGCCCGTCAGATATTATTACAAATAATTATGATGGTATCCTAGTTCAAGATCAAAGCATTGAAGAGCTAGCTAGGGCAATGCTTGATATAGCTGAAAATGATAAACTGGCAAAAGAACTCATAGGTAATGGTTTAGAGACATCAAAAAGCTATGATGATTTACACATTCTTGAACTATGGCAAAGCAAAATAATCAATGAATAAATACTATGAAAGCATGTTGCTATATTTTATTTTCATTTTCATGTACGTCAGTAACTTTTTTAGTTACATGCTTTTATTTCAAGATAACAAAAACCTTCTTATAGCAATTCGGTTTATCTGCTTTGCTTTATCTTTCCTTATTTTATTGAAGTCAAATGTATTGATAAAGAAAAAGTTTATATCAAAAATTTTACTTTTTTTATTTATTTGTCTCTTATATTTACTAATAACAAAAAATTTATTTTATTTTGACGTTATGAGTGTCGTTATATTTGCTTTATTTTTAAGCTTTTTCGACTGGAAGTCTAAGAAACTGAATCTGTTTTTTCTTTCATGCATACTATTAACTTTGTTTGTATTAGTTTCATTACTTGCACTAAATGGGTTAATTGAATCTAAAAGTTTCATGATGGCTAGTAGTTATGGTTTTTCGATAAAACACTCACTTGGTTTCTTAAATCCTAATATTATATCAATGCTCATACTTTCAATTACCGTTTTAATCTATGTGTATGATCAAAAAGCATTATTTTTTATTTCAACTTTAATTTTCTTAGCGTTTTCAGTTTGGTTAGGTTCAAGAACATATATGCTTGCCTCTGTTCTTTCTATAGTTTTGATTCCCTTTGTCGGTATGCTGCACCGATTTAAATTTTTAATTTTCTTGTACCTTCTCATACCTTTAATTCTGTATGGTTTGCTTTACTCTCAATCATTTAAGTTAGTTACAGATCTTTTAAATTATGCTTTAAGTGGTAGGCTGACTCTGATAACAGAGTACATTAATGCAACAAGTTTCATAGGCTTACTTTTTGGAGGAGTCACTTTTGAGAAGGTCGATATGGCGTTTTTTAATCTCATTTTCTCATTTGGAATTTTGGGGTATATGCTTTTTATGATGCTGGTATTAAATACATTTAAAAAAGCTACAGAAAAAGAATTGTACATGTTATTTGTAATTTTATTTGTAATGATGTTTGAAAATGTAATTAGTTTTAACTGTATATTAATGGCTGTTTTTTTATCTGATATTTTCAATAAGTATGGTGTTAAGGTAAGTAAAAGTAATGTATAAAGCATAAAGGTATTGCTGGTCGTGCAATATTGTTACGAGTCAGTATTGCCCTCAATATAGGTTCTAAGTATAATATCATCCTTTTCGTCCCTCTAATTCAGAGGGTTGTAATCAGAGTTAAGCTAAAAGATTGTAACGTGTATAAACTATTATCAAATTCATTTGTATGTCACACACTGGGATTGTTGTTTACGGCATGCTTGGTGTTAGCTTTTTCTGCATTCCCTTACTCTACGGAATCTGTAAAAAACTCTTTAATGCTTGTTGAGGGAAGTTACCTAGCGACAGCCTTCACTTTGCCTTTAGTGGCGAAGTATCTTTTAGTTGATCGAAAATACTACATAATCCCGTTAATTTTTTCAGTGTTTAGCATAGCACTTTCGTTAGTATTGATTTTGCGTTTTGATTACTCTTTATTTCTAATTTTTGTCGGTGCTGCATCAAGCTTTGCTTGGTTATTTACAACAACGATTTTAAGAACAAATCATAAAAAGTTAATGTTGCATGTGATTGATAATTTTGATTATTCTGACTTGGAATCTCATAGTAACATTGAAACGATCTTACTATCTGAGCCTTATGATCAAACTGCGATTAAGCATGGTTTAGTTGTTGATTTACACCAGAACTTAACGCCTTATCAAGAAAAGTTTATTGCAGATTGTAGCTTGAACGAAATCTCAGTTTTTCATGCCGAAAGTATAAAAGAAATGATCAAGGGGAAAGTACAAGTTCATCATCTTTCTGAAAACTCAATAGGAACTCTGCAACCAAACCCTATTTATCAGCTTTTTAAGCGTGTATGGGAATCAGCTATTATTATTTTAACGTTGCCTTTTTCACTTTTTGTAATGATAGTAACGGCGATATTGATCAGATTAGAAAGTCCCGGTCCAATTATATTTACACAAGAGCGAGTTGGCCAAGCTGGTAGAGTTTTTAAAATTTATAAGTTCCGAAGCATGACCGTTGAAAAGTTGTGTGATAAAGATAAGTTTGCAACGGATGAGCAAGCTCGAATTACTAAAGTTGGAAAATTTATTCGAAAAGTTCGAATTGACGAGTTACCTCAGTTTTTTAATGTACTAAAGGGAGATATGGCGCTTATTGGTCCAAGACCCGAGCAAGAGTCTTTCGTGAGGTTATTTGAGCAAGATATCCCATTTTATGGTTATCGTCATATGGTTAAACCAGGCATTACTGGGTGGGCACAAACAGTCCATGGTTATGCAGATGATACTGACTCTACAAAAGAAAAACTTGCTTACGATCTTTATTATATTAAACATTTGTCTTTTTGGCTTGACGTAAATATTGTGTTCAAGACTTTAAAAACTATGCTGACAGGCTTCGGGGCAAAATAATAATGTCGTTGGTTTCCATTATTATGCCTGCGTTTAATGCTGAAAAAACGATAGAAAACAGCATTCGCTCAATCCAAAACCAATCCTATACAAATTGGGAGCTGCTTGTTACAGATGATAGCTCAACAGACTCAACTGCTAAAATTGTACAAGAGCTTGCCTCCAATGATAAACGTATAAAGTATACCTTGAATAAGGGAGCATCAGGGGCTTGGTCAGCTAGAAATAACAGTATAAAAGTGGCTCAAGGTGAGTACATTGCTTTTTTAGATAGTGATGACACATGGTTACCTAATAAGTTAAAAGCTCAAATTGAAGCGATGAACATACATAATGTAAACGCTTCACACTGTGCATACTATCGCGTAAACGAGTCTGGCGATGTTCTTAATATAAAAAAAATAAAGTCACGTGTAACTCTTAAGGATATGCTAAAACAAAACTGTATAGGTAACTTAACGGGCATATACAACGCTAAATTGCTTGGTAAATTTTACCAACAGCACATAGGGCATGAAGACTATGCTATGTGGTTAAATATAATAGAAAAAACAGACTCTATAGGTATTGAGGAGCCCGTTGCAAATTACTTAGTTGCTACGAATAGCTTATCAAGTAACAAGTTTAAGGCCGCAACGTGGCACTTTAAGATACTTAAGAATAGTAATAAGGTTGGCCCTTTGAGTGTTTGGTATTATTTCCTATGTTATGTTGTGAACGCAGTTAAGTCTCGCGTGTAAAATACATTTTTCTTAATCCGCAATGTTTAATCTACCTTCTTTCTTTTTACCTTTTCTAAACTGGTTTCATTCAGCAATTTCAAGACCATAGACTTACCGATTAAAATTAATAACGTTTACTGGTTGTTTTAAAAAAGTAGCTTGATAATTAAATCGTCACAAAAATAAATTAGCGTAGTAAGTAAATATAGCAGCGTGTTGTTTTTACTTACGAGCAATTATGAACATAACAATTGTGGGTACGGGTTACGTTGGTTTGTCTAATGCTATGTTGTTGGCTCAGCACAATAATGTAGTGGCTTTGGATATTGTTGAAGAAAAAGTGGCATTACTGAATGCGAGTAAATCACCCATATCAGACACCGAAATAGAAAATTTCCTTGCGAATAAAAAATTAAACTTTACGGCAACAACAGATAAGTTTTTGGCTTACGAAGCAGCTGATTTTGTAGTGATAGCAACACCGACAGACTACGACCCTGAAACTAATTATTTTAATACCCAGTCAGTTGAAGCAGTTATAGCAGATGTGCAAGCTATAAAACCACATGCTGTTATTGTGATAAAGTCGACAGTACCAGTTGGCTTTACCGAAAGCATAAAACAAAAGCTAAAAACCGATAACATTATTTTCTCGCCAGAATTTTTACGTGAAGGAAAAGCGCTTTACGATAATTTGCACCCATCGCGTATTATTGTAGGTGAGCGCTCAGAGCGTGCCGAGGTATTTGCCAACTTGTTAGCTCAAGGGGCCATTAAAGAAAATATTGATATTTTATTTACCGATTCAACCGAAGCCGAAGCGATTAAGCTATTTTCGAATACCTACCTTGCTATGCGTGTGGCTTTTTTTAATGAGCTTGACAGTTATGCTGAAAGTCATGGGTTAAATTCCAAACAAATAATTGAAGGTGTGTGTTTAGATTCACGCATTGGTAGTCATTATAACAACCCCTCTTTTGGCTATGGTGGGTATTGTTTACCTAAAGACACCAAACAATTATTAGCTAATTACCACAACGTACCTAATAACATGATTCGTGCGATTGTTGATGCAAACTCAACACGTAAAGACTTCATAGCAGAGTCAATTATTGCTAAAAACCCTAAAGTTGTGGGTATTTATCGTCTTATTATGAAAACCGGTTCAGACAACTTCAGGGCATCTGCTATCCAGGGAGTAATGAAGCGTATTAAGGCTAAAGGGATTCAAGTCATTGTATTTGAGCCTGAGCTACAAGAAAGTACTTTTTTTAACTCTAAAGTGACACAAGATCTCAATGAACTAAAAATAAGTGCAGATGTAATTATTGCAAATCGTATGGTTAAAGAGTTGCAAGATGTTGCAGAAAAAATATATACACGAGATCTGTTCGGAAATGATTAGGTTAATGACAGAAAAAGCATGAAATATTATAATAGACACGTCAGAACTCTATGCGTATAATCGCCGACTCATAAAAAGCAATCCTTTTGGATTGGATTTAAGGAAAATGAGCATTTTAGGTGTGACTATGGAAAGTTGGTACTTACTTTTTTGCAAAGCAAAACAAGAGCTAAGAGCTCAAACAAACCTACAAAACCAAGGTTTTGAGGTATTCTTTCCCGAACATAAAATAGAGCGAATTATAAAGGGACGCCGTTCTATTAAAACATCTCCTCTTTTTCCGAACTATTTATTTATTAAGTTAAACACACAAAATTGTAATTTTTCTGCGGTAAAAAATACGCGGGGCGTAAGCGGTTTTGTAGCTTATGGCAGCAAGTTTCAAATTGTTCCTGAACAGTTAATTTCTCAACTCCGTTCTTTTGAAACAGCGTGCGAAGTAAAATCAGACTTACCTAAAACGGGTGATGTGGTTTATTTAAATACCGAGTCGTTTAAAAATGTTCAAGCCATATACCAAGAACCCGATGGCGACATGCGCAGTATTTTGTTAGTTAATTTATTGAACAAACAAGTCACCGTAAGTGTAGATAACAAAGAGATTAGTTTATAAGTTCTACGAGTAATCTTGTAGGAACGGCCGCAGGTATGATGCTTGCGTGGCGTGGAAAAATTTATAAGTCGTGACGTAGGAACGGCTTTAGCCGAGAATAGGGTAAAAATGTTCGGCGTTAAAACGCCTCCTACTGTGTAGACATTATACTTCAACGCGTAAAAAGACAAAAATTAGCAAAAAAATCAGTACGTAGGAACTGCAACCTAGGGGCGGAAGCGTGTCCGAAGGACTAGACAAGCAAAAAGTTTTGCTTTCAAGCGTGAGCGAGAGGAGCTCTGCGACGAACTGGAACGGAAGCTGTCCGAAGGACTTGTAACAGCTTCGAGCCACGAAGTACGATATGCGAGCTTATTTATTTCGCGCGAAAACACCAAATGTAATTCGGCGTTAAACACCGCCTACGGTGTATGAATATCGCATGTAGGAACTGCTTTAGCTGTGAAAGGGATTATAAGTAACGAGTTACGAGAAGCGAGATACGAGCTAAATTGAGCTGGTTGTTTAATACCGCTGAATGGGTTCGCCTTTTCGGCGTTAAAACGCCTCCCACGTGTGTGATGCGTATCACTTGTAGGAACTGCTTTAGCTGTGAAGGGATTATAAGTAACGAGTTACGAGAAGCGAGATACGAGCTAAATTGAGCAGGTTGTTTAATGTCGCTGAAAAGGTTTGCTCTTTCGGTGTTAAAGCACCTCCCACGTGTGTAGTGCGTGTCTTTTGTAGGCGTGAAATTTATTTCGCGCGAAAACGCCAAATGTGGTTCAGCGTTAATCCCCCCTACGGTGTATGAATATCACTTGTAGGAACTGCTTTAGCTGTGAAGGGATTATAAGTAACGAGTTACGAAAAGCGAGATACGAGCTAAATTGAGCTGGTTGTTTAATACCGCTGAATGGGTTCGCCTTTTCGGCGTTAAAACGCCTCCCATGTGTGTGAAGCGTATCACTTGTAGGAACTGCTTTAGCTGTGAAAGGGTTATAGCAACGAGTTACGAGAAGCGAGATACGAGCTAAATTGAGCTGGTTGTTTAATGTCGCTGAAAAGGTTCGCTCTTTCGGTGTTAAAACACCTCCCACGTGTGTAGTGCGTGTCTTTTGTATGCGTGAAATTTATTTCGCGCGAGAACACTAAACATAAAGAAAAAGCAATCGGTACAAAAGAACCTCGATGCATTCATTAACTATTTTGCAAAAAACTGTCACAAGTGAGCGTTTACTAAACACTCAGTCTTGCGAACCAATGGTTGCCATGCTTTAATTAGGCAGCAAAAAAATAAACAGTTGTGGGTTTATTTAAACTGGACGTTTTAAAAAATTATTTGGGAAATAACAATGGCGCTTAGCTGTAAAACAATTGTGACGTCATTTGCGTTACTTGCAATGACTGGCTGTACAATCATCCCCGGTAGCCATTTTGAAGGAATCGAATCGGGTGAAAAAGTAGATAACCTTGAGAAGGAGCTCGATAAAGTCAATATTCAAATCATCGACTCTTCTTTAATTAATCAGCAAAAACAATCTCAAGTTACACATACTAAACCAACAAGCTTAGACGGTGTTGATACCTCTGACTACCAATACCGATTAGGCGTTGGTGATGTACTAACGATTGGTGTATGGGATCACCCAGAGCTTACAATACCTGCGGCTGTTCAGCGTACTGCCGAATTTGATGGCTTTCGTGTTCAAGCCGATGGCACAATTACGTATGCATATGCACCAAATATTCAAGCGGCTGGCAGAACAGTACAAGAAGTACACGCAGAACTTGTTAAGCGCTTAAGCCGCGTTATCGAAGACCCACAGGTCGATATTAAGATAGTTGGTTTTAGAAGCCAAAAAGCCTATGTCACGGGTGAAGTAAATAAACCAGGCGTACTACCAGTAACCGAAATTCCACTTACATTAATTGATGCATTAAACCAAGCAGGTGGTTTAACTGAATCTGCCGATTGGCGAACAGTGACATTTACACGCGGTGATAAAACCGAAGTTATTAAATTAGATGACTTTTACGCTAAAGGTGATATTTCACAAAATCGTTTGTTAAAACATGGCGATATTGTCCACGTAAACCGTAACGATATGCAAAAAGTGTTTGTGTTAGGCGATGTTAAGCGCGCTGGTACAGTGGGTGTTAATCGTTATGGTTTAAATTTAGCGCAAGCATTAAGTGATGCGGGTGGTTTAAACGAAAACACGGCAGATGCTAACGGTGTTTTTGTACTACGTAAACGCAATTTAGAAACCGACGGTGTAATTGCCGATGTATATCAGCTGCATGCTAAAAATGTGGCAGCTTTAGTATTGGCCGAGCAGTTTAAGTTACAACCTCACGACATAGTATATGTAACAAGTGCACCGCTTGCCCGTTGGAACCGTGTAATAAGCTTACTACTGCCTTCTGTTAGTACGGTAGATGCAGTAAACGACGTAGCAAACACAAACTAAGGGTTAAATGGTATGTTTGATTCTGTATTAGTTGTGTGTGCCGGCAATATATGCCGCAGCCCAACCGCCGAATATGTATTAAAAAGCAAACTGCAAGGCAAAAATGTAACTGTATCGTCGGCGGGGTTAACAGCCCTTGAAGGAAAACCCGCCGATGCCCAAGCTCAGTTAATTGCAAACGAGCATAATATTGATATGAGCGCGCATCAGGGGAGGCAAATTACCTCAAACCTTGTTGCAAATAATAGCGTAATACTCGTGATGGAACAGCGCCACATAAATGACTTGTGCGCGCGTTACCCACAGGCTCGCGGTAAAACATTTTTGCTTGGTAAGTGGGTAGGCGATAAAGAAATACCCGATCCTTACCGTCAAAGCCAAGAGGCTTTTAAGCATGTTTACGAATTAATCGATAGCGCGTGTAGCGCTTGGCAAAAGTATTTATAAGGAAAGGCTAGTACATGAATGCTCAGCCCACTGCATTAGCAGCAAATAAACAAAATAGAACCCAACAAGAACAAGCAAGCCAAGAAATCGATTTAATGGCGTTATTAGGTGCATTAATTGACCGCAAATACTTTATAGCGGCAATTACGGCAGCCTTCATGGCTGTTGGTGTGTTTTACGCGGTTTTTTCTACTCCGGTTTACCAAGCAACGGCCATGATACAAGTTGAAGATGGTGGCGCATCGGTACCAGGCTTTGATGACATGGCCGGTATGTTCGAAAGTACCTCGGCTGCGGTAACCGAAATAGAGTTACTAAAATCGCGCTCTGTTATTGGCGAGGCCGTCGACACATTAAAGCTCGATATTATTGCCGAACCAAAGCTCTTTCCTGTAATTGGTAACAGAGCGTTTCGTAAGTTTACTCCAGTAGAAAATGGTGACCTAGCGGAGCCTAGTTTTGGGGCAAGCAGCTATGCCTGGGGTGGCGAGAGCATAAACGTATTTAGGTTTGACGTACCGCGTTCAGCAATCGGTACAGGTTTTACCTTAGTTGCTGGTGAAGGCACTGGCAATAATAAACAATTTACACTTTTAAATGGTGACGGCGACGTTATTTTAAAAGGTAAAGTGGGCGAAGAGCTAACAAATGGTAAATTTAACGTAACAATTCGCAGTTTAATCGCCCGCCCTGGCACCGAGTTTACGCTTTTACGTCAAGATCGTTTAAATACTATTTTAGATTTACAAGCAGCAATTGGTGCAAGCGAAAAAGGTAAAGACTCAGGCATTATTAATTTAAGCTTACAAAGCGAAAACGCGGGCTACGCCGAAAAAGTGCTCGATAAAGTGGCCGCTATTTATGTACGCCGCAATGTAGAGCGCAATAGCGCCGAGGCACAAAAATCACTCGAGTTTTTAGAAGTACAGTTGCCTGAGGTTAAAAAGCAGCTTGAATACGCCGAGCAGCGTTTTAACGACTACCAAATTCAGCGTCAATCAATCAACATTACTTTAGAGACGCAAGGCGTACTAGAGCAAGTAGTAGAGCTTGAAACTAAATTACAAGAGCTAGAGCTAAAGCGCTTAGAGCTAAGCCGTAAATTTAAAGACAGCCACCCAACATACCAAGGGGTGCTTGAACAAATAGAAGCGGTCGAAAAACAAAAGCAAAACCTAGTGGGCGAAGTAGGCAACCTACCCGAAACACAGCAAGAGTTACTGCGTTTAAAGCGCGATGTTGAGGTAAGCAACCAAATTTACACACTACTGCTAAGTAAAACGCAAGAGCTCGATATTGTGCGTGCAGGTACCGTAGGCAATGTACGTATAATCGACTATGCCGAGGTTAATACCTCAAAACCGGTTAAACCTAAAAAAGCACTCATTGTTGTTGTGGCAACTATGCTGGGTGGCATGCTAGCCGTAGCTATTGTATTAATACAAAAAGCGATACATAAAGGGGTCGAAGACCCTAACGAAATTGAGGCACTAGGCCTGCCTGTATATACAAGCGTACCGTATTCAGACTACCAAGATAAACTTACCGGTTTTAGCAAAGCTAAAAAAGGCCGTAACAAGCCTAAAACCATACTGGCGGTTGATAACCCAGCTGACTTATCAATCGAGGCATTACGTAGCCTACGTACCAGTTTGCACTTTGCTATGATGGAGTCTAAAAATAACCTTATTGCTATTTCGGGCCCAAGCCCAGGTGTGGGTAAGTCGTTTATATCGGTTAACCTTGCAACAGTATTAGCGCAAAGTGGTAAAAAGGTACTGATTATCGATGCCGATATGCGTAAAGGGTATTTGCAAACCCAGTTTGGTATGCAGTGGGACGATGGCTTAAGTGATTACCTATCGGGCCGCTTAAACTTAGAGCAAGTAACAAAGCACTCGCAAGTGCAAGACCTCGACGTAATTACACGTGGCCAAATACCACCAAACCCCTCTGAGTTATTAATGCACAGTAACTTTAGTAAGCTAGTCGAAGAAATTAAAAGCAAATACGACATTGTAATAATTGATACCCCTCCAATTTTAGCGGTAACAGACCCAGCTATAGTCAGTGCCCACACGGGTACAACATTGCTAGTGACACGTTTTGGTCAAAACCATGCGCGCGAAATAGAGCTAACGCGTAACCGCTTTGAGCAAAATGGTATTGATGTTAAAGGCGTGGTATTTAATGGGGTGTTACGTAAAGCAAGCAATGCGTATGGCTACTACGGGTATTACAATTACGAGTATAAATCGGGTAGTAACTAAGCAATTTTCTCACAGTATTGTTTTTGAATAGGGCTTGTTAATTACTCTATTTTAATAATGAGTAATTCCAAGTTTTAGCTGGACATAGAGTATTTTTTAAATTTAAGAGAGTATTAAAATGCGCGATTCATTAACGGATCTAAAGATTGGCATAATAGGCTTGGGCTACGTTGGTCTCCCATTAGCGGTCGAATTTGGTAAAAAATACCAAACATTAGGATTTGATATTAATCAAAACCGAGTTGCACAGTTGGTAGCAGGGCATGATGCAACACTTGAGGTAAGTGATACAGAATTAAAAGAGTCTACAAGTTTAAATTATTCACATAATGTAGCCGATTTAGAATCGTGTAATGTTTATATTGTTACAGTACCAACACCAATTGATGAACATAAACAACCTGATTTAACACCACTTGTTAAAGCGAGTGAAATGTTAGGTAAAGTGGTTAAAAAAGGCGACATTATCATTTATGAGTCGACGGTTTACCCAGGCGCAACAGAAGAAGCCTGTTTACCAGTAGTGGAGCAAGTATCTGGCTTAACTTTTAATAAAGACTTTTTTGCAGGTTATTCACCAGAGCGAATAAATCCGGGTGATAAAGAGCGCCGGGTTACAAATATTTTAAAGGTTACAAGCGGCTCAACCCCTGAAATTGCAGAATTAGTTGATCAGCTTTATAAGTCAATAATTATCGCAGGTACCCACAAAGCAAGTTCTATTAAAGTTGCTGAGGCCTCCAAAGTAATTGAAAATGTTCAGCGAGATGTAAATATAGCCTTGGTTAATGAGTTACATCAGATATTTCAACGCTTGGGTATTAATACAAAAGAAGTGATCGAAGCTGCTGGTACAAAATGGAACTTTATGAAGTTACAGCCAGGACTTGTAGGGGGGCATTGTATTGGTGTTGACCCATACTATTTACTTCATAAATCACAGACTTCTGGCTATGTGCCTGATTTAATGCGCAAAGCAAGAGAAATCAACGATTTTATGCCTACTTATATAGCTCAAGACTTTTTAAAGCAATTAATTAAACATAAAATAAACCCAGTAGACTGTAATGTAGCGTTACTTGGTTTTACTTTTAAAGAAAACTGTCCAGATATACGTAATACAAAAGTTTATGATTTATATTTGGCATTATCAGAACTAGGTTTAAAAGTTCAAATTGTGGATCCGTGGGCTAATATTGATGAGGTAAAACACGAGTATAATCTCGACGTGATAAACGAATATAACGATGAAGGTTTTAACGCACTTTTATTAGCCGTAGGGCATAATGAGTTAATTGATATATGTACATCTATTCGTAGTGAAAAATTTATTTATGACTTTAAAGGATTATTAAACTAACTATGAAATTAATTGTTACAGGTGGGGCCGGTTTTATCGGCTCAGCAGTTATTCGGCATATTATCAAAAACACGAATGACTCTGTTATTAACTTAGATAAGTTAACTTATGCTGGTAACTTAGAGTCTCTAGATTCTGTTGAAGGTAGCGACCGCTATGTATTTGAACAGGTTGATATTTGTGATCGCACAGAGCTTGATCGAATATTCAAACAGCATAAGCCTGATGGAGTTATGCACTTAGCTGCAGAAAGTCATGTAGATCGTTCGATAACAGGGCCTGCAGAGTTTATTCAAACTAATATTGTAGGTACTTACACTCTATTAGAAGCTGCTCGCGGGTATTGGAATTCACTCACGGATAGTGGAAAACTTGCTTTCAGGTTTCATCATATATCTACTGATGAAGTTTATGGTGATTTACCTCACCCAAGCGAGCAAGAAGGAAGTATTGAAAATCAAGAGCTGCCTTTATTTACTGAACAAACTGCATATGCTCCAAGCAGCCCTTATTCAGCGAGTAAGGCATCGAGTGATCACTTGGTCAGAGCGTGGTTAAGAACATATGGACTTCCTACAATTATAACCAACTGCTCAAATAATTATGGGCCATATCACTTTCCTGAAAAACTTATCCCGCTTGTTATTTTAAATGCGCTTGATGATAAAGATTTGCCTATTTATGGTAAAGGTGACCAAATTCGTGATTGGTTATATGTAGAAGACCATGCCAGAGCTTTGTATAAAATAGTGACCGAAGGCGAAGTAGGTGAAACATATAACATAGGCGGTCATAACGAAAAGCAAAATATTGAAGTTGTTCAAACAATTTGCAGCATTTTAGATGAGTTAGTGCCTAAAGCAACAAAATATGCAGATCAAATCACTTATGTAACAGATCGCCCTGGCCATGATCGCCGCTACGCTATTGATTCGAGTAAAATGCAAAAAGAGCTCGGCTGGACACCTGTAGAAACGTTTGAAACAGGCTTACGTAAAACAGTGCAATGGTATTTAGATAATCAAAAGTGGTGTATAAACGTTCAAGATGGTTCATACCAGCGGGAACGCCTTGGCGAAATAAACACAGAAACACAAGGAAAGTAGAGTGAAAGGAATTATATTAGCCGGTGGCTCGGGTACTCGTCTTTATCCTATCACTATGGGTGTATCAAAACAGCTATTGCCAATTTACGATAAGCCGATGGTTTATTATCCGCTATCTGTTTTAATGCTAGCAGGTATTCGTGAAATCCTCATTATCACAACCCCTGAAGATTGCGATTCTTTTAAACGTTTATTGGGCGATGGTTCGCAGTTTGGTATTGAGTTAAGTTACACTGTACAGCCCAGCCCAGATGGATTAGCGCAAGCGTTTATCTTGGGAGAAGACTTTATTGGTAATGATGATGTATGCCTTGTATTAGGAGATAACATTTTTTACGGTCAAGGGTTTACTCCTAAATTAAAGCATGCAGTACAAAATGCAAAAGAAGGTCATGGTGCAACTGTATTTGGTTATCAAGTAAAAGACCCTGAACGTTTTGGTGTAGTTGAGTTTGATGAAAACCAAAAGGCAGTTTCAATTGAAGAAAAACCAGCTAAGCCTAAATCACATTATGCGGTAACAGGTTTATACTTCTATGATAACTCTGTAGTTGATTTAGCAAAACAAGTAGAGCCATCGCACCGTGGTGAGCTTGAAATCACCTGTTTAAATGAAATGTATTTAAAACAACGTAAACTCAATGTAGAGATGCTTGGTCGTGGTTTTGCATGGCTAGATACAGGTACACACGAAAGTCTACTTGAAGCAGCGCAATTTGTAGAAACAATTGAGAAGCGTCAAGGTTATAAAATAGCCTGTTTAGAAGAAATTGCTTTTAATAACGGATGGCTTAATAAGCAAGAGTTGGAAGTACTAGCAAAACCATTTCTAAAAAATAGTTATGGCCTGTATTTAATGCAATTAATAAAAGATTAAATAATGATAGTATTAAACAAACCGTTAACACCTGATTTAACAAAGCTTACAGCTAATTTATCGCAAGTAAACGAAAGCGGCTGGTACACTAATTTTGGGCCATTACATCAGCAGTTAACAAAACGCTTGGAAGAATACTTAGGCGTTAAAAACTTATTGCTTGTTTCTAACGGTACACTGGCTATTCAGGTTGCATGTAAAGCCCTAAATATTAACTCCGCTATTACCACTCCTTTTAGTTTTGTTGCTACAACTAGTTCGTTGTTATGGCAAGGTATTGATACAGCTTTTAGTGATATCGACATACATAGTTATAACTTATGCCCAACCGCACTTGATGAAGCGTTATCACAAGATAATAACTACGATGGCGTTGTTGCGACTCATGTTTATGGTAACCCGTGCGATGTTCAAGGTATAGCTGTTGTTGCCAATAAGTATAACAAAAAAGTTGTTTACGATGCTGCACATGCTTTTGATGTGAAGATAGATGAACAATCCGTACTTAATTTTGGAGATGCAAGTACATTAAGTTTTCATGCGACTAAGGTATTTCATACTGTTGAAGGTGGTGCCATTGTTTTTAAGCATAAAGCTGATTACGACAAGGCTAAGCGACTTATTAATTTTGGTATACAAGACGATGGTACATTGGGGGAGCCTGGTATAAATGCAAAACTAAATGAATATCAATGTGCAGTCGGCTTAACTCTACTTGATGACATAGAGGGCGTAATAGAGCATCGCTCAACATTATTTACTACTTATCGAACTGAATTAGAAGGAATTGTCGAGCTTCCAGTTTGGCATGAGCAAGCTAGCTTAAATGGTGCTTATATGCCTATTTATATTTCTGATAGAAATAGACAAGAGAGCGTAATTACAGCTTTAAAAAATAATGATATTCAAAGTCGGCGCTACTTTACTCCTTCGCTAGATTTAGCATACAGCCAACAAAAAAGCTTTGGTTGTGAAAATAGCCAGAGGCTTGCAAATGGGACAATTTGTTTGCCATTACATAATTCTATGAGTACTAGTGATGTTCTTAAGGTAGTTAACATAATTAAGCATACGCTAAAAGATGAGTTTTGATTATGGGTATCTTATCAAGGCAGCAATTAGAGAAAATAGGTTTTAAATCTGTAGGTGAAAATGTTTTATTATCTGATAAGGCGAGTATTTATGGCGCAAATAACATCAGTATCGGTAGCAATGTAAGAATTGATGACTTTGTCGTTTTATCTGCTGGCGATGGTGGGATAGAAATTGGTAACTATATTCATATTGCTGTTTTTAGCTCTTTAATTGGTGCTGGTAAAATAACATTAAAGGACTTTTGTAATATATCTTCAAGAGTTTCGGTTTATAGTAGTAGTGATGATTTTAGTGGTTTGTCGATGAGTAACCCTATGATTCCAGATGATTTTAAGGTTGTTGTCCATGAGGATGTTATCATTGAACGGCATGTTATAATTGGCTCTGGGTCAGTAATCCTTCCAGGGGTAACCATTGCTGAAGGGGCTGTAGTTGGTGCTTTAAGTCTAGCTAATCAATCCTGTGAAAAGTTTGTAATCTATGCTGGTGTTCCTATTAAGAAAATCAAAGATAGAAAAAAAGACCTTTTAAGTACAGAGGTCGAATTTATGCTCTCAAATAAATAGGTAGTCACTTGTCACTAAAGAAAAATGTTATAGCTAATTATGCTAGTCAGCTGTATGTTAGCGGAATAGGTATATTAATACTCCCGTTATATCTGAAGCATATGGGAGCTGAAGCATATGGTTTAATTGGCTTTTTCTCCATGTTACAAGCATGGTTTAATCTTCTCGATATCGGTCTTACTCCAACAATAAGCAGAGAAACAGCTCGTTTTAGAGGGGGGAGGAGTTCGGCTCTAATTTACAGGCAGCTATATAGATCCTTAAGTGTAATATTTTTTGTTACAGCATTTTTTGGAGCTGTGGCTTTAATATTTTTAAGTATTCCTATTGCGGATAAGTGGATTGAGGTTGAGACTTTAGGCTTAGATAAAGTTGTAATTTCTTTGCAGGTTATGTCAATTTGTATTGCTCTTAGATGGATGTGTGGCCTTTATAGGGGGGTTATTAGTGGATTCGAGAGGCTAATCTTATTAAGTGTATTTAATATTATAATTGCAAGCATCAGATTTCTGGGTGTTTTTGTTAGTATGTATTTTTATGGTTTTACACCAGAGGTTTTTTTCATTCACCAGTTAGTTGTCGCAGCACTCGAATTATTTTTATTATGGTTTTTTTCAGGTAGATTGTTACCGAGTAAGGAGGAGTTAACCTCTAAAATAGGTTGGTCATTTAAACCCGTTCGCTCGATAATTAAATTTGCTTTAAGTATTGCTGTAACATCATCTTTATGGATCTTTGTTACTCAAACAGATAAATTAATATTGTCAGGTATTTTATCAATGTCTGAGTATGGATACTTTACTTTGGCTGTGTTATTAGCGAGCTCGATAATGATTATAGGTGGTCCGATAAGCAATGCATTGTTACCTCGGATGGCAATGTTACATGCAAAGAATCAATTACAAAATTTGCTTTCTATTTACAGAAAGGCAACTAGATTTGTGTGTCTTCTTGCCGGTACACTCTCACTTATGCTTTTCTTTTATTCAAGTGAAATACTTTATGTTTGGACTGGCGAGCTTGAGCTCGTCGATAGAGTAGCCCCTATTTTATCTTTATACGCCGCGGGTAATGGTTTTTTAGTTATTTCAGCATTTCCTTATTATCTTCAATATGCTTCTGGAAATTTAAGATTTCATTTAATAGGGAGTATACTTTTAGTTTCTCTATTAATACCAGCGTTAATTATATCTACAAAAATTTATGGGGCAGTAGGAGCTGGTTATACTTGGTTTACTATCAATCTTATATATTTTTTATTTTGGGTTGCAATAGTACATAAAAAGTTAGTTTCCGGCTTGCATCTAAAGTGGCTATTATTTGATGTGCTTGCAACTGTTCTTGCTCCATTTGCTGTTGTTTGTATATCTAAGTACTTCATTGAATTTGACGAGAGTAGGTTCCAGTTATTTTTTCTTATTTGTATTGTTGGACTTGTGTCTTTGAGCACCGGTTTACTTTCTATTAAATATTTACAAAAAAACACTGAAAGGAGTTGGTTGAGTGTTAAGTATTAAAGATCATACAAGTTCCCTTCGTTCTGAAAAAGAAATTTTATCTAACTGGGGCAATTCTGAGCGTGTGAAAGTTACCATATGTTGTATCGTATTCAATCATTTTGACTTTGTTGAAGAGGCGATTAAAAGCTTTTTAATGCAAGAAACAGATTTTCCATTTGAAATTATTATTCACGATGATGCGTCTACTGATGCATCTGCTACTGTTATCGAAAAATACGTAAAGCTGTACCCAAATTTAATAAAGCCAATCTATCAAAGTGAAAACATTTATTCTAAAGGGATTAAGCCGTTATCTATCATTTTTTCACAAGCAAAAGGTGACTATTTTGCAATTTGTGAAGGTGATGATTACTGGTTGGACAAAAATAAAATCCAAAAACAGTATGATTACATGTCTGAAAACTTAGAATGCTCTGTGAGCTATCATCGCTCTTTGTTAATTGAAAACGGAGAGCTGACAGATAAGTATTCTCTAAATAATAAGTGTTATAAAGATTTTGATCAAATAGATTTATTGAAAGGTAGGGGACGAATTTCCACTCAAACAGCGATGTTAAGATCAAATATAAAGCATTTGCCAGAAGAATATTCAATGGTTACTAATGAAGATAGCTTTCTCTTTGTTTTATGTGGTGAGTTTGGTGTAGGTAAATTCTTAGAAGAGATTGGCCCATCAGCCTACAGATTACATAATGGTGGGATTTGGTCTAATAAAAAAAGTAGCATGAAAAGCATCAAAGCAGCTGAGTCTTATTATTGGATAGCTAAGTATTATGAAAGAGTTGGAAAAAAGCATTTTTCGAGTTTTTTTCTGTTTAAATCGATAAAAACTATACTTTTAAGCTCTATTTATAGTCCACTTTACAATTTATTATTCATGCTTAAAGTGGGTAAAAAGTAAATGTTTTCAATAGTACTGTGGTTTATAATTATTGCTGTCGGTGCAACTTTATATATTTGGAGATTTAGGCGGCTAGTAACACCGATGTCTTTTGTTTTCACTCTGTGGATGAGTTTGTTTTTTATTCTCCTTTCAGGCATTACTGTTTTTCCAAGATTATCTTTTTTGTCCTTTTCAATGATTTCTTTGGCGTTACTAAGCTTTGTTATTGGAAGTGTCTCGGTGAGTAGTGTGAATGTAGCTATGAGTCGTGATATTTTTACTAAGGTTGAGAGAAGTAAATTATTTTTATTGATTGTTCTGTCAACTCCCTTGATTTTATACTCTGTTTATTTTCTTGTTTCAAAACTTTTGTCAATTGGGCTCGAAGGGTATTTAATGGAGACTAAATGGGGGGGAGAACAAATTAATATTTTTTCTGGGAGTCTTGGTTATAGTATTGTAACTGTTTTTTTAAAAGGCTTTATATATGCGTCTTTCTTTTACTCTCTTTCAGTATATTTCTTATTGAAAGAAAAAAAATATCTTTATATTTCTACTTTTTTGATTTTATCATATTCGATAGTTTTATTTTCTAGAGTTGAAATGTTAGTCTGTTTTTTCAGTGTTTTTGTCGCATTGTTTTTGGTGAAGGAGGTTACAATTAAGCTTTTTTTTAAAGTTTTTTTATTCTTAGTTGTAGCTATTTCTTTTATGGTTTTTTTCTCATACATTCGCTCGGGAAATACATTAAGCTTAGGTGAGGTTTTTCTTAAATATCTTGTATATTACCACTTGTACGGAATTACTATATTTGGATTGGTTGTTGACTCAAAGATAGTGGTTGAGGGAATTGACACTAGCTACGGCTTATTGACATTACCAATATTATCTTTTTTTCCAGAACATATAATCTCTTTTGTGCAAGGGGAGCGATTCCTTTCACCCGCCACCGAAGCAAGAGGTTTAATGCAACAAGAAGTTCTAATTACCTTTACTGATGGCACTTACATTAAAACAAATGCGTTTTTTACGTCTTTATATCTATTTTACAAAGATTTTGGTGTGCTTGGAGTGATGCTTTTTCCTCTGCTATATGGTTATTTCTTTTCTAGGTCTTACTTGGAGTGGCTTAAAAGTAAAAGTCCTATAGATATGGCTTTTGTTATTTTTTGGTCATATACGGGTTATACGGCATTGTTTTTTCCTCCTCAAATTGCCGAATTTTATTGGTTTTGTTTTTTATCGCTGTTATTTATAAAGTACCGCTTTAAAAGAATAGTAAAGTAGGAGTTATTATGAATGTTTTACATTTTTGTAGTTATTATGTAGGTTCTAAAGTCTACTTTGAGTTGTTTAAAGCTATTTCAAACGTATATAGTCAGCAGGCTTATATTCCTGTCAGGAGTGAAGAGCATCTTTTGAGCAAGCAGGTGCCTGGTGTTGATTTTTATTTTGTTAAAAAACTAAATGCTTTAACTCGTATTTGTTATTTATATAAATTGATTTCAGTTGTTTTTCCTGCGCTAAAAAATTATTTAGAAAATAATGTTACTGACTTTGTTCATGCTCATACTCTTTATTCAGATGGAATACCTGCATATCTATTCTCTAGAGTGAGAAATCAAAAGCTGGTTGTTACTGTAAGAAATACAGATGTTAACTTGGGTTTTAAATATTATAGGCATTATAAGTGGCTGGTGAGAAAGGTATTAGTATATTCATCAAAGATCATATTCATATCTCCAGCGCATAAAAAGCAATTCCAAAATTATTTTGGTCACACTTATGATGGAAAGCTATTTGTTATTCCTAATGGTGTTGATGAATTCTTTATAGATAATTCTAAGCATTCTAAAAGTAAGGAGGGGGGTGGAGTTGTTGCGCTGCATATTGCAGCCATAGATAAAAATAAAAATTTAAAAAATACTATTCTTGCTTACTTCATGGCAATTAAAGAGCATGAAAAAGCTGAGTTTCGAGTTGCGGGTGGAACATATTCTGATTACAAAAAAGTATTCGGTGATTTGCCTGAGCACTTAAAGGGTAAGGTAGTTTTTTTAGGAAAACTTGATAAGGAGCAGCTAATTAAGCACATGAGTGAATCTTCTATTTTCATAATGGTATCTCATAAAGAAACTTTTGGTCTTGTTTATGTTGAGGCTATCTCTCAGTGCTTACCTATTGTTTATACTTCGGGGCAGGGGGTTGATGGTTACTTTTCTGATGGTGTATATGGTTTTAAAGCTAACTCACGCTCCGTTGAGTCAATTTCTACTGCAATACAAAATACTTTAAATAAATTTCCGAATGGTTTAGGTCCTTTTGAAGAGAATCCCGCAGCAAGTTTTTCCTGGGATAAAATTGCAAAAGTTTATATGGAAGAAGTTTATAAATGAAATTGATTTATCTTCATCAGTACTTTAGAAAACCATCAATGAATGGTGGTATACGCTCTTATGAGTTTGCAAAACGCCTTGCTCAATCAGGGCACGATGTTGTGATGGTAACCTCTGATAATCATAGTAAATTTAAAGGTTGGAAAATTGAAAAGTTAGATGGTTTTGAAGTACATTGGGTTTCAGTTCAGTATGACAATAGTTTTGGCTTTTTCAGACGCTTATGGGCTTTCTTTAAATTTTTAGTGCTTGCTAGTATTCATATATGTAGTTTGAAAAGTGATAAATTATTTGTGACAAGTACACCTTTAACTGTTGCTATTCCAGCTCTAATTTACAAATTCGTGAAGAGGAAGCCATATATTTTCGAGGTTAGAGATGTATGGCCAGAGGTGCCGGTAGCTTTAGGTGTAATTAAAAATACTCTATTAATAAAATTGGCTATTTTATTAGAGAGAATAGCTTATAAAAATGCTTCTCATATTATAGCTCTTTCTCCTGATATGAAAAAAAGTGTCTTAAAGCGTTCTGGTGACACACCTGTTACTGTAATTACTAATGCGGCAGATTGTCATCTATTTAATCAGTTACTTCCGGTGGATGATAAATTCATTTCAGTTCTCAATGAATTGAAGAAAAGACACAAAAAGGTGGTATTTTATACGGGGGCTTTTGGATTAGTTAACAATCTTCGTAGTTTTATTAAACTATCTTCATTTTCAGACGCTGAAATTGGCTTTGTAATAATAGGTGAAGGTAGAGAGGAAGATGAGTTAAAGAGTTATGCAAAAGAGTTGTCAGTGTTGAATAAAAGTCTTCACTTTTTACCTAGTGTGAATAAAAATCAGTTGTCATTCGTTCACAGTACTTTTGATATGGCAACATCAACAGTATTACCTATTGAAGCTTTATATGCTAACTCGGCTAATAAAGTTTTTGATGCATTTGCTGCAGGTACCCCTCTTTTAATTAACCATGGGGGGTGGATAAAAACTTTAATAGAGGAGACAAAATGCGGACTTGTTATAAATAATGATCCTAGCATTGATGATTATAATGCTCTTGAAGACTTTTTATTCTCAACTGAAGTTTATGATATAGCTTGTAATGCTGCAAGTGAGCTAGGTAGAAATGAATTTAATCGAGAGTATTTATTTAAAAAGCTTCTTCCAGTAATCGAGGGAGATTTATAATGAAGCGAGTTTTTGACTTTATAGTAGCTTTTTGTGCTTTGTTAACTTTATTACCTGTTATTGTTATAGTTGCTTTATTGATCCGGTTTAAATTAGGCTCGCCTATCTTGTTTACACAAGACCGCCCAGGTCTAAATGGCACTGTATTTAAAATGATGAAGTTTAGAACCATGCTTGATGGTAAAGACAAGCATGGTAATTTATTACCTGACAATGAGCGAATGACCAAATTTGGCGCTTTTTTACGCTCCACTAGCCTCGACGAGTTACCTGGGCTATTTAATGTACTCAAGGGCGATATGAGCTTGGTGGGACCTAGGCCATTATTAGTGCAATATCTACCACTTTATAGTACCGAGCAAGCTCGCCGCCATAATGTGCGCCCAGGTATAACAGGGTGGGCACAAGTAAATGGGCGTAATGCCATTAGCTGGGAAGATAAATTTAAGCTTGATGTATGGTATGTTGATAATCAAAGTTTTTGGCTCGACACAAAAATACTGTTTTTAACGGTTAAAAAAGTATTTGTTCGAGAAGGTATCAGTGCAGACGGTCATGTAACTATTGAGCCTTTTAAAGGCAGTAAAAATGACTAATACAAAGCCAATAATTGCTATTTTAGGAGCAAGTGGGCACGGTAAAGTGGTTGCCGATTTAGCTGAGCAGCTTGGTTACGCAGTTAGCTTTTATGATGACTCATTTCCAGAAAAAACAGCGCTTGAGCATTGGAATATTGTTGGTACTTTCTCAGATTTATTATTATGTGACTCATCACGATTTGAGGTGCTTGTCGCTATTGGTAATAATGAAGTTCGCAAACAAAAATGTGATGAGTTAATACAGCGCGGCTTTTCTTTGGCCACATTAGTACACCCTACTGCAACAGTAAGCCAATACGCTAAAATAGCTGCGGGTACTGTTGTATTGGCTGGCGCAGCCATTAATGCCTTTGCTGAAATTGGTCATGGTTGCATAATAAATACATCAGCAGTTATTGAGCACGATACTAAAATTGGCGAGTATTCGCATATTTGTCCAAATACAGCGCTAGCTGGAGCAGTTAAAATTGGTAAATGCTGTTGGATTGGTATTGGTAGCCAGATCATTCAATTAATATCAGTAGGTGATTACACCTTAGTGGGTGCAGGTAGTGTAGTTGTTAAAAGCTTACCTGCAAATGTAACTGCTTTTGGTTCGCCAGCAGTCGTAGTTAAAAGCGATAAAAAGAGTTAATAATCGCTCTTAGATGGATTTAATTTAAAATGTTAAACACCCCTTTTTCTCCTTGGCCTAGTTTTACACAAGAAGAGGCCGATGCGGTCAGCCGCGTTATTCTATCGAATAAAGTTAATTATTGGACAGGCACTGAATGTCGTGAGTTTGAAAAAGAATTTGCGACATGGGCCAACAGTGAATACGCAATTGCTTTGGGTAATGGAACATTAGCGCTTGATCTTGCTTTAAAAGCATTAGGTGTAGGCACTGGTGACGAAGTAATTACCACTCCGCGTACATTTTTAGCTTCGGCTAGCAGCATTGTTACCGCGGGTGCTGCCCCTGTATTTGCCGACGTTGACTTAAATAGCCAAGCTATTACTGCACAAAGCATTAAGGCAGTATTAACGCCAAAAACGAAAGCGGTTATTGTTGTTCACTTAGCGGGTATGCCTGCCGAAATGGATGAAATAATGGCATTAAGCGCTGAGCACGGTTTTTATGTAATAGAAGATTGCGCGCAAGCGCACGGCGCTAAATATAAAGGTAAATCGGTTGGTAGTATTGGTCATGTGGGCGCATGGAGTTTTTGCCAAGATAAAATTATGACCACGGGTGGCGAAGGTGGCATGGTTACCACAAACTCTAAAGAGTTATGGAGTAAAATGTGGAGCTATAAAGATCATGGTAAAAGCTTTGATGCAATTTATAACCGAGAACACCCACCAGGTTTTAGATGGCTGCACGAAAGCTTTGGCACTAACTGGCGAATGACCGAAATGCAAGCTGTTCTTGGTCGTATTCAGTTAACACGCATGAGCGATTGGACCGCCAAACGCCAAGCTTATGGGGCTGAGTTAGATGAAGCAGCAGCTAACTTTAACTGTATTCGCTTAGTCGATGTACCAGAGTATTGTGAGCATGCAGAGTACAAGCATTATATGTTTGTTAAACCTGAACAGTTGGCCGAAGGCTGGGATCGTGATCGTATAGTGAACGAAATAGTCGCGCGTGGTGTACCTTGTTTTCAAGGCAGTTGCTCAGAGGTATACCTTGAGAAAGCCTTTGATAACACACCATGGCGGCCTGAAAAGCGTTTATCAAACGCTGTAGAACTAGGCGAAACTTCAATTATGTTTTTAGTACACCCCACACTGACCATTGATGAAATTGCAAAATCAGTACAAGTTCTAAAAGACGTGTTTGAGCTAGCGAGTAAGTAATTTCACTTTAGTTATTTTTGTGTTGTCATTGGGGGCTGGGCGTTTTGATGTATTACCGAGCCCCCGGTGTTTAAATAAATTGAGAATATAAAACTAATAATTGCTTGGAGCACTGTTCCTTAAAGCAAAACTTTAGCATTAAGTGGCACAAGTTAAGTAATTTTATTTTATAAAAATCAAAGGCTAATGATATTGTATTAGTTTGGTGGCTAGATTCATTTGGTTCAGCTATAATTCATGAAAATTTAACAACTGTTAAGCAGCCAGTCAGCTTAGGTTGGTATGTTAATCGGCAAAAACAAGACAGGGAACTTGTTGTGGATAATATTATTCGCTCTATTTTAAACTCTTCGCGTGCAACTAAGCGCATTATTACTCTTTTTATCGACTCGTTATTTATCATATCAGCGTTTTGGCTTGCGTTAATAGTTAGGCTCGATAGCATTGCACCGCTTAGTAAAGCAGACAACTGGATGTTACTTTTACTACTTGTGCCAACAGCACTGTTTATTTTTATTAATTTAGGTTTGTATCGTGCAGTGCTGCGGTATATGAACTCGCAAGCTTTATGGGCAATTGTAATTGGCACCCTTATTAGTACGATTGCTTTGGTACTTTTTGCTTTTTTTATTGGTGTAGAAATACCGCGTACTATGCCGTTTATTTTTGCTTGGCTGTGCTTACTTACAGTGGGTGGAGCACGTATTGTTGTGCGTGCGATGATTGGTAAATTAACAACAGCAAATAAAGAGTCGGTTATTATTTACGGTGCGGGTTCGTCGGGTCGCCAATTAGCTACAGCGCTAGGCGCAGGGCCTGAGTACTTTGTTCGCGCTTTTATAGACGACGACGAAACAAAGCAGGGCTCTATTATTCAAGGTATTCCTGTTATTGCCTTTAAAGATATTTACGACCTAATTAACAGAGGTAAAGTAAGTAAGGTTTTACTGGCAATGCCAAGTGAGAGCCGAGCGCGTCGTAAACAAATTTTAGCGCAACTTGAGCCGCTTTCTATTAAAGTGCTTTCTATTCCTGGTATGGCCGATGTAATAGAGGGTAAAGCTAAGCTTTCTGAGTTTAGAGATGTTGAAATAGAAGACCTATTAGGTCGCGATTGTGTTGCACCAAAGGCGCATTTATTGGCCGCTAATATTAAAAATAAAGTGGTTATGGTAACGGGGGCCGGTGGTTCAATAGGGTCAGAGTTATGCCGCCAAATAGTAAAGCAAAAACCAACCAAGCTTGTGTTGTTTGAGTTAAGTGAGTTTGGTTTATATTCAATAGAAAAAGAATTAGCAGAGTATATCGCTAATAACCAACTTAATGTTGAGCTAATCCCAATTATGGGCTCTGTACAGCGCATTAACCGAATTGAAACAGTAATGATAGCGTTTGGTGTACAAACGGTATATCACGCTGCAGCCTACAAACATGTACCTTTAGTCGAGCACAATGTTGTTGAAGGTGTACGCAATAATGTTTTTGGTACTTACTACACGGCTAAAGCTGCTGTAAATGCCAAAGTTGAGACCTTTGTGCTCATATCTACCGATAAAGCAGTACGCCCAACTAATGTTATGGGGGCCACAAAGCGTATGGCTGAGCTATGTTTGCAAGGCTTGGCTCAAAATAAAGGTAAAAGTCACAATACCCGATTTTGTATGGTACGGTTTGGTAATGTTTTAGGCTCAAGTGGCTCGGTAGTGCCATTATTCCGCAGGCAAATACGTGAAGGCGGCCCAATAACGTTAACTCATCAGGAGATTACTCGCTTTTTTATGACCATTCCCGAGGCCGCACAACTGGTTATTCAGGCTGGTGCTATGGGCAAAGGGGGCGATGTATTTGTACTTGATATGGGTGAGTCGGTAAAAATTATCGATTTAGCCACAAAAATGATTCGTTTATCTGGCTTTGAAGTAAAAGATAAAAACAACCCGCATGGTGATATAGAAATAGTGTGTACAGGCCTTCGCCCAGGTGAAAAGCTGTTCGAAGAGCTATTAATTGGTGACAATGTAGGCGAAACCTCGCATGAGCGCATTATGACTGCAAATGAAGTTATGCTGCCTCTAGCAGAGCTTAATGTATTTTTAGAGGCGCTTGATATCGCTTGTCATAACTTTGATCACGAAACCATAAGACAATTATTGTTAGACGCACCAACCGGCTTTAACCCGACCGATGGCATTTGTGACCTGGTTTGGAATGCTAAACAAACAACAAGTCATAATATCAATGACTTTGCAGAGCAAGGCAAGGTAGTTAATTTAAAAAATTAACAAAGTATATTTGATAATTTTTTAAAATAAAGGTTGCTGCGCAAACGCGCCATGTAAGCATAACGCCCACGGTTTAATGTAGGCCTGAAATTTATTTCGGGCGAAAGGGTTATAAGCAACGAGTTACGAAAAGCGAGATTCGAGCTTGTATAGAGAAGTTTGTTAACGCCGATGAGAAGGTTTACTTTTTCGGCGTTAAAACGCCTCCCACAGTGTGATGAGTATCACTTGTAGGAGCGGCTTTAGCCGCGAATTTTAAAAAAGAACTTCCGGTGCAAACGCGCCATGCAAGCATAACGCCTACGGTTTAATGTAGGCGTGAAATTTATTTCGGGCGAAAGGGTTATAAGCAACGAGTTACGAAAAGCGAGATTCGAGCTTGTATAGAGAAGTTTGTTAACGCCGATGAGAAGGTTTACTTTTTCGGCGTTAAAACGCCTCCCACAGTGTGATATGTATCACTTGTAGGCAACGATTTACGAGAGGCGAGCTAGTAAAGCTAAATCGAGAAGGCTGTTTTATGCCGCTGTAAAGGTTTGCTTTTTCGGCGTTAAAACGCCTCCTACAATGTGTGATGAGTATCACTTGTAGGAGGGGCTTTAGCCGCGAATTTTAAAAAATAACTTCCGATGAAACGCGCCATGTAAGCATAACGCCTACGGTTTTGTCGCTTTTTATTTGAATTTTTAATATTCCATAATAATATTGCTCGCATCTCGCATCTCGCATCTCGCATCTCGCATCTCGCATCTCGCATCTCGCATCTCGCATCTCGCATCTCGCATCTCGCATCTCGCATCTCGCATCCAAACAACCATTCACTTTCTATCAAGCTTTAAGTTGTTAACGTTGACTTAAACGAACGACAAATAAAGGATTTGATATGAAAGCCGTTATTCCTGTTGCAGGGCTGGGCACTCGCATGCTGCCAATGACTAAGGCTATTCCAAAGGAAATGCTGCCATTAGTAGATAAACCGCTCATTCAATACATTGTGAATGAATGTGTGGCTGCAGGCATTAATGACATTGTACTCGTAACGCATAGTTCTAAAAATGCCATTGAAAACCATTTTGATACCAGCTTTGAGCTTGAAGCAACACTCGAAAAACGTGTAAAACGTACCCTACTTGAAGAAGTGCGCTCTATTTGCCCTGAAGATGTAACCATTATGCATGTACGCCAAGGCGAAGCTAAAGGATTGGGCCATGCAGTAATGTGTGCCAAACCGATTGTGGGTGATGATGACTTTGTGGTTGTATTGCCTGATGTTATTTTAGACAGCTACACGGCTGATCAAAAAACCGAGAATATTGCTGCGATGATCACGCGTTTTAAAGCGGTTAAAGCAAGCCAAATTATGCTTGAACCTGTCGCCTTTGATGATGTGAGCAAATACGGTATTGCCGACATTGGCGGAGTGCAAATTAAACCGGGCGAAAGCGCCCCTATTAAAACCATGGTTGAAAAGCCAAAAGCTGAAGAAGCACCATCTAACTTAGCCGTTGTTGGTCGTTATGTATTGTCGAAAGCTATTTGGCCACTACTTGCTAAAACACCAGCAGGCGCTGGCGGCGAAGTTCAATTAACCGATGCAATCGACGAGCTAATGAAGCACGAAATTGTTGAGGCTTTTCACATGAGCGGCCGTGCACACGACTGTGGTGATAAATTGGGCTATTTAAAAGCGATTGTTGAATACAGCATGCGCGATGAAAAGCTAGGAGCTGAATTCACTGATTTTGTAACGCAAATGGTCAACCCTATAGAAAGACACCTTAAAGCGGTTTAACAAAAAGATTTTAAATATAAGAAGTTAGATATTAGATTTCAGAAGTCAGATCACACACATTTAGTGGTTAGAAGTTAGTTAATAGCTTTTAACCACTTGCTTTATCCTCTCCCAAATAAAATCTTGTGCAACTCGCAACTCGCAACTCGCAACTCGCAACTCGCAACTCGCAACTCGCAACTCGCAACTCGCAACTCGTCACTATTTAATTCGTACTATCTTCTTGTTTTTTGATTCTAATGTTATATTTACTTTAATTAAGGATTTTATAATTTTAACTCGGACTCACCTATGCCTAAATTTAATACCTTGTTTTTAAGCTGTGCTGCTGCATTAAGCTTGCCAGCTGCTGCAGAAGACATTAAAGCGTATCAATCATTCTCTGGTTACACAGGTTTAATAAATACTCCTAATGCAGAGGTGCAATTAAAAGGTACTGCCGATATTGGTTACAATAACCAATTAGATTTTCGTGGAGTTGAATATGTAGATGGCCATAACTTCATATTTTCAGCAGGGTTATTTGATGGCCTAGAAGTCAGTGGTCAAATAGCATCAAGTACAATGCACGATAATACCTACTCAATCGAAGGGCGTGGGCAAATTCGTGATTTATCATTTAATGCAAAGTATCAATTACCTTATATTCCAAAAAACTGGTTTAGCCTTGCAATTGGTGCAAAAGATTTAGGTGGTGCAGCCAACAATTACGAAACCTATTATGTAGTGGCATCAAAAGAGTTATGGGACTTTAGGTTTAGTGCCGGTATTGGTACTAACGAAAAGCGTACAGGTAAAATGGACGGTGCCTTTGCGGGAATTGAGTGGCAACCACTCGAGTGGTTTAGTGTATTAACCGAGTACGATGCCGAATCAGTAAATGCAGCTGCACGTATTACAGTACCTAAAAAGTGGCTTTACGATATTGGTGAGCTTACTTTTACCAGCCGCTTTTACAGCAGTACCGATTTTTCTGAAGAAAAAGACACCTATTGGGGTGTTAACTTTAGCCTACCATTGTCTGATGAAGCTAAAAGTAATTATAAACCTGTTGAGCCAGCGCCATATGTTGCACCGGTTAGCACTAAGCCAATGGCTAAAGTGAATGACCATGGTGTAGGGTTTATTCATACTGCCATGGCTCCAAAACTTGCAGAGCAACCTACGGCATTAACGCTTGCTAATATTAATAAAGCACCTAAAGAGCTGTCTAATGCAAATTTAGGTGACCAAGTTCAGCAATTAAAAGATGCTTTATTAAATGACGGGTTTGAAAATGTGGTAGTTGGTTTTAACACCAGTACAATTTTTATTAATTTTGAGAACTCGGTATTTAACCGCAACAACGTAGACGCGATAGGTGTTGTACTTGGTCGCATTACAGAAAATGTTAGCATTGCAAACAAGCACTTTAGTGTTCAATTATCTAAGTCGGATTTACCACTAATCGCCATTCAGGGAAATATTGATAACTACCGTGCCTTTATAGAGCGTGGTATAAGCCCTGACTTAAATATTCAACATGGTCGAGCGAGTATCCCTGAAGGTGTTGTGTGGGCAGGTAAAGCACAAGCAAGCCCATACTTTAAGCCTCGTTTAACTGTAAGCCCAGTGCTTTCATCAACATACGCTACTGAGTTTGGTGTTTTTGATTACTCGGTAGGTGCACGTGCAACACTTGATATACCGCTTTGGAAAGGAGCGGGTATTAATGTGGCTGCGCAAACTATCATTGAAGAAAGCGACGACTTTGAAGACCGTAAAGTATTTGATAATTACAGCCTTGACGAAGGCATTGTAAATGCAAGTTTGTATCAAACCTTTGCGTTACCGTTTGGTTTTTATAACCAAACGCAAATTGGTTTTTATAAAGATTACTTTGATTACAAAGCGATTATTAATGAAACAGCATGGCTCAGCCCTGAAGGTCGCCATAAAGTAAGTGCAAAATTAGGCTATTTTGATTTTGCTGATTACAGAGCGACTCGCGAGTATCAAACGCTTTCTTATCAATACAACTGGGTAGAACACGATATTACTTTACACGCCACCGGCGGTAATTATTTTTACGAAGACAGTGGCTATAAGCTAGAAAGCCGTTTTTGGTTTGGTGACAGCTACGTAGGTGTATATTATCAAGATACTGAATCGCAAAAAGTAGGTGTTGCAATTAGCATTCCGCTTACTCCACGTAAAGACATGAATGTCACGCGTTATGGTCAGTTAAAAGGCCAAGCTGCATGGCGTACTTCTGTTGGCACACGTATCGGTAATGATGTAAATACCCTAGTATTTAATGAAGCTTATGCGCCTACATCATCAATCACACTCGATAATACGGTGTTTAATAAAGGCCGCTTAAATGCAAGCTACATTTACAACAACCTAGCACGCATGAAAGAAGCGTATGAGAGTTATAAATAACGCAGAGTAACGAGGAACGAGTTACGAAAAGCGAGCTAAATAAAAAAGCCAAGGAGTGGCTATGTATTATGAAAACCTTGATGTTTGGAAAAGATCTTTTAAATTAAGTCTTCTAGTTTACAAAAGCTTGTATGCATTAAAAGATTTTGGTTTGAAGGATCAGATGTGTCGTTGCTCGGTTTCTGTACCGAGCAACATTGCCGAAGGTTATGAGCGTTTTTCTCAAAAAGAAAGGGCTCACTTTCTTTCAATAGCAAAAGGCTCTGTAGGTGAATTGAAAACACAAATCATGCTAGCTTCTGAGCTAGGCTACCTCCAAGAAGATAGCTATTTGTTTATTTTAAATGAATGTGAAGAAATAGGTAAAATGTTGGGTAAGCTAATTTACATAATTAAGAATAATTAACGTATTCTTGTAAACTCGCTACTCGCTACTCGCTACTCGCTACTCGCTACTCGCTACTCGCTACTCGCTACTCGCTACTCGCTACTCGCTACTCGCTACTCGCTACTCGCTACTATTTCTTTATCAAAGCGTTGCTTTAAACCTGTTAGCATTGCCCCTAACTCTTTTGTTTCTTTGATCCAAAGTTGTGCTTTATCTCGGTTTATATAGCCTATTTCTATACCAATATAAATTTGTGTTCTTGCTTCAGCAAGAGAAGCTCTCGCAATATCGATAAATCGACTTTTTTCTTTAAAACTTTCACGACTAACCCCCTCTGCAATGTTGCTAG
Source organism: Pseudoalteromonas sp. PAB 2.2 (assembly GCF_001938575.1). Classification (NCBI taxonomy): domain Bacteria; kingdom Pseudomonadati; phylum Pseudomonadota; class Gammaproteobacteria; order Alteromonadales; family Pseudoalteromonadaceae; genus Pseudoalteromonas; species Pseudoalteromonas sp. PAB 2.2. The sequence goes on from NZ_LYPI01000011.1 coordinate 75,180, forward strand.
GTACAGACAAACCTGAACGCGTTAACTGGTCTCGAAAGCCAAAATCTTTAATCTTAGTTGTTGATTTATAAATATCTGCACTTAACCGTGCCGAACGTTTCCATACATCTAAGTTTTCAAAATTCATAACAAATTCCTTGTGCTATTTTAATCTAGTTTCTAACCTCTAACCTCTAACCTCTAACCTCTAACCTCTAACCTCTAACCTCTAACCTCTAACCTCTAACCTCTAACCTCTAACCTCTAACCTCTAACTTCTAACTTCTAACTTCTAACTTCTAATTTCTAATTTCTAATTTCTAACCACTATTTCTATTCCTATTTCTTTTCCTAAAGCCTGTTCGAGTTTTTCTGCTAATGTCTGTTTTGCTTGTTCATCGCCATGAACGATTTTAATTAAACGGGGTTTTTTACGCATACCGGTTACAAACTTAATTAATCCGGTTTGATCTGCGTGGGCGCTGTAGCCGCTAATTGTGTGTATTTGTGCGTTTATGGTTACTTTTTCGTTATTTATAAATACATAACCATTGCGTGGGCCATAGGTTTGAATATCGCGCCCAAGAGTTCCTTGTCCTTGGTAGCCTACAAAAATGACATCGGTTGTTTTGTCTGGTAAAAAGCGAGCTAGATAATTCACAATTCTGCCACCGCTGCACATGCCACTTGCTGCAATAATAATGGCAGGCTGTTGTTTAGAATCTAAAAAGTTAATAAGTGCTTGGTGCTCTTGGTGAGTGTCGATGGTATGTAACTGGCTAAAATCGAGCGGATGGCGGCCTTGGTTTATTCTTTTTTTAGCTTCGTCGTCCCACAGTTCTTTAAAGTGCAGGTACTCAGTCGTGAAATTTGCCGCCATGGGGGAATCTACAATAATTTGCAGTGTATGCCACATGGAGCATTTACTAGCGGTATGAATAATTTGTTCAAGCTCGTATAGGAGCTCTTGCGTTCGGCCAATACTAAAGGCAGGTATAAGCACCACTCCGTTGTCGCTTACAGCTCGCTCAATAACCTTTTTAAGCATTGTTACTCGCTCTTTTCTGCCTTGATGGTTCTTATCACCGTAGGTTGACTCAATAACGAGAGTATCAGCTTTATAAGGTGGCTTAGGAGTAGGTAACAGTGGTGTATAGGGGGCGCCTAAATCACCAGAAAAAACGACGCGATGTGTATTTGGTTTACTGCCAAGTTCAATTTCAATATAAGCTGAGCCTAAAATATGCCCAGCACGCTGCAAACGAAACTTTGTTTTTAGCTGTAAGTCATCGAGAACATGCCACTGATTAAAATCAATCGCAATAATTTGTCGTTTAAGCAATTTAAGGCAAGTGCGGATCATGCTTTCATCGCGGGTGACGCCTACTTTTAAAGCATCTTCAATCACCATAGGCAATAGTTTAGCACTTGCCAAAGAGGTATAAATAGGCCCTCTGAAACCTGCTGCGAGTAGGTATGGAATACGACCAACATGATCAATGTGGCAATGGGTAACAAGAAGCGCTTTTAATGTTGAAATATCAAATTCGATATTAAGATCGTGTTTGCTCTCTTCTCCCTGAAACAAACCACAATCAACAAGTAAAGAAGCCGAGTCGTTTATGAATAGCTGGTGGCATGAGCCAGTTACGCCGTTCACCGCTCCATGGTGTTTTATATGCATAATATACCTTCGGTATTAATGGGGTAGTTTTCAGCATAGAGGTTATTGGTTGTTAGAGCAACGGATGATAAGGCATAGGTAACCATAACGAGCAACGAGATAAATAAGTAACGAGTTACGAGAAGCGAGATGCGAGATGCGAGCTAAACCGTGAAGGATGTTTAATACCACTGAACAGGTTTGCTTTTTCGGCGTTAAAACGCCTCCTACGTGTGATGTGTGTCACTTGTAGGAAGGGCTTTAGCCGTGAAAGGGTTATAAGTAACGAGTTACGAGAAGCGAGATGCGAGCTTGTATAGTTAAAACGCCTCCCACGTGTGTAGTGTGTGTCACTTGTAGGAAGGGCTTTAGCCGTGAAAGGGTTGTAAGCAACGAGTTACGAAGTACGAGATGCGAGCTAATGTAGGCGTGAAATTTATTTCGCGCGAAGAGGTTGTAAGCAACGAAGTACTAAAGCGAGATGCGAGCTAAATCGAGAAGGTTGTTTAATATCGCTGTAAAGGTTTGCTTTTTCGGCGTTAAAACACCTCTCATGTGTGTGATGTGTGTCACTTGTAGGAAGGGCTTTAGCCGTGAAAGGGTTATAAGCAACGAGCTGCGAAGTACGAGATGCGAGCTAAATCGTGAAGGTTATTTAATACCGCTGAAAAGGTTCGCCTTTTCGGCGTTAAAACGCCTCCTACGTGAGAGATGTGTATCTTTTGTAGGCGTGAAATTTATTTCGCGCGAAGATGGCTAACCTCTAATTTCTAACTTCTAACTTCTAACTTCTAACTTCTAACTTCTAACCTCTATCTTTCTAACCTCCAGTTCATCCCTTATTTATCTCTAAAATCGCTTTAAGGGTATGTTCTTTGGCGAGAATATCGCGGTATAGGGCAAACTGGTTGCGGGCACGTTCAAGATTATGGTGTGCGTGCTTGGTGGCAAAGTAGTTATCACCATCGATAAAGTCGGTTAAAAAGCGCAGGCCAATCATAAAGGTCATGACTTTTGTACCAAGCCAAAAGCTTTCTTTTTCGGCGTCGGTAATAACCTCTTTTAACGGGTCTACATAACCTTTTACGATAGCGGCGAAGATCTCTTCGCGAACGCGCACGTTGTTTAAATTCGTAGAGTCTTCTTGCTCTGGTGAGCAGAATGTACGCACCATGTCACCAAAATCAAACAACCAGTAGCCTGGCATGCAGGTATCTAGGTCGATAACGGCTTTGGCATCATCTGACTGCTTACAAAAAAGCATGTTGTTTATTTTCGTGTCGTTATGGCAAGGTCTAAGTGGAATTTTACCTTCAAGCTCTTTTAGTTCATCGACTAGCGTATATTGGTTTAAGCAAAAATCAATATCGCTTTGGCAAAGCGCAACTCTGCTTGCTGGGTCATGTTCGATGACCTTTTTGAAAGCGTCAAAACGCATCGCTAAATTATGAAAATTAGGAATGACATGATGCAGCTGGTCAGCTTCAAAGTCTTGCAATGCTAAAGCGAATTGTCCAAATGCATTGGCTGCAGTTTGTGCCTGCGAAATAGTTGCAACAACATCTTCGCTGTAACTGCCGCCAATAAATTCGAGTGCACGCCATACACCGTGATCGTACTCAACCAAAAAGTCATTTTTTATTGTGGGTACATGGCGAATAATGTCTAAATCATACTCACCTTTTTGGTGTTTTTCTGTTAAATGCTGTTCAATCAAACGTGCATTTTCGACCAGTTGCTCTGGGTGTGGAAACACATCGGTATTGAGCTTTTGCACAACTAGCGCATGTTCATCCGTTTTTAAAAGCATTGTGGTGTTGATGTGGCCGTTGCCAATTGGTTTTAGACTTACATCCACTTTGTTTAGGCCAAAACATTCAGATAAATGCGCTGCAACTGGGTTAGACTTCATAGGAAATTCACTTTTAATTTGCATTTGAACAGGTGTGCTTGTTGTTAGTTCGTCCGTGATGTAATTCATAAAGCTTTTTTGAAACCTTTTCTAGCTCTGATCTGTAAGTAACACCATACCAAGCAGATTGAGCTTGGTAGACAGCCACTGATTGAAATGTGTTTTTGATTGCTTTTTGGATTTGGTCAGGCAAATAATACTCTTTTGTGACACCGTTGTCATTATCTTCTAGAAACTCAGAAAAACCACTCTCTAAATACTCAAAAATACGTGGTGTAATTCCCCAAAAGCTCATTGAGCCTAGTGCATCATTCGCTATTTCGCATTGTTCACTGTGTGGGTTATTGCCATAAAGCGTGTTGTTCTCACGTTTTATATCTAAATACTCAACCACATCGATAAGATAACCTTGCTGATCTACTTTACATACCCCTCGGTTAACGCCACCTTGCTTTGAAAGCGTGTCTTTAATTGGGTACCCAACCATTGCCCACTGCGAGTTGTGTTTAAAATGTTCTGCGATAATCTCGAATGATGAAGCACCGTAATAATCATCGGCGGTGATCACAATGGCAGGGTTATGAACAAACGGTTTTGCACATAAAAGTGCGTGGCCTGTCCCCCAAGGTTTAGTGCGCGTTGTGGCTAAAGAGCTAAATTTAGCGGGTATCGTTGTGATTTCTTGTTCTACGAGCACAATATCGAGTGATTTAGGTAAGCGAGGTAAAATGGTAGCCTCGAACTCTGCACGTATTTTTTTATTAATCACGATGACAACTTGGCTTACCCCCGCGTTTACTGCATCGGCAATACTGAGTTCCATAATGGTACAACCAAGGCCTGGGATCTCAGCAATTTGCTTATTTCCACCAAAACGGCTACCAAGCCCGCCCGCCAATACGATTAAAGTTAGAGAGTGTTGTGTCATTGCGCATTCAGAGTGAAAAAACAAAGGAAAAGTTTACCAGAAATATTTACGGCGTAGGAGGGGCTTGAACCTTGAAATTATAAGTAACGAGATAAATAAGCAGCGAGTTACGAAAAGCGAGATGCGAGCTAAATTGAGCCGGTTGTTTAATGTCACTGAACAGGTTTGCTTTTTCGGCGTTAAAACGCCTCCTACGTGTGTAGTGTGTATCACTTGTAGGAAGGGCTTTAGCCGTGAAAGGGTTATAAGCAACGAGTTACGAAGTACGAGATGCGAGCTAGTACAGCTAAACCGTGAAGGTTTTTTATGTCCCTGAAAAGGTTCGCTTTTTCTGCGTTAAAACGCCTCCCACGTGTGAGATGAGTGTCACTTGTAGGAAGGGCTTTAGCCGTGAATTTTAAAAGAGACGTTGCTGCGCAAACGCGCCATGCAAGCATAACGCCTACGGTTTAATGTAGGCGTGAAATTTATTTCGCGCGAAGGGTTTATAAGTAACGAGCATCGAAAAGCGAGATGCGAGCTAAATTGAGCTGGTTGTTTAATGTCGCTGAACAGGTTTGCTTTTTCGGCGTTAAAACGCCTCCTACGTGTGTAATATGTATCACTTGTAGGAAGGGCTTTAGCCGTGAATCTTATAAAAGATGTTGCTGCGCAAACGCGCCATGCAAGCATAACGCCTACGGTTTAATGTAGGCGTGAAATTTATTTCGCGCGAAGGTACTCTTAGCTCGTATCTCGGTTCTACATCTTGTTATTCTCGCTTTACCTTGGCGGTCGGTGGTATATTCTCTTTGGTAGGTAATAAAACCGTTTAGGTAGATAATTATGGCAAAAGATAGATACGCGCCAAAAGCGCTTGGCGATATTATGGCTGGCTTGAGTGGCCGTCTTGCGTCGTATGCTGGAAAAACGCAAGGTCTTTCGAGCCAACAAGCTATTCTTGATGAGTTTTTAGGGGAAATACTGTCTAAAAAATGCCGCGTAAGTAACTATCGTGATGGTACGTTAATGATCGAAGCTGTTTCTGCGCCTATTGCGCTGCGTTTAAATTATTTAAAAATGGATATGCTTTCGCACTTTCGTGCTGCGGGTATGGCAGAGCTCGGGCAAATTAAAATAACAGCGAATCCGCAAGCAACCCAACGTTTATCAGCCTCACCAAAACACGACAATAAACCCGTTTCTAAGCGCAAAATGAGCGAGCAAACAGCTGATTACTTAACGGCTATCGCCGCTGATGCACCGCCATCGCTGAAAGAAAAACTTGAGCGCTTGGCATTGCACGGGCGAAAGAAGTAACTTGTAGGCGTGAAATTTATTTCGCGCGAAGGTTTATAATAGAAGTTAGAAATTAGAAGTTAGATATTAGAAGTTAGAAATTAGAAGTTAGATATTAGATATTAGAAGTTAGATATTAGAAGTTAGATATTAGAAGTTAGATATTAGAAGTTAGATATTAGAAGTTAGATATTAGAAGTTAGATATTAGAAGTTAGATATTAGAAGTTAGATCACGCAGCTTGCTTGAGATTAAAGTGGATTTATTTTGTTCTAACCACTAACCACTAACCACTAACCACTAACCACTAACCACTAACCACTAACCAAATCGCCTTTTTTCACCCCACATCTTGATTTTATTTCGAATGTCGCCATATCTATCGGGTGGTTTAATTTTCGTGTTTTTTTGCGGGGTTAAACTAAAGTTTACGGCTGATTTTTAAATTTTCTTGCTGAAATTCCATATCTTCACGCTGAGATGGTTTGATGTTGCGCAGACTCTGGTATGATAGCGCACGAAATAAGCGGTGTTTTGAACAGCGTACAGATAAATTGTTAATTAATATGCTCTACATCATAAGCATAAGCGCATATTAATTATCAATTGTAGAAAGTGGGTTAGCTAACGAGTAGCTAACAAAGAATATATTGTAACGGTTTTATCATGATATCTAATTTATTTACCAAGATTTTTGGTAGTCGCAATGACCGCACTATTAAAAACCTAAGAAAGACGGTCGCACTGATCAATGCGCTTGAAACGCAATTAGAAGCGCTTTCTGATGAAGATCTAAAAGCAAAAACAGCAGAATTTAGAGAGCGTTACGATAACGGACAAAGCCTAGATGATATTCTACCAGAAGCATTTGCTGTGGTACGTGAAGCATCTAAGCGTGTAAATGGCATGCGTCATTTCGACGTACAGCTACTAGGTGGTATGGTATTACACCAAGGCCGTATCGCAGAAATGCGTACCGGTGAAGGTAAAACACTAACGGCAACATTGCCTGCATACCTGCGTGGTTTAACGGGTAAAGGTGTTCATGTTATTACCGTGAACGACTACCTTGCAAAGCGTGACGCAGAAACCAACCGTCCATTATTTGAATTCCTTGGCCTAACCGTAGGCTGTAATGTGCCAGGTATGATGCCACAGCAAAAGAAAGTGGCTTACAGTGCCGACATTACTTACGGTACAAATAACGAATTTGGCTTTGATTATCTTCGCGATAACATGGCATTTAGCATTGACGAGCGTGTTCAACGCCCACTTTACTACGCTGTAGTGGATGAGGTGGATTCAATCCTAATCGATGAAGCGCGTACGCCGCTTATTATCTCAGGCCCAGCTGAAGACAGCTCTGAGCTTTACATCGAAATCAACAAGATTGTGCCAGAACTTGAGCTGCAAGAAAAAGAAGACGAAGAAGGCGTTGAAGGCGACGGCGACTTTACTATCGATGAAAAGTCTAAGCAGGTTCATTTAACTGAGCGTGGCCAAATTAAGGTTGAAGAACTACTGATTGAGCGTGGCTTAATCGAAGAAGGTGATTCACTTTATTCAGCTTCAAGTATCACATTATTAAGCCATGTTTACGCAGCACTGCGTGCGCATAAGCTTTATCAAAAAGATGTTGATTACGTTGTTAAAGAAAACGAAGTAATTATCGTTGATGAGCACACAGGCCGTACAATGGAAGGCCGTCGTTGGTCAGAAGGCTTACACCAAGCTGTTGAAGCAAAAGAAGGTGTACGCATTCAAAACGAAAACCAAACATTGGCATCAATCACATTCCAAAACTACTTCCGTTTATACGACACGTTAGCGGGTATGACGGGTACAGCAGACACAGAAGCGTTTGAGTTCCAGTCTATTTATGGTTTAGACACGGTTGTAATGCCAACTAATAAACCGATGATCCGTGATGACCGTGCCGATCTTGTGTATTTAACACAAGAAGAAAAGTACGAAGCCATCCTTGCCGATATTAAAGACTGTCAAGAACGTGGTCAGCCAGTACTTGTGGGTACTATTTCTATCGAAAGTTCTGAGTACTTATCGCAATTCTTACGTAAAGAAAAAATTAAGCACAATGTACTTAATGCTAAATTCCACGCGCAAGAAGCCGACATTGTTGCTGACGCGGGCTTACCTGGCACAGTAACGATTGCCACTAACATGGCCGGTCGTGGTACCGATATCGTGTTAGGTGGTAACTGGCACAGCGAAATTGAAAAGCTAGAAAACCCAACTGATGAGCAAATCAAAACGATTAAAGAAGAGTGGCAAAAGCGCCATGATGCAGTAATCGAAGCTGGTGGTTTACACATCATTGGTACTGAGCGTCACGAGTCGCGCCGTATCGATAACCAGTTACGTGGTCGTTCTGGTCGTCAAGGTGACGCAGGTTCGAGCCGTTTCTACTTATCAATGGATGATGCGTTAATGCGTATCTTTGCGGGTGAGCGCATGACTAACATGATGCGTAAACTGGGCATGCAACGTGGCGAAGCAATTGAGCACCCTTGGGTTAACCGTGCAATCGAAAACGCACAACGTAAAGTTGAAGCGCGTAACTTCGACGTACGTAAACAACTTCTTGAGTACGATGATGTTGCAAACGACCAACGTCGCGTAGTTTACTCGCAGCGTAACGAACTACTTGAAGAAGGCGATATTTCAGAAACTATCACTGCAATCCGCAGCGATGTTCTTAATGGCATGATTGACCAATACATTGCACCGCAAAGCTTAGCGGAAATGTGGGATATTCCAGGCCTAGAAGAACGCTTAAAGCAAGATTTCTTAATTGAACTGCCAATTTCACAATGGCTAGCTGAAGACAGTAAACTTTACGAAGAAAAACTGCGTGAGCGTATCGAAGAAGCCGTTGAGCAAGCATACAAGCAAAAAGAAGAGATGGTGGGCGATTCAGTACTACGTCAATTCGAAAAAGCGATTATGCTACAAAGCCTAGACCAACACTGGAAAGATCACTTGGCTGCAATGGATCATCTTCGTCAAGGTATCCACTTACGTGGTTATGCACAGAAGAATCCGAAGCAAGAGTACAAGCGTGAATCATTCGAGCTATTCTCTGAAATGCTTGAAAACTTAAAAATCGACGTAGTGAGTATTTTAAGTAAAGTTCAAGTACGTGCAGAAGAAGATGTTGAAAAGGTAGAAGAGCAACATCGTCGTAGCGAAAATGCACCACGTGAATACCAACACGAAGAAGCTGAGCACATTGGCGGCGAAACGCCACAAGGTGCTGTAGTTAGCCACCGTGCAGAGCCTAAGGTAGGCCGTAATGAGCCGTGCCCATGTGGTTCAGGTCAAAAGTTTAAACAGTGTTGTGGTAAATTAAAGTAACCAAAACACTGGGATAAAAAGCGACGCTTGCGTCGCTTTTTTTATGATTGAGGAAATATAAAATGACTAAGAAAATAGTGCATGTCGCAGTCGGTGTAATTTATAAAGACCAACAATTATTTATTTGTAAGCGCCCAGACGATAAACACCAAGGTGGCTTATGGGAGTTCCCTGGTGGCAAGGTCGAGCAGGGCGAAAGCGTGTTTGCAGCGTTACAACGTGAGCTGTTAGAAGAAGTAAACCTGACGGTTAATGGCAGTGATGAATTAATGGTTATCGAACACGATTACGGCGATAAATGTGTGCGTTTAGATGTTCATATAGTTGATAACTTTACAGGCGAAGCCCATGGCGCTGAGGGTCAGCAAGGTAAGTGGGTACCCATTAATGAACTTGATGACTATGCGTTCCCAGCCGCCAACGTCGAAATAGTTGAAAAGATAAAGCAACGTTTTAAATAAGTAACGAGTTTCGAGAAGCGAGATGCGAGCTAATGTAGGCGTGAAATTTATTTCGCGCGAAGGGGTTATAAGCAACGAGCTGCGAATTACGAGGTATGAGCTAAGCCGTGAAGGTTGTTTAATATCGCTGAACAGGTTTGCTTTTTCGGCGTTAAAACACCTCCCACGAGTGCAATGCGTATCACTTGTAGGAAGGGCTTTAGCCGTGAATCTTATAAAAGATGTTGCTGCGCAAACGCGCCATGCAAGCATAACGCCTACGGTTTAATGTAGGCGTGAAATTTATTTCGCGCGAATGGGTTATAAGCAACGAGCTGCGAGAAGCGAGATGCGAGAGGCGAGCTAAATTGAGCCGTTTGCTTAATGTTACTGAAAAGGTTTGCTTTTTCGGCGTTAAAACGCCTCCTACGTGTGTAGTGTGTATTACTTGTAGGAAGGGCTTTAGCCGTGAATCTTATAAAAGATGTTGCTGCGCAAACGCGCCATGCAAGCATAACGCCTACGGTTTAATGTAGGCGTGAAATTTATTTCGCGTGAAGGGGTTGTAAGCAACGAAGTACGAGAAGCGAGATGCGAGCTAGTACAGCTAAATCGAGAAGGTTATTTAATACCACTGAACAGGTTTGCTTTTTCGGCGTTAAAACGCCTCCCACGTGTGAGATGAGTGTCACTTGTAGGAAGGGCTTTAGCCGTGAATTTTAAAAGAGACGTTGCTGCGCAAACGCGCCATGCAAGCATAACGCCTACGGTTTAATGTAGGCGTGAAATTTATTTCGCGCGAAGAGGTTGTAAGCAACGAAGTACGAAAAGCGAGATGCGAGCTATATCGTGAAGGTTGTTTAATACCGCTGAAAAGGTTTGCTTTCTCGGCGTTAAAACGCCTCCCACGTGTGAGATGTGTGTCACTTGTAGGAAGGGCTTTAGCCGTGAAAGGGTTATAAGCAACGAGCTGCGAAAAGCGAGATGCGAGCTAATGTAGGCGTGAAATTTATTTCGCGCGAAGGTGGCTAACCTCTAACCTCTAACCTCTAACCTCTAACCTCTATTTTCTATTTTCTATCTTTTAACCTCTAATTTTTTGTTTCATCGTTCAAATATGCAGCTCATCCCTTTTTGATAAAAATTGTTACATATTCGATTTTATTGTTTTGCATATGAGGTTTATTATGGGGGTAGCGAAAAACTACCTGCTATTATGGTTTTTCAATAGATACTTCAAAAACAATTAAGTACAGGACTCCCATGAAAAAAGTAACACTTACCGCTGCAAGTATTGCGCTTGCACTTGGTCTTGTTGGTTGTGGTGAAAAAGAACAAGAAATTAAAACACCTGCAACGGCAACCGTCACTGAAGCAAAAGCACCTTTAGATTCAGGTATTGAACTGGCGAACATGGACAAGTCTGTTCGTGCACAAGACGACTTTTACTATCACGTTAACGGTGAATGGCTAGAAAAAACAGAAATTCCAGGTGATAAATCAAACTACGGTTCATTCACTCAGCTTTATGATGATTCGCAAAAAGCGATGAAAGAAGTACTCGAAAAAGCCGCAGCAAATAAAAATGTTAAGCCAGGCTCTGACGAAGCTAAATTAGCTGCTTTCTATAACAGCTATATGGACGAAGCGGGCCGCGAAGCTGCGGGTATCAAACCATTAACGCCAATTCTTGAAAGTGTTGACGCAGTTAAGAATAAATCAGACCTCGTTACATTAATGGCTGAGTTACGTATTAAAGGCGGAAGCTTACCATTTGGTTGGTACGTAAATAACGACGCGAAAAACTCAAGCGAAAACGCGATGTATGTTTACCAATCAGGCCTAGGTTTACCTGACCGTGATTACTACTTAAAAGATGATGAAAAATTCACCAATATTCGCGCAGCCTATGAAGCATACATTACTGCTATCTTGAGCAAAGCGGGTGTTGCTGATGCAGAAGCTGCTGCAAAAAATATCATCGCACTTGAAACAAGTATTGCAGATGCACAGTGGAGCCGCGTTGAAAGCCGTGATGCAACCAAATCTTATAACAAGATGAGCATTGCTGATGCGAATAAATTGACGGGTGAGTTCGATTTAGCTGCGTATTTTGATGCATCGGGCGTTAAAACCGACGACGTAATCGTTCGCCAGCCTAGCTACCTAGAAAAATTTGCAGGTATTTATAACGATACTGATTTAGCAACATGGCAGAACTACCTTAAATTCCATTTTGTGAGCAATTACGCAGGTCTTTTAAATAAAGAGCTAGTAGACCTTAACTTTGATTTTTACAGCACAACACTTCGTGGTGTGACAGAGCAATCACCTCTGTGGAAAAAAGCAGTTGATGCGTCTAACGGTGTGTTAGGCGAAATTCTAGGTAAAGTATACGTTAAAGATAACTTCCCGCCTGAAGCAAAAGCACGTATGGAAGAGCTGGTTGATAACGTAATTAAGGGCTACGCAGTTGCGATTGAAGGTCTTGAATGGATGAGCCCTGAAACGAAACTTGCTGCGAAAGAGAAGCTTGATAAGTTCACGCCTAAAATTGGTTATCCAGACAAGTGGAAAGACTACTCATCGCTTGAAATTAAAGGTGATGACCTCGTTGGTAACTACATTCGCTACAGCGAGTGGGAATTTGCAGACATGACTGCAAAAATAGGTAAGCCGGTAGACCGCTCTGAGTGGCACATGACACCACAAACGGTTAACGCTTACTACAATCCAGTGAATAACGAAATTGTATTCCCTGCAGCTATTTTACAACCGCCATTCTTTAACCTAGAAGCCGATGACGCAGTAAACTATGGTGCTATTGGTGCGGTAATTGGCCACGAACTGGGCCATGGTTTCGACGACCAAGGCGCAAAATATGATGGTGACGGTAACTTACGTAACTGGTGGAGCGAATCAGATCTTAAACAGTTTGAAGAGCGCACAGGTCAACTTGTTGCTCAGTACAATGAGTACAAGCCGTTTGAAGATGCAAACGTAAATGGTGAGCTGACACTTGGTGAAAACATTGGTGACTTAGGTGGCTTAACAGTTGCTTATACGGCCTATCAATTATCACTTGGAGATGAAAAAGCGCCAGTGATTGACGGCTATACCGGCGATCAACGTTTCTTTATGGGCTGGTCACAAATCTGGCGTCGTAAATATCGTGATGAAGAGTTACGTAACCGTCTAATGACAGACCCTCATTCACCAAGCCACTACCGTGTAATCGGTATTCTTTCAAACATGCCTGAGTTCTACGAGGCATTTGACGTGAAAGAAGGCGACAAAATGTATATCAAACCAGAAGATCGTGTGAAGATCTGGTAATAAACCACGGTTTGAAAAGAAGGCTCTGAGTGTTTGCTCAGAGCCTTTTTTGTATGTATATCATTGTAGGAGGTGTTTTAACGCCGAAGTATTTATGGTTATTGTATTTAATGTTCACGGTTAAAGCCGTTTCTATGTATATTTATCTTGATTCTGTTATATCTTTGGCTAGGTTTAATACAGTGAATGGAGGGTTATGGATGACCGCACATTATCAAAATCTAAGAAAACATAGGGTATCAATTCCCTTTCATTACTACAGTGTTACAACTTCAACTCTTGATAGAAACTGTTATTTTTCTGACTTTAATAATGCTCGAGTCTTAATTAATACCTTAAAGGCTATAGAAGATATTAAAACCAGAACAATTTGCTTCGTTGTAATGCCTGATCATCTACATTGGTTATTTCAGTTACAAGATAAAGTACCTTTAGCGACATTAATGAGAGAAGTTAAAGGGAAAAGTTCATATTTGATAAACAAGTCAGCAAGCCCAAAAAGAAAAATTTGGCAGCCAGGATATTATGATTCTTTGATCCGGAGTGAAGAGCATTTACGAGACGTATCGCGGTACATTATTGCAAACCCGTTGAGGGCTGGAATTGTTAAAAATGTGCGTGATTATCCTTATTGGGATTGTATCTATTTATAGTTAAATTTTACCATTCACGGCTAAAGCCGTTCCTACAGGAATTGTAGGAGGCGTTTTAACGCTGAAATGGTTATTGTGTTTTGTTCACGGCTAAAGCCGCTCCTACAGGTGTTGTAGGAGGCGTTTTAACACCGAAATGTTTATGGTTATTGTGTTTTGTTCACGGCTAAAGCCGTTCCTACAGGCGTTGTAGGAGACGTTTTAACGCCGAAATGGTTATTGTGTCATGTTCACGGCTAAAGCCGTTCCTACAGGCGTTGTAGGAGGCGTTTTAACGCCGAAATGTTTATGGTTATTATGTTTTGTTCACGGCTAAAGCCGTTCCTACAGGAATTGTAGGAGGCGTTTTAATGCTGAATTGTTTATGGTTGTTGTGTTTTGTTCACGGCTAAAGCCGTTCCTACAGGTGTTGTAGGAGGCGTTTTAACGCCGAATTGTTTATGGTTATTGTGTTTTGTTCACGGCTAAAGCCGTTCCTACAGAAATTGTAGGAGGCGTTTTAACGCCGAAATGGCTATAAAAAAAGCCGCATAATTTACATTAAGCGGCTTTTTTTATTAAAAGAGACTTAAACCATAATCGCATCTTTTAGATACTGGAATAACTCTTTGTAACTCTTTGCCGGTTTTTCGGCTTTAACTTCTTTGGTTGCATTACGCACTAGTTGACGCATTTTTTGACGCTCAAGCGATGGATACTGCTCAATAGTCGGGTTGATTAAGTCATCACCTTGCTTGATCAAGTCATCACGAAGCTTTTCTATTTTATTCATTAATACGTCAGCTTGGTTATTCTTGTTCAGCATGATGTCAATCATGGCTTGAATTTCATCAACGTTTTCAGTGGTACGTAGTACTTTTGCAATATAGTTTAAGTTACGACGGTAAGCATCGCTTTTATCGCTAACTTTATCTGCAACGACGAGGGCTTCTTTAAGCTCGTCGTTTAATGGTAAGCGGTCGCGTTGCTTTTTAGCCATCCCTGCGATTTCAGCGCCAAGATCGTGATATTGCATTGCCTCACGCTTTAATTCGCTTTTTGATACGTAAATAATTTCTTCTTCAATTGCAGGCTTTTTCTTCTTCGCCATAAGGATGCTCATCCGGTAAACTTAACTATTCACTATTATACGCCATTTAGTTAATGATTAATATTAGCTGATGCACGTCTCGCAGTGTGTTAGCATTCGCTACACTATAAAAAATATCATAGCCTAGGACACCGAAGATGAAAGATCCTATTTATCAACATATTTCACAAGTGAAAGATGCCGTAAGCGAAGTTCTTGAGCATGCTAAAAAGCTCGGAGCAACCGCTGCAGAAGCTGCAATGTCGAGCACGTCAGGTTTGTCTGTTAGCACGCGAATGGGAGAAGTTGAAACAATAGAGTTTAACCAAGATGGTGGCTTAGGTATCAGTGTGTATGTGGGTAATAATAAAGGCTCGGCATCAACCGCCGACTTAAACCCAAAAACGTTACGTACTGTGGTCGAAAAAGCAATTGATATTGCTAAGTTTACATCTGACGATCCATTCAACGGTATTGCCGATAAAGAACTACTTGAATTTGCACCACAAGATTTAGATTTATATCACCCGTGGGATGTCAGCCCAGAGCAAGGTATTGAGTTGTGTCATCAAGCAGAGCAGGCCGCATTAAATGCTGATGAGCGCATTGTAAATTCTGATGGTGCGAGCTTTTCGTCTCACCAAGGGCTTCGCGTATATGGTAACAGCCATGGCATGATTGCTGGTTACCCGCGTACTCGCCATAGCATAAGCACCATGGTGATTGGCAAAGAAGGTGAGCAAATGCAGCGTGACTCTGCATACACTGTTGCTCGCCATAAAGACGATTTAAACGATGCTGCAAAAGTGGGTCTTGAAGCGGCTACAGAAACACTCGCTAAACTTAATAGTCAAAAACTCGGTACCATGAAAGTGCCCGTTATTTTTAGAGCAGATATTGCCAACTCGTTGTTTGGCCATTTAGTGTCGGCGATTGGCGGTGGTGCACTTTATCGTAAATCGAGCTTTTTACTCGATAGTTTAGGCACCAAAGTGTTCAGCGATTGTGTGAATATTTCTGAGCGTCCGCATTTATTAAAAGGCCTTGCTTCATCACCGTTTGATGCGGAAGGCTTAAAAACAGTCGACCGTGAAATTATTCAAGGCGGTGAGCTGCAAACTTACCTATTAGCAAGCTATGCGGCTCGTAAATTATCAATGGCACCAACCGGTCATGCGGGCGGGATCCACAACTGGTTAGTTGAGCAAACGCACGCTGATTTAAAAGCGCTGTTAAACACCATGGGCACCGGCTTATTAGTCACAGAACTCATGGGGCAGGGGGTCAACACGGTAACAGGTGATTACTCGCGTGGCGCAGCGGGCTTTTGGGTAGAAAACGGCGAGATTCAATACCCTGTCAGCGAGATAACAATAGCAGGCAACCTTAAAGATATGTTTAAAGCGGTTGTCGGGCTGGGTGGCGATATTGAGCGTCGTGGCGGGATTCAAACGGGCTCAGTGCTAATTGAACAAATGCAGATAGCAGGAAGCTAACACGCAACGAAGCATCATAAAGCCTCACTTAATAAAGTGGGGCTTTTTTATTAAAAAATGCTTTACCTCAACTAAACTTTAGGTTTTATCGTACTGGCAGTTTCATAATTTAAAAGGAAATTCGCTATGCATTTAGAACACATAAACCTAGTCGTAAGTAATGTTGACGCCATGCTGCATTTTTATAAAGCCGCGTTCCCTCATTGGCGAGTAAGAAGCCAAGGCGACAGCACCTGGTCTGGAAAGCCGCGTAAATGGCTGCACTTTGGTGATGATTACCAGTACATTGCATTCAGCGATAATGGTGAAAATGAAAATCGCGATTTATCGGGCCATCAAGTGGGCCTTGCTCACTTTGCTTATGTGACACACGATATTAATGCCGTGATTGAACGCCTTGTAGATGCAGGCTACGAAGTGGATAAATTAGGCCCTGAAAACCCTTACCGAAAAAACGTGTATTTTATTGACCCCGCAGGCTTTGAAGTCGAGTTTGTCGAATATTTCAGTGACATCCCAAGTGAAAGAAATAACGATCTTTAGTGATGAAAAAAACGAGCAGCGAAATAAGCAACGAGTTACGAAAAGCGAGATGCGAGCTAAACCGTGAAGGGTGTTTAATGTCGCTGAAAAGGTTCGCTTTTTCGGCGTTAAAACGCCTCCCACGTGTGTGATGTGTGTCACTTGTAGGAAGGGCTTTAGCCGTGAATTTTATAAAAGACGTTGCTGCGCAAACGCGCCATGCAAGCATAACGCCTACGGTTTAATGTAGGCGTGAAATTGATTGTGCGTGAAGGGGTTTCGCAACTCGCATTTCGTTATTGCACTCTATTCATTTCTTTCCAACTGGCTTTTAGGCTGTTGGCAAAGCTGATGAACTTTTCTTTCATGGTGCGTTTGACTTTAATCTCTACTGAGCCTAGCCAAACATTACCTTCGATCGTAATTGTGGGGCCTTGCCCTTTATTGAGTGCAACCGATTTATTTTCAACGCTACCTACCACACTAAACAACTTTGACACTACATTTACATGTTCTGGCACGTAGATTTCGTCGCTGCCTAAAATACAGTTTACGTAGATGGTGACATGCTGGTGCTGAAAAACGGCTTCACTAAAGTCTAATTCAATTGAGCCTAAACAGTTAGTTAGGTGAATTTCTTTCGGGACTAGCCATTGGCCGCTGCGCTCGTTGGAACCTAAAATACTGCGTAGTTGCAGGCTTTCTGCATCGCTACCATGTGCATAGTGAGGTTTAAACTGCGCGTGTTTATGTGACTTGTAGTCAATATCTGCTGTTAACTCTAAGTCAGCAACCAGCTCAATTAACACTTCATTGCTGGTGGCTTCCATTGCTTGGTCTAGTCTTCGTTCAAATGCTTCTGCTGAAATAACTGCATGACTGTAGTTATAGATAAGTTGATCGATTACTTCTTCTCTTACTTGCTCGATGGGGCGATCTTCGAGTTTGACGGCCATGATAATTCCCTGTTGAGTTTTAAAGTTATGTTAATCACAAAGCAAAGTGTAGGCCAAAAATTATTTTATTAATATTCATTGGTTTATGTTTTTTGGTGTGGGCTTTTATTCGTTAAATTAACCATAGATTAATAAGATTGACAATTAATTAGTCATTTTTATAACAGAGTGAACTTCTTACCGAATTGTCTGTAAATAATTACCGAAACGAATATAAATTATGGCTGAATATCTATTTAACTTATTGAATAATATGAAAATAAAAAAGTTGGCATCGTAGTCGCATTAGTTATCTCGTCTTTAATCAAAAGGAGAAAGATTATGAATACATTCAACAAGACTATGATTGCTGCGTTAGTAATTGGTGCAACAAGTATGAGTGCTCAGGCAAGCAACTGGGAAAATGAAAGTAAAGATGCTTGGATTGATGGTAAGGCAGAAACTGTGCTTCTTATGAACACTAACCTAAATAATTTTGATATCAACACAGATGTAAAAAACGGCAAAGTTGTATTAACCGGTAAAGTTGATAGTGAATTAGACAAAGAGTTAGCCGAAGAGCTTGTACTTAGCCTAGACGGTGTAACTGCTGTTGATAACAAATTAACGGTTGTGAAAAACATGAAGTCTAAGGCAGCGAGTGCAGATAAAGGTGACTCAGTAGAAAGTGACTTAACTGATGCGAAGATCAGTACAGTGATCACCACACGTTATTTATTTAACTCTGAAGTAGGCGGCACTGATATTGATGTCGATACAGATAAAGGCGTTGTTACATTAAAAGGTACGGTTAAGTCAGATGCAGAAAAGCAATTAGCAGTGAGCATTGCTGAAAATGCTGAAGATGTGCGTAAAGTCATCGATGAACTTAAGATTGTTGCTGAATAATAGCACGCCCTATAGCCCAGCTTTGGCTGGGCTTATCTTTTTCAAGGAGTGAGTTATGGATTTAATACGCATTATTTTCTCGGTTTTAATTCCGCCTCTTGGCGTATTTTTACAGGTAGGTTTGGGGGCACAATTCTGGATTAATATTATTTTAACCTTATTAGGGTACATTCCAGGTTTGATTCATGCTGTGTATATTATCGGTAAGCGATAATAATCACGGTTCAAAGGAATGGTTGTATAGCAAGGAAATGCACACGTAATAATGGATGACAACACTGCAAGGAGATTTACAGTATGGAAAATGTAACACAGCACAAAGGACAGCAAGGAAGTAACAAGGCGTTATGGACAAGCGCACAATGGCAACGCTTTATGGATAAAGTGAAAGGATAAACACCAAGGATTTTGGTTTAGGCTAGGAGCCAAATATGGATGAAGCTAGCGTAAGGAGGTGACAAAATGGAACAAGTACAAGCGCAATTATTACACGGACTGAACAACAAGGGAGTTGCTACATGGAATGAGCAACAGTGGCAACTATTTATGGAACTTACTAAAGCGGTTACGCCACAGGTAACAAGGAAGGCTGACGATAAAAACCCGATGTCATCTTCAGGTGACATCGGGTTTTTAATTACATCTGCAATCTATCTCAATACCAATTCAAATCAGTGTGAATGATTTAGACCTGTCGTTTGCAGCGTTAAAAATTTCTTATTGACGACTGCATGGTGCCTGATTTGTTACTTATGATAAGTAGCAAGAACACACACCTAGAACAATTCAATGACTAATCACAACTTAAATTGATTAACCGTTTTATTAAGTGAAATAGCTAGCTCATTGAGATCGCGTGCTTCGTCTGCTAACTCATGTGCATGATCTGCTGTACTATTAACTAAATGGTTAATTGCCGCGAGGCTATTGTTAATGTCCTCAGCAACCACCGTTTGTTGCTCAGTTGAGGTCGCAATTTGATGACTCTGGTCTTGTACATTCGTCACTGAGCCTGCAATATCTTGCAGTGCTTGCAGTACAATTTGAGTTTGCTCTACAGAGCCTTCTGCACGCTCTTGACCCTGCTGCATCATGGTGGATGCTTTTTGAGCTATTTGCTGTAAACGCGTGATCATATTACGAATATCATCGGTCGACTCTTGTGTACGACTTGCCAGTGAGCGTACCTCATCAGCAACCACCGCAAAGCCTCGCCCTTGCTCACCTGCACGCGCCGCTTCAATGGCTGCATTGAGTGCCAGTAAATTGGTTTGTTCTGCAATTGAGTTGATTACATCGACAACAGCGCCAATATTGCCGCTTTCTTGCTCAAGCCCAGCAACAACTTTAGATGCCTCACCGATGTGGCTGGCAAGTGCGGTCATCACCGATTGCGCCTGCGTTGAACGCTTGGTGCCATCGGCTGTAATGCTTTGCACTTCTTCGGCTGCATTGTTGGTGTGTTGCGCATTTCGCGAAATTTCGAGTACCGTAGAGGCCATTTCTGTTACTGCGGCGCTAACACTGTCAACTTGTTGTTTTTCTTGCTGAATTTCGTCGTTGGTTTTTTTAGAGACGATTTTAAGCTGTGAAGCCGCTTGGCTTAACTGCTCAGCTTGGGCTGCTGTATTAAGCATCATGGCGCGTAATTTATCGATAAAGGTATTCATGTGGTGAGCGAGCTGACCAACTTCATCTTGACTCTTTATTTCGATTTTTTGGGTTAAATCACCATCACCTGAAGCAATATCACGCATGATATAAGTAAGTTTTGTCAGTGGTTTAGTGATCATTTGCGTAGCCCAGAAGATCATCGCAATAATAATCGCTAAAATGATGATCACAGAGGTCGTTGTTGTCATGACTGCATCATGTACTGGCTCTTCGATCATGCTGGTTGGTATTAAAATACCCACATACCAATCAAGGTATGGGCTTTCTAATTCAAGGCGGTTGTATACAACGTAATATTGCTCGCCTTTTAGGGTGACAAAACCACTGCCGTCTTTGTTGCTTTTCATGGTGCGGTTTAATTCGCTGAAGCCTGATGTGTCACTAAATTGTTTTTCGAGGGCATCAAGACCTTCTTTGCCGTTTGGACCTTCGTCTGTCACAGACAGTTTATGGTCGGTGCGCTTAGATAAGTGAACCACCTTTTGGTTGCCATCAAGTAAAAAGCCAAACCCTTGTCCGTTAAAGCGAATATCTTCAACCATGTCGTTGATATTGTTAAGTTGTAAATCAACCCCACCAAAACCAACCAGTTTGTTTTGTTTATTATAAACAGGTTGCTGTACTACAGCTGAGGCGTTGCCTGTGGTTAAATCAACAGAAATAGGACCAACATACAATTTGTTGATCTTTAAGGCATCTTGCCACCAGCCACGTTTATAAGCGTAATAAGGCTGGCCATTGTAGTGAGTGGTGCGTTCGTTTTCTTTAAAGTACTCACCGGTTGTCGCCGATGCGAAGAAGGCAGATAAAATATTGTCGTCGTTGCCACTAATACGTACAAAGTCTTGGTTAACGCTGTCGTATCCGGGTTGGTTCTCAAGGCTTTGATCGCGCTTGTTCCAATTATCAAACCAATTTACTAAGTGCGGATTGGTTACAAAGGTTTCAACTACTTTACCGTATTTGGCAAAGTAACTTTGCATTGAAAGCCGCTCACTTTGTAAGTAGCTATCCGCTTCGCGTTGGATAGCCTGACGTGATAGGTCAGCAATATGGCTCACAAAAAAACTAGACGCGATGATAAGTAATACACTTATCGTTCCGCCGATGAGTAATAATATTTTTTTACGTAAAGAAAGGTTATTTAACATAGGTGCACGTGTTTTTATTATCGGGTAGAGTTAGTTATCTAATCATATTTGCACCTAAATCGCTACATTGCATAGCGAAGCTTATTAATAAAATATTACATATAGATAAGGCGATATTATTAAATGGTTAATTTTGATAATAAAATAGTTGTACTTGGTGCTGGGTGGCTTGGTCAGGCACTTTGCTTTGAAGCCAAAAAATTACAGTGGGATGTGCAAGGCACACTTCGAAGTAGTGAACATCAATTTGATTTTCATAGACAATTCTTACTTGAGCAGGGAAAAGTTAAGCATGATGTTAGCCTTGAAAATGCATGGTGGGTATGTGCTATTCCTCCACGTAGTAGGCAACAGCAAAGTAATTATTTAGAGACCTTAAATGCAGGACTGGCTCTTGCCGATTCATTGCATTGCAAAGGCTTTATTTTGTGCTCGTCAACAGGGGTTTATGCTAATGATAATGGGCTTTACAACGAAGCAAGTATTATTGAGTGTCAAACAGACCGTCAGCAACAGCTATACGATGCAGAGCAAGCCGTATTAAAAGCAGGTGGAAAAGTATTACGTTTGGCTGGTTTAGTTGGTCCACAACGTGAGCCGGGACAATTTGTGGCAGGTAAAGAGTTGTCTAGCTCAAGTGAGCAAATCGTTAATATGGTTCATCAGCAAGATGTAATTAACGCAATATTTAGTGTTATTACGCATTGGCCTGTGGCACAAAGTGTTTATAACGTCGTTAACCCTGCTCACCCAACTAAAGCTGATTACTATCGAGAAAAGTGCCGTGAAAAGGGTAATCCAGCGCCTACTTTTACCAGCAATGAGGTGGGGGAGCGAATTATTAATGGTGAAGCCATTAAAGCGCTCAACTTTAGTTACCAACACGCTATTTAGCTATTTTTTAAAGGTTAAATGCCCGCCTAATCGGTATTTACTGCCGGGTGAAACAAGACGTGCAAAGCTCACAATACCTTGTGATGACCATGTTCTACGGATTACTTGCAAACAAGGCTCTTCGTTATATAAGTTGAGCCATTCACACATTTCAGGGTTGGGCATAACGGCTTCAACCGTGTGGCGTGCCTCGGTGAGTGGGGCGACGCGCGATAAATATTCATGCGGTGTTTGGTTGTGAAAATCTTGCTGTAAGTAGTCTTTGGCAAGTAAAGGGTTCACGAAACGCTCTTCAACTTGCAGTGGTTGCTCGTTTTCATTGTGAACAATAACACTGCGATACACATGACTGTCTACTTCAACACTCAGTGCAATGGCAATAGGGGCGATAGCACGTATCGATTCCATAACCAAAATAGTGCAACTGTAGTGACTATTTCGCGCTTTTACCTCGTCGGCAATGTTTTTTATTTCTAGCAATGAAGATTGCGATTTGAAGCTTGCTACAAATGTGCCTAACCCTTGATTGCGCGTTAAAATACCGGCTTCGGTGAGTTCTGATAAAGCGCGTCTAGCTGTCATTCTACTCACTTGAAATTGATTAGTGAGCTCATTTTCTGACGGTACACGGTCATTTTCTTGCCAGTGACCAGCGCGGATATTTTCAAGAATAAATTGTTTTATTTGCGCAAACTTAGGAACACTCATGCTGAGAACGTTATTGGTAACTTTTTAGTGTGTTTCAAGGTGGCATAATTTTCTTGTATATACAAGGTGAGTTGTTAAACTTTAAACAATTTCAAGTTACAGGGTTCAAACGACCAAACCCGACGCATCAGTATAGGTGAAAAATGCACACAACGAATAATGATCACGCACACTGGGATTTATTGATCACAGATGCCAATATCGCGACGATGGACCCTGCAATTGATGCACCATATGGTGCGCTTGAACACGCTGCAATTGCTGTAAAAGACGGCAAAATAGCATGGCTTGGATCACAGGCTGACTTGCCACAATTTGATGTGTTAGCAACCCCAACAGTATCTGCAAAAGGGCAATGGTTAACACCAGGGTTAATTGATTGTCACACTCACCTTGTATTTGCTGGTAGCCGTGCAGAGGAGTTTGAACAACGTTTGCAAGGTGTGAGTTATGAGCAAATTGCAGCAAACGGTGGCGGCATTGCCAGTACGGTTCGCGCCACACGCGAAGCCGACCATGAAACACTATTTGTTGCAGCGAAAGAGCGCTTAAATGCGTTGTATGCGGAAGGGGTGACTACCGTAGAAATTAAGTCTGGTTATGGTTTAGATTGTGAAAACGAAATTAAATTACTTGAAGTTGCTCGCTTATTAGGTGAAAACCACCCTGTCGATGTGAAGACAACATTCTTAGGTGCTCATGCGTTGCCGCCGGAATACAAAGGCCGAAGCGATGAGTACATTGAGCTTGTATGCGGCGAGATGTTAGAACAAGTGGTTGCAGGAAACCTTGCTGACGCCGTTGATGCTTTTTGTGAAAATGTAGGTTTCAGTAACGAGCAAACTCGACGCGTTTTTGAAGCAGCTAAAAAGCATAACCTGCCAGTGAAGCTTCATGCTGAGCAGTTATCTAATCAACATGGTGCTGCGTTAGTCGCCGAGTTTAATGGCTTATCCGCTGATCATATTGAACACCTTGATGAAGCGGGTATTAAAGCAATGGCTAGCGCTGGCACGACGGCAGTGCTCTTGCCGGGTGCCTTTTACTTTTTACGTGAAACAAAATACCCGCCGATTGAATTACTACAGCAATACCACGTGCCTATCGCAATTTCTACTGACTTTAACCCAGGTACTTCACCTTTGTGTTCATTGCACTTAATGATGAATATGGCATGTACTATTTTCCGTATGACACCAGAGCAAGCATTAGCTGGGGTAACACGTAATGCAGCGGGGGCATTAGGCCTCAGTGATCGTGGTGTGCTTAAAGTTGGTGCGCGTGCCGATATTGCCCATTGGCAAATATCCCATCCTGCGCAATTAAGTTACCAATTTGGCGTAAATAAACTGTTAAATCTGTGGATTTTGGGTAGACTAAGTTAGAGAGAGTTTTTACGCATTTTGGATTACATGTCATTAATTGCCAGTTTAGCGAGCAGTACTGCGAGCCTCGTAAATTTAAGTAGTGATGTTGTACCAGTTTTTTTAGCTGGTGCCGTTTTTATGGCAATGATATGTGCCTTGTGTGTAACCCATCATCCCGTATTAAGGTTAAGCCTAGTCGTTAATGGCGTATTAGGCTTAGCAATCCTGAGTGTAGGGTCACCTTGGCTTATTTTATTACTGGCCATAAGTCTGTGCTTTCATCTGTGGCAAGCATTTAGAACGACAAACTGGTTAGCAATCACACTCAGTGTGTCGGCAGCACTCTGTTTTGCCGTGTTATTTTCTGCGCATTTTTTACTTGATATTGCCTTTTATTGGTTAGTATTGTCGGTGGTTATACTCAGTGTGTCAGGCTTTTTTAATTACGAAGAGCCCGCAGAAGACGAAGAGGTTCCCGTTGAGCCTAGCCGCCACGACGATTTAGATAAAACCCCGCTAAAAGAGCTTCCCGATCGCAAAGGATTAGAAAAAAGCTTCGCAGTATACAGTGAAGCGCATTCAAAAAACTGTGTGCTGGTTGTGATTCGTCTCGAAGGATTCGAAACCGTTAACCAGCACATAGGCCGTGACTTTGGTGATTTATTACTGGCTCAATCGGCCAGTCGTATCAAACAGCAGCTTACCTCAGATGCAGTCCTGAATATGAAAGGGCGCTCAGGGGGCGTCGACAAGCTGGCTCATTTAGGAGGCTTAAACTTTGCGTTTATTTGCGCGGTTGAAGAGCAAAAGCACCTTCATGAACAATTAATTAGCCAAATAAGGCAAGTGACATTAAAGCCGTTCAATGTGGCCAATTGCACCATTGAAGTTAAAGTGCGGGCCAGTTATGTAAATTGTAACGACCCTGATCACAGTTTTGATAATTTAATCTCTTTTGCTTACCTTGCACTTGATTCAAACCCAGATAAAGCGATAGTGCCGTATCAATCACAAATGATGATCGAACAGTTAGAGCAACAAGCCCGATTACGTGAACTTGCTCATCTTGATTTTGCCAGTGAGCTTGAACTGTATTTTCAACCCGTGATTCGTAACAGTGATGAGCATATTGAGTTTTTAGAACTCTTACTGCGTTGGCAACACCCCAAACAAGGCATATTAGCGGCCAATAAGTTTATTGATGATATTCGCGTTGCGGGGCTTGGGTATCCGGTTGCTGCGTTTGTCATTGAGCGTGCCGCAGAGCTTGCAATGGCCTTACGTATGGAAGGCATTCAATTACCATTGAGTATCAATGTGTTTGGCCCTGAAATGCTTCATGAAGAGTTTATAGAGTTTGTAGACCGCATCGCAACTGAGCATCGCTTAGAGCCCGGAGATTTAATTATAGAGTGTCCGTTAGACTTATTCATGGGGTTAGATGACCAAGGTAAAGCCATGGTCGCGCGGCTTAATAGTATTGGTATAAAAGTGTGTGTTGATGGCTTGGGAGACAGCCCCGTTTGGTTGGCTAAGTTACCTAACCTTAATGTTGAATACATTAAAGTTGCACCGTCATTAACCGCAGACTTTGCGCATCAAGCCCAAGTGCGCAGCTTAGTATCGGGTATGGTCGATATGCACACGCAAAATAATGCTAAAGTAATTTGTGAAGGTGTTGAAACACTCGAGCAACTGAAGTTTGTTAAATCACTTAATACATATGCCGCGCAAGGTTATTATTTTAGTTATCCGCTGAGCAGTGTGGGAATGATGTCTTGGCTAAAACAATGGCGGCTAGAACGTGAATAGTGCAAACGCGCCATGTAAACATGCCGTCTACAGTTTAATGTAGGCGTGAAATTTATTTCGCGCGAAAAGGGGTGTAAGCAACGAGTTACGAAAAGCGAGATGCGAGCTAGTACAGCTAAATCGATAAGGTTGTTTAATATCGCTGAACAGGTTTGCTTTTTTGGCGTTAAAACGCCTCCCACGTGTGAAGTGTGTATCACTTGTAGGAGGGGCTTTAGCCGTGAATCTTATAAAAGATGTTGCTGCGCAAACGCGCCATGCAAGCATAACGCCTACGGTTTAATGTAGGCGTGAAATTTATTTCGCGCGAAAAGGGTTATAAGCAACGAGTTACGAAAAGCGAGATACGAGCTAGTACAGCTAAATCGAGATGGTTGTTTAATGCCGCTGAACAGGTTTGCTTTTCGGCGTTAAAACACCTCCCACGTGTGTGATGTGTATCACTTGTAGGCGTGAAATTTATTTCGCGCGAAAAGGGTTATAAGCAACGAGTTACGAAAGGCGAGATACGAGCTAGTACAGCTAAATCGAGATGGTTGTTTAATGCCGCTGAATAGCTTTACTTTTTCGGCGTTAAAACGCCTCCCACGTGTGAAGTGTGTCACTTGTAGGAGGGGCTTTAGCCGTGAAAGGGGTACAAGCAACGAGTTACGAAAGGCGAGATACGAGCTAGTACAGCTAAATCGAGATGGTTGTTTAATGTCGTTGAATAGCTTTACTTTTCGGCGTTAAAACACCTCCCACGTGTGTGATGTGTATCACTTGTAGGCGTGAAATTTATTTCGCGTGAATGGGTTACAAGCAACGAGTTACGAAAGGCGAGATAGGAGCTAGTAAAGCTAAATCGAGATGGTTGTTTAATACCGTTGAACAGGTTTGCTTTTCGGCGTTAAAACGCCTCCCACGTGTGAAGTGTATCACTTGTAGGAAGGGCTTTAGCCGTGAAAGGGTCATAAGTAACGAGTTACGAAAAGCGAGATACGAGCTAATGTAGGCGTTAAATTCATTTCGCGCAAACGCGCCATGCAAGCATGGCGTCTAAAAACGAGGTTACTCACCCGGCTTTTGGCGCGTTTTATTACAGGCTTTCTCTTGCTTGCAAGTAAGCATTAACTAATGCGGTAATGATTTGCCCAGCATCGTTTATTCCTGCCTCTAACCCTACTGGGTGTTGCGATGGTGCACCTTCACATAAATGCAGGTAGCTGGCATGAACATGCCTAGCAGCTAAATGCACAAAATGCTCAGCATCACTGACACTAAAACCACAGTTTGTGTAGGCGCTTACCGGCATGAGTGAAATACTATCGAGGTCTACTTCCACGCCAAGGGGGGCGCTGTCAAAGCGGGCAAGCGCCTGTTTGCAGGCCGTTGAAAGGTCGATAGTGCGACGCACTTGAATATCTTGGTAGCTATCAAACAAGAAGTTCGCATCTTTGAGAGCATTCAGAATTGCTTGGTTATTTTTAAATTCGTGCAAACCGATTACATGATATTGCGCAAGGTGACTTTCAGAATAGGCGTACCTGAAGCCGTTACCACTGTGGCGACCTTCACACTCTCTAAAATCTGCATGTGGGTCTAAGTTAATGGCATTAACAGGCTTAGCGTGGTGTTTACTTAACGCACGTAAAATTCCTAAGCAGTTATTATGGCCCCCACCAATGACAATAGGTTCTAAACCTGCGGCAAAGATCATCGCCAGTACGCGTTCAACGCGGGTGTCGATATCTGCGCAAAGTTGGCGCAGCTGAGCTAAGTCAGCGTCGTTTTTGTTATCGAGGTGAGCGGCTTGCTGGTTTATATCATCAAGTTCCACTTCGCCGAGTAATAACACGCGTTCATGATTTAGAAATTGATTATGAGTTTGATTAAGAAAGCGCTTTAAAAAAGCTTGCCATGCTTGATGCGAACCGCCATTGCCTAAATTAGCACGGGGACCAATATCTTCACACACGCCAACGAGTACATAGCGAATGCCGAATTGTTTTGCATCGATAAGGGCTTGAGGTGCGTTTGTGTGTGTATCGAGGAGGGCGAGGGCTTGCCACGCTTTCTGTTCGTTGGCGCGGCGGACACATAAATGTTTAACCGCCGCTTCATCATAAATTTTAAGGTAGTCAGTCACCGAGTTTAGTCTTCTTCTATTACGTCGAACTCTAATTCATCAGCAGATAATATAATGCCGGTGCTATCAGCGTAAACAAAGTCACCATCAAAGAATGAGACACCCGCAAAGTTAACGCCAATGCCGTCTTCACCGGCTCCTTCACTGTCGGCAGCAACAGGAATAGACGCAATTGCTTGAATGCCTAAATCTAATTCTTCAAGGTCATCAACATGGCGAATAGCACCATATACAATGATACCTTGCCAGTTATTTTCTAATGCGATTTCAGCCAGCTCAATATCAATTAGTGCGCGGCGGGTTGAACCACCACCATCAATTAACAGTACGCTGTCGGTACCATCGGTTGATAATATTTCGCGGATCAGCTCATTGTTCTCAAAACATTTTACGGTTCTAACTCGACCACTGAAACTTGGGCGTCCACCAAAATTGATAAACATAGGTTCGAGCACATCAACCACATCAGCAAAGTGGTCGCATAAATCAGAAGTGCTGTAATCCATTTTTTCATCCTCTAAAGAGACTGTCTGTTTAGTACTCAGTATACCCTGATACAACTCAATAACAACGACTTAATACGTGTTTATTACTTTAAATCAAAGGAATCAAGTCACCGCAACATTAGTGTCTCAAAAGCGTCACCTAATTGTTATTTTTAACACCTAAGCTGAGATGAGTAGCCCTCTTATAAAGAGGTCATGTTTGTATTAAAAACAGACACAAAGTATGACAAGGAGCTTGGCCATGGCAAATAACATACTGACGAAGTTAGCAAAAGTGGATGAACAGTTGTTTTTAAGCGTATTTAACGATGCATCGCCTAATTGGCTTAGACGCTCAGCAATCGGTCTATCAAAAACCGGCGATGGTGGGCTATACCTGATGTTATTTGTGGGGTTTTGGTGGTTCAGCGAACAATTACATTTCCAGCAGTTTGCCTTGAGCCTGTTGGTTGGCTTTGCTATAGAGCGACCCATTTATTTTATGGCTAAAAAACGCATTGCTCGAGTCAGGCCTTGTGATTGTTTAGTGCAAGGGGCTTACCTGGTGCCCAGTGATAAGTTTAGTTTGCCCTCGGGGCACAGTGCTGGTGCGTTTGTTGTTGCGACTATTTTAACGATGTACTTCCCTGCTTTTATGGCTGTGTGGTTTATCTGGGCGGCAGGCGTTGCGGCTTCACGGGTTGTCGTGGGCGTGCATTATCCAGCCGATGTGATTGTTGGTGCGGTGATAGGGTCGAGTTGTGCTGTGCTTGCTGTGATGGTGGTGGAATATATATGAGAATTTTGTACGGTATTCAAGGTACAGGGAATGGTCACATAACACGTGCTCGGGTTATGGCAACAACATTCAATGCATTAGGTGTCGATGTTGATTATGTGTTTTCGGGCCGCCGTGAGCACGATTACTTCGATATGGATGAATTTGCTAACTACCGAGCGTTTCGTGGTTTATCGTTTACCAGTAAATCGGGGCAAGTTGATAGCTTAAAAACACTCAAAAATGCTCGGCCATTGCAGTTAATCAAAGATATAAAAAGCCTTGATTTACGTCACTATGATTTGGTGTTTAATGATTTTGAGCCGATCACAGCATGGGCGGCTAAACAGCAGGGGGTGCCGGTTATTGGTATGAGTCATCAGGCGGCATTTTTGTCAGATAAAGTGCCGATGTTTGGTCGCTCATTTTTCAGAAGAGCGTTAATTCGTCATTATGCGCCCGCTAATGTTTATTTAGGTGTGCATTGGCAACCTTATGCAAAAAATATTATTCCTCCGTTTATTGCGGCTCATCAGCATAATAATCCTGTCATGGTTGAAAATAAGGTGTTAGTTTATTTACCATTCGAAAACTTAGACAGTGTAGTCGACTACCTAAAAGACTTTCCCGAGCGCGAATTCTATTGCTACCACCCTGATGCAGAAAACTCATCAATTGGAAATATTCACTTAAGATCACCATCACGCGTCGGTTTTTTAAATGATCTTGCCAATGCGGGGGGAGTGATAGGAAATGCTGGATTTGAACTGGCCAGTGAGGCCTTGCAATTGGGTAAAAAGCTGCTGTTAAAGCCGCTTGGTAAGCAATTTGAGCAAGGCATAAATGCACAGACTTTATTGTCAATGGGGGCGGCGCATGTCATGAGCTATTTAAATCCCTATGCCATGGATGACTGGCTGCAATCAGCACAAAACAGAAAACTGAATTTTCCTAGCGATCCGGCTCCTTTGGTTGACTGGTTACAAAAAAGACAATGGCAACAACTAGATAAATTGCACTACCACTTGTGGCAACAGGTTGATATTGAAAAAAAAGTTATTGTTTAAACCATTCGTATCAACGACAATGCCCGGCAACATTAGCTACTTTTATTAGCTGCTTTAAATAGTTTAGCTATACTCTTATATGCATGTATCTATAGGGCGCTCTGAATGAATGTATTACAAAACTTAACTATAAAACGTCGTTTACAATTAAACGCGTTAGTTGTTGGTCTTGCAATGATTGTGATGCTATGTGTCATTATCTTTGAGTCTCGCACGATGCTAAAACTCAATGAGACAATTCAAAACGCGGAGGAGCTTGATATTCATGAGCTTTCTATGCGTAAGCATGAGAAAAACTTTCTGTTTTACAAAGATGTAAACAGCCTTAGCTTATTTGAAAATGAGTACACACAACTTAAAACAAAAATGGCGCGATTAGATGAATTGCTAAACGATTTATCGATGAACACAGATAAGTTAGGCGAGTTTAGACGTCTAGCTAAAGTGTACTACGATGATTTTAACAGCGTTGTAGAGTTACAAAAACAAATAGGTTTACACCCAAAAGATGCGCTTTATGGTGATTTGCGTAATGCTGTGCATCAAGTCGAAACACTATTAAGTGAGCGCGAAGATTACCGTTTACTCACTTACATGTTGCAGTTACGCCGCGCCGAAAAAGATTTTATGCTGCGATTTGACACAAAATATCTGACCAAGTTTGATGAATTAGTCGCTGATTTTGAGTCCGCCATTAAAGTAGCTGAGCTTGATGGTAACTACGAAAGTCAATTACTGGCTCTTTTAACAACCTATCAAACTAAATTTAAAGCACTCGTCGATGCACAAGTCTTACTCGGTCTAGACTTAGATTCGGGTGCCTTGGGTAAAATGAAACAAAGCGTTGAGAAGAGTGATGCCATTGTTTCAGAACTGACCGATGAGACAAAAACATTTGTTGAATCAAGCGCGTCGCAAGCACAGTTAATTGCTTTAATGGTGTTTATTATTGCAAGTGCTGTTGTGATGATTTTGGTTTACTTTACCAGCCGTTCAATTATTCAGCCTATTGAGCGTGTATACCATACAATTAATGAGATTCGTCGTAGTAACGATTTAAGTATTTCGATTGAGCAGTCGGGCAAAGACGAAGTGACGATTATGACGGTTGATTTTAACAGCTTAATTGGTGATTTTAAAAAGCTGATTTACGAAGTTAACACGGCACTGAGTACGCTTAATATCGCGACTGAACATTTATCAGAAACCACATCAGCAACCAGTTCGGGTATGCAAGAGCAACTGCATGAAGCCGATATGGTTGCAACTGCTGCAACTGAAATGCAGGCAACCATTCAAGATATTTCGCATAATACCGAAGCAGCAGCTAAAAAAGCAGAGTCAACCAATTTAAGTGCCCAACAAGGTCGCTCAGAAGTTGAGTCAACGGTCGTACAGATTAATCATTTATCTGAATCGCTTGGAAATGCCTCGAGTGTTGTGTCGCAATTAGAAAAAGATGCCGAAACGATTGGCTCGGTGCTTGATGTGATCCGTGGCATTGCAGAACAAACGAATTTACTCGCACTGAATGCTGCAATCGAAGCGGCGAGGGCCGGTGAACAGGGACGCGGTTTTGCTGTGGTTGCTGACGAAGTTCGCTCGCTTGCACAACGTACACAAGACTCAACTCAAGAAATTGAAAGCATTATTACGACCTTGCAAGGGCGTACCCGAGAAGTTGTCAGTATTATGCAGCAGTGCCGTAATCAAGGTGGCGAAAGTGCCGCTCAGGCAACGAAAGCAGGTGAGTTACTACGCTCTATCACTGAAGACGTGCAAACGATTATGGATATGAGTACGCACATTGCGACGGCGATTGACGAGCAAAGTCAGGTGGCTTCTGAGGTTAACAAAAACGTGGTGCGTATTCGAGATATTGCTCAACAAGCCTCTGGGCATGCAGTCACTAATGCACAAACCAGCGAGGAAGTCTCTGAGCAGGCTCGCGTGCTGTATCAAGCAATTGATAAGTTTAAAGTGTAGGGATTCAGTAACAGAAAAATTTAAAAGCGCGCAATTTTGTCGCGCTTTTTTGTTTTAGGTGGCGCTAATAAAACTAAGGCACAAACTTTATTGGGACGCTGTCTTTATTCGCTTCGTGCTCATGGACACGGGTTTGGTATTGTTGCCAAAGTGAGTCTTTATTGGCCTGTAAATCGGCTAAATAATGCCAGCTGTATAAGCCGCTGTTGTGATTATCGCTAAACACTAAACGAAGCGCATAATGACCAACTGGCTCAATTTTGCTAATGCTTACATGGTGCTTATTTAGTACCAGCTTCATGGGCTCATTACCATGGCCTTGTACTTCGGCTGAGGGTGAGTGAACACGTAAGAACTCTGCACTAAAGCAAGCACTCGACTCATCGTCAAAGTAAACGTCTAGTACTTTGCTTACGCTGTGATAATGCACTTTCGTCACTTCTTTCATAGTAAACCCTATCATTGATTTTTAAGCTAACAAAAAAGCCTCCAACAGGAGGCTTTTAATTATAACGATAATTTAGTGATTAAAGAATAAAGCGACTTAAATCTTCGTCTTCAACCAATGCGCCTAGGTGCTGCTCGACGTAATTAGCATCAATTGTGAGCGTTGAACCCGCTTTTTCAGAAGCATCGAATGAAATTTCTTCCATTAGCTTTTCCATCACAGTGTGTAAGCGACGTGCACCGATGTTTTCGGTTTTTTCGTTTACTTGCCATGCGGCTTTAGCAATACGCTCAATAGCGTCTTCAGTGAAATCAACGTTAACCTGCTCTGTTTTCAACAGTTCGCGTTGCTGCTCTGTAAGCGATGCATGTGGCTCTGTAAGGATACGTTTAAAGTCGTCGGCGGTTAACGCTTCTAGCTCTACACGAATCGGTAAACGACCTTGTAGCTCTGGGATCATGTCTGACGGTTTTGCCATTTGGAATGCACCAGATGCAATAAATAACATGTGGTCAGTCTTAACCATACCGTGTTTAGTGCTCACTGTTGAGCCTTCGATTAATGGCAGTAAATCGCGTTGAACACCTTCGCGGCTTACATCTGGGCCTGACGCTTCGCCACGCTTACAGATTTTATCGATTTCGTCGATAAATACGATGCCGTTTTGCTCTACAGCAAAGATAGCTTGCTCTTTTAACTCTTCAGGGTTAACAAGTTTAGCGGCTTCTTCTTCAACTAATAGCTTGAAAGCTTCTTTGATTTTAAGCTTGCGCTTACTGCGCTTATCACCGCCCATGTTTTGGAACATGCTTTGTAACTGGTTGGTCATTTCTTCCATACCAGGCGGAGCCATGATCTCAACGTTAGGCTGGGCTTGTGCAACATCAATATCGATTTCTTTATCGTCTAATTGGCCTTCACGTAATTTTTTACGGAACGACTGACGTGTCGAAGAGTTTTCATCTGAACGTGATTCACCAAACGTATCACGTGCTGGTGGTAGTAGGGCGTCGAGAATACGCTCTTCTGCCGCTTCTTCAGCTCGGTGCTTGAATTTTTTGGTTTGTTGTTCGCGGGTCATTTTGATTGAAATATCAACTAGATCACGAATGATCGTCTCAACTTCTTTACCAACATAACCCACTTCAGTGAATTTTGTTGCTTCGACTTTAATGAAAGGCGCATTAGCTAGTTTAGCAAGGCGACGTGCAATTTCGGTTTTACCGACACCGGTAGGGCCAATCATTAAGATATTTTTTGGCGTAACCTCTGCGCGTAATTCGTCGCTAAGCTGCATGCGACGCCAGCGATTACGCAGTGCGATTGAAACTGCTTTTTTAGCTTTTGCTTGGCCAATAATGTGTTGATCAAGCTCGTGAACGATTTCTCTTGGAGTCATCTCAGACATGGCAGTTCCTATTACAATTCTTCAATAGTTTGGAAATTATTCGTGAATACACAGATGTTGCCTGCAATTGTTAGGCTTTTCTCTACAATTTCACGGGCACTTAGGTCGGTATTTTCAAGCAGGGCTGTCGCAGCAGATTGTGCGAAGTTACCACCACTGCCAATGGCGATAAGGTCGTTCTCTGGTTGTACTACGTCACCATTACCGGTGATGATCAACGAGGCGGTTTCGTCAGCAACGGCCAGTAGCGCTTCAAGCTTTCTGAGTGCGCGGTCACTTCGCCAATCTTTGGCCATTTCTACTGCGGCCTTGGTGAGGTTACCTTGGTGCATTTCTAGTTTGCTTTCAAAGCGTTCGAAAAGGGTGAAGGCATCAGCAGTACCGCCAGCAAAACCAGCGATTACTTTGCCATTATAAAGACGTCGAACTTTGCGGGCGTTGCCCTTCATTACGGTGTTACCAAGTGAAACCTGGCCATCGCCACCAATAACGACCTTGTCGTCGCGGCGAACACTTACAATAGTAGTCATGATTATTCCTCATCATCGAGCGGCGAAGCCGCTCGTAAAAAGCGATTGATGAGGTGTTTATATGGGTGAATGAGCTAAAATCAAGTCCAAAGCCAAATTCCACAGCCCATTATTTTAATGCGCTTGAGTTTGTTTTTGTCGCTTTCTGCCAGACGTTTGGTTTCGTATGGGCCTAAACGCACTTTATACCAAATGCCATTACTGCCTTCTACGCGTTTAACTTCAGACACTAAGCCTGCAAATGCAATCTTCGCTTTTAAGGTTTGAGCTTGTTCCAGCGTTCTAAAAGAGCCGCATTGCATTACATAAGGGCCTTTTTGCTCAATCTCTTTTACTTCAACCTGAATTTCGTGTTCTTTTATTTCTTTAATAAACTCGGGTGGTTTCGGTTTTGGAATAACCTTTTCTTCTTCTGATTTTGTTGGATTAGCTTGCTGCTCAACAAGTTCAGGATCGGCATTATGTTTGATATACCATAAACCATACCCAAACCCACCCAGCAAAATAAGGGCGACAAAGACAAGAACAATAGGGAACGGCTTTTTTGCCGGGGCTTGTTTTTTATTATTTCGATTTGATGGTTTTTTATTTATGTAATCGTGTTGTGCCATGACTTTTTTATTGGCCTTTAAATCATATCTATTGGATCAACGTCTAAGCTCCAACGCACCTTTTGCGCTAATTTACTGGTGCTTATATAGTCAACCATTTGCGCTAAATATTGGTGTAAGTGGGAGCGCTCCAGCGCTTGAATATGTAACTGAAACCGATATTTACCTGCTACACGCTCCAATGGCGCAGGGATCGGTCCGAGCAATTGTATACCAGATATGTTCTGGACAGGAACCAAATCAGTTAAAAAATCCATGACTTGATTTATGTTATGTCCTTCGGCACGCACAATTGCCATGTTTGTTATGGGGGGGAGCTGAGCATCTTCTCGTTCTGCAAGGGCATAGCGCGCAAAATCTTGATAGCCATTATTCACTAAATCTTGCAATAGTGGGTGCTCAGGAAAGTGAGTTTGTAACAGTACTTGTCCTGGTTCACCACTGCGTCCTGCACGGCCTGCAACCTGAGTGACAAGCTGTGCTAAATGTTCTGTAGCGCGAAAATCACACGAGTACAAACCACTATCAACATCTAAAATAAGCACTAAACTGACATCGGCAAAATGATGGCCTTTCGCAAGCATTTGCGTGCCCACCAAAATACGCGCCCCCCCTTGATTTATGTCGTCGAGGGCTTTTTCTAAGCTGCCTTTACGACGAGTTGAATCTCGGTCAATGCGGCTAATGGGTATATCAGGGAAAGTTTCTGCTAAAAACTCTTCAATTTGTTCCGTGCCTTTACCATTAGGAAAAATCTGTGTGCTGCCACAATCGGGGCATTGATGGGGCACTGCATGCTGCTCGGAGCAATGATGGCAGATCATTTGTCCAATTGCTTTGTGGAATGTGGCACTGGTACTGCAACGTGAGCACTCACTTAACCAGCCACACTCATGACATATGAGTGTGGGAGAAAAGCCGCGTCGATTTAAAAACACCATGACTTGCTTGCCGCGCTCAAGATGTTGACGCATATAGGCCAAACTTGCATGGGCAATACCGGCTTGTTCGGGTTGGCCTTTCATATCCATTAAGTGAAATTGGTTATCAGTGCTGGTTTGCGCACGCTCCGTTAAGCTCAATAGTTGGTACTTGTTATTTATTGCTTTATGTAACGTTTCGAGAGCGGGAGTTGCGCTACCTAGTATCAAGGGTATTTGCTGTTGATAAGCTCTGTAGGCTGCTAAATCGCGAGCATGATAACGCAGCGTATCTTGTTGCTTAAACGAGCTGTCGTGCTCTTCATCAACAATGATCATACCAAGTGATAAAAAAGGTAAGAAAATACTCGAACGGGTGCCGATAACAATGGCGCAGCTGCCTTTTTCGCAGAAACGCCATGTTTGCAAGCGCTCGTTGTCGGTTAATGCTGAATGCCAAAGCATAATAGGGGTATCGGGAAAGCGACGGCGAAAACGATTAACGGTTTGTGGTGTTAGCCCAATTTCGGGCACTAACACCAGTGCTTGCTGGCCTTTTTTTAGAACCTCTTCAAGGCACTGTAAATACACTTCTGTTTTACCACTGCCGGTAACGCCTTCAAGTAAAAAACAGGTGAACCCACTTGCTTGATTAATCGTTGTGCATGCAACGGCTTGTTCTTTGTTTAGGGTTGGTTTACTGCCAATTGTTGGGGCGCGTTGCTGCCATTGGTTATCATGTTCGATAAACTGTTTAATGAGTTCTTTTTCGAGCAAGCTATCAATGGTTTTTTTATTAAAGCCGAGTGCTTTTAATTCGGTTAAAGATGACTTGCCTGACTGCGCTAGCTGCTTCAGCAAATTAAGTTGTGTTTTTGCTTTGAGTGAAGGTAATTTTGCACCTTTGTCGGTGAGTTCAACCATATTTATACTGGTTTTGTCTGGGCATTCACCTTGGCGTAGTGCCGCTGGAAGCGCTGTATGAATTGTTTCACCAAGTGGGTAGCAGTAATAGCGAGCAGTAAATTTTAGCAGTGCTAAGTGTTGCTCAGATAAAATAGGGGCATCGTCTATAACATCAATAATGGCTTTAATTTTATCTTCGGGTACATCGGTACTGGTTTTGATTGCCAGTACGACTGCTATCTTTTTTTGAGAGCCAAAAGGCACACGCACACGCATGCCTACTCGCAGCTCAGGGCTATGTAGCAGCTGCTCAACTTTATAATCGAAGGTACGCTGTAAAGGGACTTTTATGGCAACTTCTACAAAGTGCATAACAACTCAACTGAATTAAGAATAGAAAAAATAGCGTGTGTTGCTAATGTACTAAAATTAGTGCTAAAAACCTACCAACAAATACTGAACGTTTGATGACTTGTTTATTTTTTTAGCTAAAGATGAATTTAAAGCTTGTCGAGAGGCTGCTTGAGCTATAAAATACGCGACCTATTAATTGTATTAACGACGTATGGTGCCAGACTTCGGGTTTGGAGAGCGATGCGGCCTTAACTAGAGGTTCCTATGAAAGAAGGTATTCACCCTAAGTACGAAGCTATCACTGCAACTTGTTCATGTGGTAACAAATTCGAAACTAGCTCTACTTTATGTAAAGACATCCACTTAGACGTATGTTCTGAGTGTCACCCGTTTTACACTGGTAAGCAAAAGATTTTAGACACTGGCGGCCGTGTTGATCGTTTCAACAAGCGCTTCGGTGCACTTAGCAGCAAGAAGTAATATTTGCTGTTTAGTTGAAAGAAGCACCCTTTGGGTGCTTTTTTTATGCCTGAAATTCAGAACCATTCTTTTTTATATCCCATGCCTACACGCTTTATGTGCATAACTATTTCTGCTTGTTATGCCCAATATATCGCTAATAATGCAGACAAATAGTGATCCCTTCGCTATATTTTGAATTGTATAATTGATTCCAAAAGTTGTAAAAAGTAACAATTTATATGAACTTAACCTATAAATGCTGTTAAGTTCGTTAAAGTTGCTTATTTTGCTAAGTTTCGCTTATTTGCTGTGTTCGTGCCTATAAAATACAAAAACAGGTGCTTAAATGGCCACAAATAGATGAATTTTTATCTGTTGTGAATTAAAACTATGTGCAGAAATTGTTGGGAAATCCTTTAAAATTAAGCGATATAGCATATAACAGGATAGACCTGATAATACTTGGAATTTTTATATATTACAGGTATCGTACAGATGCAAGCCCTCTCACTTTTTAACTTATTGCAGGATACTATCGCGTTATGTCAGATTTTCGTGAACAAGCATTACATTACCACGCTCACCCCGTTCCAGGTAAAATTAGTGTAGAACTAACTAAACCAGCAGAAACGGTTAATGATCTCGCTCTAGCATATAGTCCAGGTGTCGCAGAGCCCGTCCGTGAGATAGCAGCCGATCCAGCAAATGCCTATAAATACACCGGCAAAGGTAATATGGTTGCGGTTATTTCAAACGGTACCGCAATTTTAGGCTTAGGCAATTTAGGTCCGCTTGCATCAAAACCTGTGATGGAAGGTAAAGCACTTTTATTTAAACGCTTTGCAGGTTTAGACTCGATAGATATCGAAGTAAAACACCGCACGACAGAAGACTTCATTAATACTGTTGCAAATATTGCCGATACGTTTGGTGGTATCAACCTAGAAGATATTAAAGCGCCAGAGTGTTTCGAAATTGAAAAAGCGCTTATTGAGCGTTGTAGCATCCCTGTTTTCCACGATGACCAACATGGTACTGCAATCGTAACAGCAGCAGGCATGCTAAATGCGCTTGAAGTACAGGGTAAAGATATCGAAGACGCGATTATCGTGTGTTTAGGTGCCGGTGCAGCAGCGGTTGCATGTATGGAACTACTTATTAAATGTGGTGCATTGCGTGAGCACATTTATATGCTTGACCGCAAAGGCGTGATCCATACACGTCGTGATGACTTAAACGAGTATAAATTGCTATTTGCTAACAATACCGATAAGCGCA
The DNA here is from genome assembly GCF_001938575.1 of Pseudoalteromonas sp. PAB 2.2. Classification (NCBI taxonomy): domain Bacteria; kingdom Pseudomonadati; phylum Pseudomonadota; class Gammaproteobacteria; order Alteromonadales; family Pseudoalteromonadaceae; genus Pseudoalteromonas; species Pseudoalteromonas sp. PAB 2.2. The sequence continues at coordinate 114,642 of NZ_LYPI01000011.1, forward strand.
CTTTGCAAGATGTAATAGCCGATGCTGATGTATTTGTTGGTGTATCTGGCCCTAACTTATTAACCGCTGAAGATTTAAAACTGATGGCAGATAAGCCGGTGGTTTTTGCATGTTCAAACCCTGATCCAGAAATCGCGCCAGCTGTTGCACACGGTGCACGTAATGATTTAATTATGGCAACAGGGCGTTCAGATTACCCTAATCAGGTTAATAATGTATTGTGTTTCCCATTCATTTTCCGCGGTGCGCTTGATGTGCGTGCGACATCAATCAATGATGAAATGAAAATCGCAGCGGTGCATGCTATTCGTAGTATTGCGAAAGAGCCTGTGCCTAACGAAGTGCTTAAGGCGTCGGGTGTTGATTCACTTGAGTTTGGTGCTGAGTACATTATTCCAAAACCAATGGACCCACGCTTATTACCACGTATTGCACGTGCTGTTGCAGAAGCAGCCGTTGAGTCTGGTGTGGCGCAAATTGACATGCCAGAAAACTACATGCGTTAAATAATTAGGTACCTATTCGTTTGATTAAGCGGGTGGGTATTACTAACTGCAAATAAAAAACTCAGCCAAGGCTGAGTTTTTTATGTCTGAGAAATCGGCTACGATCCGGTGGCCGAAATATTTACTCTGAATCAAGTACGGGGATATCTAACCCCATTTCTTGCATAATTCTTTTTACTTCTTCAGGTACTTTTTCAGGGTTATCTTTTCGAAGGTCGTCATCATTCGGTAATGGTTGACCTGTAAAAGCGTGTAAAAAGGCTTCGCACAGTAGCTCACTGTTAGTAGCATGACGAAGATTATTAATCTGACGACGCGTGCGCTCATCAGTTAATACTTTTAATACGTTCAGCGGAATTGATACGGTAATTTTTTTTACTTGCTCTGATTTTTTACCGTGTTCTGCATATGGGTGAATGTATTCACCGTTCCATTTAGCCATAAGTTGTTTCGTTGCCTCGGTTGTCAGTTGTTTACGCCTTATCCACAGCGCAAGATGCGGAAATTCTATCGCTTTAAAAAAGATAGTCAAATACTAGTTATTTAGCCATCTAGTCGTGTAAATGTATAAACTTCTATGTAATGGCGATAAATGCTTTGACTTCTCATATTTGATCATCTAACCTTTTAGACGTCTAAACATCCAATTCTAAGTAGGTGATGAAATGAGTGAAAAAAATAAAGCGACGATTGCTGTTCGTCATGGCATTGAAGCCGATAAACACCACGGTGCAGTCGTTCCACCAATTTACTTATCAACCACCTATTCGTTCGCTGATTTTGATACTAAGCGCCAATATGACTATGGCCGCAGTGGTAACCCTAACCGTGATATTTTAGCCGAAACACTCGCTGAACTAGAGGGCGGAGCTAAAGGCATTATCACTGCGACAGGCATGGCGGCTGTTCACTTAACGACACAGCTTTTGAATAGCGATGATACCTTGGTTATTCCACATGACTGTTACGGCGGTAGCTATCGTTTATTTACCTCATTAGAGAAGCGCGGTTTACTGAAACTAAAAGTGCTTGATTTAACAAAAGCTGAAAATCACCAAGAAATCTTAGCGATAAAACCTAAACTGATCTGGATTGAAACACCCAGTAACCCCATTTTACGCCTAACAGATATTAAAGCGATTACCGCCATTGCTAAACAATGCGGTGCACTTGTTGCGGCTGATAACACGTTTTTATCGCCGGCCTTGCAAAACCCGATTGAGTTTGGTGTTGATATAGTCGTGCATTCAACGACTAAATACATTAACGGTCACTCTGATGTGGTTGGCGGTGCTGTTATTGCAGCAACGCAAGAGTTGGGTGATGAACTGGCTTGGTGGGCAAATAATATTGGTATTACGGGTGCACCGTTTGATAGTTATCTTACTCTGCGTGGTTTACGCACTTTAAATGTGCGTTTAAAACAGCACCAAGAGAATGCGTTTGCAATTGCAGAATATTTAGAAGATTCACCGTTTGTGAGCCAAGTATATTATCCCGGTCTCGCTTCTCATCCTCAGCATGCGCTCGCTAAAGCACAGCAACGCGGTTTTGGTGGCATGGTGAGTTTTGATATTAAAGGCGACATTAATGATGCTGCGGCTTTTCTAACAGGCCTTAAAGAGTTTAGCTTAGCCGAATCATTGGGGGGCGTTGAGAGTTTAATTTGTCACCCTGCGACCATGACTCATGCTGGAATGGAGGCAAAAGCTCGCTTAGAAGCAGGGGTGGGTGATACGTTAATTCGTATCTCTGTTGGCATTGAGGATGTAAAAGATTTAATTGCCGATTTAGACCGTGTTTTCAATTTAGTTAAACCAGGTCAGGGGCAGCAAGCCACTCAGAGCAACGCGAAGCAAACGCACACGCAAGCCAATACGCAACAAAGCAGCACTTTTAAGTTAACGCCAGCACATACGGCATTGTGGTAGAAAAATGGTAAATATTGTTCATAAATTTGGTGGCTCAAGCTTAAGCTCTGCAGAGCGTTATCATGCTGTGGCAAATATTGTTTTAGCAAATACGCAGCAAGGTGATTGTGTGGTGGTGTCTGCATCGGGCAAAACAACCGACACCTTGGTAAAACTTTGGCAAAGTTATCAACAGCAAGATAACCAAGCGGTTAGTGATATTTTATTGCTGATTGATAATAATCAGCGCGCCTTAATAGAGCAGCTGTTAGTAGCAAAAAACAAGCAGCAGGCATTGGCACAATTAAAAGATGAGCTGGCGCTATTAAATATACTTATTGCTAAACAGCAACTACAAGAAGCCGTGTTGCTAGCACATGGAGAAGTATGGTCTGCGCGTTTATTAGCGGGCTATCTAAATCAGCTGGGTGTGGCAGCACAGGATGTGGATGCACGGCAGTTATTTACATTAAATGATGGCCAACTATTGCATCAAAAGAATCAACAGCAATGCACCGATGCGATCAGTAAAGTAAAGATCAATGTGGTGACAGGCTTTATCGCTGCAGATTGTCAGGGTAAGACGGTAACACTGGGTCGTAATGGCAGTGACTACAGTGCGACCTTGTTAGCAAGCTATACCTTTGCCAAGCAAGTGTCTATTTGGACTGATACCCAAGGTGTATTCAGTACAGACCCTCGTAAGGTGAAAAACGCCGTTAAATACGCAAAAGTGTGCCGAGAGCAAGCTAATTTATTGGCTCGCTTAGGTAACCCTGTTTTACATGCAAAAACCTTATCACCGCTTAAAGACAGCGATATTAAACTTGTTGTAAGAAGTAGCTTTGATTGTGATGCCAGCCCAACTGAGGTTGTAAAAGAAGGGTATAGCAAGGCGAAGCGTTTTATTACGACCTTAGATAATATCGATTTACTGCGTGTTGATACGCTAAGCACAGGTGAAGTGGGGGAGCTGAGTCAGCTAATTCAGCACAGTTTGCATCATTTTGTGAAAGAAGGTGATACCTATTTGCTGGTACCAGGGCACAGTACTCATCAAGTGGTGAGTCACCTTGCTGGGCGGGCTAATATTGTTGAATCTAATTTAAGCGGCTGCGCGGTTGTGGCACCAAGTAGCGATGTGAGCCAGTTAGCTGAACAAGCAATTTCGCTCCTTAAAGAGCAAAGTATTCATCCGCGTTTTGTACAACAAGATCAACAGTATGTGCTGCTACTAAACGATCAAGCTATAGACAGCGATGTACTGACCCTGTTGCATGATAAATTGGTCAACAAGGGTCAAGAACTGGCTATTATCGTGGCGGGGCTGGGTAATGTTGGTGAAGTCTTTCTATCACAGTTACAGGCTCAGTTTGTTAGGTTATCAGCTCATTATCAGATTAAAGTCGTGGCATTATTACGCTCAAAGCAAATGCTATTTAGTGCCAGTGGCTTGAACACAGAAACGTGGCAAGCGCAGTGGCAAAGTGAAGCCCAACACTACGATAAAGAAACACTGCTAACACGTATTAGCGAACTTGATTACGAACACAAAGTGGTGATTGATATCACCGCCAGTGAAGCGTTTAGCCAATTATACCCAGCACTCGTTGAGCTTAATTGTCATTTAATTAGTGCCAATAAATATGCAGGCACAGCGGCAAATGATTGGTATCAAACATTGCGCTCTAATTTAGCTGAGCGTAATTTGTTGTGGCGTTATAACACCAGTGTAGGGGCCGGCTTACCAATTAACTTTGCATTGGCAGACTTACAAAATAGTGGTGATAGTATTCATCGTATAGAAGGGGTTTTTTCGGGGACGCTGTCGTGGTTGTGCAGTTGCTATGATGGTAACGTTCCGTTTACTGAACTTGTGCTACAAGCGCAGCAAATGGGCTACACCGAACCTGACCCGCGTGAAGATTTATCTGGCCGAGATATGCAGCGCAAGTTACTTATTTTAGCCCGCGATTTAGGGTTAGATTTAGAGCTTGATGACATTGCATTAACGCCATTGATGCCTGAAGAACTGGCAACAGGAAGTTGGCAAGACTTCCTTGCGAACAGGCATTTGCTTGATGCATTCATCGAAGAAAAGGCTGCCATTGCACAGGCCGAAAATAAAGTTGTTCGCTACACCGGTGCAATTACGCTCGTTGATGGTAAAGCGAAAGCAGCCGTTGGCTTAGTGAATGTTGCACACGATGATGTATTAGCTAGCTTAAAGCCGGGTGATAATATTTTTGTGATTAATTCGCAGTGGTACACAGACAACGCGCTCGTCATTCAAGGCCCTGGTGCAGGAAAAGAAGTGACTGCTGCGGGAGTTCATTCAGACCTTTACTGGTTAGTGAATAACTTAAAATAATTTTGCTGATCTTAGTTTAAATAGCTAAGCAAAAAGCGCCCAATGGGCGCTTTTTTATTAGTCTAATAAAGGTGTTAAAGACTGTTTAGAACAGCTCTTCCTCTGTAGAAAGTGACTCTTCAAACACATTAGTCGGTTGCTCAAGGACATACTTCGTCGGAGCGGTGCCTTTAATAAAGTACTCAAAGCGACTGGTGTAATCATTTTTATGGCTCAGTAACCCTGTTGCTAAATCAATGCGCACAGACACTAAGCCTTCTGGAAACTCAATCGGTGCCTCAGGCATACCATCTAAAGCAACTCGCATAAAATCAACCCAAGCTGGTTGAGCCGTTTTTGCGCCTGATTCAGCCCCTGATATTTGTGACTTATCAAGGTTACTGTTGTAGGTTGAACGACCCAGTGGGTTGCCTGGGTTATCAAAGCCAACCCACACAGAGGTCAGTACATTGCGATTAAAACCACTAAACCATGTATCAACAGAGTCATTCGTGGTTCCGGTTTTACCTGCTAGATCACGGCGATCAAGCGCTTGTGCACGCCAGCCAGTACCACTCCAACCTGTTTTATGTGCCCAGCTTCCGCCACCCCAAATTGCGCTGTGCATTGCTTGCGAAATTAAGAAAGCATTTTGTTTTGAGATGATACGAGGCGCGCAGCGAGGCTGAGCATTGTGTTCTAATTCTGTGGCCACCAGTTGGCTATCATCAAGTGTTGCAAAATCGGGCGTGACCTTTTGCTCTGGGGTATCACAGGCAAGCTCTGGTGTGGCTTTATATAAAGTTGTTCCAGCAGAATCTTGAATTTCAGAGATGTAATAAGGCGTAATTAAGTGCCCTCCATTTGCAAAGGCACTCATGCCGCGTGCAAGCTCAAGAGGCGTAATAGAGGCACTCCCTAATGCCAGCGACTCACTGCGGTTAATGTCGCTATTCAAAAAGCCAAACTTTAATAAATGATCTGCTGTGCGCTCTAAACCAACACCGCGTAATAACCGAACTGAAATAACGTTTTTAGATTGTGCTAAAGCACGACGAATACGAATAGGGCCATTGTAGACTGCTGGGCTATTTTTAGGACGCCATGCAACACCTTGGCTTTTGTCCCATTGGTTAATGGGGGCATCATTTAAGATTGAGGCTAAGGTGTAGCCATTTTCTAACGCCGCTGAGTAAATAAATGGTTTAATATTCGAACCTACTTGGCGCTTAGCTTGTACTGCACGATTATATTGGCTTTGCTCAAAACTATACCCTCCCACAATGGCTTTTATGCGACCATCTTGAGGGTCAAGTGATACTAAGGCGCTTGATGCTTCGGGTACTTGGCTTAAAATATAGCTGTCATCTGGATTCTTACGCAGCCAAATTTGTTCGCCAGCATTGAGAATTTCGGTGGCCGTTTTCGGTGCAAAACCTTGGCGATAACGGGTAATGTATTTACGTGCCCATTTTAGGCCATCCCACTCAAGGGTTATATGCTCGCCATTTTTTAGTAATACCTGCGCAGATTGCTCAGCAACATTAGTGACTACGCCCGCACGTAAAGGACCAAACTCTTTCACGTCTTTTAGTTTATCTAAAATAGCGTCTTCGCTAAGCGGACTATCCGTATTGCTATCCCAAAGCTGCGCGGTGGCGCCTCGGTATCCATGGCGCATATCGTAGGCATGTAGATTGTCTACGAGCGCATCTTGGGCTGCTTGTTGAATATTAGACTCAACACTGGTGTACACTTTAAAACCTGTGTTGTATGCTCGTTCGTGGCCGTAACGGGCCACCATTTCTGCACGCACCATTTCAGAGATATACGGTGCATAAACTTCAATTTCTGCCCCATGAAATTTAGCGGTAATTGGTGCGTTAATGGCTTCTTTGTATTCACTCTGGGTAATATATTTTTCGGTTAACATACGGCCAAGAACAACATTTCGTCGACTTTTTGCGCGTGCAGGGTTACGAATGGGGTTTAAAGCCGAAGGCGCTTTGGGGAGACCTGCAATCATTGCCATTTGAGGCAGTGTAAGCTCATTCAGTTCTTTACCGTAATACACTTGTGCAGCAGCACCTATACCGAATGCGCGGTTACCTAATTCAATTTTATTTAAATATAATTCGAGAATTTCATCTTTGCTTAATATGCTTTCTATGTGCAAAGCAATGAAGATCTCTTTCACTTTACGGATGTATGCTTTTTCACGAGTTAAGAAGAAGTTACGGGCAAGTTGCATTGTTATAGTACTTGCGCCTTGTTTCTTTTCACCTGTAGATATGAGTACAATGGCTGAGCGGATGATACCGATAGGGTCGATACCAATATGTTCATAAAATCGATTATCTTCAGTTGCTAAAATAGCATCGATTAAAGGCTGGGGAATTTCATCGATTGTGACCGGAATGCGGCGTTTTTCACCGAATTGGTTAATCAATAAACCATCTCTAGAAAATACTTGCATAGGTGTCTGTAATTGAACGTCTTTCAGTACCTGAACGCTAGGAATATCAGGTTTAACGTAATAGTATAGACCGACTAAAGTGATTAGTCCTAAAAATGAGCAGATGATAATAAATTGTAAAGTTCGTTTTAATAAAATCACTTATATTTTCCCTAAATGGACTCCCAATTAGAATCGGAGACTGCTAGTATATATTGATTAAAAAATGAATAATATTTTTTCAGATAAAAATTATAACTTGTTTATTATTAAAACAAAGGCCAAGTTGCAAACATGCTAAGTCAGCTATTTAAAAAGCCTTCATCTATGATGGTAGGGATCGACATTGGATCGCACTGCATTAAAGCAGTGTTGTTGCAGGAGACAGACACAGGTTTGCGACTTGAGGCGTTAGCTATAGAGCCAATGCCAAAGGGAGCAATGTCTGAGCGTACAATTCAAGACATTGAAGCGATTGGCAATGTTATCGCTAAATTAAAAAGGAAAATACCTAAATCTGTTCAGGCTGCGGCAGTAGCCGTGTCTGGTCAAACCGTGATCACCAAAGTGATTTTCATGGATGTATCATTAACTGATGCTGAATTAGAGTCGCAAATTGCAATTGAGGCAGATAGCCTCATACCGTACCCACTTGATGAAGTAAATATAGACTTTGAAAAACTCGCCATTAATGAGGCCGATCCGAGCAAGGTTAATGTATTGCTCTCAGCTGCCCGTACAGAAAGTGTTGAGGCACGCGTTGGTGCTTTAGAAACGGCTAATTTAAAAGCTAAAGTGGTCGATGTAGAAAGTTATGCACTTAGTCGAACAATGGATGTGTACTACCAGCAGTTGCCAAGCGATGCGTACAATAAGTGTGTTGCTGTGGTTGATATTGGTGCCGTGCTGATGTTAGTGAGCGTGGTACAAGCGGGTGAAACTATTTATACCCGTGACCAAGTGTTCGGTGGTGATCAATATACAAATAGCATTGTTGCTTACTACAACAAAAGTTTTGATGAAGCTGAAATCGGCAAAACAACCGGTGATTTGCCGCCTAATTACACCTTTGAAGTATTGGCACCTTTCCAAACATCGTTGTTACAGCAAGTAAGACGTGCGGTGCAAATGTTCTTAACCACAAGTGGCAAAGATCATGTTGACTATATCGTTTTAACCGGTGGCACGGCGATGATTGAAGGGTTAGATCGCTTACTCATTGAAGAATTAGGAATTCATACTGTGGTTGCTGATCCTTTCGCAAACATTGAGATTTCTCCAAGAGTTGATCGCAATGTACTGCAGCGTCACCGAACGCAGTTTGCGATAGCTACTGGGTTGGCGTTAAGGAGCTTTTCATCATGCCACATATAAACCTACTGCCTTGGCGCGAACAACAACGTAAAGAATCACAGAATAAATTTGTGACAGTACTTTTTGCAGTTGTGGTTATCAGTTTCATAAGTATGTATATATTAAGCTCTTTTTATAGCGGTTTACGCGAAGGGCAAAATATAAAAAATGATTTCTTAAATACGGAAATTGCCTTGCTTAATCAGCGTATCCGCGAGATTAATGATCTTGATAAGAAAAAAGAAAGCCTTCAACAACGTATGCGTTTAATAGAAGAGCTGCAAAGTAGTCGTAACCTTGGTACGCAGATTATGGATGAAGTGGCGAAAATAGTGCCAGCGGGTGTCTATCTTACCAAGCTTGAGCGCCAAAATGACCGTATTCATGTGATTGGTCGCAGTGAATCTAACAATCGCTTATCGACGATGTTACGACAAGTGCAAAGCTCTTATTTGTTAGAACGACCCGTAATGCAAGGCATTGTTGCAGGTGAACAAACATCTAGGCTATTGAGTGATTTTAATATGGATTTTTACGTTAAACCGTTTGATAAAATAGGAGAAGCACCTAATGAGCCTTGATATCAAATCGTTAACTGAAATAGATTGGAATGAAATAGAACTCGAAAACATGGGCGATTGGCCCATTGCTGTAAAAGCACTGTGTTGTGCGTTTGTTGCGGCAATCGTGTTGTATTTCAGCTATAGCTTGTTAGTGTCAGACGAAATAACCAGCTATCACGCCGCGGTTGCAAAAGAAACCGAACTGCGCAATACGTACAAACAAAAATACGCTTTAGCCAGTAAATTAGAGTTATATCGTCAACAAATGGTCGACATGGAAGAAAAGTTTTCACAGCTTTTAAAACGCTTACCAACGTCGAATGAAACACCGGGACTCCTTGACGACTTATCGTATGTGGGGACAACGAGCGGCTTAACCTTTTTGAAGATTGGCTGGTTGCCGGAAATTAAAAAAGAGTTTTACACCGAATTACCCATTAAAATTGAGGTAATAGGAACCTATCATGAGTTTGGTGACTTTGTTGGCAAAGTGGCACAGTTACCACGTATTGTGAGTTTGCATGATTTTACCATTCAAACGTCGAACGAGAATGAATTAACCTTTAGCGTTGTGGCAAAAACCTACCGTTATGAAGGGGGGCCTAAGAAATGAGAAAGCTCCCGTTAATTATTGTTATGAGCTTGCTTCTCAGCGCCTGTAATGATGATACTTCAGAACAAAAAGAGTTTATTGATCAGGTAAAAGCGAGCACGACCCCTGAGGTTGAGCCTATTCCTCAAATGGCAAAGTTTGAATATTTTGAATACAGTGCAGGTGAGTTACGTAGTCCGTTTGTCGCTCCCAAACCAGAAATAATTCAAAATAACTTGGTTCAAGTTAAAAACTGTTTACACCCAGATCCTGACCGTGTTCGTCAACCACTTGAAAAATACCCGCTCGATAACTTGTCAATGAAAGGCACTATCGGTAGTAAAGGGAGAACCTGGGCATTGATCAAAGCCGCTGACGACACGCTATATCGTGTCACAGAGGGTAATTATCTAGGTTTGTATCATGGTGAAATAAAAGAAGTGCACGACAATTATATACAATTATTAGAATTAATTCCTGATGGGTCTGGTTGTTGGAAAGAGCGTCTGACAAAACTAGAAATGTTAGAGGCAGATACAAATGGTGCAAGTTAATCGTATGAAAGGTAAAAATAAGATGCATAAAGGAATGGCTTGGTTAGTACACATGCACAAATTTATGTTGGCGGCATTGGCACTCTTAATGACGCAGACAGCGATTGCTGCTCCTCTTCTCTATGATGTGCGTTATAACCCCTTGATGAAAGGCGAAACGCAATTACAGTTAGTGTTTGATGAGGCCCTTACCTTTGAGCCAAAAGTGCAAGTGTACAATTCGCCTGCACGCATTGAGATGTTATTTAGCGATGTCGGTGTAGATAACAATGTCCGCGATGTTGAAATAAATCAGGCGGGTATTAAACATGTCAGCAGCACAATGACATCACAAGGCTTGAAAGTAACCGTTTCTTTAGAGCGTTTAAAAATTTATAAAACGACTGCGAAAGATAACATCGTCACTTTACACGTATCAGACAACCCAATCACCACCGATGAGTCGGCTGATCCGCTATCAGCAAAAAATAATTACATTAATACGGTGCAATCAATTGATTTTCGTCGCGGTGATAAAGGCGAAGCGCGCTTACTTGTGTTTTTACAAGATACGCAAGCGGCAATCGATGTACATGAAAGCGGTGGTAAAATTGTTGCAGAATTTCACCATACAGACATTTTAGACGATTTATTATATCAATTAGATGTTCTTGATTTTGGCACTGTTGTTAGCACGATAGAAACGTTTAAAGAAGATAATTTGACGCGCATTGTAGTTGAACCTAATGCCGCATTTAAATTTACGCATCAGCAGATCGAAAATATCTTTACTTTGACCGTCGAAAAAGATGACTCACAACGCGCATACCTTGATGGCGGTATTGAATACCAAGGTCGCCCAATGACCTTAAACTTTCAAGATATTCCGGTCCGTGCTGTGCTGCAAATTATCGCAGGCTATAACGAGTTCAACCTTGTCACCAGCGACTCAGTGTCAGGTAACATCACATTACGCCTAGAAGGAGTGCCATGGGATCAAGCACTCGACGTGGTGTTAAAAGTGAAAGGCCTAGACAAACGCATGGATGGCACCATTTTAATGGTGGCACCGTCTGAAGAGTTGGCTGCTCGCGAAGCGAAAGAGTTAAAAGCAAAACAGCAAGTTGAAGATCTAGAGCCTTTATACAGTGAATATATTCGTCTGAACTACGCGAAAGCGGAAGAGTTCGCCGATTTATTAAAAACCGACACTAACAGCATCATTTCTGCGCGTGGCAGCGTGTCGGTTGATAAGCGCACCAATACACTATTAATTAAAGACACCGCTAAGAGCATAGAGAGTGTTCGCCGTATGGTTGATACGCTTGATATTGCGGTGCGACAAGTTGTTATTGAGTCTCGTATGGTGACGGTTCGTGATAACGTACAAGAAGACTTAGGTGTGCGTTGGGGCTTTAGTGACCAGCAAGGCACTGATGGCTTAGCGGGAACACTTGAAGGTGCTGAAACGATTTCAAATGGTTTGATCCCGAACGTCGCTGATCGTCTAAATGTTAACTTACCAATCTCAAACCCAGCAGGGAGCATTGGTATGCATGTTGCGAAACTTGCCAATGGCACTTTAATTGATCTCGAGCTGACTGCGCTTGAAGAAGAAAATAAAGGTGAAATCATTGCCAGCCCTCGTATTACCACAGCAAACCAGCAAAAAGCCCGTATTGAGCAAGGTACTGAAATTCCCTATGTAGAGGCTGCTTCAAGTGGTGCAACAACGGTGAGTTTCAAAAAGGCGGTATTAAGCCTTGAAGTGACACCGCATATCACGCCAGACAATAAGGTGATTCTTGACCTTATTATCACTCAAGATACACGAGGCGATACGGTACAGACTCCAACAGGCCCTGCAGTCGCTATTGATACGCAACAGATCCAAACACAAGTGTTGGTTGAAAATGGCCAAACCGTCGTACTCGGTGGTATTTTTCAACAACAAATTGTGAACTCAACAAAGAAAGTACCTCTACTAGGTGACATTCCATATTTAGGTGTGCTGTTTAGAAGTACGAGTGAATTTAATGAAAAAAGAGAGTTGCTAATCTTCGTAACACCAAAAATTCAGATAGATTAAGTGTTTTTTTCTTAAGCAACGAGCAATTCGCAGGTTTAATTGCTCGTTATGAGGCTTTTTACGCTAATTGACTTGAAATGACCAATCAATTACTGAGATAATCCCCTCCTTAATTTTGGGGCCAGGTCGTTAGGCGGGGTTTTATTTCAAATTTTAGAGTTCGTTTGTACTAAAAAGATATGGCTGAGAAACGTAATATATTTCTAGTGGGCCCTATGGGGGCTGGCAAAAGCACAATTGGTCGTCACATTGCTGACCAATTACACCTTGAATTTTTCGATTCAGATCAAGAGATCGAGCGTCGTACAGGAGCAGATATTGCTTGGGTATTCGATCTTGAGGGTGAAGAGGGCTTCCGACTTCGTGAAGAAACTGTTATTTCAGACTTAACTGAGATGCAAGGGATTGTCCTTGCTACTGGTGGTGGTTCTGTGATCAGTAAAGAAGTTCGAAATAAGCTTTCTGCTCGAGGTATCGTTGTATACCTAGAGACACCGATCGAAAAGCAGGTTGCACGCACACAGCGCGACAAGCGTCGCCCATTATTGCAAACAGAAGAAGCACCGCGCGATGTATTAGAGCGCTTAGCTGAAGAACGCGAACCGTTATACAAAGAAGTGGCTGATTTTGTTGTCCGCACTGATGAGCAAAGCGCTAAAGTTGTTGCTAATCAAATCATTGAGAAATTAGATTTTTAAAAACCAATAATAAAAAGGAAATTAGCGATGCTTGAATTAACTGTTAATTTGGACGAGCGAAGTTATCCTATTTATATTGGTCAATCTGCACTTCAACAGACAGGTCGACTCCGCGAGCACATTGGCGATTGTCGACCTATCATTATCACCAACGACACCATTGCACCTTTGTATTTAGATGATGTAATGACGTCGTTGGCTGATCTTAATCCGTTATCTTTTGTTATTCCTGATGGTGAGCAATTTAAATCACTGGATTGGTTTGAAAAGATTTCAGCGTTTTTACTTGAGCATAACTGTGGTCGTGATACCTGCTTAATTGCATTAGGCGGGGGTGTTGTAGGTGATTTAACGGGCTTTGTTGCTGCGTGTTATCAGCGTGGTGTGCCGTTTATTCAAATACCGACGACATTGTTGTCGCAAGTAGATTCATCTGTGGGCGGTAAAACAGCGGTTAACCATCCGCTGGGTAAAAACATGATTGGTGCTTTTTACCAACCGCAAGCTGTGTTTATTGATACCAAATCATTGCATACTCTGCCAGAGCGCGAGTTTGCAGCCGGTATGGCAGAAGTAATCAAGTACGGCTTAATCTACGATACAGAGCTATTTGCTTATCTTGAGCAAAATATCGCAAAGCTAAAGTCACTTGACGAGCAAACGCTTCAGCATGTGATTTATCGTTGCTGCGAAATCAAAGCACTTATTGTTGCAGAAGATGAAAAAGAAGCCGGTTTACGTGCACTCCTAAACCTGGGCCATACTTTTGGTCATGCTATTGAAGCACAAATGGGTTACGGTAATTGGTTGCATGGAGAAGCCGTGGCGGCAGGTATGGTGCTTGCAGCCCGACTGGCACACACGCGAGGCGACTTATCAGCATCTGAGGTTGAGCGTATTGTGCAGTTAATATCACAGTATGATCTACCTGTGGATATTCCAAGCGAGATGACCAGTGAGCAGTTTCTGATTCATATGCGCAAAGATAAGAAAAATAAAAAAGGCACCATTCGCTTTATTCTTCCTACACAATTTGGTCAATGTGCGCTGGTCAGTGATGTAACCGATCAGCAGGTCTGTGATTTAATAGCGCGCTAATGCAATCACAAATATTGCCTAGCCGTGCAGCGCTAGTTGATCGTATTGCCCTCCAATTCGAATATGGGCAGAACCTAATATGCTTATTAGGTGCATCAGGATTAGGAAAAAGTTATTTGTTGGAAACGTTTATTACCGACAAATATCTTGAGTTCAACAAAGCATTTGTACAACTTTCTGGCAAGATGACTGATCAACAGTTCATCACTGAGCTACTCGAACAAAACTTTCGTAACCCACTGATTGATCATACCCTCAGTTTATCTGAAAACTTTTATCAGCTTTATAAACAACAACCCTGCGGTAATTGTTTGTGGGTGATTGATGGCGGCCGTCATTTATCAGATGAAATGATCCAACAGTTAGAAACGTTAGCAAAACAAAGCCCAACAACTTTATATATTTTGCTTGCCTCACAATCATCGGAGCAGTTTACGCAAGCGGTTGAAATTCATCTTGAAGCATTGAACATAAGTGAAAGTAAGCAGCTAATGCGCTGGTTCTTTGATAACTTACCTGTTGAGGAAGACCCTGTATTTCGTACTTTTTTACAAGAAGCACAGGGCAATCCTGCGTTGCTACTTGCATGGCAACCTGAGCTACAAACTGCTGATATTCGTGCGCCAGAAAAAAGTTATAAGCTGCTGTATATCATTTTATTGTTGTTAACGACCATGCTGTTGATTATTGGCTTTTTATACAAAGCTGATATGACTCAGTGGTGGAAAGCGCATTATCAACAAGATACCGCTTTACCGGTGGAAACGGCACTTTCTACTGACGCTGTTGTTAACTCGCAAAGAGACATCGAGCTTAAAGCCGTTGAGCAGCCAAAACCAGAACGAGCACCTGAGCTGCCATCGCCAACAGTTGAAACCGCAGAGGTTATTAAGCAACCCAATGAAAAGCATGAAAATAATGTTGCTGCAATTGTTGATAGCCTCGCGCCAGATAAAACGATTGAGCAACCATCACAGCCAATAGAAAAGCCAAGCAGTGATGAAATTGCCGCTGCGCTTACCTCTGATGCGAAAAATACTGATAACATTGATTCATTCATAGAAGAGCCTGTGAATGACAAACCGCCACGACTTAGCGGTAATGCTTGGTATTTAGCACAGCCAGACAATAATTTTGTTATTCAGCTATTGGCTGTCACGAACCCACAGATCAGCGAGAAATTTATCGCTGAAAATACCTTACAAGGGCAAGTGAATACTTATAAAAGCATGCGCAGTGGCAAGCCATGGTGGATTGTCACTTATGGCAGTTTTTCGACCTTAAGTGATGCTAAGAAAGCAGCCTTATCACTTTCTGAAAATGTGCGTAAAAATCAGCCTTTTTATAAAAAAATAAGTAAAATTAAACAAGAAATCGCTTCACTAGATCAGTAAATTAAAACTGATTAGTGTAAAATCGCGCAACACTGAATTGAAGTTAAGAGCAGATGCAGCAAAAGACCAGGGCCTTCCTTAAATGGGCAGGCGGAAAATACAGCCTAGTTGAGGACATTCACGCCCGTTTAAAACAAGCGAGTTTGGATGCAGACACCTTAGTTGAGCCTTTTGTTGGTGCGGGTTCAGTGTTTTTAAATACTGATTTTAAGCATTATATTTTGAATGATATCAATGCAGATCTCATCAATTTATACACTGAGTTAAAGCGCTCGCCAGATGAGTTTATTAGCGACGCTAAAAAATTGTTTGTTGAATTAAACAACCACCCAGAAGCTTACTATGAATATCGTGTGCAGTTTAATCAAAGTAGCGATGTGTATGAGCGTGCTATTTTATTCTTATACATGAATCGTCATGGTTATAATGGTCTATGCCGTTATAACTTGAAGGGGATTTTTAACGTCCCCTTTGGAAAATATAAACGTCCCTATTTCCCTGAAAAAGAAATGAGCTTTTTTGCTGAGAAAGCACAGCAAGCTACGTTTACCTGCCTAGGCTATGACGAAGTCTTTAAGCTTATTCCTGAAAACGCTGTTGTGTACTGTGACCCACCGTATGTGCCGCTCAGTAAAACCGCGTCTTTTACGTCATATGCCAAAGGGGGGTTTAACTTAGATGATCAAGCAAACCTAGCAAATTTAGCCGAGCAAGCTGCTTTTGAAAACAATACACCAGTGCTTATCTCGAATCATGATACGGTCTGGACGCGTAAAATATACAGCCAAGCATCATTAGACGAAATTCAAGTTAAGCGAACAATCAGCCCTAAAGGCGGTTCACGCAATAAAGTCAATGAGTTAATGGCTATGTACTTAGCACCAAAGACACGGTGAAATAGATAGCAGCGACGAAAAGAATAAATAAGATGAGGGCAATCACAGCGAGGGAGCTGAGTGAATGCTCTTTGAAATCAGCTTGACGTTTGTCTTCTGATTGAACACCAAAAAATGCCGCAACGACACTTTGTAATGCACTAAAGAATTTTTTCATGCGATTTAGAACGTTGAGCCTAAACCGCTAACTTTCTTTGATTCTTCGCTGCTAGTTAACAGTTCAAGTAAATCTAAGTAATGAAATTGAGCACTACGGCTATCGCCCGTTATCCACGAAAACCAACCCGTTTCTTTATTAGTTTGAATACATTGATTAGTCGAAGACGATACAGTAATCGTATTGCATTGACAGTCTGATGTGGCTGCTAGAAATGTATCTTCATCATTTGAAGAAAGTGATACAAAAGCAGTAACTGAAAGTGCGGACGCGATTAAGATCCCAGTTTTAAAAGCACGCATTGTAATAACCTTTGTTTGTGTTATTTAGACAAGCATACATAAAAGTTGTTCAAATAACAAACTTAATTAATGCTGAATTAGATGATTTTTTAGTAAAATTAGCAGCTTGAAGTAAATGAAATGTTTAATTTTTGTTTGTTTTTAGTTGTTATTAAAAAAGAGGTTATACGCAATGGGTTCGTTCTTTTTACCTAGATTCAATAGTCTAAAAGACTGACTCTATTATTTTGTCGGGCGCTGCGCTTTCGTGCCGGTGTTTAAATCAGCTAACGATTGGGTTACATTAAGCGCACTTTCATTGCTGTAGCAAATTTTAAGGGATCTCTCATGCTGGAAACATTACAAAAGTATTTAATTGCCCCGTCTATTTTATCGGCCGACTTTGCGCGTTTAGGCGAAGATGTCGATCGCGTCTTAACCAGTGGTGCTGATGTTGTACATTTTGATGTAATGGATAACCACTATGTGCCAAACCTGACCTTTGGCCCCATGATTTGCAAAGCATTACGTGACTACGGTGTTACCGCACCGATAGATGTGCATTTAATGGTGAAGCCGGTTGACCGCTTAATTCCTGATTTTGCTGAAGCTGGGGCGTCAATTATTAGTTTTCACCCAGAAGCCAGTGAACATATTGACCGCACCTTACAGCTAATTAAAGATTGTGGTTGCCAAGCGGGATTGGTGTTTAATCCTGCAACCAGCCTGAGCTACCTTGAGCATGTTCTCGACAAAGTTGATGTGATCTTATTGATGTCGGTAAACCCCGGTTTTGGTGGTCAAAGCTTTATTCCACATACCTTAGACAAGTTACGTCAAGCGCGTAAAATTATTGAACAATCAGGTCGAAATATTCGCCTTGAAGTGGATGGCGGTGTTAATGTGGATAACATTGCAGAAATCGCTGAGGCAGGAGCCGATATGTTTGTTGCCGGTTCTGCTATTTTCAACCAACCTGATTACAAAGAGGTGATCGATAAAATGCGTGCAGAGCTAGGAAACGTTAATTCATGAGATACGATGCTGCCTTTTTTGACCTCGACGGCACATTAGTCGACAGTGTTTATGATTTGTATATTGCCATGAATTTAACGCTAACAGATTTAGCGTTCCCAGTGGTCACACAAAAATTAGTGGAAGGTTGGGTTGGTAATGGCATAGAAACGCTTGTTAAGCGAGGCTTGAGCGGTGATATGCAAATAAGCGAGCATTTAGATGATGCGTTGGCACAGCAAGCTATCACTCTTTTTTATCAGCATTATGATGAGGTTGTTGGTGATTATAGCGCGCTTTATCAGCACGTTGAGACAGGTCTTGCAGCGCTGGCAAGCATACCCAAAGTCATCATAACCAACAAAGCACGCCGCTTTACTGAAAAACTACTTGATAAGTTGGCACTTACTCATCATTTTCAGTTTATTGTTTGCGGCGATGATATGACAAAAAAACCATCAGCTGAACCGTTACAATTTGCTTGCAGACAACTTAATGTAAGCCCAGAAAAAGCCATTATGATCGGTGACTCTAAAAGCGATGTATTAGCAGCTAAAGCTGCTAATGTTGATGTTATCGCGCTCGGTTATGGTTATAACCAAGGTGAAAACCTTGCTGATTTCAATCCAGAGTACCTCTGTGATAATTTCTTAGATATAATACCTGTTCTTACGCAAAGGTAAGTGCATTTTAAATTTAGTCTTATTAGTTTAGTAAAATAAAGGAACATCATGAGTAAACCAGTAGTGTTAAGTGGCATTCAGCCAACCGGTGGTATGACAATAGGCAACTATGTTGGCGCTATTAACCAGTGGCTTAAGCTACAGGAAGACCACGAAAGTTTCTTTATGCTGGTTGATTTACATGCCATTACTGTACGTCAAGATCCTGAGCAGCTGCGCTCACGTGTTTTAGATGGTATTGCATTGTATGCGGCGTGTGGTATCGACCCTGAAAAATCTGCGTTATTTGTTCAATCTCAAGTGCCAGAGCATGCTCAGCTTAGTTGGGTTTTAAACTGCTATGCGCAAATGGGTGAGCTTAACCGTATGACGCAATTTAAAGACAAGTCATCAAAGCATGCTAATAACGTAAACGTGGGCTTATTTTCATACCCTGTATTACAAGCCGCTGATATTTTGTTGTATCAAGCAGATCAAGTGCCAGTAGGCGAAGACCAAAAGCAGCATTTAGAGCTTACTCGTGATATTGCGACGCGTTTTAATAACCTGTACGGAGACGTATTTAAGCTTCCTGAGCCATACATTCCTGAATTTGGTGCACGTGTAATGAGCTTGCAAGACCCACTAAAGAAAATGTCTAAGTCAGATGAAAATCCAAACGGCTACATCATGTTGTTAGATGAACCGAAGAAGATTGAAAAGAAACTGAAAAAAGCCGTTACTGATTCAGACGAGCAAGCACGTATTTACTTCGACCGTGAAGAAAAACCAGGCGTATCTAATTTACTTACCTTGTTATCAGTTGCCACTAAACGCTCAATCGAAGACTTAGTGCCTGAGTACGAAGATAAAATGTATGGTCACCTGAAAAAAGATACAGCAGCAGCCGTGGTTAGCATGATTGAGCCTATCCAAGCGCGTTTTCATGAAATTCGTGATGATCAAGCGTTACTTAATAGCATCATGAAGTCTGGCGCTGAGAAAGCGAGTATTCGTGCTGAAAAAACATTAAAAGCAGTGTACGACGCGGTGGGTTTTATTCCTCGCCCGTAGTCATATAACAAGGGCGTTTAAAGATATAAAAATACCGCTTATAAGCGGTATTTTTATATCTAAGCGTCTAACAGAAACTCAATGCCATTAAGGCGCTAAATAGGCAAATGAGTGACACAGCATATTTATCTGTTTTTTCCATTCTACGTTCCTCATCACATTTAAAATATGACTCAATTTTCATCAAAGCTGGTTGGGTATATCTTCAGGTATAAAGGTTGGTGACCTGTTGATAGCGCTACAATAACGGCCTTAGAGGGGGAATGTCGCTTATCAAGATATGAGCAATTTGTTTGATAAGGTTTTTTAATTGATATCTTTTATTTATCAGTGGGTTATATTTAAACCTTATGAAAGGAAATAAGCTTTTAATCAGTACTTTTTAGTGTTTTTTATTGCTTAGTAGGCTTTGCTTTAGCTGCGCTTTCTTTCATTGGTTTCAAAAAACGCAGTAAGCTAAGTGAGTAGCGTGTTTGAGCCGCTATTTTTTAACGGGCGTAACGCCAGGCGAATCACAAGCGATCACCGAAAAGCGATAGCCATACGGCGCATTGTGATCGGGGGTAATTTGAACAATCTCATAATCATTCAATTCCACAGCTTTACTCGTCTCATCTTTTAAGCAACGAGAGTAACTATCAGCCTCAAAGCTAAAAGCAAACATGGCAATGAGACGTTTGCTGCGCTCAAAGTAGCCCTTGGTATTTAAAAATTGACGTAAGTTTTCAACGGTTTCACTCTCACCATCACTCTCACCCTCACTGTCTATCTCAACATTGCGCTTAGATGGGGGCGTTTCTGCGCTGCTCTTTGGAAGGTGTTGTTCTATTTTTTCACTGATTTCTTCAACGGCTTTTTGTTGCTCAGAGGGTGACTCTTTTGCTATCGCTTGGCCATCAACAAAGCTTGTAAGAATATTATCAAGCACCTCTTCAGGTGGTTTGTCATTAATGAACGAAGTCAGATTAATAAAGACCACTGACGCTAATATAAAGCGCACTATAGCCGTTAATAATGGTGAATAACTTTGACTAATAAATTTTATTCGCTCTGAGCCAAACGGTTTTATTAATAATAAAATGAAGATATAGAAGGGTAAAAAAAGTTGAAACAACAGCAGGGTACCTAATGTGATCCCCATTGCCCAAGGGGGCAAATACAGTAAGGTGGCAAAGTTATGGGTATAGTTAAAGTGGTTGGCCGACACATGGGTAACGTCATTAACAATGCCACTGGCCCCAGCTAATACAAAGTTTGCGATACTGGCATAGAAAATTAAGATGAGTGCTTTGCCCGCTAAAGAGTGCCACAGCTGATTAAACTTAGGCCAAAATTCAATAACGAGGGCAATGATAGTGATGGTGGCACTTAGCCAGCCTGATTGCAGAACAATCAGGCTGCTTAATGCTAAAAGGTAGAGCTTTTGTGCGGTACTTAAGTTAAACCAAATGGCTTGTATACGTTCAACCAACCTTGTTTTATGAGGTTGCCAGCTACGCTGCTGTTGTTGAAACTGTTTATTAGCGCGCCACTTCGCTATTTTTAAATACCTACGCACCCAACGTCCTTTTTTATAGTAGTGGTTTTAAGTATCTGCCTGTGTGTGAACGTTCGCAATCGGCCACTTCTTCAGGGGTACCCGAAATTAAAATTTCACCGCCGCCAGAGCCCCCTTCAGGGCCTAAATCGACAATCCAGTCAGCAGTTTTGATCACATCAAGATTGTGTTCAATCACTACAATGGTATTGCCATGGTCGCGTAAACGGTGAAGCACCACTAATAATTGCTGAATATCAGCAAAGTGTAAACCTGTTGTAGGTTCATCAAGTATATAGAGTGTTTTACCCGTGTCGCGTTTTGATAGCTCACGTGCCAGTTTTACACGCTGCGCTTCACCACCTGATAAGGTTGTTGCTGCTTGCCCTAAACGGATATAAGACAAGCCAACATCCATTAGGGTTTGTAGCTTGCGGGCAATCGCGGGAATTTTATCAAAATACTCGCGCGCGTCTTCCACGGTCATTTCTAATACTTGGTGAATATTTTTACCTTTGTACTGTACTTCAAGTGTTTCACGGTTGTAGCGCTGACCTTTACATACATCACACGGCACATACACGTCTGGTAAAAAGTGCATTTCTACTTTGATTACGCCATCACCTTGACACGCTTCACAACGACCGCCTTTCACGTTAAAGCTAAAGCGACCGACTTTATAACCTCGTGAGCGGGCTTCTTGGGTGCCAGCAAACAGTTCACGAATACCAGTAAAAATACCGGTGTATGTGGCAGGGTTTGAACGTGGCGTACGGCCAATCGGGCTTTGGTCAATATCAATTACTTTATCAAAGTGTTCAAGACCACTAATCGATTTATACGGTGCGGCCTCTGCGGTCGTTGCACCATTAAGTTCAGTGTGAGCGAGTTTAAATAAGGTGTCGTTGATAAGCGTTGACTTACCAGAGCCTGAAACACCAGTGATACAGGTCATCAAACCGAATGGAATTTTTAAATCAACATTCTTTAGGTTATTACCCGTTGCGCCGAATAGCTCAAGCCATTTGTCGTTCGTTGGATGACGAGTGGTTGGTACTTCAATTTTTTTCACACCCGATAAGTATTGCCCGGTGATAGAGTCTTTGCTCGCTAAAATATCGTCATGCGTACCTTGTGCGATAACATGACCACCATGAACACCGGCACCTGGACCAATATCGATAATGTGATCTGCAGCGCGAATTGCATCTTCATCGTGTTCAACCACTATCACGGTATTCCCTAAATCGCGAAGGTGAATAAGGGTTTTTAGCAAGCGGTCGTTGTCGCGTTGGTGTAAACCAATTGACGGTTCATCCAGTACATACATAACACCAACAAGCCCAGCACCAATTTGGCTTGCCAAGCGAATACGCTGCGCTTCACCACCCGATAGTGTGTCTGCACTGCGCTCAAGTGATAAGTAGTTTAAGCCAACATTTATTAAAAACGATAAGCGATCACGGATCTCTTTTAAGATTTTATCGGCAATCTGAGCACGCTGACCTGTAAGCGCTAGGCCTTCAAAAAATGCCATACTTTCACCAATACTCATGGTGGTGATAGCTGGCAAATTAGTTTGACCTATGAATACGTGACGAGCCTCTTGGCGTAAACGAGAACCATGACAGCTTGGACATGCTTGGCTGGTTTGATATTTTGCCAGCTCTTCGCGAACTGAGTTTGACTCGGTTTCGCGGTAGCGGCGGTTCATATTATTTAATACACCTTCAAATTCGTGATTACGAGTAATAAGGTCGCCGCGGTCATTTCGATAATTAAAGGCGATTTTGGTTTTACCCGATCCTTCAAGAATGACTTTTTGGGCATCTTTACTTAATTCTTGAAACGGGGCTTCTAGGTCAAAGCCATAGTGTTCAGCCACTGCTTGCAGCATCTGAAAATAATAAAAGCTGCGTTTGTCCCAGCCCTTAATCGCACCGCCCGATAAACTTAGCTCTGGGTTTTGCACCACACGATTGGGATCAAAGTACTGGCGAACCCCTAAACCATCACAGCTTTGACATGCACCAGCAGGATTATTAAACGAGAAAAGGCGAGGCTCAAGCTCGCTCATAGCGTAGCCACATGTTGGACAGGCAAAGTTTGCTGAAAAAAGCATGTCTTCGCTAAGTGAGTCATCCATTGCAGCGACGTGCGCAACACCATTTGAAAGATCAAGGGCTGTTTCGAATGACTCGGCTAAGCGCTGCTGCTGACCATCTTTCACTTTAAAACGATCGACAACCACTTCTATCGTGTGCTTTTTATGCAGCTCTAGCGTGGGAGGATCTGATAAGTCACATACCTCACCATCTATACGGGCACGAATAAAACCTTGACTTGCTAGTTGCTCAAGTAGCTTTACATGCTCACCTTTACGGTCTTTAACCACGGGGGCGAGTAGCATGAGCTTGCTGCCCTCTGGCAGAGCTAAAACCGTGTCGACCATTTGGCTAATTGTTTGTGCTGCCAGTGGTAGGTCGTGGGTAGGGCAGCGAGGTTCACCAACACGGGCAAAGAGTAAACGCAGGTAATCGTATATCTCGGTGATTGTGCCAACCGTCGAACGTGGATTGTGCGAGGTTGATTTTTGTTCAATAGAGATAGCCGGTGAAAGACCTTCGATATGATCAACATCAGGCTTTTCCATTAACGATAAAAATTGTCTTGCATAGGCTGAGAGTGATTCTACATAACGACGTTGCCCTTCTGCATACAATGTATCAAACGCTAAAGACGATTTCCCTGAACCAGATAGGCCAGTGATAACTATCAGCTTATCACGGGGAATGGTTAGGCTGATGTCTTTTAAATTGTGCGTACGGGCGCCTCGGACTTCAATGTTTTCCATGCTATCTCGTTTTATTACCAAGTGATTATTTCAGTATCTCACAATACGCGACAAGATTAATCCTTGATCAAAGAAAAAATCATCACTTACAGGTGATTATTTATTTTTCGCTTGTGGTAGAATCCACGCTTACATTTTAATAGACAGCAAGATTCAGTAATTCATGACAGCATCTTCACTCAACTCCCGAGAAAAACGCGCTGCCGTTTCGTTAGCGAGCGTGTTTGCGTTCCGTATGCTTGGCCTATTTATGTTGATGCCAGTTCTGGCTATTTATGGTCAGCAATTGGAAGGTTTTTCGCCGCTATGGATTGGTTTTGCAATCGGTGCGTATGGTTTAACGCAAGCCGTGTTACAAATTCCAATGGGGTGGTTGTCGGATAAAATAGGCCGTAAAAAAGTGATTATTGGAGGCCTGTGCGTGTTTGCGCTTGGTTCCGTTATTGCTGCCACCGCCGAGTCGGTACAAATGGTGACGTTTGGCCGTGCATTACAAGGTATGGGCGCGATTGCCAGTGCGTTACTAGCTTTGGCTTCAGATTTAAGCCGAGATGAGCAGCGTCCAAAGGTGATGGCTGTTATTGGTATGTGTATTGGTATGAGCTTTGCTGTTGCGATGCTACTAGGGCCAATAGTTGCGGCATCTTGGGGTGTTGCTGGCGTTTTTTGGCTAACAGCTGGGTTGGCCATTTTAGGTATTTTTATTGTCTTGTTTTTGGTTCCAAATGCAGTAAGCAAGGCACCCAAAGGCGACACGCTTGCCACCTTAGATGACATAAAACAATTAATTAAACACCCGCAATTAGCACGTTTAGATTTTGGTGTTATGTTACTTCATCTTACGTTAACCACGGTGTTTGTAGCCTTACCGGGTCAATTAATTAAAGATGGATTAATTGCTGATCATCATTGGTATTTATATATTCCAGTCTTATTTTTAGCGTTTTTCTTAATGGCGCCAATGATGATAGTGGCTATCCGCAAAGAAAAAGAAAAACAGGCGTTTATTGGTTCAATCGCCTTATTAGTATTAAGCATGCTGGCGATGTCATTCTGGGTTGATTCTGTGATTGGCATCGGTGTGTGTATGTTAGTTTACTTTGTCGCATTTAATTTTTTAGAAGCCACTATGCCTGCATTAGTGTCTCGTATTGCCCCTGCAAACCAGAAAGGCTCTGCCATGGGCGTGTTTTCGTCTACGCAGTTTTTTGGTGCCTTTTTAGGTGGTTTATTGGGGGGCTATGTTGCACAAGCGCTAAGTGCGCAAGCAGTGTTTGCGGCGGCGGCACTTGTTGGGGTAATATGGCTTATCCTTGCTTGGAATATGCAAGTCCCACCAAGAAGTAAAATTATTAGCTTAATGACAGAATTAAGTTCCGAGCAGCAGGCACAAGCGCTTGCTTCTCGTCTAGTTGCTTTACCGGGCGTAATAGAAGCAACGGTTGTTTGCGATGAAAATCGCAGCTATTTAAAGATTAATGATAAAGAATTTGACCTAGACCAAGCACGAAAAGCGGCTGGTTTAATCTAACGTTTAAAGGAGAAGTTCCATGGCACGCGGTGTGAACAAAGTAATCTTGGTTGGTAATTTAGGCCAAGATCCAGAAGTACGTTATATGCCTAATGGCAATGGTGTAGCGAATATCAGCATTGCTACGACTGACAGCTGGAAAGATAAAAACACAGGGCAAATGCAAGAGCGTACAGAATGGCACCGTGTTGTTTTATTTGGCAAGCTAGCTGAAGTAGCGGGTGAGTACCTTCGTAAAGGTTCACAAGTTTATATTGAGGGTCGTTTACAAACACGTAAGTGGACTGATCAATCTGGCCAAGAAAAATTTACCACTGAAATCGTGGTAGACATGGGCGGTCAAATGCAAATGTTAGGTGGCCGGGGTGGCGACCAACAGGGTGGTGGTTATCAAGGTGGCCAATCACAAGGCGGTTACCAAGGTGGTCAACAACAAGGTGGCGGCTATGGTGGCGGTTCGCAGCAAGCGCAAAGCAACAGCTATGCACCTCAGCAGCAGTCAGCACCGGCGCCAGCACAACAACAGCGCCCACAACAACAGCCTGCACCTGCACCGCAGCAAAATAACAACCAATACGGTGGTTATGGCCAACAGCAAAGCAGCGCACCACAGCAAGGTGGTTTTGCTCCTAAGCCACAAAATGCACCACAAGGTGGCGCATCAAACCCAATGGAACCACCAATCGATTTTGACGACGATATCCCGTTCTGACGGACCGGTAGTAAGTTAAAGTATTAAGCAAGATACTTTATATAAAGATTGTATTAAGAACCCAGCCTTGGTGCTGGGTTTTTTATTGCTCAAAATAGACCACTTAATTAAGCACAATGGTATAAACGAATGGGGATGGCTTCGAATATGTTTCGGTTACAAAATAATTCTCATTAAGGCATTTTGCTAGGTGTTTAAATTTACGTAACTTTTGACAGCGTTGGTCAGGGGATGAATCAGAAATTTCTTTAAATCGCGCTGCAGCCTTGTATTTATAGGGTTCTTGAACAACACTTTGTGTATATTTGGGCAACTAACTTGTGAAATGAAAAAAGACCTAACATCACAAATAAAGCAACCGGAAGTCATTTATGTGACGGCCGCTTTTTTGTTATTAGTTGTTTTTAATATTTTTTTAAGTGACGTATTACACGAGAAAGTGCATCGCACAGGTACTGAGCTTGCAAGGCAAGTATACGACTTAAACTTAGACCCCATTGCGTCAAAAGATATCATTGCAACCTTAGTTGAAAGTAAAGGTTTTGCTATGAACGTGACAGATGTGCCACATAATTTTGCCAACTTTATTGATTTAGAGCAGGAGGTATTTAGTTATCACACTGTGAGTTTGCGCCTTTTTCACTGGCCTTCATGGGTCGTTGAAAGTCATTTATTTATCTTTTTGAACTTAATTCTAATTGGGGCTGGGTATTGGGGATTCCGCTGGTGGCGAGTACTGTCTAAAAAAGTATTGGTAGCCGCAGCACCGCCAGTGAAGCCTATTGAAAAACAGGTCAAGCCGGTACTTAAAAAAGGAGAGCTGCCAAAGCCGCTGCCTCATCAAGATTTAAATATTTTGTATGGGGTACCAACAAACTACAATCATTTATTTGCTCTGTTTTTTTGGAAAACCCCGTTTCCGGCGAATCTTGATGTCGATAATTACTTTAAAGTAGTGATTGCCAAAGGGTTTGGGGAACTTGTTAATCGCTCGGTAAAACTACTTCCCTCGGGCGGTATAGCTGTAACACTAAACAGTGTGCCTGCCACCGAAGTTGATAAGTACACCAAGCGTTTGCATCACGTTGTATATCAAGCGTGCCTTAATTATCGCAGCGATTTATCGCGTGGTGATATAAAAATTGGTGTCTGTAATTACCGTACTGGGGCTGATCAGGCTGTGGTGTATCAGCTTACTAAATCGGCACTGACTTTAGCTAAGCAAAGTGCATGGCAACACATTCACCGCTTACCGTTTGGGCATACGCAATCTAGCATGCTCACTGATAGTAATGAGCACCTGTTTGAGTACATTAAGAAAAAGCATTTTATGCTGTTCTTTCAACCGTTGTTTGACTTAGAAACAGGGGAAATTTTACAGCATGAAGCGCTTATTAGAATTCGTCATAAAAGTTTAGGATTACTTGCTGCTCGTCATTTCATTCCACAGATGACCAGCAAGAAAGATGTTTTATTGTTAGATCAAACCGTAGTGACACAAGTACAAAAAATGCTTGATAACGAATCAGGTGCGATGATGGTAAGTATAAACTTACATGCGATGAACTGGTTTAATGATGAGTTTTGGCATTGGTTTAAAGCGCAAATGCAAGGCTTTGATGCAGCTAATAAATTACAATTTGAGCTCAGTGAAGACGATTATTTAAAACAGCATAAACAATTGAGCTCGCAGTTTGCTTGTTTAGAAAAATTATCCGCAGGTATTGTGATTGACAATGTTCGCAGTGCCGAAAACCTTGTTGAATACAAGCAACTTAATAATGTGTGTAGTATTAAATTGGCATACGAGCTTATTCATAATATTGATACTAATACGCAGCAACAAAAAGTGGTTAGACAGATTATAGCGAAAGGCAATGAGCTTAATTTTCCTGTTTATGCTGTAGGCGTTGAGACACGCAACGAGCTTGCAACATTAAAAAACTTAGGCGTCATCGCAGCGCAAGGTTTTTACTTTGCTGAACCCCTACAAAAGCTTGCCGATATTACGCCTTTTAGTTAGTTAGATTAAACGACGGTACTTTAAGCCGTCTAACCCTTGCAAGCCACCAGTATGGATAGCCATGATCCGCGTGCCTTCTGCAAAGAAACCTTGTTCTATCAATTGCCACAGCGCATACATCATTTTACCGCTATAAATAGGCTCAAGTGGGATGGCGTGTTGTTGCGTAAATGTCTGACAAAACTCCCACAGTTCATGACTGAATTTGCCATAACCGCCATCATGATGTTCAAGTAATAGCTGCCAATTTTGTTGTTGTCTTGCTTTACGGCTCAGTTGCTTAATGTCATCAATTAAATATTCGGCCTGTTTTAATACTGCAATACCGAGCACGGTTGTGGAGTGTGGGCTGCCTTCAATTAAGCCTGCCAGCGTGCCACCACTGCCTGTTGGGCAAATAATGACATCGCTCGTCGGTAAGCTTTGCGCTAATTCTTGGCACCCCAGCAGCGCCGCAGGGTTAGTGCCTCCCTCGGGTAGAATATAAGCATGCGGGAACTGCTTTTGTAATTCTGCCAAATAGCGGCTTTCGCCTCTTAAACGGTAAGTAATACGGTTAACGGGGTGCAATGTCATCCCACAGCGTTTGGCGTACTGCAATGTGGGGTTGTGTTCATCAAGCTCAGGTCCGCGAATAATACCGTGCGTTTTAAACCCAAATAACTGACCCGCAGCTGCTGTGGCATGAATATGGTTTGAAAATGCGCCGCCAAAAGTGAGTAGCTCAGTTTTTCCCTGTTGTTGCATAGCCTGTAAATTAAATTTTAATTTACGCCATTTGTTACCACTAATTTGTGGGTGAATAAGATCATCACGTTTAATCTGTAATGTCAGCTTTTGTGCTGATAACAGTTCGTGGTTGATGGTTTGAACAGGCGATTCAGAAATAATAGTCACGGTTTAATTTACGCTAAAAAAGACGCTTAATTGTAGCAAAGTCGTCATAGAGATAGAAATTAGTCAATTAAACTAAAATGATTTTGTTATTTACTGGCATCAACTAAGGTAATAGTTGTAAACTCAGATAATAATTGAACAAAGCTTGTGTTTTGCCTTGCAAGTACATAGCATAAGAGTTTAATTATAAAAAATAATAATGACCAAATAATTGCCGCTTTTTGGGAATGGAATATATGCGAATTGCTCCTTTATCTCTGTTAATTTCAGTTAGTTTGCTAGCATCGAGTGCATTTGCACAAGATACTGCTACGGTAACTGGCATTGAATCAGAGATCAGTAAAAAACAAGCCGAATACGATAACTCGACCTTAATACTCGAAAAACACCTAAAAGAAGAAAGTCAGTTACAAAAACAACTCGAATTATTGCGCGCCCGCTCAGCTGAGCTAGACAAAGAAAAAAACCAAGCGCTTGATGCAATGAACGAGATGTATCGTCGATTAATTGATGACCCCACTTTAGATATTAGCAATGCACAAACGCGCTATCAAAAAGCAGTGGTGGATCACAAACAGAACAAAGATGACATTTCGATGCAATTGGCGGCAATTGCATCGCATAGAAAAGATATTGAGCAAATTCGTGTTGCTAAGCATACCCAACTAAACACCTTAGAGAGCTTAAAAGAGCAACTCGCAACAGCACGTGTTGAACGTTTGCGCAATGAGTTTACGCGTGAAGGCACACTTGAAGTTAATCATACGATTAATTGTAAGCGCACTGAAACATTAGCAGCGTGTGAGCAACGTGGTCAGCAAATGGGATTACAAAAAGCCACCAAGCGCTTTGTAGATCAAATTTTTGCTAACTTAACAGAAGAACGCTTAGTTGAGCCGAAACGCAATTTAGCGGGTGCACAAGTTAAAATTTTGAGTAGTCATGTTGTAAATAGTGCCTTTAGCGGACAAGGTAACTATAACGTGAACTTAAGCGTAACGATGCGCGGTGATGTGAACAGCAGCCGTTTATGTAGTCTGCTTAACTTAGACAACCGTTTTTGCGCAGATTATGGTTCACCACTTGCTGGAAACTACCAACCCAATTACACCACCACTTACTCTGATAGTCAGTTAACATTCAGTGACTCTCAGGATAATAGTCAGGTGGTATCGGTTTCGCGTATGAGCGAACAACCTGTAAGTGATTACTCAGTAAAAAAGCCAGTAAGGGTTGAACCATTACCTGATCTAAAAAAATCTAAAATGGTTGAATTAACGCTTCGTTCAAATGTTTATGATGATGAAGTGTTTATTGATGGTGTGAGCTTTGGGTCAACCAAGCTAACGACATCATTACCAAGAGGTTTTCATGATATTGAGATACGCAAGCGTGGTTATAAAAGCTATAAAGCGCGTTTAGACTTGCGTAAAGCTCAAACTATTAATGCAAAATTAGTGAAAGAGCCTGAACCAATTGTCGCTGCCGTTGTCGCAACAGAGCAACCTACAGCAGCGCCAGTGGCAAGTATTGTTAATAAAACCAATACAGCGAGTATTGTGGTTATCCCAGCGGGTACATTTAAGATGGGTGACATTAACGGTAATGGCTTAGCTAATGAGCGCCCTGTTGTTGAAAAAACCATTGCTAACTCATTTGCCATGCAAAGCAAAGAAGTCAGTGTGGGTGAATATGAGCAATTCGTTGCTAATACAGGTTATAAAACAGAAGCCGAAAAGAATCGTGGCTGTGCTTATTACTTAAATGGTGAGCCAGTATGGGAAGCGACCTTAAACTGGCGCAACCCAGGTTTTGAGCAAGACAGTGATTTTCCGGCTGTTTGCTTAACGTATAATGATGCCAAAGCATATGCAGATTGGTTATCAGGGCAAACAGGGCTGTTGTTTCGTTTACCGAATGAGGTTGAGTGGGAGTACGCTGCACGCGCAGGTAAAGAAACTGAATACCCTTGGGGTAACGAGATAGGTAAAAATTTAGCGAACTGTGGCTGGTGTGGTAGTGAATGGTCAAACAAAAGCGCTGCACCAACCGGGTCGTTTTCTCCTAATGCATTTGGTCTGTATGACACAGTAGGTAATGTATGGGAATGGACAAACAAAAAACCGGGGCAGTCTGATGTGACTGTTCGTGGTGGGGCATGGAATTTCGCTCCGAGCCTAGCACGTGTATCAACACGCTTAATTTTAGCGCCAGATTTTCGTGCAAACTATATCGGGTTTCGTTTAGTACGCGAGCGATAAAAATTTTTAAAGGAAGCAAAGCAGGCTTCCTTTTTTAGCAATTTAATAAAGGCAGTTGCGCTTTATTGTGCTTAGCATGGTAGAGTGAGAGCAGCTAGTATAAGAACGTATTATCAAAGGTCATCCAGCCTCATGTTTAAAAAACTTCGTGGTATTTTTTCAAACGATCTATCGATCGACTTGGGTACAGCCAATACCCTTATTTATGTAAAAGAAGAAGGTATCGTATTAAATGAACCTTCAGTAGTTGCTATTCGTCAAGAGCGAGCTGGTGGTCCTAAAAGTGTTGCGTCTGTAGGTACGGAAGCAAAACAAATGTTAGGCCGTACACCGGGAAACATTAAAGCGATTCGTCCAATGAAAGACGGTGTTATTGCCGACTTTTATGTCACCGAAAAAATGCTCCAGCACTTTATCAAGCAAGTACATAACAACAATTTTATGCGTCCTAGCCCACGTGTCTTAATTTGTGTGCCGTGTGGGGCAACACAAGTTGAAAAACGCGCTATTCGCGAATCAGCAATGGGTGCAGGTGCACGTGAAGTGTATTTGATTGAAGAGCCAATGGCTGCGGCAATCGGTGCAGGCTTACCTGTATCAGAAGCAACGGGTTCAATGGTTGTAGATATCGGTGGTGGTACGACAGAAGTGGCCATTATCTCGCTTAATGGCGTGGTTTACTCATCATCTGTGCGTATTGGTGGTGATAAATTTGATGAAGCTATTATCAACTACGTCCGTCGTAACTTTGGTAGCCTAATTGGTGAAGCAACCGCTGAAAATATCAAGCATCAGATCGGTTCGGCATTCAAAACTGATGAGCCTGTTGAGATTGAAGTACGTGGTCGTAACCTTGCTGAAGGCGTGCCGCGCTCATTTACACTTAACTCACATGAAATCCTAGAAGCATTACAAGAGCCTCTAATGGGGATTGTAAGTGCGGTTATGGTTGCACTTGAGCAATCACCTCCTGAGCTTGCCTCTGATATCTCTGCACACGGCATGGTATTAACAGGCGGTGGTGCATTGTTAAAAGATTTAGATCGTTTATTAATGGAAGAAACAGGTATTCCTGTTGTTGTTGCTGACGACCCACTAACTTGTGTTGCTCGTGGTGGCGGTAAAGCATTAGAAATGATTGATATGCACGGTGGTGACGTATTTAGTTACGACTAATGAAGTTAATGTTTGGTCGTACCATCTCTTTGCAACTGCGACTCTTTGTCGCAGTGCTTTTGAGTGTCGTATTGATTGTGGGCGATCGATATACACAAGGTGGTACAACAATCCGCACCAGTTTAAATACACTGGTTAGCCCACTCATCTATCTTGCCAATTTGCCGTATGAGCTATTTAGTATTGGTGCGAAGAATCTTCATACTCGCGATCAGCTTCTTACTGAAAACGAAGCACTGAAGAAAAAACAGCTTTTACAAAGCGAACAACTACAACAGCTGCAATTTTTATCGCGTGAAAACGACAAGTTGCGTGCGTTACTCGGCTCGTCTGCAAAGCAATCAAATCGTAAAATAATTGCCCAAGTGCTCTCTGTTCATTCAAATCCATACAGCCATCAGGTTGTGATCAATCGTGGCACTACAGATGGCTTAAGCGAAGGCCAAGCTGTGATTGATGAAATGGGGGTTGTCGGGCAAATTACACAAGTGGGTTCAACCACTTCTCGCGTTTTGCTTATGACCGACACAACCCATGCGACACCGGTACGTATTTTACGCAATGATGTTCGCACTGTGGTTGAAGGGATTGGCAAAATAAATGTCGTGAAGCTGTCGCATGTGCCGCATAGCCTTGATGTACGTATTGGTGATATTTTAGTGACTTCAGGTCTAGGGGGGACTTTCCCTGAGGGGTATCCTGTGGCCGTGGTAACCGAAATTAATCGTGATGAAGGTCACCCATTCGCACAAGTGTATGCTGAGCCAATTGCCCAACTTGACCGAATTCGTTTATTGGTTGTGCTGTGGCGTAATCAGCAGGAGAGCATAAGCAATGAATAGCCGTCACTCTTTGCTGATTGCAATTAGTATCTTTTTTGCACTGGTCATGGCATTAATGCCGTTACCTATCTCATTTGAGCCATACCGCCCAGACTGGGTGTTACTGGTGCTTATGTACTGGTCGTTAGCGGTGCCGCACCGTTTAAACATTGGCACAGCGTGGGTTGTGGGTTTATTAATGGACTTAGCATCGGGCTCACCACTGGGCGTGAACTCGCTGACCTATTCGGTGTGTATTTTTATTACCGCCAGTAACTTTCAAAAAATTAGAAACTTTTCTTTATGGCAGCAAAGTATATTAATTGCTTTGTTTTTAACGCTTTACCACCTAATGCAATTTTGGCTTAATCACTTTTTGATGGGAGTTTACTTCAGCCCTCATTATATGTGGCCCGTGCTGACTGGCATGCTGTGTTGGTGGTGGATTTTCTTAATTTTGCGTAAATACCGCCGTCATTTCAGGATTAGATAATGCAAACCGCAATTTATTTGGCGTCTGCATCACCGCGCCGAAAAGAGTTGCTCAGCCAACTCGGCGTTGAGTTTTCTCAATTTAGCGTTGATGCAGATGAAAGCCAATTTCCGAACGAATCGCCACGTCATTACGTTGAACGTTTAGCCAAACTCAAAGCACAATCAGGCGTTGCAATGGGCTATACCGACAGGCCCGTGTTAGGCAGTGATACGGTTGTGGTTATTGATGACACAGCCCTTGGCAAACCGCTTGATAAAGCCGACTTTGTTGCAACGATGCAACGTTTGTCGGGCCGAACTCACCAAGTTATGACCGCCGTTGCAATTGCTGATACACAGCACGTAAAAAGCTGCCTTGTTATTACCGATGTCACTTTTAAACAGCTTAGCGATGATGAAATCGACGCTTATTGGCACTCTGGTGAACCGCACGATAAAGCGGGTGGTTATGGCATTCAAGGCCAAGGTGGACGGTTTGTAAGTCATATTTCTGGTAGCTATTTTGCAGTAGTAGGCTTACCTTTATATGAGACTGAGCAGTTATTAAATGAATTTTTAAGAGGGTAACATGAGCACTGAATTACTGATCAACGTTACACCGAGTGAAAGTCGTGTTGCGCTTATTGAAAACGGCGTACTACAAGAGATCCAGCTAGAAAGAATTGGCAACCTAGGCATTGTTGGCAATATTTACTTAGGCAAAATCAGCCGAGTATTACCGGGAATGCAAGCCGCATTTGTTGATATAGGCTTAGAGAAAGCAGCGTTCTTGCACGCATCTGACATTGTAAATAGTGCTTCAATTGTTGAAGGAGTCGATGAGCAGCCCATTAAAAAGGTGCAAGATATCCGTGAACTAGTGCGCCAAGGTCAATACATTATGGTGCAAGTAGTGAAAGATCCTTTGGGCACCAAAGGGGCGCGCTTAACGACTGATATCACAATTCCATCACGCTATTTAGTGTTCATGCCTGACGCGACCCATGTTGGCGTAAGTCAGCGTATTGAAACCGAAGAAGAACGTACCAGACTGAAAAAAATAGTCGCTGAATATGGCGATGAAGATGGCAGCTTTATTGTGCGTACCGCTGCTGAAGGCGCTTCAGAAGCTGAGCTGCGTCACGATGCTGAGTTTTTAAAAAAACTGTGGCAAAAAATTGTCAATAAACGCAAAAAAATCAGTAAAGAGAGCATCTTACACGAAGACTTAACGCTGGCGTTTCGTACCCTACGTGATTATGTTGGCGAAGACATGGAGCGCATTCGTGTTGACTCAAAGCTGACATACCAAGAGTTAAAAGAATTTACTGAAGAGTTTGTGCCCATCTTATCTGGGGCGCTTGAATACTACCCAGGTGAGCGACCTATTTTCGATTTGTTTGATGTCGAAACTGAAATTCAAAAAGCCCTTCACCGTAAAGTTGAACTTAAATCAGGTGGTTATCTAATTATTGACCAAACCGAAGCAATGACTACCGTTGATGTAAATACCGGTGCATTTGTTGGGCATCGTAATTTAGAAGAAACCATTTTTAACACCAACATCGAGGCAACATCGGCAATCGCACGACAACTGCGATTACGTAATTTAGGTGGCATTATCATTATCGACTTTATCGATATGGTAAGTGACGAGCATAAACGTCGCGTTTTACACTCACTTGAGTCGGCACTGGCAAAAGACCGCGCAAAAGCCAACATCAATGGCTTATCTGCTCTGGGTTTAGTCGAGATGACTCGTAAGCGTACCCGCGAAAGTTTAGAACATATTTTATGTGACGTGTGCCCCGCGTGTTCAGGCCGAGGGTCGCAAAAAACCGTTGAAACGGTATGCTACGAAATTCTGCGTGAAATTGTCAGGGTTAACCGTGCCTACGCAGCCGATAAGTTTATGGTGTATGCAGCGCCTTCGGTAAGCGAAGCGTTGATCAACGATGAGTATCATAACCTCGCCGAGCTTGAACTATTTATAGGTAAACAGGTCAGTATTCAAACAGAGAGTTTATACAATCAAGAACAGTTTGATGTGGTAATGATGTAATGAAGGCAAAAACGGTCTGCTTTTTTTGTTTACGTAAGTTATGGCAAGTTTTTGCTATTACTATCGTACTGCTGGCCGTTATTGTCTCTGTTTTAAAGTATACCCTGCCATATGCCAATGACTATAAAGGCGACATTGAAGCGTTTTTGTATGAACAGTTCGATGTAAATCTTTCAATAGGTGCTATCTCAGCCAGTTGGCAAGGTAAAGGCCCTTCATTAGTCCTTGAAGATATTTCCTTTGAGGACAATCAGACTTCACCGATTGCACTCACCATAGATAAAGCCAGCCTAGAGGTAAATCTGTGGGAGTCGATTAAAACTCGTCAACTTAAATCAAGTTACTTTGTGATCAATGGTTTTCATGCCGATGTTGATTTGCCAACCATGCTTAAGTTTGGCAACAACAAGCAAGCAGACAGTTTTGAGCAAAAAGAGTTAATAGAAAGCTTGTTTTTGGGTGAAACGGGCCACTTTGCGATTCAAGACAGTAGCATTAATTTTATGCTTAATGATGGCAAAGAGCGTACGTTAATTCTTGAAAATATTGTGTGGCAAAATACCCCAGAACAGCACCAAGGTTCAGGAAGCCTAGCCTTACCGGGGATTTCTGTCGGCAACTTTGATGCCCGCATGGCACTTAATGGTTCAACGCTTGAGACCATGGCTGGCGATATTTATGTGCAAGCTGCGAATGTCGATGTTTCAAAATGGCTGGCACAATACATCAATACAGACAAACAACAATTGCACTCCGATATGAACTTGCAAACCTGGTTTAGCCTTGAAAAAGGACTGATCAGTGACGTAAAAGTGCAATGGTTACCCAGCTACATAAATTGGCAACAAAACCAAGAAGCGCATCAAATTAGTTTAAATGAAGGGGGCTTTCACTTATTCCCTTGGCAGAATGGTTGGCGTTTAAAAAGTACCGGACTTGCTTTTGAAAGTGATTTAAAACAATGGCCAACATTGCAGTTTGAAGCCCAGCTTGGAGATACAAATAAGATTTGGCTCAAGCAGTTTGACTTTGCATTGTTATCAAAATTATCTCAATTGAGTAACTTTGAAGTATTAGCGCCATTTTTAGAACGACAGCCTAATGGCCAATTAAGCGAAGCGTATGTTGAATTTGGTGCGCAAGATAACTGGCAGTTGTGGTTTAAGGGTGAACAGCTCAACTGGTTATCCTTACAAGGGATCCCTGGTGGGCAAGCCATTCGGGTTGAGGGAAATATTAACCAAGCTGCGGGGCGTATAACGTTATTTGGCGAAAATAACCGTTTGTTAACCAATGGCAGTTTTAGCCAAGACATTCCTTATAATCAGTTAAATGTTGAACTTGATTTACGTCATTACGACGATGGCTGGCGTATTAGCAGTGACAACATTTGGCTTGATAATGACGAAGTAACCGTTGCAGCAGAAATGATGCTTAGCCTAACTGCAGAGCCGCGCCTTGATTTATATGCCGAAGCGTACGCACCTGATGCCAACGTGGCGGGGCATTATTTTCCATTACCGGTAATGAGCGAAAACTTAGTTAACTACCTAAACGGCGCCATTAAAGGCGGCGAAGTTAATAAAGCACAGGTGTTGTTTTCGGGGCCGTTTAGCGGTTTTCCGTTTAAAGAGCAACAAGGGCAGTTCGAAGTATTGGCAAATGTGAACAATGCCAAATACCAGTTCACACCCAGTTGGCCCAGCGTTGAAAATGCCAATGTGATTTTGCATTTTGAAAATGAACGCATGGATATTTACAGCAAGTCAGGCACACTTGTAAACTTATCACTTGGCGACAGTGTACACGTAAGTATTGCTGATTTAATGCATGCCGATACTCTAAATGTAGCGATAAATAAACGTGCCCACGGCAATAAATTACAGTCATTTTTTGCAGCCACACCGCTCGCTAAACCGTTAGCAAGTGTTTTTGAAGTAGTACAAGCGCAAGGTGAAGCCACAGCAAATATTAATTTGCTTGTCGATTTACATTCAGGCCATGTTGATGCCCTCGGCGAAGTTGAGCTTGCTAATTTACCTGTTTATCTTGCTCAGCCTGGCATCACACTTAATCATATGACAGGCATTGTTAAATTTAATAACGACAAAATTGATTTAAAAAATGCCAAAGCTGATTGGTTAGGTATGCCGTTAACAGCCAGCTTTAATAGCGAAAATGTGGCTGATAATTACCGCGCAGAAATCGCGATTAAATTGGCCTTAGATGCAGAACCATTAATTGAGCAAGGGCAGGGTCTGCTCGAAGGTTATTTAACGGGGCAAAGTGACGTTGCTATTAATGTCTCCCTTAACTTTTTACCCAACGACTTCAACTATCGCGCTGATATCAGCGGTAACTTAGTGGGTATAACCAGTCAATTACCCGCACCTTACACAAAAAGTGCTGACAATGCTTGGCCTATCAAAGCGGTAGTGCAGGGCGATCATATTTCTAATTTGATCACTGCAAATATCAATGAACAGCTATTTTTCAATGCTATTTTAGATAATGGCAAAAAGCAGTTTAATAACGCACACCTTATTTTAGGTTCAAAAGATTTAGGCCTTAATCGAGATGGTTTTGCGGTATCGATTGACCTACCAGAAACTAAGCTTGTGCCATGGTTTGGGTTGATTGAGCAAATTATCGATTTGACCAAGGCTAAATCAGACGGTCCTGGCGTAATGCCTGCATTTAACAATGTAACGGGTCAATTTAATAAGTTAGCGGTTCAAAATATCGATTTTAATGATGTTGAGTTTAGGCTAGCACCAAAGCAAGCCGATTTAGAGCTTAAACTAAATGCCAAAGAGCTCAGAGCTGATGCACTCATTCCGACAGGCGATACACGTAGACCTATTCAAATATTTACTGATTATTTACGGGTTAACTTTAATGACACCGCGACGGAGTCTGCACATGAAGTTGAACAACCTGAAGACTTAAGCTGGTTAACACGTATACCAGCCATCGAATTTAACTGTGAAGATTGCAAACTAGCCGAGTACCAACTTGATAAAGTAAAAGCCACGTTTGGTGGTGATAATAATAGCTTGATATTTACTGAGCTCGTGATAGATAAAGGCGACCATATACTGAGAGCGAAAGGGCAATTTGCTGATGGCTCAACGCGTTTTAACGGTCACCTACAAAGTGATGATATTGGCGACTTATTTGATGAGTTTGATATTACTACTACAGTAAAAGACTCCGATGCCGACATAAAATTTGCCCTCGCTTGGCAAGGTGCGCCGTATAATTTTGATGTGCCTACGCTAGCAGGCGAGTTAGATTGGCGTTTAGGTGAAGGGCATTTAGCGGAAGTGAGTGACGGTGGTGCTAGGGTGTTTTCATTGCTTAGTCTCGACTCACTGGTACGTAAGCTCAAACTTGATTTTAGAGATGTATTTTCAAAAGGCTTCTTTTATAACAAGATGCAAGGCACGATGCAGTTAGAGAAAGGGATTGCTTACACTCAAGATACCAAGCTTGATGGTGTGCCTGCCGACTTAACGATTAAAGGCCACACTAACTTAAATACCTTTGAAATAGACTACGATCTAGCTGTTGCCCCGCAGGTTACCTCAAGTATCCCAGTGATCGTAGCATGGATGGTCAACCCGGTAAGTGGCCTTGCGGCGCTTGCAATCGATAAAGTAATTCACTCTGCGAGAGTGATCTCAGAAATCAACTTTAAGGTGACAGGCAGTATGAATGATCCGGTTGTTGAAGAAATTGATCGTAAGAGCCGTGAAGTAACCTTACCGCAAGCGGCACAAAGCCAGCCGCAGTCATCAACAAGGCTTAAATTAAAAGATGCAGCCACCTCAGCGAGCTTCGACAACAATGACAGTTAATACTCAGCCGCAGGTTGTAGCAGTGCAAATGTGCTCGGGAATGAATGCGGAGCAAAATATGGCTTTTTTAGCAGACACGCTGGCGCAATTGCCCACGACACGTCCGCTGCTTGTATGCCTACCCGAAAGCTTTTTAATTTTTAGCAAGCACACTCAAGCAAGTTATCAGCTCGGATTACACATTGAACAGTACACAGCTGCACTGGCTGCGCTATGTAAACAACATAATATTTGGTTGGCTGCTGGGACAGTGCCGGTATCACAACCTAACGGTAAATATTTAGCCGCCTCGTTTTTATTTAATAACCAAGGTGAGGTGGTAGCGCAGTACAATAAGATCCACTTATTTGATGTCGATGTTGCCGATGGCACGCGTAATTATCGGGAGTCTGATGCCACCGAAGCGGGCAAAGATATTGTAGTGGTTGATTCACCCTTTGGTAAAATCGGCTTAGCAGTATGTTATGATCTACGCTTTAGTGGTTTATTCACTGCGATGCAGCGCCAAGGGGCTGAGCTCATCTTAGTACCCAGTGCCTTTACCACTGTAACAGGAGCCGCTCATTGGCATACCTTGTTGGCTGCCAGAGCGATTGAAACGCAATGTTATGTGGTAGCCGCTGCACAGTGGGGTGAGCACGAAAATGGCCGACAAACATATGGCCACAGCATTATTATTTCGCCATGGGGAAACACGCTCAGTGAGCTTGCCTCAGGCACTGGTTTTATCAGCCATGAGCTTGATTTAAACCGACTGAATACAATTCGCCAAGACATGCCTGTGCAGTCTCAGCAACGATTTAGAGAGCATTTATTATGAACACGGTTGAACAGCATTTATTACATGACAGCCAGCTAAATAGAGAAGAATTAGAAAAAACGCTCGCTTTTATTCATCAGCATCAAGTGGATTATGCCGATCTGTATTTTCAATCTAGCCACCATGAATCATGGGTGTTAGAAGATGGTCTCGTAAAAGAAGGCTCATACAATGTTGAGCGTGGTGTGGGTGTGCGCGCTGTAAGCGGTGAAAAGACAGGGTTTTCGTACTCAGATGCAATCAATCTTGAAGCGCTGAATAAAGCCGCAACAGCAGCACGAAGCATTGCGAATGCAGGCGAAAGCAAAACGATTCAAGTATTTAGCGATGTAGCAGCAAAACAGCAGTATGCACCGCATCAGCCAATTCAAAGTATGAGCGATAACGACAAAGTGAGCCTATTGCGCGAACTTGAAAACTACATTCGCGAGTTAGCCCCCGACGCAGAGCAAGTGATTAGCTCTATGTCAGCAGTGTACGAAGAGGTACTCATTGCAGCAAGCGACGGCACCTTTGCCACCGATATTCGCCCGCTTATTCGTTTAAATTGTTCCGTATTACTTGAGAAGAATGGTCGCCGTGAGCGCGGTGGTGCAGGCGGCGGTGCGCGTTTAGATTACGGCTACTTTAAAGAGTTAGTTGATGGTAAGCCGCGCTGGATGGAATACGCAGAAGAAGCTGTACGCCAAGCTAAAGTGAACTTAGAAGCCATTGATGCGCCAGCAGGTAGCATGGAAGTGGTACTGGGTGCAGGTTGGCCGGGTGTGTTACTGCATGAAGCCGTGGGTCATGGTCTTGAAGGTGACTTTAACCGTAAAGGTGCCTCTGCGTTTAGCGGTAAAGTCGGTCAAAAGGTAGCTTCCGAGCTGTGTACCGTGGTGGATGATGGCACCATAGCCGACCGTCGTGGTTCACTGAATGTAGATGACGAAGGCACACCTGCTGCGTATAACGTGCTTATTGAAAACGGTATTCTAAAAGGCTACATGCAAGATAAGCTCAATGCACGCCTAATGGGTGTAAACCCAACAGGTAATGCGCGTCGTGAGTCGTATGCTCATTTACCTATGCCGCGTATGACTAATACCTACATGCTGGGGGGCGAGCACAGCCAAGCTGATATTATTAGCTCTGTGAAAAAAGGTATCTTCGCGCCAAACTTTGGGGGTGGTCAAGTTGATATCACCTCAGGAAAGTTCGTATTTAGCGCCTCTGAAGCGTATTTAATTGAAAACGGTAAAATTACTCAGCCTATCAAAGGCGCAACACTGATTGGTAACGGCCCAGAAGTGATGCAGCAAATTTCGATGGTAGGTAACGACCTTGCGCTTGATAAAGGCGTCGGGGTATGTGGTAAAGACGGTCAAAGCGTGCCGGTAGGGGTTGGTCAACCAAGCCTTAAAATTGACAACTTAACGGTCGGTGGTACGGCTTAATCGCCCTCTTTTTCCCGCTTCAGTAAGGCAGGTTAAATTTTTAACCTGCCTCATTTCATAACACTTCACTTCGCAGTAAAAATGTATCAATATAGGTACCATTAATACCACTATATTCGTTACTGTTCGCAGTAAATATAATAATTTTAAGGTGAAAATATGAAAGTAACGCCAATTTTATTAATACTACTCATGCTTACCGGCTGTGCATCACAGGAAGTAAGAGAGGGGTCTGCAAATGAAGTGTATGCCGAGCACGAGTGTTTAGGCGGTGAACTAGAAACCGATTACAGCTATACCATTTTTAGTACAGACGAAGATGACAGCAGCAAAGGTTCAGTGACGTCGACTTGTCATCCGGTTAAAACAGAAACTGAGTTTGAGCGTGACTTACGCAATGGCGGGTAGCACGCCCATTACAGTGGCTTAACGTCTTATTAAGCCACTGAAAATTATCACCTTAAGCTTTAGCATAAACGGCTAAAGTGTACTCAGCATCCAGATACCTGCCGCTATCATAAATAAGTTTTCGCTGAGAGAAATAAAGTCCAGCGGGACATTGCTGTCGCCACCCACACAGGCACATTTTAGCTCTCGCTTATCGATATAAACGGCCTTAAACACCGATACCGCACCTATGCCACCAATAAACAACGAAAATGGCGCGACAGCTAAAGCTGGCAGCTTAGCCACCATACCTATGGCAACGTAGGCTTCAATAAACGGGTAAACATAGGCATAAGGCACAACACGCATTGCCAGTAAATCATAAGTAATGAATGAGTTTGAAAAGCTGTACAGGTCTTGTAGTTTTTGAATAGCGAGCACCGCCATTGTCAGTGCAACAAACAGCATTAAGTTTTGCATCGACAGTAAAGCTGTGCCGCTGGCGTAGCTAAACCCGCAGCTTAAGAGTAGGGTTACCGCAAAAATCGCTAAAACAGGGGTATAAGTTGTGCCTTGTTGACCCGCTTCGGGCAGATTGAAAAAGTCGCGTAAATCATCATACCCCCCAATACGCTTATTATCGATAAAGGTTTGTGGCGTGGTTTTTACTTGATGCTGCTCTTTAAATGCATCTGTTTCTTCGCGGTTAGTGAGGTGGCGGTCATCAACCTCGTAACCATTGCGCTCTAACAAATCTTTAGATTTTAAACCAAATGGGCATATATGCTCATCGGTCACCATGCGATATAAAATTGCAGACTTAGACACAGTGCCTCCTTGTAAAAATGCCAAGCTTATTGCGTAATCTTTACTCGATAACACAGTAAACAATGGCAAAATGTTGGTATAACGTCGTAGCTACAAGGTTTGTGCCGACTTTCTACAAGGCATAAAAAAACCTTGCGGCAGCACCGCAAGGTTTTTAATATTTTCTCGCAACGCGAGTTTATCTCATCGTCACGAACTCTTCTGAGCCGGTAGGGTGAATCGCCACTACGGCATCAAAATCTGCTTTGGTTGCGCCCATCTTCATTGCGACTGCAAAGCCTTGGATCATTTCATCAACAGTAAAGCCAATGCCGTGTAAGCCAACAACTTTTTCGTTATCACCTGCACACACAAGCATCATGTTACATGCTTGGCGGTGTTGAGTAACTGCTGTGTACATAGCTGCAAAGCTTGATTTATAAACCTTTACGTTTTCAGCACCATATTGCGAAATTGCTTCTTGCTCTGTTAAACCAATCGTGCCGATTGGTGGGTGACTGAATACAACTGTAGGTACTAGCTCGTAGTCCATTTTTAAATCATCAGGCAATTCTTTATTGAATAAACGCTCTGATAAAATACGACCCGCTTTTACAGCCACGGGTGTGAGCTCTATTCCGTGTTCGATGATGTCGCCAACGGCATAAATGTTTTTAGCGGTTGTATTTTGATACTCATCAACTTTTACGTAGCCACTTTCGTTAAGCTCAACGTCGGTTGCTGTGATATTCAGTTTATCGGTTGTTGGTGTACGACCAATAGCCCAAATAACTTCATCGACATTTTGGCTGTGACCATTTTCAAAGTGAATTGTTAAACTGCCATCGCTTTCTTTAATCACTTCTTTTGGTGTGCAGTCAGTGTGAAGTGTCGGGCCTTCTTTCGCCATAATGTCGACAAGCGTATCAACAATGTAAGGGTCAAAAGTACGTAATGGTTTATTTTTACGAACAAATAAATGCGTTTCAGTGCCAAGGCTGTGAAGTACACCTGCGATTTCGACAGCAATGTAACCAGCACCCACAACAGCAACACGCTTAGGTTGGGCATCTAGCTCAAAAAAGCCATTTGAATCAATACCTAGTTCAGCACCTGGGATGTTAGGAATCGTTGGACGACCTCCCACGGCAATCAGAATATGGTCAGCGGTGTATAGCTCACCGTTAACTTCAACGGTTTTGTTATCAACAAAGGTCGCGAAACCGTTGATTACCGTTACGCCATTGCTTGATAAGTATTTGTTATACCCTTGGTGGATAC
Source organism: Pseudoalteromonas sp. PAB 2.2 (assembly GCF_001938575.1). NCBI lineage: Bacteria > Pseudomonadati > Pseudomonadota > Gammaproteobacteria > Alteromonadales > Pseudoalteromonadaceae > Pseudoalteromonas > Pseudoalteromonas sp. PAB 2.2. The sequence goes on from NZ_LYPI01000011.1 coordinate 159,206, forward strand.
GGCCAATGTAAGCTTCGCGGCTTTCTACTAATTTAGCCCAACTAAAACTTTTTAATTCGACATCAAAGCCGTAATCGGGTGCGTATGCATTAATTGCTTCAGCAATTTGTGCGCCATGCCACATTACTTTCTTTGGAACACAACCTACATTCACACAGGTGCCACCCATGTGTTTTGCTTCAATAAGTGCGACTTTTGCGCCACGCATTGCAGCACGGTTTGCAGAGGCAATACCGCCACTGCCACCACCAATTGCAATGTAATCAAAATGCTGAGCCATAGTTTGTCCTCAAAAACAGATAGTTTTTTATTAATTAATCGATTTATTAATAAGTTGATAATAGCATAATAAAGACCGAGGTTAAGCCCCTTGTATTTCATCAATTCGCCCCAACTTCAACACCATATTCGCATAAAAATTGAGAACGAAAATGACAATTGCAGAAAATAACCCACTTATTGGATTAGAAGGGCTTCCGCCGTTTTCTAAGATTAAACCAGCCCATGTTGTGCCGGCATTAAAAGAAGCGATTGCACACTGTCGTGCCAAAATTGATGAGGTATTGGCAAGTAAGTCATACACTTGGAATGACCTAGTTCTTCCACTTGAAGAGGCTGATGACAAGTTATCACGACTATTTTCGCCAGTATCGCACATGAATTCGGTGGTAAATAGCGACGAGCTACGCGAAGCTTATGAGCAATGTTTGCCGTTGTTATCTGAGTACTCAACCTTTGTTGGTCAGCATCAAGGTTTATACGATGCCTATAATGCTTTACATAGCAGCGAAGAATTTAAAACACTCACCACTGCACAGCAAAAAACCATTACTAATGCGTTGCGTGATTTTGAATTATCGGGCATCGCGTTAAAGCCTGAGCAACAAAAACGATACGGTGAAATTAGTGCGCGCTTATCAGAGCTTGCCTCTAAGTTTGGCAATAATGTGATGGATGCGACACTCGCTTGGCAAAAACACATTACAGATGAAAGTGAATTAGCAGGCTTACCTGAGTCAGCACTGGCACTCGGTGCCGATACAGCAAAAAGCAAAGAGCTTGATGGTTGGGTGTTCACCTTAGATTTCCCTTCTTATTTGCCTATTATGACCTATGCCGATAACCGTAAATTACGTGAAGAAACGTACACTGCGTTTGTAACTCGTGCGTCTGACCAAGGCCCTAATGCAGGTGAGTTTGATAACTCAGATATCATGAGCGAAGAGCTTGCACTTCGTCATGAACTGGCCGAGTTACTCGGTTTTAGCAGCTACGCAGAAATGTCATTAGCAACTAAAATGGCCGAATCTGAGTCGCAAGTGTTCTCGTTTTTAGAAGATTTAGCGGCTAAGTCAAAGCCACAAGCTGAGCAAGAGCTTGCTGAATTAACAGCCTACGCACAAGAAAAACATGGTGTAAGCGAGCTTGCAGCATGGGATTACGCGTATTATGCAGAAAAATTAAAGCAAGAAAAGTACGCAATTTCTGATGAAGTACTGCGCCCATACTTTCCTGCCGATAAGGTCTTAAACGGGTTATTTACCACCGTAAACCGCTTGTTTGATATTAGCGTGAAAGAAGTGCATGAGTTTGATAGCTATCATCCAGATGTGCGCTTCTTCGAGATTTACGATTGCAGTAACACGCTACGCGGCCGTTTTTATCTTGATTTATATGCACGTGACCGTAAACGTGGTGGCGCTTGGATGGACGATTGCATGGGGCGTAAAGTGCGCGCTAATGGCGAATTACAAACACCTGTCGCTTACTTAGTCTGTAACTTTAATAAAGCAGTGGGTGATAAACCTGCGCTGTTTACTCATAACGAAGTGACAACTTTATTCCATGAGTTTGGACACGGTATTCATCATATGCTGACCCAAGTTGATGCCGCGCCAGTGGCGGGCATTAATGGTGTGGCATGGGATGCCGTAGAGCTGCCAAGCCAGTTCTTAGAAAACTGGTGTTATGAAGAAGAGGCCCTTAACTTTATCTCGGGTCACTATGAAACGGGTGAACCGCTGCCAAAAGAACTGCTTGATAAATTATTGGCCGCGAAGAACTTTCAATCGGGCATGCAAATGCTACGTCAGTTAGAGTTTTCGCTGTTTGATTTTACCATTCACCATGATTACAAAGCGGGTGAACCTTGTAATATTCAAGCCACGCTTGATGAAGTTCGCAGTAAAACTGCGGTTGTTAAAGCCCCCGCCTTTAACCGTTTTCAGCATGGTTTCAGCCATATTTTTGCCGGTGGTTACAGTGCCGGTTATTACTCATATAAATGGGCTGAAGTTTTGTCGGCAGATGCTTTCTCTAAATTTGAAGAAGAAGGTATTTTTAATAAAGAAACGGGTCACGCTTTCTTAAAGAACATTTTAGAAAAAGGGGGCAGTGAAGAGCCGATGGAATTATTTAAAAAGTTCCGAGGTCGTGAACCACAAGTCGATGCACTCCTCAGACACAGTGGTATTGCAGCCTAAGTTATTATTGTATGAAAGCGCCGTAAGGCGCTTTTTTTATTAATAAATCTTAGCAAAATCAATCTTGCGTACTATGCTTTTTAGAAAAGCATTTACAGGAATAAAGCATGTCAAAACTGGTGTTAGCCATTGATGATGATAAATACGTACATCATGTCATCGAAGAGTCGCTCTCGGGCTTTTGCACATTGATCCATGCTAAAAATGGCGAAGAAGGATTAAGACAGGCACTTAAATATAATCCAGATATTATTTTGCTGGATATTGAAATGCCCGGCAAAACGGGTTTTGAAGTATGCACTGAACTTAAAGCACACCCACAAACGAAAGATACACCGGTGATGTTTTTATCGGGTAAAACCGAATTGCCCGACCGGGTTAAGGGCTACAATGCCGGTGCAGCCGATTACATTGTTAAGCCGTTCAACGCTGAAGAACTTATGGCGCGTATTCGCGTGTTATACCAATATCGTCAGCACTCTAAAAAGTTAAAAAGTGATGTTGAACGTGCGCAGATCACCGCCGAAATAGCCATGACAGACTCAGGCGATATGGGGCGTATAATGCGTTACGTTGGGCAAAGTTATCATGCGCACGATATTAAAGCGTTGTCTGAACACATGTTTGAGTTTTTTAATCCGATGGATCTCGATGTGGTTCTTGCATTCTGGTATCAAGATATCGGCGTATTTTGCAGTGCAGACGGTGGAGTATGTCCGCTTGAGCAAGAGCTACTTGAAAAACACCGTGACGCAAACCGCTTTGTTGATTTTGGGCATCGCACCATTGTTAATTACCCAAAAATATCGATGTTAGTAAAAAACATGCCATTAGACGATGCGCAGCTTTATGGGCGTTACAAAGATTTGTTTCCGCATATTCTCGAAGTGACTAACGCCAAAGTACAATATATGGAAGTGAACGAGCGCGCGTTAGCCCAAGCACAGCAAATTGGTAATGCTTTTAATGAGCTGTCGGAACAGATGTATCAAAATAGTGACTCACGAGAGCGGGCTGTCGAAAAGTTTGCCGCACAATTAGTTGAGCTAACCAAGTCAGTGGAACAAAGTAACGTATCAAGCAGTGATGAAGTGGTCTTTCACCTTCAGCAGTTACAGCAAACCCAGTTGTTATTTGCATCGCTTAATGATGATTTAGCATTTATTAAATATCAGCTTAAACACATTATTGAATCGCGTAATGAGTTACTAGAAAACCTGCAAAAAATTGCAGAGCCACGCCATACTGAAGATGTCACCTCGCAAACAGATATCGAGCTATTTTAGCGATTTAAATAGTGACGTAACTTTTACTTTGCACACCTGTGAACCATGTATCTTAAATACGTTTGGGTATATACTTGCGTTGCATTCGGTTCACGGAGTAAATTGTGGTAATTCATTGTCCTTTTAAAGAAATGCGTCCTTATTTAGACGCCATAGAGCAACGTTTCGGTTTAGCCGAATGGGCTAAAAATAATGATGGCTTTTCATTGCACTATGACGATCAGGGCCTAAGCCTTAAAAAAAAGGATGAGCCGAAGCTGGGCGCTATTCATGTTGATTTTGTGAGTGGTGCGGCGGCGCATCGTCGCAAGTTTGGTGGCGGTAAAGGTCAAGCGATAGCCAAAGCGGTGGGCTTAAATAAAGGAGCCACTCCCGTTGTGCTTGATGCAACAGCAGGCCTTGGCCGAGATGGCTTTGTGCTTGCGTCGTTAGGTTGTCATGTAATTTTGCATGAGCGCCATCCTGTGGTTGCTGCGTTATTATACGATGGCCTAGAGCGAGCCTATAACGATGCTGATATTGGTCCATGGATGAAAGAAAAAATGAGCTTAGTGTTTGGCTCAAGCCACACATTACTGGCTCAGTGTAACAACGTACCAGATGTTGTTTATTTAGATCCTATGTTTCCACATCGAGAAAAGTCGGCACTGGTTAAAAAAGAAATGCGTGTATTCCAAGAGCTGGTGGGTGCGGACAACGATGCAGACGATTTACTCGAATTTGCGTATCCATTAGCTACTAAGCGGGTTGTTGTTAAGCGACCTGATTACGCGCCTTTTTTAAATGACAAAACCCCCAGCATGCAAATCAAAACCAAGAAAAACCGCTTTGATGTGTATGTAAAAGCTGCCATGGTGTAGTGCAGTTATTAAGTATTAATTTGTGATTACATTTGACGTTAATTTGGATGGTTTACATCAAATTGTCATAAAAGGTTAATATTCTACGCGCGTAACGACTTTTGGGAATGTAGTTCATGCGCGTGTCATCATTTACTCGGTTATTAGCCGTTTTACTCACTCTTGCCAGTATCTTACTGGCGGCCACCTTGTTTTGGGCAAGCCAAACCTTACTCGGCTTAGAGCAACAAGATAACGCTTACAACAAGCTAAAAAACACCATTATTATTGATTTAAAAAGCCACCTTGATGATTATTTAGAGCAAGGTGATAGCCAACATTTAAATCAAGCCTCTACCCTGATCAGCGATGTTAAAAAACAGCATTTAGCAAGCTTACCAAACGAGCTCGCAAGCCAACTAACGGCACAACTCAGCGAATTAGATAAAGACATTAACGGTAAATACCGAGCACTGGGGAAACTTTCAGGTAACGAAATGGCGCTGCTTGATAATTCACTCAGGCAAATGGCAGGGTCGGCATCATCGTTAGTGGGTTATGCAACACAAGCCAAGCCACAAACTGCATTAGCGCTTGAGTATTATCAACTTGCAAGTGATTACTACAGCGAAGTAACGACCCTTGCCTTATATACTTACAAACTCATTGTTAGTTTTGATCAAGACACCAAAACCAGCCTTAATCAAAGTGTGGCGAACCTTAACACCCTTGCCAATAAAATAGCGCAACTTGATAATTTAGGGGTCATGAGCGAGGTTGACGAAGACGCCTTATTTTTTGGCGAAGAGGCCGAAGACTTAGCAGGCGACATAAAAGCAGAGCTAAGCAGCTGGCCTAAGCGCTTTCCGCGCGACTTAGCGTCGACCATCGCGCAAGCAGAGCAACGCCAAACAGGCATGCAAGCATTACGTGCGCAAATAAACGCGCTGTCTAGTACGGTACTCGGTGCCGAGCAAAAATTAAAAGAGCAACAAGGGCAACTTAAGCAACAGGTTTTTATTGTGTTTTGCTTTGCTATTGGCATGTTAGTGGTGTTAGCGGCTGGCGTGTACTTTGTACAGCGTAATCAAGTGCTAAATCCACTGCGTCAATTACGTGATGGCTTTGCATTTTTAATTGAAAGCAACGAACTAAAAAATATTCAAAGTAATAACCCCAAGACAGAAGTGGGCGAAATAGCACATTACTTTAACCAGCTAATTGAGCGTCAACGCGGTGAAGCCGAAGAACGAGCGCAAATGCTTAAAGTCATTAATGACTTTATGCTAGAAATGAGCGAACACCTCCACACGATTGGTCAGCAAACTGATGCGAGCCGAACACAGGTCGAGCAAAATCAAGCTTTACTCAATGATATTCAGCATATCGGCGAGCAAGTTAACAGGATAAATAGCCAAGTGGCCGACAATGCCAAGCACACCTTCGATGCCATGGAGCAAAGCTTAGGGTTTGCTGACAACATGCTCATAGCCAGCTCACACACTGAGCAACGTGTAGAGCAAGGTTTAACAAGTTTAAAAGCACTATTAAGTGGCGTAAATGATGTTGGCCACGTGATCGAAGTCATTAAAAATATTGCCGAACAAACTAACTTACTGGCACTTAATGCCGCCATTGAATCGGCGCGGGCAGGAGAGCATGGTCGCGGCTTTGCCGTTGTCGCTGACGAAGTGCGTAAATTAGCAAGACAAACCCAAGGCTCACTGGATGATATTAACAGCCAGCTTAGTCGCTTAAGTGAAAACTCAACCATGGTATCAACACAAATTAGTGCGCTTGCGAGTGATGCCGAGTTACAAACGCAAAATGCCCAAGAGTTAAAGCGCAACTCAGAAGGGGTTGCCGAAAATGCACAAGACGCCAATAAAGTTGCGTTTGATGCCATGGAGCTTGCAAAGCAGCAAAATGCTTTACTCGAAAACTTTAGTCAGTCAATGCTCAGCATGAAAGGCCAAGTAAGCGAATCAAATGTTCTTGTGAGCGATATTCAACAGCGCCTACAACAGCAAATGAATACCATTAAACGTAGCTTAGGATTGTAATTAGCCGAAAATGGCTTCGCAGATATCACACACTTTTGTGTATCGTAAAATGAAGCATGTGCTGCAATGTATCGTTTGGGTATACACTCTGAACTCATACTAAAATTTCAAGGAATTATGATGATTGAACAAGGCCAAACTTTACCAACAGCAAGCCTAACAGAACTAACGAGCGAAGGAATGCAAACGCATTCAACAGAGTCTTTGTTTGCAGGCAAAAAAGTGGTTTTATTTGCAGTGCCTGGTGCTTTCACACCAACGTGCTCAAATGCACATTTACCTGAATTTGTGGCACTTGCCGATAAAATTATGGCGAAAGGTGTTGATGCTATTTACTGCGTATCGGTAAACGACGCGTTTGTAATGAAGGCATGGGGTGAGGCGCACAACGCTGAACACATTCGTATGTTAGCCGATGGTGATGCCAGTTTTACTAAAGCGCTTGGTTTAGATAAAGACACCGCGAGTTTTGGTGGTATTCGTTCGATGCGTTATGCAATGATCGTAGAAAACCAAACGGTAGCAGGCTTATTTGTTGAACAAGATAAAGAGTTTGCAGTAAGTCGTGCTGAGGCTATTTTAGAAAAGCTATAAGTACAAAAAAGCCGGACGAGAGTCCGGCTAAAAGTCCCAGGGGAAACGGGAGTATTCAACCATTAAGGTTGATATTGTGCATCAAGTGTTACACCTGAAAAGGTGCGATACGCATTTAAGCTTAAGTGCCACGTACCTGCTTGTGGGTTACTGAATGTACATGTTTCAGCATTGCCATTTTTGTACGGGCGACAGTCATAACTTGATGTTGTAGGCTGGCTGCCAAATTTAACAAACAAGTCAGCATCACCAGTGCCACCAGATGTCGTGACAGTGAAGCTTGCCATGCCTGCTGGTACTTCTAGTGTGTAGTGTTTCCACTGACCCGCACTTGCAGAAATATCAGTAACCGTGCCGCCACCTGCTTGAGGTGCACCTGTACCACCAGATGTTGTTAAATCGCCCACTAGGCTCACTCCTGAATAAGCAGAGTAGCCGTTAAGCATAACGTGATAAGTGCCTGCAGTTGGGTTATCAATCGAACATACTTCTTCATTACCCCCTTTGTATGGGCGACAATCGTATGTTGATGTTGTTGGTGCGCTACCTGCACGAACGTAAAGGTCGGCATCACCTGTACCACCACTCATCGTGAATGTTACGTTTGTAGCACCTGCTGGAACTTCCATTGTGTAGAAAGTTTGGCTGCTAGCCGCACCACTAAGACCCGTAAGAGCTTGACCATCTTCTAACACGTTACCTGTTGGCGGTGGAGGTGTAGTACCCGACGCCGCAGCAACCGCTGCTGCCGCATCTACAATACCAGTACCACAGCTAGTACATGTTGCTGGGAAAGCACGAGTTGTTGATTTTAAAATGCTTTCTATTTCATCAGGTGTTGCAGAAGGTTTCGCTTGCTTAATAAGCGCAGCGACACCGGCAACGTGTGGGGCAGCCATCGACGTACCTTGTGAATAGTGATAGCTGTCGCTTGAAGGGCTAGTTGAGCCTGAGTTGTGAGTTGATAACACACCTTCTGAATCGTTAGCAAAGCTTTGCGCGCCGCCCGGTGCAGCAACATCAATATTACTACCGTAGTTAGAGTAATAAGCACGGCCACCGTTACGGCCAACTGACGCAACGTTTACTACGCCATTACAGTTACCAGGATTATAGTTAGCTGAGTTGTCGTTATCGTTACCTGCTGCAATTACAATCACAGTGCCGTTATTACGAGCTTGGTTGATAGCACTTTGTGTTGTAGAGCTACATGAACCGCTGCCACCTAAACTCATATTGATAACATCAGCAGGGTTTGCATTCGCAGGAACGCCAGATACAGAACCACCTGATGCCCAGATGATACCGTCGGCGATGTCTGATGTTAAACCACCACATTTACCAAGTACACGTACAGGCACAACTTTGGCGTCATACGCAACACCCGCAACACCTTCACCGTTGTTAGTCACAGCAGCGACAGTACCCGCAACGTGCGTACCATGCCAGCTTGAGCTTTGTGCGCCGTGTGTATAACCACACTCATTAGCACTAATAGCGTCACCTGGGTCACGTGCATCGCTATCGCGACCGCCACCGTCATTTGCTACCGATAGGTTAGAGATCATGTCGTAACCCGGTAAAATGTTGGCATTTAAATCAATGTGTGGGCGGTAACCCGTATCAAGTACCGCAACCACAACGCCACTCCCTGTTGCTGTATCCCATGCTGTAGGCAGGTTTAAACCACCAGCTTGCTCATAATAATGCCACTGATCTGAATAACGTGGATCGTTAGGCGTTGCAAATGGCTTTAACATTTGGTCAATTTCGATGTATTCAACGTTACCCGTTGCAACCATTTCTTGCATAAACTCTTGAGCTTCTTCAGCTGATAGCTTTTTATCAGCACGCATAACGTGGTGATTGCTCATTGCCATTGCACGCACGTATTGTGCTTTCACTTGGCCTTTTTTACTTGTGAAGTTTTTAACAAAGCCCTGCGCTTTTTTATTCATTAGCATCGGCGTTTGTTCTGCAGCCGACATAGTCATCATTTCATCATTGTTATTTTTGTATTTAATGATGAATTGTGTACCAAAACCGTCTTGGCCTTGTAGCTTAGCGGCTGTTTCCGCCATAGACGGTGACATCATTTGGTTTGGCGTTGCCATCGCTGCCGTCGTCCCAAACAACGCAGTGAGGCTCAGTGCGATTGCGCACTTTTTTAAGTTATTGTTAGTTGTCATAATGATCCCTAGATTGTTATAAGTTTCTTCGCAATGTTTTTCGCGAAGGGGGACAAAGGTAAAATAAATGTAAATTAAGTTAAAATATCGTTTTGTTATGTTTGTCTCTATTTTAGTTATAAACAAGTGTATAGATGGCTAAATCTGACTTTTAACTGGGTTTTAAGGTGGTTTTCTCATTCTAAAGTTTTAATTTTTCTATTTAGAGTTTTTGCTTTATTTCGTTTTTTAGGTTTATCTTTTTTGTAAAAACACCTTTCTGTTAACACCGCGTATAAAATAACTTGTTATAATCAGCTAAATTTTTTAATGAGTATGCGTAATGACCCAAGTAGATGTAATTGTGATTGGCGCCGGTGCCGCAGGTTTAATGTGTGCAGCACAAGCAGGTTACCGAGGCCGAGCGGTTACAGTGCTTGATATGGGTAAAAAGCCGGGCCGTAAAATTTTAATCAGCGGTGGTGGACGGTGTAACTTCACCAATGAAAATGCCAGCCCAGATAATTACTTATGTACAAACCCTCATTTCGTAAAGTCGTGTTTAAGTCGCTATACCCAACACGACTTTATTGAGTTGGTAGACCGCCATGGTTTGGCGTATCACCATAAAACACTGGGTCAATTATTTTGTGACAACAGCGCTCAAGATATTGTTGATATTTTATTGACTGAATGTGAGTGGGCGGGCGTGAACATAGCCTTGCGCAACGAAGTGCTTAGCGTCACAAAAACTGATGCAGGGTACGAGGTAATAACCGAGCAAGATACTTATCAATGTGAATCGCTGGTGGTTGCATCGGGTGGCTTAACAATGCCAAAACTGGGTGCATCGCCCATTGGCTACAAAATTGCTGAGCAATTTGGCTTAACGGTTTTACCCACAATGGCAGCGCTTGTGCCATTCACTTTGCACCAGCACGATAAAGATCGTTTTGATGGACTGTCGGGGATCAGTATTCCGTGTGTGGTAACAAGTGAAGACGGTACACAATTTAAAGAAAACATACTCTTTACTCACCGTGGTTTGTCGGGACCTGCTATTTTACAAATTAGCTCATTTTGGCGCGCAGGGCAGAGTGTGTATATTAATTTATTACCAGCGATCGATTTAAAACAGCAGCTTGAAGAGTGGCGTCAAAGCCAAGGCCAAAAGTCGCTAAAAAATACCCTCGCGACGATATTGCCAAAGCGTTTTGTAGAGATGCTGCACGACACCAAAGCTATTCCTGATTGTAATGTTAATCAGCTAACCCACACGCAAATAGATGCGCTGCACGACTACATCCACAACTGGCAAATAAAACCTAACGGCACCGAAGGGTATCGCACTGCAGAGGTCACGCTAGGCGGTGTAGACACCGATGAGTTAAGCTCAAAAACCTTCGAAGCCAAAAAAGCACCCGGCCTTTACTTTATCGGCGAAGTTACCGACGTGACAGGCTGGTTAGGCGGCTACAACTTCCAATACGCTTGGAGCTGTGGCTTTGCAGCAGGGCAGTATTGTTGATGATAGACTCTAGTCGCTCTGCTTTGCGCCAATTCCGCTTTTGCTTATTAGTTGGGCTTAGTATGTGCGAAGTGCTTTAAACGTGCAGTTGTATAAAATGACCGACGGTGAATAACTTGTTCATTACCGTTATATGAACTCGCTTACACCGCTACTTCAACACAGTTTCGGCCATTGTTTTTTGCTTTATAAAGCGCTTTGTCGGCAATTGATAGGGTTTCTTTTATTGTGGTTGAGGCATGGGCAACGCTGTGAACGCCTAGGCTTACGGTAAACTTTACGGCTTGATCATCATTGCTTTTGATGCGGGTGTTTGCTGCTTTTTCGCGGATGCGCTCGGCCAGGGCTTTGGCGTCGTGTAGGCTGCAATGCAGTAAAAGTACAAATTCTTCACCGCCGTAGCGGCAGGCTATATCGTCTTTTCGTTGTTGTGTAGTGAGTATGTTTGCAAACTCAATAATGACTTTATCGCCAATATCATGGCCATAAGTGTCGTTAATGGCTTTAAAATGGTCGAGATCGGCGATGATCAGCGTTAACTCTTGATGATTGCTTGCCATTGCAGCAATGAGCTCTTCACTTTTTCTATCAAAGTAGCGTCGATTATACAGGCCTGTCATTGGGTCGGTATCGACAAGGCGCGTTAATTCTTTTTGCTGTGCTTTGATTTTTTCGAGCGTTTTTATACGGTAAGACAATATAAACGCCATCATTAATGCTTCGAGTAAAATACCTATGCCGACGCCATGACTGTTTATCACGTTCGCGTCGGTGATACCTTTGTAATAAAGCACGGCCAGCATATTGAATATAACGAACAGTGAGTGGCCAAGTAAAAAATATTTGGCGAGTGGATCCCCTTTTCGCCACAGTGATATAGAGACACCAAAGGTGACGGTCATCATCATTGCGGCAAGGGTGCTGGCTGGTTTTAGTGCGCCAACGACATCGAATAAACTGTAGATAAAGTCGCCAACCAGTAATACGAGAATGAGCGACAGGGCTATATGCTCTTTTGGGTAATGCTTTTTAGTTTCGAAAATTAGCATCACAAAAATTACTAAAAAGCTGGGCATACTGAGCAAACTAGAATTAAGTTGCAGTACTTCAGCACTAAAAATGCCAAAAAAGTTAGCAGCTACGCCATACGAAAGCGCCACCCATACCGTGCCCGATATTAAATACAGGGCGTAAACAATATTTTCTATTTTACGTGCCGATAAGTACAAGAAAAAGTTATAGATCATCAGCGCTAGCATCATGCCAACCAGTAATGCAATGTAGTTGCCGTTGCCAACTAGGGCGCGTTTTGAATGCTCTTCATTATAAATATTTAGAGCAAACCATTGATGCGAAAAAGTAACGCTTTTTACATAAATGGTTTTTTGCTGCTGTGGGGCAATATAGAACGAAAACACAGCACTGCCGCCGAACATATTGGCTTTTGGACCCGATGTATCTAGTTGAATTTCAGATTGATTAATGAGTTGCCCATTGTGGGTTTCGTAAAATCCTACCTCTTCTAGATGGTAAGCATCGGGGTTGTGAATAAATAAACGTAAGGTATCGCTGTCGTTGTTTTTGACGGTTATTTTTGACCACGTTGTTTTGGCATTGGTGCCCAGAGTGAGCTCATTTTTACTGGCTGTGAATGTTTGATTTTGTATTTGCGACAGTGTCATTTTTCCTGTTTTATCAATAAAATAACTCATATCGAAACGTGTTAAGTTAACCTGTTCATTGTTGAGTGATATAACAGAGTCAACGGATGTGGTAGGGCTATTTTGTGCAAAGGCAAAGAAGGAGTGACTGATAAAAAATAGTAATAATAAACGTGCGATCATCCTTGGTGCCTATGGCTAAATTGTTTATTAATAAAGTGTTATTTTTAACGTAATCAGCTGCATTGTCGAGCGAATTTTATCCAAAATAAAAAAAGCCGCTGTAAAAGCGGCTTAATGGGTTGCGAAAAATGAATACCAACGCGCAATAATACTGAATTAAGCGAGTTGGTATTGGTATTAACGTAGGTCGAATCTGTCTAGCGTCATTACTTTAGTCCATGCTGCAACGAAGTCGTCAACAAACTTTTGTTTAGCATCGTCAGATGCATACACTTCAGCAATAGAGCGTAGCTCTGAGTTAGACCCAAAGATTAAGTCTACCGGTGTTGCTGTCCACTTAAGCTTGCCTGACTGACGGTCACGGCCTTCGTAAACACCTTCTTCAGATGACTTAGACCACTTCGTTGACATATCGAGTAGGTTAACGAAGAAATCGTTGCTTAATGTGCCAGGTTTTTTCGTGAATACACCGTGTTGTGTTTGGTTAGTATTAGCGTTAAGGGCACGCATACCACCTAGTAGTGCTGTCATTTCTGGCACCGATAAGCTTAGTAAATCAGCACGCTCAACTAACATTTCAGCAGGTGATTTCCATGCTGAGCTGTAGTAGTTACGGAACGCATCTGCCGTAGGCTCAAGTACTTCAAACGATTCAACGTCAGTCATTTCGAGTGATGCGTCCATACGACCTGGCTTGAATGGTACTGCAATAGAAAAACCTGCATCACTTGCTGCTTTTTCGATAGCAGCCGCGCCACCCAGAACAATCATATCTGCCAGTGAAATTTCTTTTCCACCTGCTGCATTTTTATTGAACTTAGTTTGGATTTTCTCAAGCTTGCTCAGCACATTTGCCACTTCTTTCGGGTTATTTACAGGCCAATCTTTTTGTGGAGCAAAACGAATACGTGCCCCATTTGCACCACCACGCATGTCAGTATCGCGGTAGCTTGCTGCTGATGCCCACGCCACACGTACCAGTTCAGATACAGATAAACCCGAATCTAAAATGCTTGCTTTAAGTGACGCGATGTCTTTGCTATCAACTAGCTTGTGGTCAACTTCAGGAATGTAATCTTGCCAAATTAGCACTTCTTCTGGCACTAAGTCACCTAAGTAACGAGCGCGAGGGCCCATGTCACGGTGGTTTAGCTTGAACCATGCTTTAGCAAACGCTAGTTCGAACTCTTTCGGGTCGTTTAAGAAACGCTCTGAAATTTTACGAAACGCGGGATCTGCCTTTAACGCGATATCAGTTGTGAACATGATAGGCGCATGACGCTTACCTTTAATGTGCGCATCTGGCACTAGGTTAGACGCTTGACCATTTTCTGGGATCCATTGTGTTGCGCCTGCTGGGCTTTTTGTTTTAACCCACTCAAATGCAAATAAGTTTTGTAAGTAGTTGATTGACCATTGCGTTGGCGTCACGGTCCATGCACCTTCAAGACCTGAAGTAACAGTATCTTCTGAGTGACCTTTACCGCACTTGTTTTTCCAACCTAAACCTTGCTCTTCGATAGCGGCTGCGGCGGGTTCTTTGTCTAAACAAGTCGCTTTTTTCGCACCGTGTGCTTTACCAAAACTGTGACCACCTGCGATAAGTGCAACGATTTCTTCATCGTTCATTGCCATACGACCAAACGATAAGCGAATATCATCAGCCGCAAGAAGTGGGTCTGGGTTGCCATGTGGACCTTCTGGATTCACATAGATTAAACCCATTTCAACCGCTGCTAATGGGCCTTTTAGTTTGCCTTTTTTGTCGCGGCGCTCGTCAGTTAACATTTTGCCTTCAGGGCCCCAGTAAACGTAATCTGGCTCCCAATCGTCTTCACGACCACCGGCATAGCCGAATGTTTTGAAACCCATTGATTCAAGTGCCACGTTACCTGTTAGCGCCATTAAATCAGCCCATGAGATGCTGCGACCGTATTTTTGTTTAATTGGCCAAAGTAAGCGACGCGCTTTGTCTAAGTTGGCGTTATCTGGCCAGCTGTTTAGTGGGTCGAAACGTTGTTGACCACCGCCAGCGCCACCACGGCCATCGAATGTACGGTAAGTACCTGATGCGTGCCACGCCATACGAATGAAGAATGGACCATAGTGACCGTAGTCGGCAGGCCACCAGTCTTGAGAGTCAGTAAGCACTTTTTCAATATCGGCTTTCACTGCATTAAGGTCTAACTTTAAAAATTCTTTTTTGTAGTCAAAGTAAGGACCCATTGGGTTTGATTCAGCGCCGTGTGCGCGCAGTTGACTTAAGTCGAGTTGCTCTGGCCACCAAAATTGGTTTGATTTGATGTCGTTAGTGGCGTGTACATTTGTTGCGATGAGTAATGAAACAGCAACAGCGACTTTTGAAAATGCTGAGGTTGATTTTTTTAACATTGTGTTGTCTCCAGTTGGAAGTTGCGTGAAATATAGAGCTGTTCTGGTTAACTTTCCACTTACAAACTGGGGTTTAAATCGATTGATAAAATCGAAAAAATAGATGGAATGATTGATTTTATAGAACAAAGCCAGCAACAATGCTGGCTCTGGAAGGGGGAAGATAAGCTGATATTCAGCTTATTGTTTATTCTTCAATAAAGGGTACGCCGTTTTTGATCCACTCAGCGGCGGGTTTACCTTTTAGATAATGGTCAAAGTATTCCATCATGCGAATTGAAAAATCCACCTGGTTAGGGAATTTCTTCAAGTGATGTGGCTCGCCTTCATACTGTAAGAACGTAGCATCTTTACCTGCACGACGCAGTGCCAAATAGTACTGTACGCCTTCGTGCCAGGGTACGGCGTCATCTTTGTCACCAAACATAATTAAAATAGGTGTGTTTACTTTATCTGCAAAGAATACCGGTGAGTTCTCGATGTAAAGTTCAGGTGCTTCAAATAATGTTTTACCAATGCGGCTTTGCCCTGTTTCGTATTGGAACTGACGCGCAAGACCTGATTTTAAGCGAATACCGCTGTAAGCACTGGTCATGTTAGATACAGGTGCACCCGATACAACCGCCTTAAACATATCTGTTTGGGTGATCATAAAGGCGCTTTGGTAGCCTGCCCATGAGTGACCTTGTAAACCAATTTTATTAGGATCGGCAATGCCTAAATCAATCAGTTTTTGAGTCGCGTTAATCATGGTTTGGGTCGATGATTTACCTGGGTGACCAATTTCAAAGCGGATATCCGGTAAGAAAATGGCGTAACCATTCGAAGTAAACATAGGGAAGTTAGGGCGATGATTTAACTCCATTTTCGGGAAGTCATACATGCGCTGGCTCATATAGCGATAGAAGTACACAACGACGGGCACTTTGTCGCCTTTTTTGTAGCCTGCCGGCTTGATTAGAACACCTTGTAAGTCTTCACCATCAAAGCCTTTATAGCTAATAAGTTCAGGTTTTTCGCCCCAAGCAAAGTTGCTAATTTGCGGGTTCAGGTTCGTCACACGCTGAGGTTTTTTGAAGCTAAAATCTGCTTGGTAGTAATCAGGGAATTGTTGGTACGTTTGCGCAGTAAAGAGGTATTTGTCGGCATTTTTAGCTTTTTTCACCACATCATAGCGCTTTTTACCCGACAGTACTTTGCTTACTTTATTGCTTGTTAAGTCAAGCTTAGCGATTTCGGTTTGCTTATCTTGTAAGTTAGTTGCGCTTAGTAATAATGTGTCGTCTTTAGCAAAGCCAACGTGGTCTTTATCAAGTTTAATAACACGATATTGGGTATTTGTTTCTTTACCTTGTGTTAAGCGCGTTGCCTTTTGTGTTGCGACATCAAAAGCCCAAATATCAAATTTGCTGTAAACCAGTACTTGGCTGCTGTCGTTTAACCAGCCTGCAAAACCATAACCCGGTTGAGGTGATGGGTAGTCATGCTTATCATCGGCAAAAATAGCGTTAATTGCCTTAGATAACGTCGAAACTTTGTTGTTACCTAGGTCTTTTAGCTGAACGTGGCTGTCTTTAAAAAATGCCGCGTATTGACCATTTGGCGCAAGGCTGGGTCTAAAGGGGTAGTCACTGACGATAGGTGTTTGTTTACCTGTTTTAACGTCAACACTGAAGTAATCAGCAAAGAAACCACCATACATAACACGCTCTAAATACGGCAGGTCTGAGTAGCCTAAAAGCGCGTCACGATTAGTGTTAAGTGATACCTCGGGCATATTGGGTGTACTTAATTGTACAACCTGTTTACCGTTTACGTGGTAAACCGCTTGGTAGTGACGAAGTTTGTTAGCCTCATTCCACTGTTGTTCTTCACGAGGTTTAATTTCAACGTCTTTATTGTGCCAAACATTTAAGCCTTTATGGTCGCGAATTGTATCGAAATCATATAAAGAGGCTTCGTCTGTATACTCTTTGGCTTTTACTTTATCAGCCAGTTTTGGGTGATTCTCGAAATATAGACGCTTACCGTCTTCAGACCATGTGAGTGAGGCTGTTTTACCGATAGTCCAGCTGCTATCTGCAGAGTTAATGGTTGATAGAGCCCCGTTTTCTAAAAGCTGTAAGCTGTGGTCGCGACGTCTTGTATCATCGTTTACATAATTACCCACTAAAAGCGCTGCGGTATTGCTGTTAGGTCGCCATGCAATTTTGTTTGCAACCACACCTGGCTCATCAATTAATACACTGGTATTAAAACTATTTGTTAAGTCGACTAATACAATTTGGTTGTCGGCACCATCACTAAAGCTTTGGCTTGCTAATAATTGCTCGCCAGTGCTGCTAATCGCATAGCTAAATACATTATTTATAGTGTGAGTGGTTTTGTCTTGAAGGTTAACAAGCACTAAATCAAAGCGTTTATCTTTTTTGTCTGGCTTGATTTCGCTGCTGTTTTCGTCTTTTTCTTGGTCGTCTTTGGTCTCAGTTTTATCTGCTTTTTGATCAAGACGGTAAGCAAGCCATACGCCATCATCTGATAACGCATAATCTTTTACATCGTTAAACGTTTGTTGTTCACCGTCTTTAGTATTCACTAAAACTAGGTTGTTTTTTAGCTCATCTTTTTTCTTGGTGGTTTCTTTTTCAAGTAGGGTTGGTACTTGTGTAAACGTGACCCAGTTTGCTGCTTTATTAATAGTAGGGCGCGTACCGCGTTCAACGGTGCTTAGTAAGGCATTGTTATTAAGCGTGTATACTTGGCCTTGTGCATTGCCGCGATAAGGGTCTGCACTCAAGGTTAAAATACGGCCATCTTCAGACAGTTGTGTGCCTTTTGCGTATTTAAAATCAAATACGTCTTTAAATTGCAGGGCTTCCTTAGCACTGACTTGTGTGCTGCCTAGGCTAGTCACCAAGGCTAAGCTCAAAAGTGATAATTGCGCTTTCATTTACCTTTCTCATTGTTTTTAAGTTTATGCCCCAGTGTAGCGTTTTTAATAAACAATTCGAGTAGATACGATAAGTTGCCAGTTTCCTAAGGTGGGTTAAAGTTATTACTTACGTGAAACGCGCTACGAGAAATGAGCTACGAGGACTTGCTTATGGGGGACAATGAAAAGGTGGGGGATTAAGCGCGATATGACATCGCGCTTATAAAGCTTGTTTTACAACCAGATTTTTTGTAATTCTGGCCATTGCTTTTCAAATTGTGAGCTTGGCTTTGCTTTAAAGTCGCTACGCACGAATTGATTCATCTTACCTTCGACATAGGCAAGTAAGAAGTTGGCTAACGTGGTTTCGTCTGATTGAAATGCTTTGCCTTCACGTAGTTTTCGCTCACGCAATACTTGCTTAAATTGTGTTTCAAGTTTTTCGAATAAGCCTTGCACTCGTTCGCGTAAACGCTCTTGCTCACCTTGCAGGGCATCGCCGGTTAATATGCGAGTAATTCCTGGGTTTTTCTCAGCAAAGGCTAACAATAACAGCAAGATATTATAAACACGGGTTTGGCTTTCTTTCTCATTTTCTAATATGAGGTTAATGCGTGATAACAGCGTATCTTCAATAAATTCTATTAGGCCTTCAAACATCCGTGCTTTACTCGGAAAATGACGATATAACGCAGCTTCAGACACGCCCACTTCAGCCGCTAATTTTGCGGTGGTGATACGTTGACCTGGGCTGGTTTCTAACATTTGTGCGAGTGCTTGCAGAATCTGCTCTTTGCGATTACTTCTTTTTGTCGCAGGCATGACCATTCCTTTCTTATAATTTATTACTTGTGCTCAGTAGAGTCAGACAAGCCATTTTTTGTGCAAATGAGGCGCTTATGTTAATGTTTTATTCAGCTTCTTTCCAGCATTTTTACAAACGCTTGGCAAGCTCAGTCATTACGCTCATCGCGAGATCCTTTTTACTACCTATGGCTAAATCTAGCTGCTCATTATGCCAGAACAGTGTTAAAGCATTATGATCAGAATTAAAGCCAAGACCTTCTTTTGACACATCATTCGCGCAGATCATGTCGAGGTTTTTGTTTTTTAATTTACCTTGGGCGTAGCTAGCCACATCTTGCGTTTCTGCTGCAAAGCCAACAGTGTAAGGACGGTTTTTACTAAGCCCTGCCACGTTTGCGATCACATCAGGGTTTTTGACTAAAGTGAGCGTGATTTCGTCACCTTGTTTTTTCATTTTTTGATCTTGAATTGCGGCTGCGCGGTAATCGGCGACGGCAGCACACCCAATAAAAGCATCAGACTGCACCGCAAGTTCCATCGACGCAGTTAAAAGTTGCTCAGCGCTTTCAATATTGGTGAGCTTTGCATTCGCGGGTGCTGTAATTGCGACGGGCCCTGAAATAAGGTTGACCTTAGCACCTAAAGCAAGCGCTGCTTCTGCAAGGGCATAACCCATTTTGCCTGAACTATGATTCGAAATATAACGCACAGGGTCGAGGGCTTCACGCGTGGGGCCAGCGGTAATTGTGATTGTTTTACCTGCCAATAATGGCTCAATGTCTGGTTGCGTACACAGCGCCACTAGTTCATGAGGCTCTAACATTCTTCCGGCACCTACATCACCACAGGCTTGTTCACCTTTACCGGGTCCCCAAATTGCGACGCCGCGATCTTTGAGAGTTCTAAGGTTTGCTTGAGTCGCTGGGTGAGCATACATTTGTTGGTTCATTGCAGGAGCAACCGCTACTTTAGCAGGTGTGGCTAACAATAACGTAGTCAGTAAATCATCGGCAATGCCCATCGCCATTTTCGCTAAGATATTGCTGGTTGCGGGGGCGACTAAAATCAGGTCAGCCCATTTGGCAAATTCAATGTGTCCCATTGCTGCTTCGGCTGCAGGGTCAAGTAATGAATCAGAGACAATTTCTCCACTCACAGCTTGCATTGTCAGTGGTGTTATAAAATGTTTGGCTGAGTCGGTCATGACCACTTTAACGTCGCAGCCCGCGTCTTTTAAACGACGAACAAGTTCTGCACATTTATAGGCTGCAATGCCACCACTCATACCTAACAGGATTTTTTTATTAACTGATTTTGTCATTACGTGAAATTTTACCTTTGTCGATATGGGCTAACGATAGCAAATCTTTGCCGATTGCATGAAGTTTTCTTTTTTAAAGACAGGAAAAAACTGGATTTTATATTACAGTTTAATGACCAAAGTAATGTTTTTAGGGACAAATGATGCCATTAACGGATTTACCATTGGCAGAGAGACCACGTGAGAAGCTGCTTTTACAGGGAGCTAAAGCGCTTTCAGATGCTGAGTTATTAGCGATATTTTTACGTACTGGCGTGCCGGGCATGAACGCGGTTGAGTTGGCTGAGCATCTATTGCGTATAAATAGTACATTGCACAACTTGTTTAATGCCACAGAACATGAGTTTTGTGCACAAAGGGGCCTAGGTGCTGCAAAGTATGTACAATTACAAGCCGTGTTAGAGCTTAGCCGGCGATACATGCTCGAGCAATGCCATAGAGAGGCTGTATTTAATTCGCCTCAGTCGGTGTACGACTACCTAACAATTAAACTACGGGGGTTACAGCAAGAAGTGTTTATGGTGCTGTACTTAGACAGCCAAAACCAGTTGATTAAAGATGAAGTGCTATTTTATGGCACAATTAATGCCGCATCTGTTTATCCTCGCGAAGTGGTTAAAGCCGCATTAAGAAATAATGCAGCGGCACTTATTTTGGCTCATAACCACCCAAGTGGTGTGGCAGAACCCAGTCAAGCCGATAAGTTCATAACGCAAAAATTACAGCAAGCGCTGTCGTTGGTTGACATAAATGTGCTGGATCACATCATTGTGGGCGGTAAAAATTGTGTTTCTTTTGCCGAGCGAGGGCTTATATAAGGCTGTATGCCCGAGAGAGTGTGTTAAAAATGAGCAGTTTAGGCTGTTTTTAGAAATTAGTTTAATTTAAATGCAGTTTTTACTTTCCCTAAGGGCTTTCGATCATTATAATTAGCCGCTATCAAATTTACACATGAGCTGATTGGATAAGATCTGTTACTTGATCTTTGCCTGTATAAGCTGTATAAAGAGCGCCCTTCGATTTATCCCGGGGCACAAATACATGGCCTAAGGGAAAATTAAGCTCGAGCGAAGTTATTGGAGATATATAGACATGTCTAAAGTATGTCAAGTTACAGGTAAGCGTCCAGCGGTTGGTAACCACCGTTCACACGCGAGAAACGCGACTAAACGTCGTTTCCTACCTAACCTACAAACTCACCGTTTTTGGGTTGAAAGTGAAAAACGTTTTGTAACATTACGCACTACGACTAAAGGTATGCGTATTATCGATAAAAAAGGCATCGACGCGGTTCTTACAGAAATCCGTGCTCGTGGCGAAAAAGTTTAAGGAACTGAATCATGCGCGATAAGATCCGTTTAGTTTCAACTGCTGGTACTGGTTTTTTCTACACTACCGACAAGAACAAGCGTAACATGCCTGAAAAAATGGAAATCAAAAAATACGATCCTAAAGCTCGTAAACACGTGATTTTCAAAGAAGCTAAAATCAAGTAATTTTAGTTTTTCAGAATCTCAAAAACCCAGCCTCGGCTGGGTTTTTTGTTTTATGCTTAACTACCTTAGAAAATTAGGCTATTGCAAATATTTATAAGATTGTAACTTGGCTTGCTGTTTTATCTTGCTTAATTATCAATCTAAGCGTAAAATGCGCGCTCATTTCGGCTTATTAAATTTAATTCCTTGCCTTAAACCGACTGGCCGAAACGGTAGAAGGCTCTATTAACCGTAAGGAATATCCATGCGTCATTACGAAATCGTATTCATGGTTCACCCTGATCAGAGTGAGCAAGTACCTGGTATGATCGAACGTTATACTGGTTCTATCACTGAAGCTGGTGGTACTATCCACCGTCTTGAAGACTGGGGCCGTCGTCAATTGGCTTACCCAATCGACAAGCTTCACAAAGCTCATTATGTTCTTATGAACGTTGAAGCACCTACTGAAGTAATCAGCGAGCTAGAAACTACTTTCCGCTACAACGATGCAGTGCTTCGTAACTTAGTTATGCGTACTAAAGACGCTGTAACTGAAGCATCTCCTCTTGCGAAAGAAGAGAAGAAAGAAGCACCAGCTGCTTAATCGTTTTGAGTCCAAGCATGGCGCTTGCAGTTGAGACACTAAGATGAGCCAACCGGTTAATCCTTTTATGAATCAGCTGACGTTATCTGGGGTTGTATGTAAAACCCCAAAATATAGTCAAAGCCCTGCTGGTATACCGCATTGTATTTTTGTTCTTGAACACAAATCGATGCAAGTTGAAGCAGACCTTAACCGTAATAGTTATGTCAGGCTTCAAGTTGTTGCCAGTGGCACGCCAATGCAACAACAGACTCAACAATTGCACGTTGGGCAACAAGTGCAAGTGACGGGTTTTTTAAACCGACACGAAGGCCGAAATGGTTTAAGCCAATTGGTCTTGCATGCTCAGCATATAGAAAGAATTTTTTGAGGAATTAAACTCATGGCACGTTATTTCAGACGTCGTAAGTTCTGCCGCTTTAAAGCGGAAGGCGTACAACAAATCGATTATAAAGATCTAGCTACTCTTAGAAACTATGTTACAGAAAGTGGCAAAATCGTACCTAGCCGTATCACAGGTACTAGCGCTAAATATCAGCGTCAGCTAGCAACTGCTATCAAGCGTGCTCGCTACTTAGCCCTTCTTCCATACACTGACTTACATAAGTAAGCAGCGGATTAACAGTTTTTAAAAGGTGTAGAGACATGCAAGTTATTCTACTAGACAAGATCGCAAACCTAGGTGGCCTAGGTGACCAGGTTGTAGTTAAATCTGGCTTCGCACGTAACTTCCTTTTCCCACAAGGTAAGGCAGTTCCTGCAACTAAAGCTAACATCGAAACTTTCGAAGCACGTCGTGCTGAGTTAGAAGCTAAGATCGCTGAAGATCTAGCTGCTGCTCAAGCTCGCGCTGACAAGTTAGAAGCATTAGCTGAAGTTACACTAGTTTCTAAAGCTGGTGACGAAGGCAAGTTATTCGGTTCTATCGGTACTCGCGACATCGCTGAAGCTATTTCAGCTGTTGGCGTTGAAGTTGCAAAATCAGAAGTTCGTTTACCTCTAGGTACTATCCGTGAGACTGGCGAATTTGACGTTGCAATCGCAGTACACTCAGACGTTACGGCTACTATCAAAGTAATCGTTATCGCTGAAGCTTAATAGCAATATTAAGTAGAAAAAAAGCCGTGCTTTATTAAGCGCGGCTTTTTTGTATCTAAATTTTACTTACTTACTTACTTACTTACTTACTTACTACCTTACGGCTCTTTTTGCTTTGCTTTCCTGTTAATAGTTGTGTTATTTGCATTAATGTTTAATGGAATGGGGGTTTGTTTACCTATTTTAAACACAGGCAGTCTTTTGTCTTAATTTTTTATTTTTAGTTAGTATAATCAGGCTAGTTAGTTAGAGTTGGTTAAATTGACAGCGACAGCGCTGTCATTTATAGTGGTTTCATAAAAAAGTTGTAAGGAATGAAAGTTGAAGGAGACATCATCATCGGGAAAACACCGTGGTTTTACACTTGTTGAAATACTGATCGTTATCGCTATTTTAGGTATTTTATATAGCGTAGCGTTACCTGTTTATACCGAACAAATGCAACGCAGTCGCCGTGCCGACATACAACAAGAGTTATTGCAATATAGCGCGAGTCTTGAGCGTATTTATTCAAGAAATGGTGGTTACCCTAACGCATTTACGGCACAAAATACTGATTTTTATACTTTCACTTACACCCCTACAGATAAAGTCGCCGGTGCAATCAGTGACTTTAAAAACCGTGGTTATAGTTTAAAAGCATCACCAAAGTCTGGTTCGGCGCAAGCAAGTGATCGTTGTGGTGATCTCACTGTGAAACATAATGGCAGTTACACCGCCTCAGAGAATGATTGTTGGGAGTAGTTGAAGTGCGACGAAAGGCCGGATTTACACTGATAGAATTAATGGTCGTACTGGTTATTATTGGTATTATGGCTAGTCTTGCTTTCCCGTCATTTAGCCAGCAAATCTTGCAAGATCGCGTTGTAACGACCGCAAATCAACTAAATAGTGTCTATAAATATGCGCGCAGTGAAGCAGTAAAGCGTGAGCGGCAAATTAACTTAGTCGTTAATAATAACCGCTGGCAGGTAACGCTAAATGAAGCGGGCGTGGCCACGGTTCTTAAAGAATTTAGTGTAACCAAATCTGGCATAACGGTTGATTTAGCAGCCTTGACCGTGAGTGCCAGTGGCGAGGTTAACCAGCAAGCGCAAATAGATATTAAAGACAATCACAGCAACACCACTGACTATGTAATGTGTGTACTAAAAAGTGGCCAAAACTGGTTAGTTGAAAGTTCAGAGCGAGGATGTGCATGATTAAGCAGCAAGGTTTTTCATTACTAGAAGTCATGATATCTGTGGTAATCGCCGGAATCGCTTTATTAGGGTTGGCTGCTGCTCAACTTAAATCGCTTCAGTATGCTACTAACAGTTTTCATTACACGGTGTCGCTTATTCAAGGTCAAAACAGCATAGAGCGACTTTGGCCGCATATTTGTGATATTCAAAAAACCAACCCCGGCTTATTTCAAGATGCGACCTTTAGAGCGAGTCTTTCTCCACAGGTTAGTGACTACGAACTAACTCTGCCTGCTGTATACAATAATGACATGCAAATTAATGTTAGTTGGGTCGATAAACGCATGACTGATAATGCTGAGAACCAGATCAGTTTGAATGCGAGTTTCCCTGATTTGTCGGCGGTGTGTTAATGATAAAACATACAAAAGGGTTTAGCTTAGTCGAGTTAATGGTGGCGCTGGCTGCGGGAGCATTTTTACTTGCTGGGATTAGTTTGTCTTACTCGGCGATTAAAGGCACGATTCAGGTGAGCAAAGAGCTCGAAAATGCACAAGAGGTGCTTCGTTACACGAGTAAAGTGTTTAATCGCAGCATTAAGCAAACTCAAATAACCCCGGTTATTAGTGCTGATAAAAGCATGATAACCATCACTCAGCCTGCTGGTGTCATTGCCTGTGATGGTCAAGTTACCGCAGTGCAAGTTACTGAAGTTTATAGCTTAAACGATAATAACTTAATGTGCTCACTGAATGGCGCGGCTGCGGAGCGTTTGTTAACAGGGGTCGAGAGCTTATCGTTTGATATCGCGGGTGAATTAGTGACGGTGAGTGTGAAACCAGAGCAATTACCTGGGCAATTCGGCAATGGTATAAATATCGATATTGCGCTCACAAACACAATCTTACTGAAGGCATATGGTGGTGGCAGTGTTTAATAAGCAACATGGTTTTACCTTAATTACAGTGCTGATTTTAACGAGCATGGCCAGTCTTGTGGTGCTGAGCTCACTGCGTGAAAATATTGTGCAAGAACGTTTGAGCGGTAATTTTCAGAAAAAGTTAAACAGCCGTTTGCTAGCCGAAAAAGGGGTGTTTGAGCAAGCTAAACTATTACAACAAACACTGAATCGTGAAGGCGTATTAGCGGTTGATGATTTAATTAATAAAACGAATTTAGCGTCTGGTACTGGCATTATTGCGAGTGATGCTACCTTTAGTGCAACCCTTACTAAAAACCCTGATGGCGAGCTTGAAATTGCCAGCCTAGGGCAGCGCTTTGAAGGCGATGCACAGAGTAATTTAGTCGCACGCTTTGGCATTCAAGGTGCCAAAGGCAGCTCGGTATTTACCAATGCGATGGTTGGCTGTAAAGGGGTTAATTTGTCGGGCAGTGGAAGTATCGACAGCTATGATTCAAGCCAAGGTACTTACGAAGAAACTAAATCGAACGACGGTGATGTATCAACTATTGCCGGTGACTCTGATGTAGTGCTTTCAGGACACTCGCCAATTAGAGGTGATGTAAAAGCCAGTGGTGTAATTTACTTAAACGGGTCATCGCCCATTATAGGTAATATTCACTCTAATACGGGGGTGTATATTTCTCCAGGTAGTGGTCTGCGAGTCGATGGAAATGTGTATACCCGGGGCTACTATAAACACCGAGGAGGCCGCATTTCAGGTGTAGTAAGAGCAAATGGTGATGCCACAATGCAATGGTCTACTTACATTGATAATACTCAAGGTGAGACCCTCGATATCATGTATGGCGGTACTGGTGACTTTAAAGACACCTATAATAACCAGCAAGACGGCGTACATTACAGTAATAGTAAATTTAATATAAACCCGAATGTTGAACCCGTCACTGTGGCCGACCCCACGGCACCTGATTACGATCCGAGTAACCCTGATACCAACTGTGACCCTTTAATTTTGCCCGAAAAAATGACTGACATAATGGCTGGTATCACTGGGTATGATTCTATTTCGGTTGGGCCTACTCAACTATTTAAGTTTAATACTGAACAAGGGTTTCACAGCAATGGTGGCAGCCAAATTATTGTGCCGACCTTAGCTGATGTATTTTTGTTTGATAAGAAGATTCAAAATCAATCTCATGGGAGCCATTCTAAAGAGTATGTATTTGCTTTAGATGGTTTGAAAATGACCAGTGATGGCAAAATGGAGGTCTCAGGGGGCGATGTCATCTTATTGATAGATGGTGATTTTTCAATGGGGGGTGATACCACCCTGACGATCAAAAAAGACAGCAGTCTTACCGTATTAATAACGGGAAAAGTTAATATTGGTGCCGGTGCTAAAGTGATCACTGAACAAGAAGGATTAACGACCAGTGGGCATCCATCGCTGTCGTTTTACTCGTCATTTAACGGTGTGAATGGTGTGCAATTTAGTGGCGCTGCAAACTTGTATGCCGCAATTTATGCGCCGCTTACCACGGTAAAATTGTCGGGAAGTGGCGAGCTATTTGGCAGTGTTCGTGGTGCGGTGATCACTTCAACAGGCGGCAGTGGGGCGCACTATGATGCGGGTCTACTTAAAGTACAAAATGGGGGGAAACCGTCTACCCCTGCACGGATTGTGTTTTTAGGCTGGAGCTACAAAACACCGCCACAGAGTGAACCGAGCCCCGCACAATAATGACCTAATTCAAGCAAGGTGATACTTGCTCAAAAAAATATTTAGTTTCATTTAAACCTTTTGAATCCCCCCTTACGTCTAATACACTAAATTCACAACAATAATCATAAAGGACAACATCCAGGATGTTGATAGATGCAGAGCAAGCGTTTGCACAGCAAAGTGAGCACACCTTGATTGAGCGCGTAAAAAGCGGCGATCAAGTTGCCTATGCAGCACTTTATGAGTTGCATGTGAAACGTGTTTACAGCCTTTGTTTGCGACTTATTGCAGATAAAGAGCACGCCGAAGATGCAACACAAGAAGTGTTTGTACAGTTGTGGCACAAAATCGCCAATTTTGATGGGCGCTCACAGTTTACGACCTGGTTACACAGCGTGACGAGTAATATTGCGATTAGCTATATTCGTAAACATAAAAACTGGTTACAGAAAGTCGTGAGCTTTGAGCAAAGTGGCATGGATGAACAAAGTGCAGCGGACTGTCAGGGTTTAAATGGCCTTGATAAATTAGTACTCAGATTGCCCGAACGAGCGCGTATGGTGTTTGTACTCCATGCAATTGAAGGCTATCGCCATGAAGAAATAGCCAGCATGCTTGATATGGCCGTTGGTTCAAGTAAATCGCAGTTTCACCGTGCAAGGCAGTTATTAAAAGAGTGGTATGAAAATGAGTAAGCTAGATTTTGAACAGTTTTTAAATGACTCGCTTAATCAACCTAAGCAAGATATCGGCCCAGATAAAAACTTATGGCCGGGTATTGAGCGTGCAATTGCTCACCCTACAGAGCAACAAGCTGAACAGTCACGTTTTACGTGGAATAAGCTTGCAGCCGTTGCTGCATGCTGTGTTGCGGCACTGCTTAGCGTGCAATTGTTTGTTGCTCAGACCGAGCCGAATACGATGATAGCCATGAGTGATTATTTTACGAAGCAAAAACAGGGCTTGTTGGTGCAATATCAGAATCAACCTGCACTTACCGACAATTGGCAGCAGCAGCTTAAAGAATTAGAAGAAGCAGAGAGTGCCATTAAGCAAGCACTGGAAAATGAACCTGAAAATCCTGCGTTATTACAAATGCTGTCGCAGGTTTATCAGCAACAACTTGATTTAATTAATAAGGTGCATGCACCTAAGTGGCAAACGATTTAGGAGTGATAACCATGAAACTACTCGCATTAACATTAGGATTACTGCCACTGATGGCAATGGCAGGACAAACAATCAATGAACAGGTTGATATACCTGCGAATAAGCGCATTTTTATTGAAAACCAACGTGGTGATGTGCGTATTGAAGGGTGGGATAAACCGGTATTAAAAATCGAAGGTGAATTAGATGATAAAGCCGACGGCTATCGTTTAGATGTGGAAGGAAGCCGCGTCGAGTTTATTGTCAAAATGCCACGTAACATAAGTGGCTGGAACAAAGGCGACGGTTCACGTTTAACGATTTATATGCCAAAAAGCAGTGAGCTCGAATTTGCTGGGGTGAATGTGACCGTCAGTGCCAAAGAGCTGGCAGCAGGCGCCGACATTGATACTGTGAACGGTGATATAACGGTGCAGGATATTAGCGGTAACATGAGTTTTGAAACGGTGAATGGTGATGTCAATGCGATTGATCTAAACGGTGATATTCGTTTTGAAACGGTGAATGGTGAAATTAATGATAAAAACTCACAAGGTACGCTGCGTTTTACAGCAGTAAATGGCGATATCAAGTCAAAAACCAAAGCCGAAGATGTGCGTCTTGAAAATGTAAACGGTAATATCGACTTTGCATTTGATGCAATTAAAAAACTACGTATCAATACGGTAAACGGCGAAGCCGAAGTACATATTAATAAATTGCTCACCGGTGCAAATGTGCGCTTTGAATCTGTCAGTGGAGATGCGGAGTTTTACTTCCCAGCTGACGTATCAGCCCAGTTTGAAATAGAAGCACATGCAAACGGCAAAATTGTTAATGAGCTAAGTGATGATAAAGCAATAAAAGCGAAGTATGGACCATCGAGTGATCTTGAGTTTAGTGTTAATGGCGGGAACGCTGATATTGAAATGGATACCATTAGTGGCCGCATAGAACTGCGCAAACAAAAATAATCACTAAGGTGAGCGTCATTAATCTAAGCACTGAGTAATATGTCTAGTTACCAAGGTTTAGCTTAATTACAATAAAGCGGGAAGATTTCCCGCTTTTCTATTTGCACAGCCTTTGCAAGTCGATAGAATAGAGCCATTCAATTTAAGTTTTGTGAAGATATGGCTAAACCAGATAAGCAAGTCGATACGTTAAAAGTTCCTCCCCATTCAATTGAAGCTGAGCAATCTGTTTTAGGTGGTTTAATGCTTGATAATCAAGCGTTTGACCGTGTTGCTGAGTTGGTTGTCTCGCAGGATTTTTATACCCGCACACATAAGTTGATTTTTGAAGCGATGGTAAGTCTTGCAGAGGCAGGCGACCCGATTGATTTGATCACCATTTCTGAAAGCTTAGAAAAAAATAATCAGCTGAGCAATGTGGGTGGCTTTGCTTACCTTGCTGAAATCGCAAAAAATACTCCCAGTGCTGCCAACATCGACGCATACGCAAATATCGTTCGTGAACGTGCCGTTATTCGTGAAATGATTGGTGTTGCAAACGAAATCGCCGAAGCGGGCTTTAGTCCAGAAGGACGCACAAGCCATGATTTGCTCGATTTTGCAGAAAGTAAAGTATTCAAAATTGCAGAGCAACGTACAAAAAGTACCGAAGGTCCACAAAGCTTACACAGCATTCTAGAAAAAACGGTTGATAAGATTGAAGAGTTATATCAATCGCCACAAGATGGTGTAACGGGTGTAAGTACAGGGTATGCCGATCTAGATAAAATGACGGCGGGTATGCAGCCTTCAGATCTGATTATTGTTGCTGCACGTCCATCAATGGGTAAAACCACGTTTGCGATGAACTTAGCTGAACATGCGGCAATGACGCAAGACAAACCCGTGCTGATCTACTCACTAGAGATGCCGTCAGAACAAATTATGATGAGGATGCTTGCCTCACTCGGTCGTATTAACCAAACTAAAGTACGTACAGGCCAATTAGATGATGATGATTGGGCTCGTCTCTCTTCAACCATGGGCTTATTGATGGAAAAAGGGAAGATGTATGTTGACGATGCATCAGGCCTTACACCGACCGATGTACGTTCGCGTGCACGTCGTATCGCACGCGATCATGGCGGTATTAGTATGATCATGGTCGACTACTTGCAGCTAATGCGCGTTCCGAGCTTATCTGATAACCGTACCTTAGAGATTGCCGAAATCTCGCGTTCATTAAAAGCCCTTGCCAAAGAGCTACAATGCCCTGTAATTGCCCTGTCGCAGCTTAACCGTACGCTAGAGCAACGTGCTGATAAACGCCCAATCAACTCTGACTTACGTGAATCAGGCTCAATCGAGCAGGATGCCGACTTAATCATGTTTATTTATCGTGATGAAGTGTATAACGAAGACAGTGCTGAGAAAGGGGTCGCTGAAATCATAATCGGTAAGCAACGTAATGGGCCTATCGGTAAAGTGCGTCTTACGTTCCAAGGTCAATTCTCACGCTTTGATAACTACGCGGGCCCAGCTATGGATGACGAATATTAATGCGCTTAGCCATCGCCGAAATTAATCTAAAAGCACTGGCTAATAACTTAGCGCAAGTGAAGCACTTTGCGCCCAATTGCAAGGTGATGGCGGTGTTAAAGGCCAATGCATATGGCCACGGTTTGGTTAAAATTGCCCAGCACCTAAGTGCCGCTGATGCATTTGCAGTGGCACGTATTGATGAAGCATTAGCGCTGCGGGCGGGAGGTTTAACAAAACCAATCGTTTTACTTGAAGGCTTTTTTCATCAAGACGATTTACCTATTTTGCTCGCGAATAACTTTCAGACCATTATTCATGATGAAAATCAATTGGCTGCACTTGAAAGTGCCACGTTGGATGCACCGATAGCGTGTTGGTTAAAAATTAATACAGGGATGCACCGTTTAGGGATTGCACCATCACAATTTGAATCGTTTTATCATCGTTTAAAAGCAAGTGACAATGCACGTGATGATATTAAATTAATGACGCATTTTTCGTGTGCTGATGATGTAAACGATGAGAAAACCACCCAGCAAATAGCGTTATTTGATTCATTAACGGATGGCAAAGCTCAGCAGCACTGTTTAGCAAACTCAGCGGGTATTTTAGCATGGCCGCATGGGCATGGTGATTGGGTTCGCCCAGGGTTAATGCTTTATGGTGTCTCGCCGATGCTAAATGGTGTGGGTAAAGAACACGGTTTAGCGCCAGTGATGCGTTTAACAACACGCGTTATTGCAATTCGCGATGTTGATGCGCATCAGTGTGTTGGTTACGGAGGCCGTTGGTGCAGTGATAAGCCAACCAAGCTTGCGGTTGTCGCGATGGGATATGGTGATGGCTATCCTCGCCATGCACGACAAGGCACACCGGTGATCATTAAATCACAACGCTATGGTATTGTCGGCACCGTCGCGATGGATATGATAACAGTTGATATTGGCGATAATGGCGACAATATTCAAGTGGGTGACGAAGTAATCATGTGGGGCCCAGAGCTGCCTGTCGAAGAAATAGCGCAGTGTGCTAGTACCATACCTTACGAGCTACTGTGTAATATTACTCCGCGAGTCAGCTATGAGTATCAAGAGTAACGAGGCACGTTACTCTTTAATAAAATAGATGTCGCTAAAGCCCATTTTTGCAAACTCTTGGTCACGAAAATTACGCACTGCCGCAGAGCCTTTTGAGGTCATTTCTATTTGTTGTTCCATCTTTAAATAATTGCTTAAGTCAATTCCCTCAGCTGCCGCAATGGCGTGGTACATGTCGCGGTACTTGTCTTTAGAAAAGTTGATTTCGCGAGGTTGGTTTTTAAATGTGTATGTAATGCGGCGTGCCATAATGACTCCTCTTAATTTATAGGGCTGATTTTACACTAAATACGAGCCTTAGCCATGACTTGTCGCTATAAGCGGGTTACAATGCGACACTGTTAAAAAACTCGGTAGCTTAAAATGAAACTTTCTGTAGAGATTAGTAAATACCCACTTCATCAAGATTACATTCCATTTATTAAAGGCTTTATTGACCGCGTAAACAGCTATGATGGCCTTAAAGTGATTACTAATACGCTATCTACACAAATTTTTGGTGATTACGACTTAGTCATGTCTGTACTTAACACTGAAATTAAGCGCTCTTATGAAGAGTTTGGTAAAGCAATTTTTGTTTGTAAATTTTTACACGGTGATTTGTCGCCAAGCGATGATTAAGTAATCGATAACGACGGCGTGATATGGAATTTTTAACCGAAACTTTCTCTGGCTTTACGGCAATGTCGCACTGGGAATATATTGCAGTGGCGTTGTCGATGGCGTACTTGTTGCTCGCGATTAAAGAGAGCTTATGGTGTTGGCCTGCCGCGTTTGCAAGCACCTTTATTTACACCGTAATGTACTGGAACGGCGCGCTATTAATGGAGTCGCTGCTTAACTTATACTACATGTACATGGCTGTGTATGGGTGGGTAATTTGGCGACGAGGTTTAAACCATAAAGACCGGTTGCCGATTGTTTCGTGGTCATTAAAAAAGCATGTCGTGATCTTATTTACTACCTCATTAGCCTCGGTGGTGATTGGTTTCATCATGACCAATTACACGCATGCAGATTTTGCATATTTAGACAGCTTTACCACCTGTTTTGCTGTGGTTACAACCTACCTTGTCGCCAAAAAAGTTCTTGAAAATTGGCTATACTGGATTGTTATAGATGCGGCTTCCATGTATTTGTACTTTGAAAAAGGGTATTACCCGACCTTGGTGCTGTTTGTGTTTTATACCATTATGGCAGCGTGGGGGTTTAAAACCTGGTATGAAGAGTATGAGCAACATCAAGCTAAGCCATTAGCTCAACTTTAAATGAAAACAGAACAACAAATAAACGCGCTATTTTCGCGTTTTGATCCCGCGTTAACGATTACGTCAATCAGTCCATTGGTTGAAGGGTTAAGTAACGATAATTACTTAGTAAAAACAGCGACCAATAGCTATTTGGTAAAACATTATCGCGACCATTGGCCTGCGGTAGGCTTGGCTGCTCAAACACATTTTGCTAAACAAAGTTGCTGCCCAGCGCCTCTTTGGCTAGAACAAGCCACAGACACGGCTATTTTCGATTATGTTGAAGGTCGTATTGCCAGCGGCGATTTTTGTGACAGTTTACTGCCAGATTTAGTCAATCTGCACCTGTATCCCTTGCTCACAGAGCCAATGGACATCGCTTATGAAATTAATTGTTATCAACACACCACTCGCTACCAACAGCATCTTACATTAATAGAAGAGTCACTCGCTTATATTGCTAATGCACCAAAAGATATGGGCTTTTGCCATAATGATTTGGTTAAAGAAAATATCATTGTGAATAATAGCGGTATGTTTTTAATCGACTTCGAATATGCCAAAAGTAATGATGTTTATTTTGATTTGGCAGCCTTAGTGGTCAGTTTTCAGCTGAATACTGAACAACAGCAAGCTTTGCTTGAACAATACCGAACACTTGTATCAGCCCACCACGAATTTACCCTTTCGCTCAACAAGCTGGCGGCATTTCAGGGGCTATTTTTATTATTGTGTATTTGTTGGTACGAGCAAAGAGGGGCAATGGATAAAGTGGCGCCACTGCTTGTGCAGCTTCACCACTTCATTAAACAGCAAAAACGCTAAAGGCCACCAATTCGCTCGGCAAGCTCTTTGTATTTTTTTACATCATCGTGTTCGAACAAAGGCTCACCTTTGTCATCTTGTGATTTCGAGATCAGTAAATGTTCGCGAGCAAGTCGTTTCACGCGTTCTACTTTTACACCTAAAAATTCTGCAACTTGCTCTGTTGACATTAAACTCATGATCAAATTCCCACCTTGTTATTAATTTTATAAGTATACGTTAATACCGTGGTTCTGCCTTAATGTGAAGTGTTTTAATGAAAATTGCTGAATTTATAAGCATGTAAAGTGTTCAATGCTAGCATTTATAGCAAGATGCCATTATCATTGCCGGGTTGTCATGCTGATATCGCGAGTTGGTACTGACAACGACAAATGTGCTCTCGTGGTGAAATGGATATCACGTGGCCCTCCGGAGGCTAAGTTGCAGGTTCGATCCCTGCCGAGAGCGCCATTTGGTCCCTTTCCTTTATTGATAGTATCTACTAACATATCAAAAATGGTGACCTGAGTGTGACCAACTTAAAACTATTTTAATTTTTAGAGCTGTTAATTTCGTTACTTTTACATAATACAAGTTTATGGTGTATTTACATTTACGCATATCTACAGCCTTGTCCTTTCTAGCCATACTTCTCATCCTAAATATTTAATGACTTTGTTTTCTTAGTTGAAATATAGATTAACTTCAGACCTTATTTCTTTCGTCAAACCATCAACAGGATCTACTTACACTGTTATGTAAATATAAAATATATTGTATACAGTGATAATTTTATGTTACAAAAGTGTTTCTCTTTCCGAGTTGGATAGAGAAAACAATAATTATCAAAGGTAAATTATGAAAATTAAAACATTAATTCTGGCGCTACCTATACTTGGAGCAAGCTCTTTAGCTCAATCAGCTAACCTGCAAGAGCGCTTGTTTACACCAAAAAATGCAGAAGTTGAGCGCACACATCATCACGGTGTAGATCACCAACATAATGAAAAAGCCCCTATAGCTGAGTTGCAAAAACAGCCACAACAACTTAATCAGTTCATGATGCGCAGCCAAGCTGCCGTTGTCACTTGTGATTTAAGTGCGATGGCAAGTGCAAGCACTAGTGCAATTATCACTGAACTTAAGAGCCAAGGTACTAATTGCATTAATGAACTTTTTAGTGCGCCATCTTCTATTCAGAGTCAGGTTTATAGTTCAGATAACATGTATGCCGTTGCAAATCATGCTAAGTCACTCTCACAGACTTATGCTGGTGGTGGAGATGTTGATTTAGAAGCGCTGTTTTTATATTTGCGTGCGGGTTTTTATGTTGAGTTTTATAATGCTGACGTGAATTTTAGCTCTTGGGTACAACCTGCAGTAGTTGATGCTATAGATGCATTTGTAAACAATAGCCACTTTTATGATGATAATGATGGACACGGTAAAACACTTGCTGAAGTTATCATAACTATGGATAGTGCTGAGCAGCAGCATCGTTACTTAAACGTGGTAAAGCAGTGGTTAACGCGCTTCAATGAGAGTTATGCTGCAAAATGGAATATGCGTAGTGCTGTTAATGGTATTTTCACGCTACTTTATCGTGGCCAGTGGAATGATGCATTTGTAACCGCTATCGGCACTGATACTGACTTAGTTGCTAAGCTAAGCGCATTTACTCAAAAGCAGTGGATGATAGACTCAGATGCACAATACTTGATTGTTAACGCTGCCAGTGAACTAGCTCGTTTAAAACAATATTCAGGCACGCCAATACAAGCAAGTGTTGATACTGGTTTGAAAGCTATTTTTAGCACCTATAACAGTTTTGGCTATGGTGATGCAGTATGGCTTGCAGCAGCTGATTCTGTAAGTTATTACGCAGATTGTAATGACTACGGTATTTGTGGCTTTGTTGATGAACTAACTCAACAAGCGTTGTCACAAAATTATAGCTGTAGTAGTACTATAAAAATTCGCTCGCAAAATATGACGGCTATTCAACATGCAGCAGCATGTGATGCTATGGGCGCTGAAGAAGGGCTTTTTCATAATAAGCTAGCCACAAATAACACCCCTGTTGCTGATGACAACAATAACTTTTTACAAGTAAATATTTTTGACAGTAGTGACGATTATAGCAAGTACGCAGGTGCTATCTTTGGTATAAATACTAACAATGGCGGTATGTATTTAGAAGGTGACCCATCTGTAGCTGGCAACCAAGCTAATTTTATAGCTTATGAAGCAAGTTATGCCAATGCAGAGCACTATGTATGGAACTTAGAGCACGAGTATGTTCACTATTTAGATGGCCGTTTCGACTTATATGGTGACTTTAACGCACCCACAGAAGATATTGTCTGGTGGTCAGAGGGGGTTGCAGAGTATGTTGCTAATTTAAATAACAACGATGCTGCAAAAGCCACTATTAGTGATGGCTCGCGCTATACACTAGCGCAAATTTTTGACACCACCTATGATGGATTTGATCAAGATCGAATTTATCGCTGGGGTTACTTAGCTGTTCGCTTTATGTTTGAACGTCACAACAACGAACTTGATGCCATGTTGGCTCATACCCGCACTGGTAATTGGAGTGCCTATAAATCAAAAACTGTAGAGTGGGCCAATAACTATGAGAATGAATTTGTACAGTGGTGCGATGACTTAGTTGCAGGTACGAGCACTAATACCCCACCAATAGCACAAATTAATGGTCCATATTCAGGCATGCAAAATAACAATATTAGCTTCACGAGTAATGGTAGTAATGATAGCGATGGTAGTATCGCCAGTTATCAATGGAACTTTGGCGATGGTAGCAGTTCAAATCTGGCAAATCCTACTCATAGTTACACAAGTGCAGGAGAATACACCATAACATTAACTGTGGTTGATAATGAAGGTGCAAGCCAAACTGTCACTACAGTAGCAACTATCGAAGCTGACAGTAGTGTTGATGATGGTGTGCTATTGAATAGCCAGCCAATTAACATCAGTGGCGCTCAAGATGAATTTTTATATTTCACTTTTGATGTTCCTTCAGGCGCCAGCGACCTTATGTTTAATTTAACTGGTGGTACAGGTGATGCGGATTTATATGTAAGTTTTGAAGCAGCACCGAGTGAAGCTATATATGATTGTCGCCCTTACATTGGTGGTAACGAAGAGTCGTGTGCTATAAATCCTGCACAAGTAGGCCGATACCATGTGATGGTTAGAGGTTATAATGCATTTGATAACGTTCAGTTAACAGCATCATTTACCCAAGTGACTTCTAACGTGCCAGATGTGTGTGCTAGTCAAGGTAGCCGAAGCAGTGGCCGCTTAAATGATGGCGAAGTAATTTGTCTAGGTAATAGCGATCCTATGTGGTTTAGCATTGCAGATGTTCAAGGCCAAAATGGTATTGCGATCACCACCGCTAATGGTAGTGGTGATTTAAGTCTAAGCTACGCTGCAAGTGGTTGGCCAAATGGTAACAATGAAGTGGCTGAGTCAAATAATAGCGGAAATGGAGAGTGTATTTATATTTCAGGCCAGAGTGAATACTGGGGCTACCTAAAAGTAGCTGGTAATAGCACTGGTGCAAGCTTAGTCGTCGACTTTAACAGTCAGGGGTGTCGTTAGTAAATATATAAACTTAAAGTGTGATCTCACGTACTTTATATAATGGAGTCATCAGTTTTCTGGTGGCTCTTTTTTTATAAAGAAACAAATGCAAAGGTTCATTTCTTCAAAGTCAAAACACCCCTTTATCTTTTTTCTGGTGTTTTACACTAACTATAAATTGAACTACTTGGATGTAAAGTTGCTAAATAAACATTCAATTGTACTTACGTTGCAAAAGTGTCGATAAAGCTGACAACTTCAATATTGATGAGTGCATTGAAAGGTAATTAAATTAGGGCATAGGTGGCTGAGTATGAAGAGAAAGGAAGCAACTCAGTTAACGCTGGACTAAATAATGGTTATCTAAAGAGAAGCTTAAAGCCACTTTCTTGCGAAAGTGGCGTTTGTCCTATTGTTAAGCTTAGGACAAAGTTAGCTCTTGAATAAGACGAATAGGCTCACCATCAACATTTAAAATGGCCTTTACAGAAATCTGTTGTGGTTTGTCAGTTTTTGTTACTTTGAAGGTGTATGTTTTTTGTTCATAAGGTGCTATATCAACACTTTTCTGTTGAGATTTTGCGGGGGTGGCTTGCTCGAATGATGTCGAGGTTAGAATAATGTCACCAATTGTATCTCCAGAATAAGGCCCAGATAAATTAAGCTCTACTAACCAATAGTCTTCATGCTCTTTCGTTTTAATTACATTAAACTCAACGCCATTAAACGGGGTTACTCGCTTTGAGAGCGTAGATTGGTGCGTTAACGACTTCCATTTGAGAGTTTGCGCAATAGTAACCTTATCAGCATTTATTTCTGTTGGCAGTGAGATATTATGTGTTCCTGAGCTCAAGCTGCGTTTTAGCTGATGAGTTTTGCTTGGTTTATTAGCACTATTTGTGAGTGTCACTTGTGCAGTAATTTCTAAAGGGGAACCAGTTGGATTGACCACTCTTAAAAAAGGCTTCTGTTGGTGATAATAAATATCAGATTTAATCCCTGAAAGTGTACTAAAACCAGCATTATTTAACGTGGCTATATATTTATTTTCCAAGAACTCTAGTTCAGAACTGGCTTCATCGTGCAGCTCTATAGAGGGGAGTTTTGCCAAAATATTACTCAACTCAAGATCGCATTGTGGTATAAATCTCGCGTGTTGCTGGCAGGTTTTAAACACTCGGTTTAATAGAGCATAATTTTTAAAAAGCCAAGGGTTTGTAAGCGCATTCTCTGCTGTGACAGACACCAAGCGAGTGGGGGTAGGGTTAAATAAGTACGGGGTGATTTTATGGTTGTTATTTTGACCTAATAAGCTGATCTTTTCGCTGTTAAGTGTTGAAATCATTTGCTTATTCAGGGGAATAGAAAATTGTTGGGTTACTTTTTGACTATCACTTTGAGCGTGTAAGTTAATGCTTAATTGTGCTTGCTCGAGCGTTAGGTTTATTGCAAGTTTCTTATCTGCGATTAATGCACTTTTTATCTCAGGTGTCAGGGCTATTTGCTTTGCTTTAAAGTTATCGTAGCTTTGTGCATTTATAATTAAGTGACTGCCATCTTCAATAAGCAGCATCAGCAATTGATCATCACTTGCCTGCTCTTCACCAACAAAAGTACGGCGATATTTTTGGTTTTTTTGGTTACGCTTTCCTTGTAGTGCTATGCCAATGTTTCCTCGATGTAATTGAGCAGCTTCGAACTCGATTAGCGCGGCCACTTGGTTTTTATTTGCTACATCAATGAGTGAACTCGGTTTTGGCGCTGGAAAGTCCATGACTGGGTGGTTGGCAGCTGAGGGGGGATTAATATCTAATCGTGATAACGCCGTTGATTGAGTATTACGTAGCCAGTAAGCGTTACCGTCTTGCTCCCAAGGCCCTGATACAATATGGAAACTAGGTTGGATATTTTCTACAAAATCAGCAAAACCCTGTTCTATTTCCGACCAATTTTTAAAAGTACTTTTAAGCAGTGAGTTAGCTGTTGAAAGTGTGGCTTCGCTGTGTGGGTTCGCTAATCTGAGCTCTTCAATAAAGTGAGCAAAGTACTGTGCCCGTTCAGGAGAGCTTAAAAGATAATGAATAATAAAAAAATTAAGTCCACGTTTTAGTGCTGGATCGTCATTTATTTCTTCAATTGTAGGTTTATTTGCGCTGTAATATTGTTTTAAACCGGTTTCAATGTAATTCATTGGGGCGCGATCAAATACCATGACGGTGAGTTGTTTTTGCTTAGGATCATAGACATGGTGAGCAATCGAATCAGCTAAACCTTCGGTGATCCAATTAGGTGCCCACGTTGAATGGCCGTTTAATGCCATATGAAAAGCATGCATGGTTTCGTGAATAACTATATAACGCTGATGGTGCTCACGGTGGCTGGGGAAATTATATCCGGCACGGTTATAAAACATGGTTTCACCACCAGCCGTTTTATGTACCCCACGTAAAAAACCATCATCAAGCATGGCTTCTCGTACACGGGAGCGACTACTACCATAAACAACTGCAATGCGTTGGCGCTCAATATTTGGGGGAGCCATACCAAATAAAGCAACATAATGTGGATATGCCATTTCAAGTAGCTCTAAGTATAGCGTGACCTTCTCTTTGGGTAGATCACTTTTTAGCGCAAAGTGCTTACTTACCCACCAGTTGTAGCCCCGACTATTTCCTATTTTGCCATCGCTGTATGTATATGGAATTGTTTTTCCTAAAAACTCAATATCGATATTATTGAGTGTGCTGGTATAGCCCTGGACGGTAATGTTTGCTTGCATTTTACTTGGGCCGCTTTTTATGTTGCCGATATCAGGTTTATTATTCGCACTAGTATTAGGCGTGGGCTGACAGGCAGTGAGTAGTAAAGTTAATAATGTGAGAGATATAATTTTTGTCATTTTAGTTGCTTTGTTTGTATATTGTATGCAATATAAAATACTGCGTTTAATTGAAAAAGTAAACTATGAATAATAACCAACAATTACAATCAGCAGCACAGCAGGAAACTGGCAAAAATAAACAAACTTGGCGTAGCTTTGGGTTAGGTTTCTACTTGGCTAATACCATGGAAATTTTTGAGCGTTTAGCTTGGTATGGCTTTTTTGCAGTATCGTCGGTGTATATGACCACACCCATTGAGCAAGGGGGGGTCGGATTTAGTGATGCAGAGCGAGGCGCCGTACAGGGGATAATTCCGTTTTTTTTATACTTATTACCTGTGATCACTGGGGCTTTTGCCGATCGCTATGGCTATAAAAAAATGTTTACATGCTCATTTGTTGTGATGGCGCCAAGCTATTACTTCTTAGGTCAAGTGACTGATTTTAATTCGTTCTTTATGATTTTAATGTTAGTCGCTTTTGGTGCATCCTGCTTTAAACCTGTGGTAGTAGGCACTATTAGTCAAAATACTAACGACAGTAACCGAGGATTAGGCTTTGGTATTTTTTACACTATGGTTAATTTGGGGGGCTTCATTGGCCCGTTAGTGGCTGGGTATTTAAGGACTATTAGTTGGGATGCGGTATTTATTATGTCGGCATCTTGGATTGTTATTAATTTTATTCCATTGCTTTTTTACCGTGAGTCAAGCAGTAAACTACGTAGCAGCATAGGTGCGGCAGCGGTTTTACAGCAAGCTCAACATGTTTTGGGTAACAGCCGTTTCGCATTATTACTGTTTACCAGTGTAATTATTTTAATGACGGGGGGAGTTAGCTGGTTAACATACACTCAAGCTTTTTCACTAATTACGATTTGGTTAGCTGCGAACTGGTTATGGGATAAGTGCGTAAGCGTGCAAAAAGCGTCTAAATGGTATCTACAACCGGTGAGGGTTAGCAATCGTAGTTTTGCACTATATTTAGCAATATTAACGGGGTTTTGGACGGTATATAACCAACTTTTTTATACTCTACCTCTGTTTATACGTGACTATATTGATACTCAAGATTTAGTTGCACTCTTGAGTTACTTTGGTCAATCAGCAGTGGATTTTTTTGCTTATGTTGATATTCAAGCTTTAAGTAACAAACTGCAAACACTGGCTGCTACTCAAAGTCTAACACCAGTCAAAGAGATAAATTTAGAGGCAGTGCGTCTAGAGTTAGTCCACCTAAAAGTCAATGTTCCTGTTGCTGAAATAGCGTTATTTTTTAAACAAGCTAGTGCTTCTAACTTTTCAGCTGAGCAAAGTATGCAAGTGGCGCAGCAGTGGCTTAAATACCGACAGGTAAACCCTGAATACCTGATTAATTTAGATTTTGCAGCTATTGTTCTGTTACAAATAATAGTAAGTGTTAAATGTCAGCATTTTAAAGTTATATCTGTCTTAATAAGCGGTTTAATTGTCACAGCAGGTGCTTTTTTAGTGTTGTTATTAATGAGTGCGGGGGTATTACTAAGCCAGTTGGGAGGTTTAGTAGTGGTAACGGTTATATTATTAATTGCTTTTGGTGAAATGCTCACCTCACCAAAAAGCCAAGAGTATGTTGCCAGCATAGCTCCAAAAGGCAGTGCTGCGATGTTTATGGGTTATTACTTTGTGTCTATGGCATTAGGCTTTTTATTTGCTGGATTTTTGTCTGGGTGGAGCTACGGCTACCTGGTCAAAGAGATAAAGTCACCTGAAATCATGTGGTTATTATTTGCAGGCATTGCACTAGCTACTGGGTTTGGTTTTTATTTATTAGCGCGATACAAAAAGGGCTAAATAAATGATTTTTAAAAATCTGTTTATTTTAATCACCGTGCTTTTAATCAGTCATTGTGAGGCTGCTGCTAGTGAGGTGGTTGATTATAAAAACTTAATAGATAGAACCGGAAGCCCATATTATATGCAGGACTTTGAGCAAGGCGGCCACCAACGTTTTAGCCCTCTTTTTGATCTAGGCGCGTGGCATGGACATTTGCTACCAACGGATGAAAACGTCGGCGCGTTCACCGGGCCTGCTATTGTTACTGAGGAGTATTTAAATTTTATAGCGCCTTATCTAGAAAAGCTGACTGTTTATAAAGGCCTGAAAGTCGATGAGGCCAATAAAGTGAAGCTAGCAATGCGGGCTTACAGCGAACCCGGCGCGTTAGTGCAAGAGCTAAGCGGTGATGGGGTAAACATAACGCTTACTTTGCGCTTTGTGACAAATCGCACTTCATTAGTTAAAACACAGATTAAAACCACTGAGCCTGTTACATTACATTTCACAGGACAGCTTATAAACCATTTACGTGCTAACAATGGCACTGAAAGAGAGGGGCGTTCGCCATTTGTGGTTTATCCGGAATTAAATCCCCAATGGCAAGTCACCAACAATAGTATTGCGATTAGTTTTGGCAAAGTAAGGGCGCATGGACACATACTCACTTCGGGGAGCTCACAGTTATTGCTTAAAAAAACGTTAGCGGTTAGAACACGTCATGACGACCTAAGTTACTCAAGCACAACGCACATAAAAAACAATCGTACATTCTACACAAGCTATTCATATTTATTAAATAATCAAGAAGCGGTACGTGAAAAAGAGGTTATTGATAAAATTTTAAAGCAACCCGAACATCATTTATCACTTAGTAAATTACGTTGGCAAGAGTATATAAATAAAGCCACACAGCCAATTAGTAACAAGCAACCAGCTCTACAAAAACTTGCAGTAAAAAGTGTTGAAACGTTAATTGGAAATTGGCGCAGTAAAGCTGGTGCAGTAGGTTTTGATACCGTTAGTCCAGCCGTGACCGGTCGCTGGTTTTCAGGTAATCAAACTTGGCCTTGGGATAGCTACAAGCAGGCATATGCACTGGTAACATTTAATCCAGAGCTTGCAAAACAAAATTTGAATGCTGTGTTTGAGCATCAAATAACGCCAAACGATGCTGTCAGGTCATGGGATGCTGGATTTATACCTGACTTAGTGGCCTATAATTTTAGTGCAAACCGCGGTGGGGACGGCACAAATTGGAATGAGCGTAATACTAAGCCAAGCTTGGCAGCTTGGGCTGTGTGGCAGGTGTTTGAAAATACAGGCGATACTCAGTGGCTCGCGCACATATACCCTAAACTAGTTGCTTATCGTGAATGGTGGCTACGCAATCGTGATCATAATAAAAACGGTGTGCCAGAGTATGGTGCCACTGTTGATAAAGCTCATAATACTCGTGACGGCAAGTTATTATTTAAAGTAAAAACCTTGGCAGGTTGGCGAACAAGAAGTGGCTTAAAAAACTATAGGACTTACCTAAGCGATGAAGCAACCTTAGAAATTAAAGTTCCGGCACAAACAGCCGCATCTTGGGAATCTGGTCGTGATGATGCTGCTGTGTTTGGTTTTATAAATAATCAACAGTTAAATCGTTATATAAAAAACGGCGGGATTCGTGGTGACTGGTACGTTGGTTTTGCAGAAAATCGTAATGATACAGGTACATTAGTTGGGTATTCA
This sequence comes from Pseudoalteromonas sp. PAB 2.2, assembly GCF_001938575.1. Lineage (NCBI taxonomy): Bacteria > Pseudomonadati > Pseudomonadota > Gammaproteobacteria > Alteromonadales > Pseudoalteromonadaceae > Pseudoalteromonas > Pseudoalteromonas sp. PAB 2.2. The sequence goes on from NZ_LYPI01000011.1 coordinate 203,323, forward strand.
TTATTGCAAGAATCTGTGGATCAAGCCTCTTATATGGCTGCTGATAACCGTTATTTAAGTAAAATAGCGAAGCAGCTTAAGTTACCGCACCAAGCAAGTTACTTTTTAAGGCAAGCCGCTCGGTTAAGGGATTATATCAATCGGTGCATGTTTGATAAAAATACAGGCTTCTACTACGACATTGAAATAGCAGATACCCCCTTAGCGAATGGTTGCGCTGGGAGGCCTTTAGTAAAAAGAGGCAAAGGTCCTGAAGGGTGGTCACCGTTGTTTAATCAAGTAGCGAGTATGGAACAGGCCAGTGATGTGGTAAAAACAATGCTTGATAACAATGAGTTTAATACTTACGTTCCGCTTGGCAGTGCTGCGCTGACTAATCCGGCTTTCGGTGCGGATATCTATTGGCGTGGACGAGTATGGCTTGATCAAACTTACTTTGGGTTAGTAGGTATGAGTCATTACGGTTATTGCAAACAAGCTCAACAATTAAGTGAAAAGCTATTAAATCATGCCAATGGTTTGCTTTCTAATGCGCCAATACGTGAGAATTATAATCCGCTTAATGGTGAGCAACAAGGAGCGCCTAACTTTTCATGGAGCGCAGCACATTTATTACTAATTGCTCAAAAGCAAGGTAAATGGTGCCAATAATTGGCACTGTTTAATTCAGTTCACCAGACTAATCACACTATGGGATAAATTAATCACCACTGCTTAAGCTTCACAAATTACAAGAGAATTAACACAAATAGAATATTGTATACAATATTCTATTTGTGTTAATATTTATAGGAGTTACCTTTAAGCAACAGGAAATATGATGAAAACAACGAACACAGATTGGCGCTTTTCAGTTATGCCGGCCGTATTCACATGGCTAAAAGAGTCTGAATCTGGATCATTTGAAATAGACTTTGATACAACAAAGAAATATGCTGCAGAAATTTTAAAAGTGCAAGGGAAAGGCGGTAGTAGAATGGGGGGGCTTGTTGGCTCAGGCACATTAGGTGAAAATAGTTATCTAAGTGTTGATCAGCGTCTTTCTTTACTTGAAGCTCTTTCTGATGTTGCAAAAGAATATGGTGTCCCACTGATCAGTGGCGCAGCGGCAGAAACGAAAGAAGAAATAGCTGAAATTGTAAAGCAACTAGCATCTGTTGGCGTAGATACCGTTATGGTTATGCCGCCAAAAACCAAAGAAGCACCTAGTGATGAAGACATGTATGCGTATTATGCGCTTTGTGCAACAGCCGCAAAAGAGGCGGGGATCACTATTATGCCTTATAATAACCCTGATGCAGCGGGCTATCATGCACTGTCAACAGAGCTTCTTAAAAATCTTGCTGCGCTTCCAGAAGTTACTGCACTAAAAATATCAACGTCAGACGTTTCAATCATTGAGACGATAATGTTAGAAAACAAAGATGCTAAAATTTTGGCAGGTGTAGACACAGTCACTGTGCATGCCGGACTAGCAGGAGCATGTGGCGGGATCACAGGTGTAGGTTGTATCTTTCCAAAAGCGAGTGTGACGATGCAGGAGTATGTAAATAAAGGGGAATGGGCTGAGGCTAACAAAATTTCTCAGGCTATGAATTCCATCTCTTACTTGGATGCTCAACCGCTACTTATGGAGTACCTTAAGTGCGCATTTGGAATTCATCATGACGATAAGGATGGTGGACTTCGTACCTTCGGTAATAAATTAACTCAACAGCAAATTGATGACGTTTGTGCAAGATATCTTTTAGCTAGAGAGAGACTCAAAGCTTTGGACTTGTTAGGCTAATTCGTTTTCTAGTTCTTTCAAGTACTAATTAGCTGCACGGTAAGCATTCGCCGTGCAGCAATGAGTATATTTATCTTATAACCCAAATGGGTTTTCGAGGCTATGAGCGGGTTCAGTGAACCACTTTGGACCATTTTCAGTAATATAAAAGTGATCCTCTAAACGCACACCAAATTCACTAGGTACAACGAGCATTGGCTCATTACTAAAGCACATACCAGCGGCTAGAGGTGTTTTGTCACCGCCGACCAAATAAGGCCATTCATGGATGTCTAAGCCTATGCCATGCCCGGTACGGTGTGGGCAGCCTGGAGTTTGATACTTAGGTCCAAGGCCTTGCTCAGCTAAGTAAGCGCGGGCAGCGTGGTCGACACTTTCACAGCTTTGACCTATTTGAGCTGCATCAAAAGCGGCCATTTGTGCGGCTTTTTCATAATTCCAAAATTGGCGTTGGCGGTCCGTAGCTTCACCAAATACGTAAGTGCGTGTAATATCTGATAAGTAGTCGTGTACTTTACAGCCAGTATCAATTAAAACCATATCTCCTTTTTTAAGAATCTGTGGTTCTTTGACACCATGAGGAAATGATGTCGCGAGGCCAAACAAAACTATGCAAAAGTAGTTACCTGGCGCGCCAACTTTTTGGTGGGCTTGTTTAATAAATTCTTCTACCTCAGTCGTGCTTATACCCTCATATAGCATACTGGCAGTGGCCTGATGAACTTTTAAGGTCATATCCATCGCGCGTTGTATTAGCTTTAGTTCGTTTGCTGATTTATGCATGCGACAATGAGCAGTAACAGGCTGTGCATTAAAAAGGTTTAAGCCTGTTTGCGCTTTATTTATGCCATCGAAAATGAAAAACTGCGCGCTTTCGTCAATCCCGATAGTACCATTAGAGGAAATACCTAACTCGGTTAGTATTTTTAAAAATAATAGGTATGGATTTTCATGCTCAAGCCAGCCGTGAATAGGGCCATCTATTACTTTAAATCCATTTAGTGAGCCTATTTCAAAGTCGGGTGCAATGTAATGCACTTCGCCCTTAGCGGGTAAAATAGCACCGACCATGCGCTCACTTGCGTACCAGCGCATACCCGTAAAGTAAGTAAGGTTAGTCCCGGCATTTAAGTAAATAGCATCAATATTATTGGCTTGCATATACTCTTGAGCACGGGCAATACGGGCTAGATGCTCATCAGCTTGAATGGGAATTAAATCGCGAGTCATATTGGAAAGACTAGCAAGTGCTTGTTCTTTCGTTTGAGTACTAATACCTTTGGTCATCATTAGGTTCTCCTATGTATTTGTTTAATTATAATTTTTAAAGAATTAGCGCATAAACCGGTTTATAGAATATGGCTCTAAATTTATGAAGGGGGCTTTATTGAGACACAAATCTGTAATTAACTCGGCAGTTATGGCTCCTTGTGTCAACCCTAAATGCTGATGACCAAAGGCAAAGTACAGGTTATTGTGATTGGGGGCTTGGCCTATTATAGGTAATGAGTCAGGCAATGATGGCCTACAGCCCATCCATGTAGTCGTGGCACTAAGAGGCTGGCTAGCTAATAACGCTTGTGCATGGGGCAGTAAAGCTAATGCACGTTTATTGTTAGCCTTTCTATTTATACCCGCAAACTCCACTGTGCCTGCCACTCTTAACCCTTGACTCATCGGGGTCAAGATAAGACTCCGTTCAGCAGAAGCTACGGGCCGTGTTAGGCCATGGTTAATATTAACCATACAGTGGTAACCGCGCTCGGTATCTAAAGGTGCTGTGTACCCAAGCGGCTCGATGAGAGAGACACTCCAAGCACCCGCTGCGATCACGACTTTATCGAAATTGAGACTATCTTGTTCATCACTCACCATAAAACCTTTACTTTTAGGCGTGATAGCAACTACTTTCTGTTGACGAAATTGCCCTTTTAATAAACTGAACTTTTGCGCTAATTGGATACAAAATAAATGTGGTTCAATACTATGAGCAACGTCTTCAAATAATAAAGCGTGACTTATTTTATCGGATAAACTGGGCTCTAGAGCATGTACTTGCTTTGTATCAAGTAGCTTTACTTTAATTCCTTGCGCTTGATACATAGCCAAGGTGCGCTGCACATCAACCAATGGGGTTTTTTCAAAGGTTAGTAAACTCCCTTGTTTAGTAAGCAGGTGGTCCAGTTGATAGTTTGCTAATAATCTTTCATAAGCATGAATTGCATGTTCATTTAAGGCTTTGAGAGCGTGTGTATGTGCAATAAATCTGGCTCTAGGCATATTTTTAATAAACTGCCAAAACCAAGGAAGAGCTTTTATTGCATAGCGCCAATCAATGCGCAATGGTCCTAATGGGTTAAAAAGCATAGCAGGTAATTTTTTTAATAATGCTACCTGCGCTAGAGGAAATACCTGTTCGGTGGCAAAGTGCCCAGCATTACCTTTTGAGCAGCCTTGCGCTAGGCCATTTTCATCGTATAGCGTCACTGCAAAGCCAGCTTGTTGTAACTGTAAAGCTGTGCAAATACCAATTACACCGGCACCGATCACGGCGACTCTTTGAGTTCTTGTATTGGTCAAAATTACCTTCCCCTGATGATAAAAGTAAAACGCTATACGTTTTTTAAAAAATAAATCGATATTGTATTTACTGACAAGTAGTAAGAAAAAACTCTACAAGCTCTTTCTAACTCATTTTAGTTATAACTTTCAATTAGTTATGTGTAATTTGTTATTTGTGATCTTTTAAGGGTGTGTACCTATAAATTTAATATTAAAATAGGATATTGATTATTGTATACAATATACCTATCATATCAAGCATAAATTCAGTTCGGAATAGGCAAATGAAAATCAATTGGCATGGCATAAACCCAGCAATGGCCGCTCAGTTTAATAGTGATGAGTTAGTTAGCTCTACATGGCAACTAGTTGGCAGCGCTATAGTAAAAGCTATAGCAGATTTTAAACTACTGGTTGTAAATGAAAAAACTTCTTCATCAACGCTTAACGATACTGCGAAAGCGTATTGTGTTGATGTAAATAAACCTAAATTGGATTAAGTGATGCGCAAAGGAACATTTTTTTGTATAGATGGCCATACTTGCGGTAACCCTGTGCGGCTTATAACAAGTGGCCACCCTCTGTTACAGGGAAATACCATGAGCGAAAAGCGCCAGGACTTTTTAGCTAACCATGACTGGATCCGTCAAGCGCTCATGTTTGAGCCCAGAGGTCACGATATGATGTCGGGCGGTTTTTTATACCCACCTACTAGCGAAGATGGTGATGCAGCCATTTTATTTGTAGAAACTTCAGGCTGCTTACCTATGTGTGGTCACGGTACAATGGGTATTGTTACCTTCGCCTTAGAGCATGGTTTGCTACATGCTAAAACCCCCGGTACTTTAAAACTGGATACGCCAGCAGGACGAGTTCAGGTCAATTATGAAATGACTGGTGGTAAAGTGCAGTGGGTTAAAATTTACAATGTGCCTGCTTATTTAGCGCATCAGTCTATATGTATCAATATTCCAGAGCTGGGCGAATTAAAGGTTGATATCGCCTTTGGTGGTAACTTTTATATTATTGTTGAACCACAGGGCAACTTTAAAGGTATTGAACATTTTAGTGCAGGGCAATTAATCAAATACAGCCCATTAGTGCGTGATGCTATTAATGCCAAAATACAATGTATCCATCCGCTCGACTCTACCGTTCAAGGTGCTAGCCATGTGTTATGGACAGGCTCACCCAAAAATTCCAACTCAGATGCGGCTAATGCGGTTTTTTATGGAGATAAAGCCATTGACCGCTCACCATGCGGAACAGGCACTAGCGCCCGCATGGCTCAGTTGTTTAGTAAAGGCTTATTGCAGCAAGGCGATGCATTTATTCATGAAAGTTATATTGGCAGCCAGTTTATTGGCTGTATAGAGCAGGTGTCTGAAGTGGCAGGTCAAACTGCTATTTTACCTAGCATTCGCGGCTGGTCTCGGGTAACCGGAACGAGCACCATTACAGTAGATGACGACGACCCATATGCCTATGGGTTTCAAGTAATTTAACGAGGAGAAAAGCATGACATTAACAGGACAAAGCCTAATTGCCGGACAATGGCAAGGTCGCGCTGAGCAAGGTGAATTTCAAGCCTTTTCACCGGCTAAAAATCAACCATTATCGACACGCTACTTTAATGTAACGAGTACTCAGTTAAATATGGCAGTTGATGCTGCTAATAATGCTTTTATCGAGTACAGAAAAACGAGTTTTAGTCAGCGTGCAGATTTTTTAGCGTGTATTGCAGAGCAAATTTTAGCACTTGGCGATGATTTACTAACGCAAACCGCGCAAGAAACCAATTTACCTATGGCACGCTTACAAGGTGAGCGAATGCGCACGGTTAATCAGTTAAAAGCATTTGCCAGTGCACTGCGTGAAAACCCAGACTCACCACTAGGTTTAAAGCTGCTTGATGAAGCTGATAGTAATCGCTCGCCATTACCTAAACCTCGTACAGAGCTTAATTACTTACCTCTTGGGCCTGTAGCTGTATTTGGTGCGTCTAATTTTCCGTATGCATTTTCAACACTCGGGGGGGATACCGCCGCCGCACTTGCAGCAGGCTGCCCAGTGGTTGTTAAAAATCATACTGCGCATCCAGGCACTGGGGAGTTAATGGCCCGTGCAGCGCTTGCTGCGATTAAAGAATGTGATATGCCGCTAGGTGTATTTTCAATGCTGCAAAGTGATGTTTACGATATTTCGCATCAATTAGTCGCAGCTCCGGCCATTAAAGCAGTCGGTTTTACTGGGTCGTTTAATGTGGCTAACTTACTGCAGGCTACTATAGCGAAACGCCAAGAGCCAATTCCATTTTATGGTGAGCTAGGTAGCATAAACCCACAAATAGTTTTACCCAATAAAGCGCAAAATGAAGGTAAAGCTATGGCTGAAGCTCTTTGCCAATCAATGCTAATGGGTAATGGCCAATTTTGTACCAGTCCTGGCTTATGGCTGGTACCAACGGGCTGTGATGAATTAGAAGCCGAGGTAGCCAACTGCATTAGTGCAGCCGCCTCAGATACTTTATTAACCCCAGGTATTGTGAAGACCTTTAAAAAGCAAGTTAGCCAGCGCAGTGAGCTCGAAAACGTAGAGCTTATTGCTAAAGGGGAACTCACAGAAGACTTTCATGGTAATGCCCACGTATTTGCATGTAATGTTGATACTTATTTAGCAACTCCAATGTTACGTGAAGAAGTATTTGGCCCAGCCGCTTTATTGGTTCGTTATGAAAGCATGGAGCAGTTAAGCTTACTAGTAGCAGCGCTTGAAGGGCAGCTTACGGCAAGTGTGCATGACAGCGCTGATGATTTAGCTAAAGCTGAACACGTTATAGAAGAGCTGAAATACAAAGTAGGGCGTTTAATACACAATCAAATGCCAACCGGCGTAGAAGTATGTGGCTCAATGAACCATGGTGGACCTTTTCCAAGCTCCACAGATGTTCGCAGCACTTCTGTTGGGTTAAATGCAATGTTGAGATTTTTGCGACCAATTTGCTATCAGTCTTAGTTAATTGTAGCGGGAGTGGAAATTGCATTTCCCGCTATCTCTTTATTATGAAGGATTCTAACTTGGCATGCGTGTTTTCATAGGTATAATGCATATTAAATGCAATTTATAGAAATTACTATGGCCATAGAACATAAAACTCGAACTCAGCTTGTTGCAGAAGCTATCCGCGAAAAAATTCTTTCAGGTGAAATCAAAGCGGGAGATCCATTACGTCAAGCAGCATTAGCCACTGAGCTAAACGTAAGTCGGATTCCAGTACGTGAAGCTTTGCTTCAACTCGAAGCTGAAGGGTTAGTCAACTTTGAAGCTCATAAAGGTGCGACTGCTACACAGCTTTCGGCATCTCAAATTGATGAGATTTTTGATTTAAGAGCATTGCTCGAAGCGGAACTACTAAAACATTCGATAAATAATTTAACTGATCAGGATTTAATTGATGCAGAATTAATTTTAGCTGAGCTTGAAAGCGCTATGGACGCTGGCGATACTCATTTAGCTACTGGAGATTTAAACAGTCAGTTTCATGCTAAATTATACAGCCGCGCCGCGCGCCCACAAACCCGTGAGCTGGTTGATATGTATAGTAAAAACTCTGAGCGCTATGTACGTATGCATATTTTATTGGCAGGTGGTTTAACAAAAGCTCCTGAAGAGCACCGTACTTTACTTGAGTTATGCAGAAAAAAAGACTGTCAAAATGCCTGTGAATTTCTAAAAAATCATATTGTTAAAGCTAAAAACGATATAAAAAAATTACTAATAAAATTAGAAGGTGAAAAAAGTAATTAAAAAATATACCTAGCAACTAGTACAGGCTATTAAACTCTAATTTATAACTTTAGGCATTGCTTTCGCTTTCCAGCAGCAATAATACAGAAGTGATGCCTTCCCTCCCTTTTTATTATTCCAATTAGCACCATAAATAGATCCTTTCTGTTGGGTCGAAAGTTCATAAGAATTTTTCACTAATAAGATCAGTTGCTTAAAGATGAATATGAATTATGTGTATATTTAATATTGTATACAATATGTAATAGGTGTATATTTTTTGTCGTCTAAGTTAAATAGGCAATAAAATCAACAGGAACAAGGGAACATTCACATGTTTACAAATAATAAAAAGCAAACTCGGGGAATAGGCATTAAATCGCTGTTAGCAACGGCGGTAACGGCTGCATTAATAATGACTCCTACAGCAAAAGCAGTTGATGGTAGTAGCATTGTTAAAGGTCATGTAGTGGCACAAGCTGGCAACGATTTAACCGGAGCTACAATAACTTTAAAACATAAAAGTAAAGGCTTAGTGTATACCATTACTAGTAATAATGATGGTGACTATTTACTGCGCAATGTGCCAGTTGGTACATATGATGTCACTATAAGTAAAGAAGGCTTTGAGCCGTTAGTTGAAGAAAATGTTGCAGTGACGATTGGTCAATCAATTATTCTCGATGCACAATTATATAAAGCCGGTAGTGATATTGAGCGAATTGCTGTTACGGGATCCGCCATTCGCCGTGTAGATATGGCTTCGTCTACTTCAGGTCTAACATTCAGTGATGCTGAATTAAAAGCTATGCCAGTAAACACTGGTTTTGAAAGTATTGCGTTATTAGCTCCAGGTACAGCGGCACCGGGTGGCGCAAGTTTTAATGGTGCTTCAAGCTTTGGTGGTTCATCAGCAGCTGAAAATGGTTATTACTTTAATGGCTTAAACGTAACCAGTATCCGTACAGGTTTAGGCTCAATTCGCTTGCCATGGGAAGCTATTTCACAAACGCAAGTGAAAACGGGTGGTGTTAGCCCTGAGTTTGGTGGAGCACTTGGCGGTATTGTTAATGCGGTGTCTAAGTCTGGTGATAATGACTTTAACTTCGGTGCAGAAGTACGTTGGGATCCTGATAGTTTACGTAGCCAGCACGACTCTATTTATCAAGAAAATGGGACTATTAGCACTAATACGAAGCAAAGTAGTTACGATTTTAAAGAGCTTCAGTTATGGGCTAGTGGTGCAATCATCGAAGATACCTTGTTTTTTTATGGTTTGTTTGCACCGCGCCGTGAAGAGTCAACTGGCGCAGGACAAACAACTTATTCTGATTTTGAGCGCGATGAAGACCGCTGGTTTACAAAAGTAGATTGGTTTATAAATGAAGATCACTCAGTGGGTTTTTCAGCAATGAACAATAAGCGCACTTGGACTGATAAAACCTTTGCTTACAGCTGGCAAGAGAATGTGATTGGTGAGCAACAAGGTGTGGATGCACCAGGGGAAGATGGCGGTAAAGTATATAGCTTAAATTATAATGGCTACCTAACTGATACTTTTTCTGTTTCAGCAGTTGTTGGCCGAGTGACTGAAAACGTTGAAAATGTAGTCGCATCTCCAAATCCTGGAGTTTGGGATGAACGTGATGGTTTTGTCACTTTAAGTCAACACACAAATTCATCGGTAACAGAACAAGAATTTACGCGTGACCAAGCAAGAATTGATTTCAACTGGGATCTAGATATGCATTCAATCCAGTTTGGTGTTGATTACACTAATGTAAAAGTTGATTACTTTGAGGGCCAAAACGGCATTGGTGATGCAGAAGGTTGGTGGACGGTTAAAACTGCCGGTGATAATGATATATCGGGAGCTTCTTTAGGAAGTGACTTTATAGAAAGACGAGTTCGAAGTCGCGAAGTCGATTCAGATACAACTTCATTAGCTTTTTATATTAACGACTCATGGCAAGCAACCGATAATTTAGTGCTTAACATGGGGCTACGCTATAGCCAGTTTGAAAACACGGTATCAGATGGTCGTGCCTTCGTTGATATTGACAATCAAATAGCACCGCGTTTGCAAGCTATTTATGATATATCGGGTGATGGCAGCGCTAAGATTTTTGCTACATATGGACGTTATTTCCAACCCGTATCTGCGAACATGAATATCACCCAAGGATCTGCTTCGATTGAATGGTTTGAGTACTTTGAGTTAGATGAACTAGATGCAAACGGTGCACCAACTTTAATGGCTGATGGCTCGCCAAGCAGAGGAGATATGTTGCGAGATAGGCGTTGGCGCCAGCGTGGTATTACTGAACCAGGGTTGATTGCTTCATCTTCATTAAAACCAATGTACAGTGATGAATTTACTATCGGCTATCAGCAAGAAGTATTCGATACTATGTCAGCGGGTGTACGAGCGATTTATCGTGATCTTGGACGCAGCGTTGAAGACACTGATGTCGGCCCAGTATTAGCTAAAAAGCTTGCAGAAATGGGCATTACCGATAACGTGGGTCAAGGTTCTTACTATGTGCTTAATAACCCAGGTGAAGCTATTCAAATGTCATATGATTTTGACGGTGATGGTCAGGTTGATGAGGTTAATTTAAGTACTGATGAACTTGCTTTACCAGAGGCGCAGCGTAAGTATTTAGCACTTGAGTTTACCTTAGATGGCAATGTGACGGATGATTTACGAATTAATACTTCGTATACCTGGTCACATAGTTATGGTAACACCGAAGGGCTTGTGAAAACGGATAACGACCAAGCTGATCCAGGCTGGACAACCTCTTATGACTATGGCGATTTGATGGATCACGGCTACGGTAACTTACCTAACGACCACCGCCATGCATTTAAATTCAGTGGTGCATACAACATCACAGAAGCTCTGACCATTGGTCTTGTTGCCCGTACTACATCAGGCCGTCCTAAAAGTTACTTTTCAGTTCATCCAGCGGGCGTAGATAGCTGTGCAGAGGGGAATCCTTGGGATGCGTGTATTAGCCAATACTATGATCAAGCATCACATTACGATGAAAATGGTAATCCAGCTCCTCGTGGTAGCAAAGGAAACCTACCTTGGTTAACGAATGTCGATATGTCATTGACTTATAACACGGACTTTTTTGGTACCAATATGACTTTAAAAGGCACCGTCTATAACTTATTTGATGGTGATAGTGCTATGTCAATCAATGAAGAGCGTGCGCAGTACGGTGATAATGGCTTAGAACTGAATCCAGACTATGGACTCGTGACGGGGCGTCAAGGCGCGCGTTATGTGTCTTTACTTGCACGTATAGAGTTTTAACTCCCTAGTGAAACAGCTGTTTGAAAACAGCGGACTAAGCTATTTATCTTAGGGTAATTTAGTGTGTTGTTTTGATGTTTAAGCACATGCTCATTTGAGCCATACAGCCTTGATGCTGAGCAGGAAACTGCTTGGCATTTTTCGTATAAATTTTAAGGTTAACTATGACGAACAGTTTATATTCTCATTGGCAACAGCCTAAAGATGGTTGGCTGCAAGTGGATACTCTTGATATGCATACCGGCGGTGAACCTTTACGCATAATCATTGATGGGTTTGCTGAACTACAAGGGCAAACCATGATTGAAAAGCGAGCTGATTGCCTAACAAGATTCGATCACCTACGTAAAGCACTGATGTTCGAACCCCGAGGTCATGCTGATATGTACGGCGCGTTGATCACAAAACCTGAACGTAAAGATAGCCATTTTGGCGTACTGTTTTTACATAATGAAGGCTATAGCACAATGTGTGGTCACGCTATCATTGCGCTTGCCACAGCAGCTAAAGATAGCAGCATTTGCAACTTTATTGAAGGCATTAATGAATTACGTATAGATACACCTGCAGGGCTTATCAAGGCGTATATTACTCTTCGAAATAACCAACTAATAAGTGTTTGTTTTGATAATGTTGCAAGTTATGCAGAAAAACTTGATATGCCAATAGAGATACCTCTGTTTGGTACCGTCAATTGTGATATTGCTTATGGCGGCGCTTATTATGCTTTTGTAGATGCTGATACTTTGGATGTAAGTTTGGCGCCCAACAATCATGAACAAATTATTAGCTTAGGAAAAATCATTAAGCAGGATGTTAATAGCCACTACCAACCAAAACACCCGACCGATGATGCATTAAGTTTTTTATATGGGGTGATTTTCTATTCAAATTCACAAAAAAGTCATTCTGTATTTAGCCGCCATGTCTGCATTTTTGCTGAGGGCGAATTAGATCGCAGCCCTACTGGTACCGGCGTGAGTGCCAGAGCTGCATTAGAGTTTGCAAAAGGCAGGCTTAAATTAGGACAGCAAATAAAAATAGAGAGTATTTTAGGCTCTATATTTTCAGTTGAGCTAAAAGCGCAACGCATGTTAGCTGATACCCATGCAGTAATACCTAGAGTGAGCGGTGAAGCTTTTGTCACTGGCAAACATACTTTTTTAATTGATCCAAATGATCCCCTAAAGCAAGGATTTATATTTCGATGAAAAATCAATTTACCTCTCGCCAACAATTACTAAAGCAGGCATTAAAAAAAAATGGGTTAACAGCGCTACTCGTATTAGGCCATGAAAATATTCGTTACTTAAGTGGCTTTAGCGGTAATGCTGCTTACGCGTTAATAACTGCGGAGGAAAGTGTACTAATAACCGATTATCGCTATTTTGGCCGAGCTCAAGAAGAGTCTATTGGCTTTGAGGTTGTCAGCCGTGATCGTGATAGTGAAACATTAGGTCAGTGCATAAATCGTTTTTTAACGACTAATAGTCAATTAGGTTTTGATGCCGCTTTTATTGATGTTGCACTTTGGCAGCAAGTGGCAAGTGAGTTAACTAGTCATACAGTTACACAAGTTACCGGTATGGTTGAACGTTTACGCATGGTTAAAAATGATTGGGAAGTCGAGCAAATAAAAGCGGCTGCGGCCATTGCTGACGAAGCGCTTAGACAAACATTACCCTATTTTAAAGAAGGTGTAACAGAGCGAGACCTAGCGCTGGAACTTGAATTCAGAATGCAAAAACTAGGCTCTGAAGGAATGTCGTTTGCCACTATTTTAATGTTTGGAGAGCGTTCTGCACTGCCTCATGGCAGCCCGAGTGAACGTACTCTATCTAAAGGTGATTTTATTACTCTTGACTTTGGCGCAGTGGTGAATGGTTACCGCTCTGATATGACTCGCAGTTATGTACTTGGTAAAGCTTCAAAGAAACAATCAGCAATCTATCAAAGCGTAAGTAATGCTCAGCAAGCAGCGATCAACCTACTCAAAGCAGGTGTTGACTGTCTAGACTTACAAAATATCTCACAGCAAGTACTCGATGACTCTGGTTTTGGTAAATGGGCAGGGCAAGGGTTGGGCCATGGAGTTGGCTTGTTTTTACATGAGTTGCCCTTTATTAATAAAAATTGCCGTCATGTATTAGAGGCAGGTAATGTGATCACGATTGAACCTGGTATTTACATTCCGAATTTTGGTGGTGTGCGAATAGAAGACGATATTTTAATAACTCAAAATGGTTATGAAGTATTAACCCAGGCTCCTAAGCCGTTCGAATTGGAGGGGTAGGATGAAAGTAATAGATCAAACGCAAATTGATGCTGTCCTAGATTTTGACTCGCTTCGCATTGCTTTACAAAAAGGGTTTGCTCAGCAGTTTACTATGCCCAAGCGTCATGTGTATGAGTTAGATAAAACAGACACAAACCATGACGCATTTGCCGTATTACCAGCATGGAATGAACAGGTTATTGGAGTAAAGGCATTTACCTACTTTCCAAGTAATACTGATAGTGAGTATGCGTCACTTTATTCAAAAATAATGCTGTTCTCTCGCGCTCATGGTGAACCTCTTGCTCTAGTTGATGGTACACGTGTAACACTTTGGCGCACAGCTGTAGTATCTGCTTTGGCAAGCTACTATTTATCGCGAAAAGATAGCCAGCATTTAGTGTTTTTTGGCAGCGGCAATTTAGCTGAGTATATGGTTCGAGCACACTTGAGTGTGCGCGATTTTAAATGTGTAACGTTAATTGGGCGTAATCAAGATAAAGTTGCTGTTTTACACAATAGCTTACAGCGTGCATTTACTGATATTAAGTTTGTTATCGGACAAAGTTGTGAAAAAGTTATTAAAAGTGCCGATGTGATCAGCTGCGCAACAGGTTCACCAACGCCATTATTTAAAGGTGGTTGGTTAAAGCCTGGTACGCATGTTGATTTGATTGGTAATCATCGCTGCGACTCGCGCGAATGTGACAGTGTTACTATCGCACAAAGTAAGGTATATGTAGATAGCAAGGAGAATGTTCTTGCTGAAGCTGGTGAATTGTTGATTCCTATTTCTGAGGGAGTTTTTGATGAAGCTAATATATCCGGCGAGCTTGCGGATCTAGCTAAAAAAAATAACTATGAGAGAAAATGTGAATCCGATATAACAGTATTTAAGTCTGTTGGCACAGCGTTAAGTGATCTTATAACTGCACATTATATTTATAAGTCATTAAAAAAATGAGTAGCTTATTACTTTTATTATTAGGGCTTTGTTTCGTTATGTTGAGCTTATTAACATTTATAAGATGGCTCAGGATTCGTTATGATAAGCACCATTGGCGAGTTTGTAAAATTGTAAACATTAACAATGTAATTGATAATAACGTGCGCAATTTAGAGCTTTTCTACTACAAAAAAATATTAGTCAGCTATGAATTTAAAAGCAAGATTTATAGTGTTTATATTGCATTTGATCATCAGCTTATAGCCCAGTTTAAAAATGGGATTGATTGTACAATTTTAATTGACTCTAACAATCCTAATGTCACTTATCTGAATAGTAATTACTGGGTGAAGTACTGTGGAGTTTGGCTTTTTTCGGGCATTATTTTTATAGCTTCAAGTTTCTTAATCCACATCTGAATTGGGTATAATAAGAGAGCAGGTTAAGGTGTTTGCTTAAAGTGTGTAGTTTAGCTTTTTAAAAAATGTATCTTATTTTGTAAAAGTTAAAATAGCTTACGACAACTGGAAAATCTTTTTCCCTTTTAAATATTGGTTGACTATAGTATTTTCTCAAAGTGGTGATGCAAATAAAAGGGACTCATAAGTATTAAATATTTAGGGTATACCTGTAATTAATAATTTAAAGGTTAGGCATATTTTATTCCTATAATCGATTGTCAGGGTATAGGTTTTTACTAAGGCTAAGTTGCAGGTTCGATCCCTGCCGAGCGCCATTTGCTCCCTTACCTTTTCTTGATAGTAAATACTAACATCCAAGTAAATGGTGACCTGAGTGTGACCAAGTTAAAAACGTTGACTTAAACGCACCATTAATTTTTAAAAAGTGTTAATCTAATACTTTAACTAGCACATTTTACATCTAGCTAAGGAGTTGCATTATGATATACCTAGATTCAGCCGCATCTTACCCACTTCTTTCTGAAGTTAAAGAATCACTAATGCAGGCATTTGAAAACTGTTATGCGAATTCTGCCTCTAGTCACCTTTTAGGTGAATCTGCCTTAGCCAAGGTCAATGATGTAAGAGAGCTGCTAGCTGATGAAATTGGGGCTTTTCCAAGTGAAATAGTTTTCACCAGTGGTGCAACAGAATCAAACAATATAGCTTTTAAAAGTTTATTGCTTGGTGATGAAAACCTAAAAACTAAAAAACACATTGTGATTTCATCAATAGAGCACAAATGTATTTTTGCAATCTGCGATTACTTCCAAAAACTAGGTTATGACATTTCACTTGTCAAACCAAATGCTAATGGGGTGATCACAGCTGAAAATGTTAAAGCACTAATAAAAGAAGATACAGCTCTTGTATCTATAATGCATGTGAATAATGAACTTGGCACAATTAATCCTATAGCTGAAATCGGTGAGCTTTGCTTTTCAAAAGGTATTATATTTCACTCAGATGCAGCTCAAAGCTTCTGTAAAACAGATATTGACGTTGATGAGATGAATATTGATGTAATGTCATTTTCTGCTCATAAGGTTGGTGGACCAAAAGGAATTGGTGCTGTTTATATTCGTGACCTCAGAAAACGCAATCTTCTACCTGTAACACATGGCGCAGGTCAAGAGGATGGCCTAAGAGGTGGGACTGTTGCAGCGCCATTAATTATTGGTTTTGGTAAAGCAATTGAAGTATTTCCACAAGCGTATAGCAACTTTGAGAATGATGCCCTTAAATCTTACTTCTTAAAAAAATTACAAGAAAATGAAATCGAATACCTCATAAACGGGCAAGGTAATATTTTACCTCACATACTTTCATTATCTCTTCCGAAGACTAATGTAGGTGTACTGGTTCGTGATAATGAGAATTCTGTTTGTCTTGCTCAAGGGTCAGCATGTTCTTCAAAAGAGATAGAAGCTTCACATGTTTTAACCGCATTAGGCTTAACTCGAGAGCAAGCTGAGCATACCTTTAGAATTAGTTTTACCCATGAAATCACAACCGCTAATATTGATTTCTTAATCACAGCGATAAAAAAAGCGGCTTATTGAGCCGCTTCCTATTATTTATAACAAGTTACACAGGCTCCACCGCCTTCAGCTTCGTCATAAATATCATCGAGTTCATTAAACTCGCAATAACCTTCAAAATCACCTAGCAAAGCATTTCGGCGTTTCTTTTTGTTGAAACGAGCTACTTTTTTCTCATGATTTTCAATAATACGCTTTTGAACAGCGGGATCTTCTAGAGTCTCTAAAGGCTGACCTTGGCCCATCCAATAAAAGCGTTCGCCAACAGTAGTATTTTCATCATCACCTTTTTCAAATGCTTTAGCTTCTTCAAAAAGGTCTGGGTGCTTTTCCATAAGCTTAACCCATTCAATTTTCCTTTGATAAAAACAAAAAGTACATCCTGAGCGAGAGCGCCACTTATAATAATCAGGTAGTTCTAAACCATTACGTTGTAATATATTTTCGATATCACTACGAACAATGCCATGCTCTCTAAATGGGAATACTGACTCGATAGGCTTCTCTATAGTCATGTAACCTGTACGTTCAGGTTCATCAGCACGAATGCCCACGTAATTCTTTATTTTGTATCCATCCTTTATAAAACCATCTAACCATTGTTCAAATGGTTTTAGCTTCATTTGTACGGTACACCAGCGGTCTCTTTGTGAAGGTAAGTAGTTACCATGCTCTTTTAGAAGGTGTGCAAAATCTTTCTCACCACGCCCTTCAATATTATTTAATGAACGAGCATTTAACCTATGTATATAACCTAACTTCTCTTCAAGTTGGTCGATAAACTCATTGGTTTCAGGTAATTCATACCCTGTATCTGTAAAAAAATACTCTACATCTAATTCAGGGTATGTTTCCTTTACAAAAAGCGCTAAAGCGCTGCTGTCTTTACCGCCAGAAAGTCCTAGTACGTGTTTAACTTTTTCAGTCATCAGCCACCTCTGACTCACTCTGTTCCATCAAGTTCGTTAACAAACTCGTTAATGCTGCAAGCTGTTTCTCTTTCGACATAGTAGCAATCGTAGTTTGAATATGATCAACAGCAGCTGTTACGTCTTTATCTTGCTCTAAATTGTGCTTAATAAAACCACCAAATTCTTGATGGTTACCTTCAGTATCGGTGGTAATAAATGCTAATGGCTTAGAATTTCCTTGAGTTTGAATATTTCCAAAAGACTCAATTCTTCTAAACTGAACACATAAATTTTGTAATTCATCAAGGCCATTACGTAAATGCTTATCGGTCCAATTTCGTTCTGGTGTGCCTGCGGCTAAATTAATAATAAATTCAAATTTTGTTTTACCAACAATGTGCTGTGAAATACGCTTTGCAAGCTCTTTTACATTTGGTCGTTTAGCAATCTTTTCAACAAAGTCACAACGCTCTTTTAGAGTTTGATTAAAGTCTTCACCTAACATTTGAACTATGATTTGCTTAAAACCACTTAATAAAATATCGTGCTGAGCACTTAAATCTTCAATAGCAGTTTTTAAATAATTGCCAAGCTTATCTTCAAGGGTAGGATCATCCTTCTTAAACCCAAATACAGCAGGTAAATCATCTAAAATTAATTTGTAAGGATCGTTTGCTGCAATAACTTTATTTCTAAAATCACGAGCTTGCTTTGTTAAACCATTGCCTTTATCACCAGTAAAGCTTTCGCCACTGGTTTTTTTAACCCATGCAGGTAGCTTATGAACAATCCCTACAATATGTTTAGCTATATTTAAAATAGCAGCATCATTTTTAGCGTCACCCAGTGTCGCCTGAGCTAAATTGTCCAGTAAGTGACTTTGTATTTCAGATATATCGAAATAACGAACCCCTGCCTCATTTGGGTGTTTGTAAATTTTGTTTACTAGCTCTTCATTAAGTTCAGGAATGAATATAAACTGATTTGTAGAATCCCAATCGTAAAAAGCAACTTGCCCTTCGAGAGACTTTAATAAAGCTAAGCCGTAAATACGGCATAAACCTGCGGTTAAACCAAAAGGAGGGCGCATCCAAAAATCATAAAGGTCAGCTAATGTTACTTGTTTGTTTTTTGAGTTGCAGGTTCGATCCCTGCCGAGAGCGCCATTTGCTCCTTTTTTTGTTATTTTCTACACTGTTTATATCCTTTTTATCTTCATGATTTTAAAACATGACTTATCAACCCATTGCATGTGGTGATTACGACCAATTCGAATTGTGGTGTATGCACTCAACAGAATTACAGATTACATTGCACTCAGGCGAGCAAGTAAATGGCAAAGCGATTAACTTACAGATTATAAGTCCTGAAGGTGAGCACTTAATTTTGAGCACAAAAAAAGGCGAACACGCCGTTCGCCTTGATTTAATCAAATCTGTTGAGCCACGCTAAGGTAGGCTTATAACCACTTTTTATTCTTAAAGTAGATACCAATACCAACGGTAAGGACCACTAAGAAGATTAAAAATAGGCTAAATGCATACGGACTTTCCGTGCCCGGAATGCCGCCCACATTGACACCAAGTAAGCCCGTTAAGAAGCCTAATGGTAAAAACAATGCTGCAACGACCGACATCACATACATACGCTGATTAAGTTGTTCAGACACTTGGTTAGCAATAGTCTGTTGAATAATTTGTGCACGTTCAATTGAGCTGTCTAGCTCTTCTAAAAAGCGAATCAACATATTGGTTGTTTCGTTTAAACGGGCTTTGTCGTCTTCATCTAACCACTTGTATTTGTTGTTTAACAACGTAATAAGGGCCTCTTTTTGTGGCCTTAAATAGCGTTTTAGGGCGATGGTCTGACGGCGCATTTGTGCTAAAGCTTGGTTATCAAAACCTTTGCTTGGCTCATCAATTTCGTCTTCAAATATATCCAACGTGTCATCAAGGCTATCAATGACCCCTTGCATACGCGATGTAAGATTTTGCGCTAATTGACACACAAGCTCTGAAATTGAACATGGACCGTTACCGTCATCAAATGTTGCAACAACATCTTGCA
Source organism: Pseudoalteromonas sp. PAB 2.2 (assembly GCF_001938575.1). NCBI lineage: Bacteria > Pseudomonadati > Pseudomonadota > Gammaproteobacteria > Alteromonadales > Pseudoalteromonadaceae > Pseudoalteromonas > Pseudoalteromonas sp. PAB 2.2. The sequence goes on from NZ_LYPI01000011.1 coordinate 222,989, forward strand.
CTGAGAGTAAACGGCGTTTGCGGGTTGTGATAATAACGTTTTCGTTGATAAATAAGCGCAAAGACACCATGTCTTCTGGGCTTTGTGCGGGATTTAAATTAACGCCACGTAAAAAGAGCATCGAACCGTTGGTTACTTTTGTTAGGCGTGGACGCGTCTCATCCGCAATCAGGGATGCTAATTCATAGTCAGTCAGTAAATTACTGTCAGCAAGCCACTTTACAGCATCAGCTTGGCTGTAATCCATATGAACCCAAAGTTTTCCATGTTCGGGTTGCCAATTCTCCAGCTCGGTACTATTGTCAATAGCACGTGCACCGCCTTGCTCGTCTAAAATTAAGACATGAAGTAACCCATTGATCATATTGAACTCTCATTTTACAAATAGTGCGATATAGTTGAGTATATACATTAGTATAGTCAAGACTATATTAATGAAATCGATTTATCGATGAGATGAATATATTTTGTTGGTGTTTCTAGCTCTGTAGCGTATAAGACACTTTTTTATAGAGGGCACATTAATGAGTGCAAAAATTATCGTTGGCTGGCGCGAATGGCTAAGCCTTCCTGATTTAGGAATTGATAAAATCAAAGCAAAAGTGGACACGGGGGCGCGTACATCGTGTATTCATGCTTTTGATATTGAAGAGTTTTCAGAAAATGGCGAAAACTGGGTGAAATTCACAACCCAGCCTCTGCAGGATGATGTGGATACTGTGGTCCACTGTCGTGCAAAAGTGATGGAGCGTAAGTATGTGACCAGTTCAAGTGGTCAAAGAGAGCTTCGTTACTTTATAGAAACAACGTTAGTCGCAGGAAGCCAAAGCTGGCCCGTTAGAGTGACTTTAAGTAACCGTTCAACAATGAAGTTTAGAATGTTGTTAGGGCGTACAGCAATGGAAAATCGCATAGTCGTCGATCCGGCTTTATCTCATTTATTATAAAAGGCGCTCATAGCACGCTCAGTGTGTGAGTTTGTCAGTAAAGGTTTTAACTATGAAACTTGGTATTTTATCTCGCAACCAAAACTTATATTCAACACGTCGCTTAATTGAAGCAGCTGAGCAACGTGGTCATGAAGTAAAAGTGATTGATGCATTGCGTTGTTATATGAACATTAATTCTGATCAACCAGAAATTCATTACCGCGGCGAAAATTTAAAAGATTTTGATGCTATTGTTCCGCGTATTGGCTCGTCAGTGACTTTCTATGGGTGTGCAGTATTACGTCAATTTGAAATGATGGGTGTGTTCCCTGTAAATGAATCAGTGGCTATTTCACGCTCTCGCGATAAATTACGTTCATTGCAACTATTATCGCGTAAAGGTGTAGGCATGCCTGTCACAGGGTTTGCAAGCAAGCCTGATGATGTTAAAGACTTACTAAGCATGGTTGGTGGTACACCGGTGGTTATTAAGTTACTAGAGGGTACACAAGGCATTGGTGTTGTGTTAGCCGAAACGCGCAAAGCGGCAGAAAGTGTAATCGAAGCTTTCATGGGCTTAAAAGCGAACATCATGGTGCAAGAGTACATCAAGGAAGCGGGCGGTGCAGATATTCGCTGTTTCGTTTTGGGCGATAAAGTAATCGCAGCGATGAAGCGTCAAGCACAAGAAGGTGAGTTCCGCTCTAACTTACACCGTGGCGGCAGTGCGACATTGGTTCGCATTACCCCTGAAGAAAGAAAAACAGCCGTTGCTGCAGCAAAAGCAATGGGCTTAAACGTAGCGGGCGTTGATTTACTTCGCTCAGCACGAGGACCATTAGTGATGGAAGTTAACTCATCGCCGGGTCTTGAAGGTATCGAAGTCGCTACGGGTAAAGATATTGCAGGCATGATTGTTGATTTTATTGAAAAAAATGCAGCAACGAAAAGAACTGCAACACGTGGTAAAGGCTAAGATTTACAAGCGCTCTAGTAAAAGGAAAAGTGCGTGGCAAAGGTTAAGAAAAATACTCCGTTTTCAATTTTAGGTGATACGGTTGGTGTGGGTGAACGTAAAACGTTTTCTATTGAAGCAGCAAAGCTTTATACCCACTCACCGCTTAATATTCCAATTGAAGTCGTTAATGGGGTCCAGCAAGGGCCTGTGTTAATGGTATGCGCGGCAATTCATGGTGATGAGCTCAATGGTGTTGAGGTTGTAAGGCAATTGCTCGCAAAAATTGAGCCTGAACAATTACGCGGCACAATTATAGCGGTGCCAATAGTGAATGTATTTGGCTTTATCCATAAGTCGCGTTATTTACCTGACCGTCGTGATATGAATCGCAGTTTTCCTGGTTCAACACGGGGGTCATTAGCTGGGCGAATGGCGAATGCCTTTTTCTCGCAGGTGGCAATGCACTGTACGCACATTATTGATTTGCACACCGGTGCGATTCATCGTACTAACTTACCGCAAATTAGGGCTAACTTAAGTGATCCTGATACCGCGGCTATGGCAAAAGCATTTGGTACACCAGCGGTGATAGACGCCTCATTACGCAATGGCTCTTTACGCAGCGAAGCGGCTAATTTAGGTATCCCAGTGATAACCTACGAAGCGGGTGAAGCGTTGCGATTTGACCCCATTGCGATTGCAGCCGGTGTGCAAGGCGTTGATTATGTTATGCGTCATTTAAAAATGGTGCGCGGTAAGCGGGCGAAAAAACTCCCAGAGCCGGTGATTGCAAGTTCAACAAGTTGGGTGCGTGCAGAGGTTGATGGTATTGTCCGTGCGCAAGTATCCCTTGGTGAGCGCGTCATGAAAGGGCAAGTGCTCGCTTATATCAGCAGTCCACTTGGTGATGCTGAGCTTGAGCTATTAGCGCCACGAAGTGGCATTGTAATTGGCCAGCAAACCATGCCGCTTGTAAATGAGGGCGATGCGGTATTCCATCTTGCTTACTTTGCGCATGCGAATAGCTTGGTAGAGCAACAGCTAGAAACCTTTATTGACGAAATAAGCGATATTGAAGACGAGCTTAAAACGGCTGAACTCAATAATTAGTTGCTGACATCGTCAATACATAAAATAAAAGCCGCATTTGCGGCTTTATTTTTTGGGTCCCAGAATACGCTTTGTTGATTGCGTTTTACTCGGAGTCGGGGCTTTATTGAGCACCATTACTGGGCGAGTAACAAAAATATTATTGGGGTAAATAACCTTGTGACCATCGACATGCTCAAGCACCACATTCATCAAGCCCATTTCAATGATACGTCCCTCTAAAAAGTTTGCGCCATCGATGACACGTATCCAATAGCCCACACGACAGTCGTTTTGAATGAACATTAATAAAAAGGCGGTTAAATTACTCAATAACGACCACGCTGCGAATAGGGCGACACCTAACATAGCAAATAGTGATGAACCTAAAACTAATAAACCGCGCAGCTCAATGCCCCAAAATACTAACACTAGGCACAGCATTACAATGGCGAGAATAATGTTTAGTAGCAGTTCTGCACGATAAACACGATGAGGGTCTGCTTTACCTTTGATGGCTTTTAACAGCAGTTTCTTTGTGGTTTTTCTTAGTAATGGGTAAAGTAAAATCGCGATAATCGTCACGATTAAATGGTATTGCTCGTTAAAGAGTGTTTCGAAGTCCAAGGGGGATCCTACATTAATGTTAAGCGTCGAGATTTTAGCTCTTTACTAACCGAATAACACTATCTTAGAAAGTATTTTTAACGGTGACAAGCCATTGCACAGAATCAATGTCGCTGTCCTTTTTGTTGATAGGCGCAGCAATATCGAGGTGAATGACTGTTCCGGCATTTGCTCGACTTGGTGCTAACCGTAAGCCAACACCGATATTTTGCAGTACATTACCATTCGTGCCGTTATCTTTGTCGTTATACCAAGCGCGGCCGATGTCGTAAAAAGCCGCGCCACCGACTTTAAATAGTTGCAGTAAGTCATATTCCCAATAATAGCGTTTTTCGAGACTTACTAAAAAGCTACGATCGCCAATTTGATAATCAAGCGGGTAGCCACGTAAACCATTTTCGCCGCCAAGGGTGAGTTGTTTATCGGCTGTTAGGTTTTTGGCATATTGCAGGCGCACTTTGGCATACCAGCTTTGTTGTAAACTGGTATTCAAATAGTATTGTACTTGGCTACTGGTTATGAGATTTTCGACATCGTCTTGTTCTTCGTTCCAATAACCATCTATATCAGCTTTAAAGCGCCATAGCTGATTATCTCCGCTGTAATGGGCTTTTGACAGAGACAAAGAATAAATAGTCCGGCTGGCATCATCGCTAAAATCTTTACTTGAATAACCCAGTAATGCTTGAATATTCCAGCCAAGATTTAGGTCTTCAGTACGATAAATACTGTCGAAATTTCTTACTTTTACATAATGGTCTTCGAACCATTGCGCACTGATGAACGGGTAACTTAGGCTGCGATCATCTGCGATAGGTAACTGGGTGGTAGCAATGGCTTTAAAGGTGTCTTCACGGTTTTCTATTCCTAAACTGATTCGTTGTGTCCAGCTTCGGGCAAGTTGACTTGAATGTCCAAAGTAAGCGCGATTGAGGGTGGTTTTTTGCTCGAACTCACTGACAACTTCGCCGCGATAATAAAGTGGCTCACGGCGCTGGTCTGAGTAACTGGTTGCACCGTAACTGTAAGGAGTATCAATTGAGTAGAATGGGTAACTAACATCGATGTAATGGCGTTTACCATCATCGTTATCTGAATATTCGAGTCGACCACGGTAGCGACTCGAAAAGATATTAGGGTCATCGTATACAAATAAATACCCGGTGCGGTCTGCATCGTGCGTACGCGAGAAAGACACCCGTTTACCCCAGCCTAAAAAGTTTGATTCACGAAAGCCTATACTTGATTCGTTTTCACCGCCGCTGCGACTAAAGCTAATTTCGGGCAGCAAAGTCCACAAGTCACGCGTAACGACTTTAACATTCACGTTGCCGTCGCAATCAAGTTCAGCATGAATGCGTGCATCGTATAAATAACCTTGTTTACGCAAGAGTCGTTCTGATTCTAGTAACTTACGAGGTTGATAAATATCCCCTTCTGAAAACAGCAGTACACTGTGAATCACTTCGGGTTCGGTTGTCATATGAGCACGATTCGCAAAGCGAAATAACGCGTTGTTTTCTTCTTCAAGTGCGGTATTGAACACATTGAGCTGTTCAAGCTTAATGGAAGTGATTTTGCGGTTATCGCCGGCTTCGGGGAGGGGATTGTCAGTATCGAGCTGGCGACGTAAGTTGTTGTCTTGCGTTTTAAGAGTGCGTTGGTTGTGACAGTAGTTATTATTGTCAGCGAGTACCTGCTCTGCATAGGCATGCGATGTTACGCTAAGTAACACCATTGGTAAAATCTGAGCAACAAAGTGCGACTGCTTAAATCCCATTTACACCCTTAGTTGTTTATTTGCTATGCAACTACTACATACTAAGCGTGAGAAAAAGTCTAGCTTATTATTGTAACTGCATGACTAAATACTGATGAAGTTTTGGCAAAACACTCGCCGCTTCAACGCCTTCAGCGTTTATCCAAACACTTTCGCTATAATGTTCAAAGTTTAGATTAAAACTATGATCTGTAAAGTGAAACCTTAACTGATGACGATCGGCACCGGCATCAAAGTCTGCAATTTTAATTGCGGGGGCGTGCAAAAAGAGGGTAGCCCACAGTTCAAAATCTTCGTCGTTAGGCAGGTCGCGTGAGTTAATGACAATTATTTCATACTCGGCGTCATAAATAAGGTCAGTCATCGTAATCCTAGTGGGCGGCGAGGTAGTCGCGAATGGTGTTTAAAAAAGGAGAACCGTACTTGTTTAGCTTCGTAAACCCCACGCCTGATACTTTTAAAAATTCGCTATCATTGGTCGGCATGAGCTGTGCCATTTCAGCCAGCGTTTTATCATTGAAAACGACATACGGAGGAACGTCATCCGCATCAGCCAATTCCTTACGCAGAGCCCGTAATCTAGCAAACAGCTTTTTGTCGTAATTAAATTGCGCGAGTTTATCTTGATAAACGTGTTTGGCTTGTAAGCGTGGCTCGGCTAATTGCAGGGCGTATTCACTTTTAAGTACTGCACGAGCTGCTTCGGTTAAGCGCAGTGAAGAGCCCTGAGTTATATCTTGGCTTAATAAGCCTTGGTGAATAAGCTGCCTTAAAATGCTCAGCCAAAACTCCACACTGTGATCTTTGCCTATACCGTAAGTGCTCAGCTGGTGGTGATTATTATCGCGGATACGGCTGGTATTTGCCCCGCGCAGCAATTCAACAATATAACCAATACCAAAACGCTGCTCTGCACGATATACGCACGAGAGTGCTTGTTGCGCGACCAACGTGCCGTCAAAGCTTGTCGGTGGATTTAAGCAAATATCGCAGTTGCCACAGGTTTCACGTTTGTACTCGCTAAAATAGTTGAGCAGGATTTGTCTGCGACATGTTTGGGCTTCAGCAAAGCTGGCCATCGCATTAAAGCGTTGCTCTTCTACTCGGCGGCGTTGCTCATCTTCGATATCTTCAAAAAAGCGACGAACGCGTCCTATGTCGGCCGGATCAAAATACATTATCGCTTCAGCGGCTAAGCCATCACGACCAGCACGGCCTGTTTCTTGGTAGTAAGCTTCAACACTTTTAGGAATATCGTAATGCACAACAAAGCGTACATTAGGTTTATTAATTCCCATACCAAAGGCAACCGTTGCTACTACAATTTGAATATCGTCACGGGCAAAACCTGACTGCACAAATTGTCGTTGTTCGTTACTCATCCCCGCATGATAAGCCGCGGCATTAAAGCCTGCATCAGCGAGTTTTTCGGCAACATCATCAACACGTTTACGGCTGGTGCAGTAAATTATTCCACTTTGGTTTTGCTGCTCTTTTAAATAACGCAGCAGCTGCACCATGGGTTTGAATTTTTCTTCGATGGTGTAACGAATATTGGGCCTATCAAAGCTGCCTGTGTGTACGTAAGGCTGATTAAGCTGTAGCTGCTCAATAATATCGTAACGTGTCGCTTTATCGGCTGTGGCAGTTAATGCCATCATCGGAACATGCATAAAACGCTGTTTTAGCTCATTAAGCCGACAATAGTGAGGCCTAAAATCATGGCCCCAATGCGAGACACAGTGCGCTTCATCAATAGCAAACAGAGCGAGTTTTAGGTGACTAAGGCGCTCTAAAAATTCGTGTTGTAAGACTTTTTCAGGTGCAACGTACAACAGCTTTATTTGCCCGTAATGCAGTTGCTGGTACACCGCTTGCTGCTCTTCGAATGGCAGACTGTTGTTAATATAAGCGGCCTGAACGCCCAGTGCTTTGAGTTGTGCAACTTGGTCTTGCATTAATGAAATAAGCGGCGAAATGACGACAGTGACACCATCAAGGATCAAGGCGGGTACTTGATAGCAAAGTGATTTTCCCCCACCTGTTGGTAACAAGACGAGCGAGTCTTGTCCGTCAAGCGCTGCGGCTATAATCGCTTCTTGACCATCACGAAAATCCTTGTAACCAAACACTTGTTTGAGTACGGCTTGTGGTGATCGAACGGGGGTGTTAGTCATTGCGGTATTGGTATTCATCGCCGAGCATTTTAGTGTTTTTTTTGGATGATGTCTGTAGCAATATACCTAAACGACCTCAATATGCAGAATTCAGCGTTTCACAGGTGCTTAATATCAAGGCGTTACTTTGCAACAATGACAGTCCCTTTTAAGAAGTAACAACGATGAGAGTAAGTGCCTGTAGAGCGCCCAAAGGGTTGGTTTAAAAGCGATTTATACTGCGTTATTGATTTTAACAATAGAACCACTATTACTTGCAATCAATGTCTTGCCTAAATCGCTTTTAATTCCAACTGAAACTCGCATCTTGAGGTGGTTTGGGTATACATGGGTTTATTTGCCGCGTTTTAGTTGCGCCAGTAAATAGGCGGCGTAAAATAGTGTTTTTAATCTATAAAGCCTGACTTATGCCTACCAATCTTGAACAGCGAAAAGGGGTAATTTTCGCATGTTTAGCGTTTTTTATGTGGGGCTTAGCACCCATTTATTTTAAACTTTTACAGAATATATCTGCCTTTGAAATCTTGATGCACCGTGTTATTTGGTCGGTGTTATTTTTGTTGATCATTATTGCTGCACGCCATCAATGGCAGCGCATTCGCGTTGTATTAGGTCAGCCTAAGTTGCTCCTAATGCTGGTGGTAACGGCCAGTTTGCTTGGCTTTAACTGGGGCTTGTTTATTTGGGCGGTAAACAATAACCACATGCTCGATGCGAGTTTGGGTTATTACATAAACCCACTTTTAAATGTGTTGTTAGGTATGCTGTTTTTAGGTGAGCGACTGCGTAAATGGCAAGGCGTAGCCGTTGGCCTTGCATTATGCGGTGTATTATTACAATTGCTCAGCTTTGGCTCTTTTCCAATCGTGGCTTTTTCTTTGGCAGGCTCGTTCGCTATCTATGGCTTACTGCGTAAAAAGCTGCCTATCGAATCGCTGCCAGGGTTATTACTTGAAGCGTTAATTTTACTGCCTGTTGCTCTGGTTTACTGGTGGTTAATGGTGCCCACAGGCAGTTCTGATTTTACTGCCAATGATTGGCATATCAATCTGTTACTTATTAGTGCAGGTGTGGTGACCACGTTGCCTTTGCTGTGTTTTACAGGCGCTGCTAAACGTTTGCAGTACAGTACATTGGGCTTTTTTCAGTATATTGGTCCAAGTTTAATGTTTGTGCTTGCAGTGGCATTTTATGGCGAAGTATTTGATGCTGAAAGGGTGATAACGTTTGCGTGTATATGGAGCGCGCTGGCTTTGTTTAGTTGGGATTCGTACCGTCAAAGCCGTAAGCAGCGTAAAGCATCATTAAAAGCAGTGACTAAACCTATTTAATATCAGCTCACTAACTTGTTACGGCCAGTCTCTTTGGCTTGATAGAGTTTTAAATCGGCCTGTTTTATCAGTTCATCAATGCTGTAAACAGGCCCATTATGAAATCCGATAGATAGCGTAAATGTAATGTTGTCACGACTAAATTCCGCGCTGTGTTTTTCGATGAAATGACGGAATTTTTCTAATCGTTGCTGTGCTTGTTGCGGATCATTATCAGCAAAAAAGACAGCAAACTCTTCTCCGCCTAAGCGTCCGACTAAATTATCTTTAAAGTACTTAAGTAGGCACCGTGACAGGCATTTGAGTACATCATCACCTGAGTCATGACCGTACTTGTCGTTAATTGATTTAAAGTAATCGATATCAATCATGCCGAGTGAGACCGATTTTTTTGCCGCGTGTGCCGCTTTTAAATGCTGACTCGCCTCGCCAAAGAAATGGCGGCGGTTAGGCAATGATGTTAGGTAGTCGGTATTCGCTTGTAAGCGAATCGTTTTAATATTTTCTAACATGTCGACGTTTTGGCTTAAGCGACAATAAAACTCTTCGTTATTAAAGGGCTTACTTAAATAATCGTCAGCGCCAGACTTTAAAAAACGCGTTGATAAATGCAAGGTATCTTGTGCTGAAATACCAATTATGGCTTTTTCGTCATTGTTATACAGGCGACGAATTTCGACACAAAGCTGATCGCCATTCATATTAGGCATTTCGTTATCAGTAATGATCACAGAGATTGAGGGGTTTTCTGCTAAGACTCGCAGTGCATCTACGCCATCTACCGCTTCAATAACTTGGTACTTATGTCGTGCGAGTAGATTACAAATGTGACGGCGAGTTGCGGGTGAGTCATCAACCACTAAAACTAATATTTGTTCATTACGCGGTAGGCGAGTCAGTTGTTTTTCTAAGTATTGATAGGCTTGTTTATTTTCTTTGGTGATGTAATCAATGATAGGATGCTTTTCGACCGTGTTTCGGGTTTTTTCGTCTAAATTGCCGGTCATAACGATGGTAGGAATGTCGGCATCGACGCTGCAGGGGATGGCTTCACCGTTGGGTGCATCTGGAAGGATAAAATCAACAACGGCGCAAAAATAGTTATTTTCAGCAATAAGTTGTTTAGCTTCAGCTAACGATGTTGCGATGTCTGCTTCAAACCCGACTTTATGCGCGATATGCTTTTGCACTCGCGCAATAGTAGGTGCATCTTCAATGATTAATATTTTTCTGGTCACGTTTTACCTTGTAATAACTTTACCGCGTAGCGTAAGTTACTACATGTTGTAACTCTAAAAAGTTAAAAAAGCAACTTGCTTACAAACTATCCGACTCAGAATAATAATCAACGCTTTGTGGTGTCGGGCTCGCGATACGAGAACGACCGAACAAAGTATGAAACTTAGTTTTGCAGGTAGTTTGTTTTAGGTATTTTATCCAAGCGCGCTCAATTGGGTTGGTTGCTTCTAGGTTACCTGTGACTACTTGCACAAATTGAGTTTGAAATTCATTTTGTGGTTCTAGGGTTTTGTTGTATAAACCCTTTAGTACAACACCATGCTGTTCGAGAATGTCGGCTTCTAGCAAAGTGAAGTGACCACTACGACCAAAACCGCGTGGGAAGTTTTGATCATCATAAAATTGACGTTGGCTTACGAATGCCTGACGAAGTGATGAAATGTCATTGCTCATGGCTGTATCCTCATACCCTATTTTCTTGCAGGAGTATGGATCAAGTTGTCGATTTTATTAAACAAGTTATTTTTATCGTAAGGGTAAAAAATGGATATCGATTTATTAAAGACCTTTGTTGAAGTGGTGCGCACACGTCACTTTGGTAAGGCAGCTGAAAACCTGTACATTACCCAGTCTGCTGTGAGTTTTCGGATCCGTCAATTAGAGCAAGGTTTAGGCGTTAATTTATTTATTCGTCAGCGTAATAATATACAGCTAACAGCGCCGGGTGAACGACTCTTACCTCACGCACAAATGATTATCACCGGCATGCAAAGGGCTAAAGTCGATGTGGCACTTGCTGATAATATGCATAAGCAAATTAGTTTAGCAGGCACTCCGAATATTTGGGATGCTTTTTTACAGTTTGGGATCACGAATATTGTCTCGGCAATGCCGGGAGTTTCATTGGTTGCTGAAGTGAAGGCGCAGCAAGAGAGCACGCGTTTATTACTTGAGCGCACACTCGATTTAGCTGTGCTGTTCGATCCCCCTAAAGTAGATGAGTTAATTGTTGAGCGTATTTGTGAATTGCCGATCATTCCGGTGAGTGCATACGAAACAGCAAACAGTGAGAACTTTTTTGATAACCAGTATGTGTATGTAGACTGGGGCACCTCGTTTTCGTTATGGCATGCTCGTGAGTTTAATGGTCACGCTCCTCCTTATTTTAGAACCAGTACCGGGCGTATTGCCTTAGACTTAATTTTGAAGTGTGGCGGTAGTGCCTTTATTCCTCAGTTATTAGTCGAGGAGCAGCTTAAAGCGGGTGAGCTATATCATGTTGAAGATGTGGCGCATACCTCGCGAGATGTGTTTGTTGCCTACCACAGAGATAATGAACAAACGCCACTATTAGAGAAATTGGTGACTTTATTGACTGAATTAAAAATTAAAGCTTAAAAAATTTTAAACGATGCTTTAAATAAAATTTTATTTCGCAGTAGTAAGTTACGTTTTTATTTCAGAAATAATTACATTTCATGAAGGTAAATTTACGATTTTATTTCAATTGTCATTTTTCTGTCATTTTTCGCTGGCAAACTGCCCGCATTGAAACACGAGCACGTGTTTTTGTTGCGATTATTGAGGAAACGACATGAAATTTGCAAAGTCTAGCTTATTCTTAGCTTTATTTGGTGGTTTATCTTTTTCAGCATTAGCGGATGTTGATGTGTATGGTAAAGCAAACGTGACTGTTCAATCATCTGACGATGGTGAAGGGTCTTTCACTGAAATCAAAAGCAATAACTCACGTTTTGGCCTGAAAGGCTCTGAAAAAATAACTGAAGGCTTAGAAGCTGTTTATAAACTAGAGTTTGGTGTTGACGTATCTGACGCTGATTCAAAAGGCGACAATGATGACAACATCACTGCACGTAACCAATACGTAGGTGTTAAAGGTGGCTTTGGTCAGGTTGTGATTGGTCGTAACGATACAGCAATGAAGCTATCTCAAGGCAAAATTGATTTATTCAATGACCTTGAAGGCGATATTAAAAATGTATTTAAAGGTGAAAACCGTTTAGGTAATACGATTTCTTACGCATCTAACGATTTCAGTGGCTTTAAAGTGCTTGCAACCTATATTGCAGAAGATGATGTTGATGCAGATAACGGTTATTCACTTGCAGTTACTTACGGTGACGCTCAATTAAAAGACAGCAAACTGTATGCCTCTGTTGCAGCAGATAGTGAAGTGAAAGGCTACGATATTGTACGTGCAACCGTACAAGGTAAAGTCGGCGACTTTAAACTAGGTGCTATGTACCAAACACAAGAGAAAGTGGATGGCAGCGCAGAAGCAGATGGTTACTTGGTGAATGCGGCGTATAAAATGAATAGCAACACGTTCAAAGTTCAATACCAAGTGATTGATTTTGATGAAGGCGATAAGAAAACGGCTATCTCTGCTGGTGTTGATCACACGCTTAGCAAAAACACCAAAGTATTTGGTTTCTACTCAACATTTGATATGGACAATCAAGTGGATCAAGATTACCTAGGCGTTGGTATTGAATACAAATTCTAACCGTTCACACGGATAACTCCCTTATTTTTAGCCCTGCATTGATGCGGGGCTTTTTTATGCGAGCGCGTAATCTGATTTGCCTGCTAACCAACGTGTAATTAGCTTGTTTGATTGCTCTGGGTAATCGGTTAACATTTTAAAGGCAATAGGTCTGACATGGGCCAGCGTTTGTTTGTCGCGATTAAGATCGGCGATTTTAAATTCGGCTAAACCGGTTTGCTTGGTGCCGAGCACTTCACCTGGACCACGGATTTCAAGGTCTCTTTCGGCAATAACAAAGCCGTCATTACTTTCGCGTAATACACCTAAGCGTTTTTGTGCTGTTGCAGATAAAGGCGCGTGATAAAGAAGTACACAGTGCGATGCTATCGCCCCTCGACCAACACGGCCTCTTAGTTGATGTAATTGCGCAAGTCCTAAGCGTTCGGGGTTTTCAATGATAATCAGGCTGGCATTCGGCACATCAACACCCACTTCAATCACCGTTGTCGCGACTAAAACATGAATATTACCCGCTTTAAACTCACTCATAATCGCTTGCTTTTCAGCGGCTTTCATTCGGCCATGTACTAAGCCGACATTTAACTCGGGCAGGGCTTCTTTTAATTGTGCTGCGCTGTCCTCTGCTGCTTGGCACTGCAATACCTCAGACTCGTCAATAAGCGTACAAACCCAATACACTTGACGGCCTTGCGCTGTGCAGGCTGTTCTGACTCGTTGAATGATTTCCTCACGGCGAGTATCTGGAATGGCAACGGTTGTGATAGGCGTTCGACCTGGCGGTAATTCATCAATCACAGAGGTTTCTAAGTCTGCATACGCGGTCATAGCCAACGTGCGTGGGATAGGTGTGGCTGTCATAACCAGTTGGTGGGGATAACAGTCACCAAAACGCCCTTTTTCACGCAGTGATAATCGTTGGTGCACACCAAAGCGATGCTGCTCATCAATAATGATTAAGACAAGGTTATTAAATTCGACCTGCTCTTGGAACAGCGCATGAGTGCCAACAATCATTTGCGCCTCACCCGAGGCTATTTTTTCAAGTGTGGCGGTGCGCTCTTTTCCTTTACTTTTGCCTCCAAGCCATGCGACTTCAATGCCCAAGTTGTTAAACCATTGGCTAAAGTTGATACCATGCTGCTCAGAAAGAATTTCGGTCGGAGCCATTAAGGCAACTTGGTAGCCTTCGCTAATTGCTGTTAGCGCACTGAGTGCTGCAACAAGGGTTTTTCCTGAGCCTACATCACCTTGAACAAGGCGCATCATTGGGAAAGGGTGTTGAAGATCGCCCTTGATCTCTGCCACAACTCGGCTTTGTGCCGTGGTGGGGCTAAATGCTAGTGTCGACAAAAACTCTGTCTCTAGCGGGTTATGAGGCTTTAATGCAATAGCTTTTACACTTTGGCCTTTTTGGCGTAGCTTCAACAAGCTTAAATTTTGTGCGAGCAGCTCTTCAAATACTAATCGTTGCTGAGCAGGGTGAAAGCCTTGCTCAAGCGCCGTTAAATCGACATCGTTTTGCGGGCGATGCAAGGTCAAAAGTGCATCACTTAAGCGCATGCCAGTGGGTTGAAATTGTTCTGGCAGTAATTCTTCAACGGGATATTTAGCAAGTAAAGCTAAGGCTTGGTCGCTTAAAGCGCGGATAGATAGCTGCTTAAGGCCTTCAGTAACAGGGTAAACGGGTGTTAGGGTGGTGTTCGTCGGTTGTTCTGATGGCGTGTCTGACAAACTGTATTCAGGGTGGGTCATTTCAAACCCAACCCGACCTCGGCGTATTTCACCAAAACAGCGAATAATTTTACCAGCGCTGAGCGCATTTTTTTGTGCCGCACTAAAATTAAAAAAACGCAGCGTTAAACGACCGGTGCCATCGTTAACTTGGCAAACTAGCATGCGTCTTTTGCCAAATGTAATTTGGCTGGTTTCAATTGTGGCCTCGACACTCACATGGCTGTGTGGCTGTAATTCACAAATGGGGTGAATGCGAGTACGGTCTTCATAGCGGTGCGGTAAATGAAACAGCATATCTTGCACTGTATGAATCCCAAGCTTAGCAAGGCGCTCGGCCATTTTGGGGCCAACGCCTTTTAATTCAGTTATCGGGTATAACGCTAAGCTACAATGACTCAATGGTGACTCAAATTATTAATTAGTAAACTTTTTTCAGTTTACTGTGAGTCGTTAGCGGCTTCAAGCGATTGCGTATGTTTTAAAATCTGCCAAAAGTCATCATCAGCGACTATTTCTCCACTTTCATCAAGCGCGGGGTAAGGCAGTTCTTTTTCGCGGCATTGCTTTGCAATAATAGGGTGGCATCCCTCAAATAAAATACGGTGTTTTATGCTGTCGTCTAACATATTACGTTCATACAGGCCGGCTTCTTCGCGTTGGCGCTGTGCTTCAAACAAAATTAATGCGGCTGCAACGGATACATTGAGCGATTGCACCATCCCTTGCATTGGAATAATGATGTGTTTATCAGCATGCTCAAGTGCGCGAGGCGAAATTCCATCACGCTCTTGGCCTACAATCACAGCCGTTGGTTTGGTGTAATCAATTTCGCGAAAGTCGACCGCATCGTCACTGAGGTTAGTTGCTAAAATTTGCACTTCTGGATTATGGGCTCGCATCATCGCTACGGCGTCGTCTATGGTGCGATGCAAGTGCGTTTCTAACCAATTTTTGCTGCCACCCGAGGTGTTATTGGTTAGCCATTTTTGATTGTCAGGCCACACTGCGTGCACATGATGACAGCCTGTTGCGTCAGCAGTACGGGCAATGGCTGATAAATTATGATGCTTGTGTACTTCTTCTAAACAAACCGTTAGGTCCGTTTGGCGGCGTTCTAACACCTGTTTTACACGCTCAAAGCGAGTTGTATCCATAGTTGTGTGCTCGTTGACGGATTCTAATTGGCGCTGATTATACCCAGTATAAGGCTAGGGCACTACCGCTCTACTTATTGGGTTTTGTAAAGAAATAAGCGTTTCAGTTGATTGAATGGCTTCTATGGCTTGAATTTTATTGATCAACACATCCTGTAAGTGGTCAATAGAGCGCGCCATTACTTTGATAAATATACTGTAGTTACCCGTGGTGTAGTAGGCCTCAACCACTTCTTCGAGCTCTTTTAGGTGCAGTAAGGTGTCTGGGTAATCACGGGCATTATTGAGATTAATACCAATAAAACAGCAGACATCGTAACCGAGTTGCTTTGCATTAATACTCACTTGGGTGCCGGTGATAATACCGGCTTGTTTCATTTTTTCGACGCGAACATGAATAGTGCCGGCACTGACGGCAAAGCGTTTGGCTAATTCTGCGTATGGGGTGCGTGCATTTTCCATTAATGCGTTGAGGATGTTTTTATCGAGATTATCGATTTGATAATTTTCCATGAATTAACCGAGTTGTAATTATTGATTATCTAAAATTTATAGCATTATTTTTACGATAATTGCAATGTTAAGTTCTTTTTGTTGCGGGTTATTGAAAATAATCTTCATTTGGTTGAGGATTGTTTTAACGAAGAGATTTTAGTTCTCTATAAGCAAGTAACAATAACTGGGAATGAGGCCAATTATTATGAGTTCACACTACCTGCAGCAACAGCAGCAAATTAGTAAAGTAAAACAGTTTTTTTCGAGTCAATTAGAGCAACAACTTGGCTTAGTTGAGGTGCAAGCCCCTATCTTGGCAAAAGTAGGTGATGGCATTCAAGATAACTTGAGTGGAACTGAAAATGCTGTATCGGTGGCGGTGAAAACGATTCCTGGTAGCCAGTTTGAAGTGGTGCATTCACTCGCTAAATGGAAGCGTAAAACGCTTGCCGAGTATGATTTCTCTGTCGGTGAAGGGCTTTATACTCACATGAAAGCATTACGCCCAGACGAAGAGTCATTAAGCCCGATTCATTCAGTGTATGTTGACCAATGGGACTGGGAAAAAGTGATTTGCGAAAGCACTGAACGTACTTTAGATAAACTTAAAGAAACAGTAACGTTACTTTATCAAGCGATAAAAGCGACTGAACGTTATGTTGCAAGTGAGTTTGATATCCCCCCATTTTTACCTGAAAAAATTACTTTTGTTCACAGTGAACAATTACGCCAAATGTACCCTGATTTCACTGCGAAACAGCGTGAAAAAGCGATTGCGCAGGAATACGGCGCGGTATTTTTAATTGGTATTGGGGGAGCGCTTGCAGATGGTAAAATTCATGATGTGCGTGCGCCAGATTACGACGATTGGTCGACGCAAACCTGCAGCAAGTTTGCTGGTTTAAATGGCGATATTCTAGTGTGGAACCCAGTACTTGAAGATGCGTTTGAAATTTCGTCGATGGGAATTCGTGTAAGTCCTGATGCATTGGCTACACAACTGGCGATTACGGGCGACCAAGCGCGTCTTGAATTTGATTGGCATAAAGCGTTATTAGCGAAAAAGTTCCCACAAACGATTGGTGGCGGTATTGGTCAGTCTCGTTTAGCGATGCTGCTATTACAAAAGCACCATATCGGGCAAGTGCAGGTCGGCGTGTGGCCTGAGCAGTTAAAGCAGCAAGTTGAAGGAATTCTTTAGTTTAAAGATTAATGACCCTGGTAAAAAGAGGCTTTAAGCCTCTTTTTTTTAACTTGTTTTAAACTCTACTTCAATTTTGCTTTCTTCGAGTTTGACTTTACAAGGTGGGTATTGGCGGTTAGTGAGTAACACCTTATCGAAAATATGGATCTCAACTCCCGAGTGCAATGTTTTATTAACGACGAGTTGTGCGCCTTCAAGCAGTTCATGTAAATGAAGCTCTAAGTTTGAGAGCTTTTTCTCGAGTTGCTCTGCTTGTTCACAGTAATGCATTTGTGTAGCGCCTATCTTAGCCAATAACAGCTTTTTCTTTTCAGCGTCTTTGACTTGGTCGGCTTTTTCAATGGCTTCTTGCAAGTTATCTAGCTGTGAGTCGGTTTGTGCTAGGTCTTTTAAACACTGATCGGTTTGTGCGGTGACTTGTGCGCCAGAGGCCGCGAGGTTAATAACCATTTTGGCACCTGATTCATTACCAATTTCACCTGCTATCACCATTTGTGCATCTAAAATAGTGCCCCCAAATAACTTACCTTGAGGGTTGTCTTCTTTGCCTAACTGCAGCAACTTAGCGGCTTTCATCACACAATGGCTTGATTGGCGGTCAATGATAATGTTATTCCCTTCAAGGTAGCTGTATTGACCATGAGATAGATGAATGTCGCCTTGGCAAACAATATGACAAGATAAGCTTTTATCATCGAGCTGGTGGCCTATTACACCTTGTTTTATGGTGATATCGCCTGCCGCAGTTAAGTGACCTGACTCAACGGTTCCCATGACGGTAATGTCGCCTTTCGCATTTATGCGCATGCCGGGTTCAACGTTATGGGTTACGATGACACTGCCTTCAAAATCAACATGGCCACTTTTAACGTTAACATCAGCAATCGTAAAAATGTCATCTACACGCATGCCATTGGCAATATCAACAGGCACCCCTGCGATCACTGAAATCAGCTCCAGCGGATTGTTTTTTGAAATCTCAGTGCCTTCACCTGCAACTAAGGCATGGCTCTCACCAGCTTTAGCTGGTAGCACATCACCGGTGACGGTAAACCCTTCTTTACCGGGAGTGGCAGGAACTTGTTTTATAAGCAGTACACCCGGCTCTACGCTGGCTAACTTACCAAAGTCACGCATGTCAGCGGTGCCATCTTCACGAAGTTTGGGCTGTTTTAAACGGTCTTTTAACGTTTCTACTTGCGGCACTAGTTTTGAGGGCTGGCCATCAATGGGCAAGCGGCCTTTTGCTAATACGCCTTTGGTTTTAGTGCCTGCGGGAAGCTCAAACTGTTTTTGTAATAACTGTTCTAAAAATGCTTGTTTATAACCCCGTGCTACGCCGGCTTTAATGAGTTCTTTTTTCGCGTTTTCAAGGGTTAGGGCTTTGCCGCCTTCAGCGATAGTCAACTCACCAGTGGCCAGCATTTTGTCATCACTTAACGATACCTCAAGGCTTGCATCATGCTTTGAAGCTACAACGAGCATACGTTCAGTAGATTTATTTTTAAAAAAGTTATTGATCGCATCATGATCCACTCTGCATTCACAGAAGGATGACTTTTCTAATGCTTCGATAATAAACGCAGCACTGGGTGGTGAGTGTTCGTGAACATCTAATAAGACGTTTCCATTGTGAGCCAGCTTAAACACGTGGGGGATCCTTTTGTACTACAATAGTTAAAGGTTTCTAATTATTATTACTACACAGATTGCTAGAGAATGGTTTGTGAGTCAAGAACTTCGGCTGAGGAAAATAGTAACTTTGTCTAAAAAAGTGCCAACAAGGGGGTTGCTGGCACTGTGTGTATTAGTTCGTTGAAGGTAATTCCATAATACCGTCAATTTCAACTTGCACGCCTTTAGGTAGTGCACGCACGCCAATTGCAGCGCGAGCTGGATAAGGTTGTTTAAAGTACTGGCTCATCACTTCATTAACAATTGCAAAGTTTGATAGGTCAGTCAGGAAAATATTGACTTTAACCATGTCTTGAATTTGACCACCCGCGGCTTGGCAAACAGCCGTTAGGTTTTTAAATACTTGATGTGTTTGCTCTGTAAAGTCTTCAGAAATAACGTCCATTGTTTCTGGTACAAGAGGAATTTGACCTGATAAGTAAACAGCGGTACCTACTTTAACAGCCTGGCTGTATGTGCCGATTGCTGCGGGTGCATTGTCAGTAGAAATAAAAGATTTGTTCATGATTATCCTTGTTACTTTTTACGGTAGACTTTTTGTACATCTGGCATCACACGAATGCGACGCATAATATTGGCAACGTGAACACGGTTCTTCACGGTAATGCCTAAGTCTATCATGTATAGATTACTTTCTTTTTCGTCGGTGGCTATCTCGACAATGTTTGCTTGGGTTGAGGCGATGACATTGGTGAGCTTAGCAAGTGCCCCTTGATGATTGATAATTTCAATACGAAGGGCGGCAATGTATTCTTTCTCGGGATTATCGTCCCATTTTACAACCAAGTATTTCGAACGTTCATTCTCCCAGCCGCGAATATTCTTACATTCTTGGCGGTGAACCGTTAAGCCTTTACCTTGGCTGATATGAGCGGTGATGGCATCTCCAGGAACGGGACGGCAGCACTTAGAGTAATTAACGAGCATACCTTCGGTGCCGATAATGGTCGCTTTGGCTTTTCTGGCAAGCGCATTAAGGTCGTCGGCTTCTACTTGCATTAGGCGCTTGGCAATTAAGACGCTCATTAAGTTACCAGAGCCTATTTCGACCAACAGCTCTAATACGGTATTCAGTTCATGTTCTTGAAGCACGCGGCGAATATTTTCATCTGGAATGTCATCCAGTTTTTGCTCACCAAGGGCTGAGTCGAGTAAGCGACGCCCTAGTAACAAGGCTTCTTCGTGCTGTTGGCTTTTAAGGTAGTTACGAATCCCTAAGCGGGCTTTACCTGTTACCACAAAGTTGAGCCACGTGGCATTAGGGTGTGCGCCAGAACTGGTAATAACTTCGACGGTTTGACCCGTATCAAGCGCTTTACTCAGTGGATGCGGTTTGCGGTTTACACGCGCCCCCACGCAGGTATTACCTACATCGGTATGCACTGCATAGGCAAAGTCAACGGCGGTTGCCCCCATGGGCAGTTCAACAATACGACCATCTGGCGTGAAAACATAAATCTCTTCAGGGAATAGCTCGGTTTTAACGTTTTCAACGAACTCAAACGATGACCCAGCACTTTGTTGTAGCTCAAGTAAGCTTTGCATCCATTGGCGTGCACGCTGTTGTGCGGTGTGACCTGCGCTATCACCGGCTTTTTTATACATCCAATGAGCGGCAACCCCTTTGTCGGCCATATGATCCATATCGTGGGTACGAATTTGAATTTCGACCGGAATGCCATGTGGGCCCACCAATGATGTATGCAATGATTGATAACCATTGGTTTTTGGCACCGCAATGTAATCTTTAAAGCGCGTTTCAATTGGCTTATACAAGTTGTGCGCAACACCTAAAACGCGATAACAGGTATCCATGTTATCTACATTGATGCGAAACGCGTAAATATCCATGACTTCGTTAAAAGAGAGCTCTTTGTTCAGCATTTTTTTATAGATGCTGTAGAGGTGTTTCTCACGCCCAGAAATCGTGGCGTCGATACCAGCCTCTTCAAGGCGTGCTTCGATTTCACTTTTAATGTTACTGATGACTTCTTTTCGATTACCGCGGGCTTTGATCACTTCAGATTTCAAAGCACGATGACGCATAGGATAGAGTGCCTGAAAGCCTAAATCTTCCAGCTCATTTTTAATGTCGTGAATACCTAAACGATTTGCAATTGGCGCATAAATTTCGAGTGTTTCGCGGGCAATACGACGACGCTTGTCGGGACGAAGTGCGCCGAGTGTGCGCATATTGTGCGTTCTGTCTGCCAGCTTAATTAAGATCACGCGAATGTCTTGTGTCATTGCCATGATCATTTTACGGTAGTTTTCCGCTTGGAATTCTTTTTTGTCTTTAAAGCTCAGCTTATCGAGTTTACTAACGCCTTCAACTAATTCGGCAACTGTGTCGCCAAAAATCTCAGCTAAATCTTGTTGGCTAAAGTCGGTGTCTTCAATCACGTCATGCATTAATGCTGCCATTAAAGTTTCGTGATCGAGATGCATGCCAGCAAGAATTTGTGTCACTTCGACAGGGTGAGTAATGTAGGGCTCGCCACTTGAACGTGTTTGACCCTCGTGGGCTTCACGAGCAACCACGTAAGCTTTTTGCACCAGCTCGATATCGGCGGGAGACAAATATTCGGATATTTTCTTTTTTAGACCTTCAAAAAGATACAAAGTCACACTCCAATGCGCAAATGAAGTAAATCGGTAACGGTATGAATAGAATATACGATGAAAAGAAGGGCTTGCCAACGGCTAGTGCTGAAATACTAGCCGTTTAGCGAAATCAAAGCGGGGAGCTTGATTATTGGTTGCCACCTACGATAGCAGCCACTGCAGCCATTTCTGCTGCTTCTTGGTGTTGTTGTTCTTCACGATCAATTAAGTCCATTGATGAGCTATTTACTAACCCTTTCTCAATTTCACGTAAAGCAATGACTGTCGGCTTGTCATTTTCTGCGTCAACAAGTGGATCTTTTCCACCTACCGCGATTTGGCGGGCACGACGAGCCGCAACTAAAATTAAGTCAAAACGATTACCAATTGCATCTACTGCATCTTCAACAGTTACGCGAGCCATCTTAGCACTCCAAATAAATTCTTAAGCAAAGGCGTAGTTTACTGCACCAAGTCAGATTCGCCAATAGCTAGTGGTTAATTTTTATCTCTATTCGTTAATTAACGCGTGTCTTACTTTAATAAATTATCTAAAAGCGTTTGATGGCGCTGTGCTTGGCTCTTGAGTGATAAACGTTTTGCCATAACAATTGTTTCGATTTCAGCCAAGGCGGTATCAAAGTCGTCATTTACTACAACGTAATCATATTCATTGTAATGAGAGGTTTCAGACTGGGCTTTGGCCATTCTTCCTGCAATAACCTCACTCGAATCTTGGCCGCGGTTCGTTAAGCGTGACTCAAGCTCTTCTTTTGAGGGGGGCAAAATAAAAATGGTTTCAACATCTTCGACTAATTTACGAATTTGCTGTGCACCTTGCCAGTCAATATCTAAAAATACATCAATGCCTGCTGCAAGCTGAGTCTCAATTGCTTGCTTTGAAGTGCCGTAGTAATTATCGAACACTTGCGCCCATTCAAAGAAATCATTCTTTTCAATCAGTGCTTTAAATTCCTCAACCGACACAAAATGATAATGCACACCGTTTTCTTCGCCTGGGCGAGGTGAACGAGTTGTGTGTGAAACCGATACTTTCATATCGCTGTGTTTGTTTAGTAATGCACTAATTAAGCTTGATTTACCTGCGCCTGAAGGGGCCGATAAGATAAATAAATTTCCGCGAGTTTGCGCCATGATCTGTCTCTATTGAAAATAAATAGGCTTGTAGGAGCGAATACTCCAACAAGCCTTTACTGTATTCTACAGTGTACTTTATTTGACGTGTTGTGCTCAAGTTTCAGTGAGATTACTCGTCTTCATTGTCAGGGACTGCTTGCCCCTCATCTTTGTGCTTTGCGGTATCCGCCAAAGCTTGCTCACTCGGCGTATTGTCTTGATCGGTTGGTTTTGTATTCTCTTGCCCACCACAGGCTCCACAACAACTCATGTGTTTTCCTTTATTTTATTGTACAAGCGGACTGCTGCTGACATTAAAGTCGAAGCCTTCAATATCGGCGTCAGCAATTAATAATTGGATATATTGCGCGATGGCTTTGCGCTCTACTTTTTTATTCAGGTAGTCCTCAATACGTGACTCCACGGCTTCAAAAGGCAGTTGCAGCCCAGGCTCTTTATGATCAACATAAACAAGGTGATAACCAAAACGGGTTTCAATAGGGTGAGCAATTAAGCCAACATCAGCACTGAATACTTGACGTTCAAACTCGCTGACAGTTTGCCCTTTTGTTATTTGACCAAGTTGGCCTCCTAACTGAGCCGAATCACATTTTGAATATTGCTGTGCAAGCTCACTAAAAGAAGCGCCTTGCGAGAGTGCGTTAAGCAGGTTTTCGGCTTGGTTCAGCGCATGACTACGCGCTTTTTCATCACTACTCGGTGCTGCAAGTAAAATATGTTTTGCTGCAATAAGCGGAGGTGTGGTGAACTTGGGTTTGTTTTGTTGATAATAATGTTCGCACTCAGTCGCGCTGGCACGGGGCAGTTGCACTTCTGCAGCGATAAGTTTTTCGAGCAATTTATTTTGGCGTTGCTCGTCGGTGTCTGAAGCGTGCGTATCTAGATTGATATTTAGCGCTTGTGCGCGTTGTTGTAACAATTCGCCAATGATCAAACTCTGTGCCGCCTCTACCATCGCAGCGCGATGATCGTCGGCTGGGTGATACTGCATTTCATTAAGAATTTGTGTTTCGCTAATAGTGTGTTGATTAACGTTAATCATATCGACCTCGAGGGGGAATGCCCTGTCGAAACAGGGCATGATAGGTTAAGATTTGCTACGAACCACTTGGTAGTTTCGGCCTAAATATTGTACCGGTACGCTGGCAATATGAACTAAGCGACTAAATGGGAATACCACAAATAACGTCATACCTAGTGCAACATGTAGCTTATAAATCCAATGTACTTGTGCAATTGCTGCGGTTGCTTCGGTTAAATCAAAGGTCACAATGTTTTGTGCCCAGCTCATTAGGAGTAGCATTTCTGCACCATCTAAATGACCTGCTGAGACAAAAATTGACAATAAACCTAAAATTAACTGCACGTATAACAGCAGTAAAATTGCAATATCCATATTACTGCTGGTGGCTCTAATGCGCGGTTCATATAAGCGGCGTTTGATTAAAATGGTTAGACCGTAAAAACAAATCAAACCAAACACACCGCCTAACGTCATGGCAATCAGTTGCTTGTGACCCGCTTCAATACCAAACACATGCCATACTTCTGCTGGTGTGAGTAAGCCTACAAAGTGGCCGAGCAATACCATAATGATACCAATATGAAATGCGCGGCTGCCTTGCTTGAGTTTTTTGCTTTCAAGTAGTTGGCTTGAGCCTGTTTTCCATGTGTACTGCTCTCGGTCGTAACGTATTACCGAGCCAATAACAAACACGGCTAAGGCGATATAGGGGTAAATCCCAAAGAAAAAGGTGTTTAAATAACTCATGATGAACTCCTTAACTGGCTTCTTGATTAAAGTCAGTCCAGCTAACTGGAACATATTGATCTTTGCGCTGAGTTTCGTCAGGGCGATTGACTGAACTTGGGCAGTTAGTTGCATCTTGTGCACCAAAAGTAATGGCTTCTTCTTCCCATTCTTTGTCAATTGCTTGTTTCGTATCGTCGCGCTTTTCACCGTTGATTTGCTTGCGTAATACCTCGAGGTCTAGGTCACTCTGTGCAAGCTCTAGCAAGCTTAAAAACAGTAATGAGTAGTTACTCTCTCGTTTTTCGAGTCGGCACAATAGCAGACCAAAAATATGATCAACTTCAACTAACCAAGACTGAGCATTCTCCTCACCTTGGGTTGCTAAGAACTCTAAAAACAGGGGAATGTAGTCAGGTAGTTCATTTTGACTTAACTCTAAACCTGCCTGTTTATATTGCTCGACTAAGTCGACCATAGCTTGACCACGGTCACGGCTTTCGCCGTGAACATGTTCAAAAAGCCACAGACCAAGCGCGCGTCCACGTTCAAACAATCCGTCATACTCTGCTTGCCAGTCGAGTATGTCTTTTTCGCATTGTGTGGTGATAAAATCACAGACAGCACGTTGATTTTGCTCTGTTAGTGAACTTTGCTTAAGTGTGCTAATTAGCTCATCTTTCGCTTCTACAAGCTCAGCAGTCGGGTAATCAAGTAAATGAGAAAATACACTTAAAACTTGCATAACTTACTCCTTGATCTCAACGGGGATAATTTGTTTCACGGTGGCTTTTTTGGCACCAAATAAATTTACGCCGTTGTTACCATCACTACAGCCATTACCAAAGCTGAAACCACAGCCATTTTTCATATCGTAGGCATCTTCAGCATACGATTTATGACTGGTGGGTATCACAAAGCGGTCTTCGTAATTGGCAATCGCCATATAACGATACATTTGCTCAACTTGGTCAGCGCTTAGTCCAACTTGCTGAAGTACTTCGAGATCTTCAACGCCATCGACTTGTTGCGAACGTTTGAAAGCGCGCATAGCAATCATGCGTTCAAGTGCTCGTACAACGGGCTTCTCATCACCTGCCGTAAGTAAGTTAGCAAGGTAGCGCATGGGGATACGTAATGACTTCAAGTCAGGAATAACGCCATTCATGCCAACATGACCAGCCTCTGTCGCTGATTGAATCGGCGACAATGGTGGAATATACCAAACCATTGGCAAGGTTCTGTATTCAGGGTGCAGAGGCAGTGCTACTTTCCAGTCCATTGCCATTTTATAGACAGGAGATTGGCGTGCTGACTCTAACCAATTTTCAGGGATCCCTTCTTTGCGTGCTGCTTCAATGACCTCAGGATCGTTCGGATCTAAGAACATACTAAGCTGTGCAGGGTATAAGTCTTGCTCATTCGGTACACTTGCAACTTCTTCTATGCGGTCTGCATCATAAAGTAAGACGCCTAAGTAACGAATTCGACCTACACAGGTTTCAGCACACACGGTGGGTTGACCTGCTTCGATTCGAGGGAAACAGAAAATACATTTCTCTGATTTACCCGATTTCCAGTTGTAGTAAATTTTCTTATACGGACAACCTGATACACACATCCGCCAGCCACGGC
The DNA here is from genome assembly GCF_001938575.1 of Pseudoalteromonas sp. PAB 2.2. Lineage (NCBI taxonomy): Bacteria > Pseudomonadati > Pseudomonadota > Gammaproteobacteria > Alteromonadales > Pseudoalteromonadaceae > Pseudoalteromonas > Pseudoalteromonas sp. PAB 2.2. Next base: position 249,078 of record NZ_LYPI01000011.1, read on the forward strand.
ATTTGTCTTGGTCAATTAAGACAATGCCATCTTCTTCACGTTTATAAATCGCACCAGAAGGGCAGCTAGCAACACAGGCTGGATTGATGCAGTGCTCACACAGGCGTGGCAAATACATCATGAAGGTTTTTTCAAATTGCCCGTAAATGTCTTTTTGTACTACGTCGTCAAAGTTTTTATCTTTTTTACGCTCTGAGAATTCAGTCCCGAGAATCTCTTCCCAGTTAGGTCCCCAGTTGATTTTCTCCATACGCTGACCCGTAATTAACGAGCGAGGGCGAGCAACCGGTTGGTGCTTGCTATCAGGTGCGTTATGCAGATGTTGATAATCAAAATCAAACGGCTCGTAGTAATCATCAATTTCGGGCAAATCTGGATTAGCAAAAATATTAGCTAATAAACGGCGTTTATTACCTTGTTTGGGCTCTAATACGCCTTTACTGTTGCGTTTCCAGCCACCATTCCATTTGCTCTGGTTTTCCCATTCTTTCGGATAACCAATACCCGGTTTGGTCTCTACGTTGTTAAACCAAGCGTATTCAACACCTTCTCGGCTAGTCCATACATTCTTACAAGTGATTGAACAGGTATGGCAACCGATGCATTTATCTAAATTTAGGACCATGCCAATTTGTGCACGTACTTTCATAATTTTATCCTCGGTTACTCGTTATCTAGCCAATCAACCTTGTCCATCTTACGGACAATTACAAACTCATCACGATTACAGCCCACAGTACCGTAGTAGTTAAAGCCGTATGATTGCTGTGCATAACCCCCAATCATATGGGTTGGTTTCATGATGGCGCGGGTAACTGAGTTATGAATACCACCTCGGGTTCCTGATATCTCAGAGCCTGGTGTGTTTACAATGCGCTCTTGTGCGTGGTACATCATGCTCATACCTTGTGGTACACGCTGTGATACGACGGCACGTGCAGCAATGGCACCATTAACATTGAAGATTTCGATCCAATCGTTATCTTTAATACCCCCTTCAGTGGCATCCGTTTCACTGATCCAAACAATCGGACCACCACGGCTTAATGTCAGCATAAGTAGGTTGTCTGAGTAGGTTGAGTGAATGCCCCATTTTTGGTGTGGCGTAATCCAGTTTAAAACTAACTCTTTATTACCATTAGGTTTTTTATCTAATAATGGTTGAGTAGTTTTTAAGTTTACAGGTGGTTTGTACGACACCATGGTTTCACCGAAGTCACGCATCCATTGGTGATCTTGGTAAAATTGTTGACGGCCGGTAACGGTACGCCAAGGGATCAGTTCATGCACATTGGTATAGCCTGCGTTGTAAGACACATGCTCATCTTCAAGCCCTGACCATGTTGGCGAGCTGATGATTTTACGTGGTTGTGCTTGAATATCTCTGAAGCGAATTTTTTCATCTTCTTTAGGGGTTGCTAAGTGTGTATGGTCGCGACCCGTGAACTCACCCAATGCTTGCCACGCTTTAACAGCAACATGACCATTGGTTTCAGGAGCAAGACTTAAAATGACTTCAGCTGCATCAATAGCGGTGTCTATTTTTGGACGACCTTTTTGTGGGCCTTCGCTGGTGTGTGTGTAATTCAACTCACCTAAAAACTTCACTTCTTGGTCTGTATTCCAATTAATACCTTTACCCCCATTACCGAGTTTCTCGAGCAGTGGCCCAAGAGAGGTAAAGCGGTTGTAGGTATTAGGGTAGTCGCGCTCAACTTCAATCATATTGGGTGCAGTGACACCAGGGATCAGATCGCATTCGCCTTTCCACCACATACTAATGCCATCTGGTTGGGCTAACTCGCTTGGCGTGTCGTGCATGAGTGGCGATGTTACTAAGTCTTTCTCAACGCCTAAGTGACCTTCACATAAGTCAGAGAATTTTTTCGCAATGCCTTTGAAAATATCCCAATCCGAACGTGATTCCCACACTGGATCAACCGCTTTTGAAAGTGGGTGAATGAATGGGTGCATGTCGGATGTATTCATATCATCTTTTTCGTACCAAGTTGCGGTTGGTAACACGATATCGGAATACAAACAGGTCGTTGACATACGGAAATCAAGTGTGACCCATAAATCAACTTTGCCCTCTGGTGCATCATCATGCCAGACAACGTCTTCAGGTTTTTTATCTCCGCTTTCGCCAAGATCTTTACCTTGCAAGCCATGCTTAGTACCGAGGAAATGACGCAGCATGTATTCGTGACCTTTACCCGATGAACCCAGTAAATTAGAGCGCCAAATAAACATGTTACGCGGGAAGTTTTTAGGGTTATCAGGGTCTTCACATGCAAAGTCTAAATCACCTGATTTAAGTTGCTGCACAGCATAATCTTTAGCTGATAATCCTGCTTTTTCTGCATCTTTACACAGTTGCAGTGGGTTCATGCCAAGTTGAGGGGCAGAAGGTAACCAGCCCATGCGTTCTGCACGTGTATTGTAATCAATGATTGAGCCCGTCCAGTTCTCTTTATTTGCTAAAGGAGACAGCACTTCGGTCATTTCAAGTTTTTCATAACGCCATTGATCAGAATGGTTATAGAAGAAAGACGTCCCGTTCATTTGACGCGGCGGACGTTGCCAATCCAAACCAAACGCAAGCGGTAACCAGCCACATTGTGGACGTAACTTTTCTTGGCCTACATAGTGAGCCCAGCCACCACCTGATTGACCCACACAGCCACACATCATCAGCATGTTGATTAAGCCACGGTAGTTCATATCCATGTTGTACCAGTGGTTAAGTCCAGCACCCACGATGACCATGCTGCGGCCACGAGTTTTGTCTGCGTTATCGGCAAACTCACGCGCTACTTGGATTACGTGAGCTGCGTTAACACCGGTGATTTTTTCTTGCCATGCCGGTGTATACGGCACATTGTCTTCATATGATTTTGCAACCGCAGGGTCGTCCAAGCCGTTGTCAACGCCGTAATGCGCAATCATTAAGTCAAATACGGTGGCAACGAGTGCTTCGCTACCATCTTTGAGGGTAATTGTTTTAACAGGGACTTTACGAACTTGAATATCGTCATGTTCAGTATGTTGGAAGTAACCAAGTTCATGTGCTTGGCCACCAAAGTAAGGGAATAATACTGATTCAACTTTATCTGAGTGATCTTTTAAGCTGAGCGCTAACTTGATATCGCTGCCGTTTGTTCCTTCACGTTGCTCAATATTCCACTTGCCTTTTTCACCCCAACGATAGCCAATAGCCCCCGTTGGTGAGACAAGTTCATTGCTTGTTTCATCAAGACCAATGGTTTTCCATTTCGGGTTGTTGTCTTGGCCTAAGTTATCAGCCAAGTCTGCTGCACGTAAGAAGGCACCTTGTGTGTAGCCTTGGTCGGTTTTATCCAACACGACAAGCATAGGCATATCGGTGTAGCGGCGAACGTAGTCGGTAAAATAACTACTTGGTTTTTCAATGTGGAATTCTTTTAGAATTACATGTCCAAAGGCCATTGCCAGAGCAGCATCGGTACCTTGTTTTGGCGACAACCAAATATCTGATAATTTAGAGCACTCAGAGTAGTCAGAAGTAATAACAACCGTTTTGGTGCCTTTGTAGCGTACTTCAGTGAAGAAGTGAGCATCAGGAGTACGTGTTTGTGGAACATTTGAGCCCCAAGCAATGATATAATTTGAGTTATACCAATCAGCTGATTCTGGAACGTCTGTTTGTTCACCCCAAATTTGTGGCGATGCAGGTGGTAAATCACAATACCAGTCATAGAAGCTTAAGCAGTTACCACCAATCAGTGATAAATAACGCGAACCAGCCGCGTAGCTAACCATGCTCATTGCAGGAATAGGTGAGAATCCCATGATACGGTCGGGGCCGTACGTTTTTGCGGTGTAAACATTAGAAGCCGCGATGATCTCGTTCACTTCATCCCATTTAGCACGGATCAAGCCACCTAAACCACGTTTTGACTTGTAGCTTTTCGTTTTAGCAGGGTCAGTAACAATCGATTCCCATGCTTTAACTGGATCACTATGTACTTGCTTAGCTTCGCGCCACAGTTTTAATAATGCTTGACGAACTTTAGGGTATTTTAAGCGGTTAGCACTGTAAATATACCACGAGTAGCTTGCTCCACGAGGACAACCACGAGGTTCATGATTTGGTAAGTCAGGACGTGTACGAGGGTAGTCTGTTTGCTGAGTTTCCCAGGTAACTAGCCCATCTTTTACATAAATTTTCCAACTGCATGAACCTGTACAGTTTACACCATGTGTAGAGCGTACAATTTTGTCATGCTGCCAGCGACGACGATAGCCGTCTTCCCAATCGCGATTTTCATCAGTTGTTACACCGTGACTACCCGCAAAGCTTTGCTTGTTAGTCTTGAAAAAGCGCATTTTATTCAACAAATGGCTCATTTACTTATTCTCCTATCCTGCTCAACTTTAGCGCTCAATCACTAGGCACCTTGAAGCGGCAGAAAGCTACATTGCAAATCAAATATAGTGTTTCACCGCTACAGTAACTTGATGAGGATCAATATCTCAATGGGGGGTAAGGCCATGAATATTATGAGAATACCTACAAAGAGGTAGTGTAAATGTGGGGCTGTTAGGGTGAAAATACTGGTGTTGATAACATACAAGCGTTATGGTTTCGTAACATAGAAAAGGTGGGTAATTATTGTGGGTATTCGGTTAAATGAACTAAAAAATCGATTTAATGGCTCGGTCATGGTGTATATCAAAGGGTCATTGGTCGGGATTATTAGTCTGGCCATTACGACCTTGTTTGCATCGTATTGGATCACAGAATTAGCCGACTTAGATGCTCGCGCAATTAATTTGAGTGGCTCGCTGAGAATGGAGTCGTATCAGCTGGGAATGTACGGCCTTGAAGGAAACAAACAGGAAATAGATAAACGCATTGCAATATTTGAAGAAAAACTAAAAAACCCCATTTTTCAGAAGCTACAAAATGATGAACAGTTAAATGTGTTGTGGCAGCAAACCATTGTTCATTGGCAATCATTCCTAAAGCCCGCACTGCTTAACCTACCGATAGAAGATAAGGCTCAATTTAATCTCTATGTAAAAACACTCGCTCAAAATGCTGATGCATTTGTTTATGCGGTGCAAATAGATGCTGAAAGCAAAATTAGATTACTGCGCACTATTCAAGTTGGCGCGTTGTTTATTACCTTATTGGTGGGCATGTTTACCTTGCATTTAATCAGTTTAAGGGTTGAAAAGCCTTTGGCTGAACTGACTCACGCTGCCTACGCTATCGGGAAAGGAAATTTTACGCATCATGTTGATTTACAGGGCGATGACGAACTGGCGTTAATGGGAGCCACCTTGAACCATACCTGCGAGGCGATAGCATCAATGTATGGCCAACTTGAATTACGCGTAAAGCAGCAAACTGAAAAGCTTGAGTTAAATAATCAGACCCTTGCGTTTTTGTTTAAAACAGCCCGTTTGCTACTGGAAACCAGAGAAAAAAAGCATGACTTACAGCAAACGTTTGATGAGTTGTCGCAACTCATTGGCGTTAATGACATTGAGTTATGCTTAATGACATCGGGTGGCGACCAGCCGTATGTGCAAATAAAACCAACACACGATGACAAGGGAGCATGCCGCGCTCAAAGTTGTGATAACTGTATTGGGAGCGCTGCATTTGTATCAATTGATGACAGCACCGTAACACGCTTTCCATTAGTGTATGGGGATAACCATTACGGTGTGATTGTTGTACGTGGGGGCAAATGCTTTGCCGAAGATTCTTGGCAGTTACAGCTTGTTCAGTCGGTGACCGACCAGGTTGCCTTGTCGCTTAACCTTGACGAGCAGCATAATCAAGACCGTCGTATCGCGTTACTCCATGAGCGTACGGTGATTGCGCGTGAGTTACATGACTCTTTAGCACAAGCATTATCGTATTTGAAAATTCAAGTGACGCGCTTGTCAAAAACGCAGAATAAGCAGCAATATGATATGCAGCAGCCGATTATTGATGAACTTAAAATGGGGTTAGATTCTGCATATCGGCAATTACGTGAACTATTAACCACTTTTCGTTTAAAAATGGTGGAAGAGGGGTTAGAGGCATCGCTGAATAAAACCATTGATCAGTTAGCCTCGCAAAGCAGCATTTCGTTTCATTTAGAGTTTGCCGTTAAGCAAGTGCCTTTATCACCAATGGAAGAAATTCATATCTTACAAATTGCACGAGAGGCAAGCCAAAACACCGTGCACCATTCACAGGCGAACAATGCGTGGATCACCTTAAAGCAACTTGATGATGGTCAATTAGAGCTTGCTATTAGTGATGATGGCGTAGGGATTAGCCACAATGCAGAGAAATTAAACCATTACGGCATGGCTATTATGCAAGAGCGAGCCAAACACCTTAATGGTGAGTTAGTGGTATTACCTCGAGAAGAGCAGGGGACACAAGTAAAACTGACGTTTTTGCCTGTCGGCGGTAAAGATCTGTATCAGTGATTTAAAGATTTTATAATGTATAAGCGCATGATTGATAGTGGGCTTGTTGCTGTAAATTACTTATTTGTGGGTAGTTTGTCTGCCCATTCTTTTGTATGGTGATGCAAATGCAAACTCTCTAAGCTGTATCCAAGATGCTGAAGTACATCGACCTAAACTAGTTTTTAGCATGGTTAATGTACCGTGGGTGACCACCGGGTAAATAAAGAAATTTGTTTGCCTCCCGACTTGGAAAGGCTGTGATGTTGCAAGATAATTTTGATAGAAAATATAATTACTTACGCTTGTCAGTAACGGAAGTCTGTAATTTTAAATGTAATTACTGCTTACCGGATGGCTACGTGTGTGATGCTCGTCCGAAAACCCTCAGTGTTGATAAAATTAGCACCTTGGTAAACGCCTTTGCGATGGCGGGTACTAAAAAAATACGCTTAACTGGCGGCGAGCCTACTTTGCGCAAAGATCTTGCCGATATCGTCGGAGCATGCAGTGAAACCCAAGGTATTGATACCGTTGCAATGACAACCAATGGCTATCGCTTACTTGAAAAACTTCCTCGTTTAGTGGCCAGTGGTTTAACAAACCTAAACCTGAGCGCCGATAGCTTGAATCCTTATACATTTTCGCAAATCACCGGCAGTGACTCATTACATGAAGTACTTAGCTGTGTTGATAAAGCCTTAGAGCTGGGTGTTAAAAAAGTTAAATTAAACGCGGTCTTACTCAAGCAATACAATGCCAACCAATTACAGCAATTTCTTGATTATATTAAAGATAAGCCTGTCACATTTCGTTTCATTGAACTGATGCAAACCGGTGATAACCGGGCTTATTTCAATGCCCAACATGTACAAGGTCAGCAACTTAAACAACAGCTTTTACAGTCGGGTTGGCGAGCAGCCCCCAAAGCGGTGGATGCGGGCCCAGCCGAAGAATTTTTTCACCCTCACTATGCGGGTCAAATTGGCTTGATCATGCCTTACAGTAAGGCATTTTGTGCAAGCTGCAACCGCTTACGCGTCTCTGCTGAAGGCAAATTGCATTTGTGTTTATTTGGTGAAGCAAATGATGACTTAACGCCATGGTTAGATAATCAAGATGTTAGAGGCTTAGCCACTCACCTTTTAAGCAGTGTTCAACATAAATGGCAAGGCCATCAATTACAAATGGGACGAACAGGGCTGACCAAACAACTGGCTATGTTAGGGGGTTAGTATGTTAGTGGGTATTGTTCTGGCTGGAGGGCTTTCTCGCCGCATGGGGCAAGATAAGGCTTTACTTGAAATTAATGGTCAAACGCAATTAACACGCGCGATTGCTTGCCTTAAAGACGCGGGCTGCGATGAGGTCATTGTGAGTCGAAATAGCAGCGGTTTTATCGTTGATAAATTTGTACAGCAAGGACCTGTTGCAGGTATTCATGCCTGTTTGAATCACGCTGAGTATGATGATGCGCTTGTTATTCCTATTGATATGCCGCTGCTATCTAAAACAAGTTTACGCACCCTTATCAACCAAGGGCGCAGACGAGATTGTGCCTGTTACTTTGCACACAGTGTATTGCCTTGTTACCTCAATCGGCTTGAACGCGCGAGTTTAATTGCCCAGCAACGTTTAGAGCATGGGCAGCGCTCTGTCAGTGGTTTACTTGAAGAGCTTGGAGCGGCCGTCATTGAATTGTTTGAGTCAAATGGCGAGGGTCGTGAACTATATAACGTTAATACACCACAACAATGGGCACAGGCTCGTTGTTTGGTTGATCAAAAGGATTACGCATGGCGCGAGTAAAAAGCAACCGCTTTGTACCATTAAACATAGCGATTTTAACAGTGAGTAATAGTCGAGGCCCTGAGCAAGATACTGCGGGTGATTTGTTGCAGCAAAAAGTCATAGACAGTGGGCATCATGTGCTTAATCGACAATTACATAAAGCCAATATTTATAAAGTACGCGCGGAAGTCGCTACATGGATAGCCAGTGACGATATTGACGTGGTACTGATTTCTGGTGGCACTGGACTGACACCAGATGATATTACGCCTTCGGCAATCGATGTGTTATTTGATGTGTCTGTGAGCGGTTTTGGTGAGTTATTCAGGCATTTGTCTTGTTCGCAAATTGGCACCTCATCACTGCAATCCAGAGCGTTAGCAGGGCTTTCGAATAGAACCCTTCTTGTTGCTATGCCGGGTAGCCCAAATGCGTGTGCTACCGCCTGGGATGAGATTTTATGTCAGCAACTCGATTCGCGGTGTGGGCCATGTAATTTTGTAGCAGAGCTTAAATCACATCGTGTTGAACAATGCCACTCTCGGGAGATGAATTAATGCAGTTAACCCACATAGATAAAAGTGGTCAAGCAAGCATGGTTGATGTTGCAGATAAATCAGCAACAGTGCGAGAAGCGCGTGCATGCGCAACGGTCGTGATGCAGCCAGAAACGCTCGCTCTTATTGAGCAAAATCAGTTAGACAAAGGCGATGTATTAGCTGTCGCACGTATTGCAGGAATTCAAGCAGCAAAAAAAACAGCTGATTTGATCCCCCTTTGCCATCCGTTGGCGTTAAGTAAGGTGGCGGTTGAGTTTTCTATTAACAACCAAGGCAGTGCGGTTGATATTCACAGTTATTGCAAGTTAGTTGGGCAAACCGGGGTTGAAATGGAAGCGTTAGCTGCGGTATCGATTGCAGCACTCACTATTATCGATATGTGTAAAGCGGTTGACCAAGGTATGACAGTACAGAACATGCGAGTTACCTATAAAAGTGGTGGCAGACGCGGCACCTATATTGGCTAATTAAGGGGAGTATGAATGAATAAGGTACTTTTTTTTGCACAGTTACGTGAACGTTTAGGCTGTGACTCGGTGCAACTAGATGCACAAGGTATGTCGGTTAGGCAGTTACGCCAAACATTGGCTGAACGAGATGAGCGTTGGCACACCTGGTTACTCGATAAAGATGTGTTAGTGGCCGTAAACCAAATTTTGGTTGATGATAATGCTGCGGTCGGCACTGGCGATGAGGTTGCTATGTTTCCACCTGTCACTGGAGGTTAGTGATGATCCGTGTACAAGAACATGATTTCGATATGAACGAAGAGTATCAATCCATGTTAGCTGACGACTCGGTGTCGGGCGCCGTGGTTATGTTTGTAGGCCGTGTTCGCGACATTAATCAAGGCCACCAAGTTGATAGTTTATATCTAGAGCATTATCCGGCGATGACAGAGAAATACCTTACCCAGTTAGAGCAGCAAGCGTTGTCATTATGGCCTTTGGAAAAGGTAACCTTAATTCACCGCGTTGGTAAATTAAGCTTAACAGATCAAATTGTGCTGGTGGCAGTGTCGAGTGTCCACCGCGAAGCTGCATTTGAAGCGGCACAGTATTTAATTGATTTACTTAAAGCGCGTGCGCCATTTTGGAAAAAAGAGCACGTTGAAGGAGAGCAGACTCGTTGGGTGAGTGCCAATCATAAAGATCAAATAGCGGCTGCCCAGTGGCTGTAGGGTTGAAACAATGCAGTGGCTAACAAATAAACTAACCACATACACGATAGCGACTGTGCTGGTTTTATTGTGCTGTGTTTCGCCTGCAAGCGCTAATGATAAAGACACATCCTCTTCGCTAACGATTGCTTGCTCGGCTAACTTTGTCGCTGTAATGGATCAGTTGCTGCCAGTATTCAAAGCACAGGTTAAAACCGATATACAGGTTAAAGTGGTGACTGGCTCATCAGGCACACTCGCAACACAGCTTCGTTATGGAGCCCCTTATGACGTATTTTTTTCAGCCGATGCAATATTGCCTACACAACTAAAAACCGATGGTTTTGGCATTGAAAGCACAGTGTATGCGCTTGGCGAATTGGTGTTTTATTCGTCTGAGGGCTATGACAGTTTGGAAGGCGTTATGACACGTTTGCCCCATATTACTTTAGCTATTGCGAATCCACGTTATGCACCTTATGGACAGGCTGCGGTTGAGGTATTGGCCCATTTACAAACCAAGCCGAAAAAAACAGTAACGGGAGGATCTATTTTGCATGCTTTTCAATATGTTGAAAGCCAAAATGCAGAGTTAGGCTTAATTGCAAAAAGCCTACTGCAACAACCACATAATGGCACGGCTATCGCCATTCCCAGTGAGTGGTATCAGCCAATTGAGCAGCATGTTTTATTAGTAAAAGACTCAGTGTTTGCGCGTCAGTTTTATCATTTTGTTCAAACTGAACAGGCACAACAGTTAATAAAATCAATGGGCTATAGGTAATACTATGAGCGAGGGAGACTTGCAAGCCATCTTTATTACGTTAAAACTTGCTGCGTTAAGTACGCTGGCGTTGTTAGTAATAACGATTCCCTGCGCATATTGGCTTGCGCGAAGTAAACGGGCCATAAAACCCTTCCTCGAAACCTTAATTACCTTGCCTTTAGTTTTGCCTCCTACGGTATTAGGGTATTACTTTTTAGTGTTATTTTCGCCGCAACAAGGTATCGGTTTATGGCTGCAAAATACCTTGGGTATACAGTTAGTCTTTAGCTTCTCGGGGATTTTAGTGGCGTCGATGATCTACAGCTTACCTTTTACTTTTCGGCCCTTACAAAGTGCATTTGAACAATTGCCTGATAACTTATACAGCAGTGCTGCCTTATTGGGCTTTAAGCCATGGAAGCAGTTTTTATGGTTAGTACTCCCCATGATTAAACCGGCTATTTATACCGCTGCGACTTTAAGCTTTGCCCATACGGTGGGTGAGTTTGGTGTTATTTTAATGATTGGCGGTAATATTCCAGGAGAAACTCAAGTTGTGTCACTGGCGTTATTTGATCATGTTGAGAGTTTTAATCTTCAGGCTGCAAATATGCTTGCAGGGCTGATGCTCGTGTTCTCATTTGCCGTTGTGTTTGCATGTCAATGGTGGCAAAGACAAACGCAGCGTGTAAGTACACCAACCAGCTTGCTTTGAATAGGTTTAAACAGATGATGGCATTAAATAGCGACAGCAGCATGGGTATTTCAGACCCACAGTGTACGTCTAAGCCTGTGGTTGCGCATATTGAACTTAATTGTTCAGAGCCTGTTACTCAGCAACTTGATTGTCAGCTTAAGACCTTGCAAATAACGGTGTTATTAGCCCCAAGTGGTACAGGTAAAAGCAGTTTGTTTAATGCAATTGCGGGTGTTGCTCCTGCTTCTGGCGGGTTAAAAGTAACAGGGCAGCAGCAGTTAGGTATGCCAGCACATAAGCGCCGCATCGCTTACGTAACACAGTCTCCTTTGTTATTTGACCACCTAAGCATTGCCGCTTTATTAAAGTTGGTTGCTAAGCAACAAGCGCAGCCATTTGATATAAGTTGGGCAATAGACCCCTTAGGGCTGACCGACAAACTAGTGTATCGGGCTCACCAATTAAGTGGTGGACAGCGCCAGCGCGTTGCGCTTTTGCTTGCGATGATAAAAGGAGCGCCTTTATTATTATTAGATGAAGTGCTTACCGGTCTCGATCAACTTAATAAGCAAGCCTGTATAGGGGTTATAAAAGACTACCTTTGTAAAGTGCAAGGTGCTGCTTTGTTAGCATGCCACCAACTGGATGATGTATTAGCTTTAGCTGATAGCTGCTTATTGCAGCATACGATAAACAATAGTACACAGTGGCAAATGTTCCCTGTGGATGAAGGTGTTGAGCGTTATCAGCAGCAGTTACTAGAGAGCCAATCGAGTGAGAACATACAGGGAAGTCAATTTACCTCTATGTTTTACGGACAGGTTCATGCTCACTTTCCTGCGCTGGGCTTAACGGAGTATCACGTTGGCGGGCAGCGCTGCTTTGCTGCGTATAATTCAGAGCATCAAATAGGGCGTTTGCAGCCATTAATACTGAAAGCAAATCGTCTGGGTTTATCAAAAATAGCACTACCAGAGAGTAGTTTTGTGAACCAATTAAAAGTGCGGATCACGGCGTTTTACCCCGTTAATATGGGAAAAGAGCAAGGTATGTTGGTGAAAGTAAGGCTCGCTAACAGCGAACAAGACGGTGTGCATAAACCCGCATCATTGCATGTGTGGATCACGCGCTTATCATTTAATCAACTACAGCCTAAACTAGATGAAACGTGGTATTTAATAGGTAAAGCGGACGCATTACACGGTTAACTATCGACTAAGTTATTTCTTACTAAACCGCGTTTTACATTTTTGCAGAGCTTCGCGAATCGAGAAATATCGTCAAAATTAGGGATTGTGCCTATTTGCAGCTGGTGTTCCCAGTAGCATAGTTCGGTATCAACCAACTCCATTAGCTTCTTAGGGCAGCCGATACACGAGTTATCGGTGCCACAAAAAAAGGTATCAGGTTCGTATAAGGGAAGCTCTACTTTTACCTGCTCGATTAATTGCTGCATGGCGGTGACGCGGTCAGGTTTACGTGTTTGCATTTGACTGCTTTGCTTCTAATTTAATGCACAATCAAAAGGAATAAAGGGCACTAAGTCGCCACTTTGCCACTGAGTTTTTTCAGCATCAAGCAATAAATAACCTTGGCTTTTTGCAAAAGTACTGAGCATGCCAGAACCTTGTCCTTTTAAAGGCTCAACATAGGTTCCTGTGTTATCGACAACTAATGATGCACGAATAAATTCAGCGCGACCTTGTTTTTTACTAATATCACACGCTAAAGGTAACTTAAGGGGAGGCTGTGTACGCACTGTTTCACCAGCCATTTTACGAAGCGCAGGTATCGCGAGTTGATGCAATGTCACAACACTTGAAACCGGGTTGCCCGGTAATCCCATAAATCGCTTGTTGTGGCCGTCTTGTGTTAAATGCTGAAAATGACCGTATGCGAATGGTTTACCTGGCTTTATTGCTACTTTCCAAAACTGCATTTGGCCAAGCTCTGTGAGCACTGTTTTTGTGTGATCAGCATCACCAACCGACACACCACCCGAGGTAATAATGACATCGGTATTTGAAAGTGCTTCTTCAAAAGCCAACCTTAGCGCGTCAGGGTCGTCAGCAATGATGCCAAAATCCTGCACCGCAAAGCCTAAATTAGTTAAAATAGCCTGAATCGTGTAACGGTTAGTATCGTAAATTCCACCTTGTGAAAGTGGCGTGCCGGGTTCAAAAAGTTCATCGCCCGTAGAAATAACCCCCACTTTAAGTGGCTTATAAACGCTAACAGAGGCAATACCAAGCGAGGCAAGCATACCGATATCTGTGGCTGTTAAGCGTTGCCCTGATGCAAATAATTGGCTGCCGATACTGATATCTTCACCTTGTTTACGTACATTTTGTGCAAAGCAAGGCTTAGTGTTTAAAGTGATTGTTTGTTCAGTGGAGACCGTGACATGTTCTTGCATAATCACCGTATCAAAACCAGCCGGAATATGTGCGCCTGTCATGATGCGTATGCAGCAACCTGATTGCCATTTGCCGTTGAATGGGTGCCCGGCATAGGCAGTGCCAATAATATTTAAATGTGTGTGTTCATTTAAGTCACTAAAACGAAATGCAAAACCATCCATTCCTGAGTTATCTGCGTTAGGCACATTAATGTCGGCGATAATCGGTGCAGCAAGAATACGACGATGAGCAGCCGATAAAGGCAGTGTCTCTGTTTTAACTAATAACGGCGTGTCTGATAAAAGTGCTTCGCTAGCGTGTTGAAAAGAGAGCAGGGGCTGCTCACTCGAAAACTGATTCATTATTAAGCCCCTTTTTGCTGATTGATTATCCACACGGCAGCTTCAACACGTGAGCGCAGGTTTAGCTTTTTCAGCAGGTGTTTTACGTGCACTTTAACGGTGCCATCAGAAATATCTAATTCTCGTGCGATTAACTTGTTTGATAACCCTTTCGCAATTAACTTGAGGATTTCAAATTCACGGCTAGTGAGTGAATTGAGGATGTTCGCTTTTTGCGATACATCAGGTTTGCGGATAGCTTGGGCGAGTACCCCTGTGAGCTTTTCACTCAGCACCATTTTACCCAGTGCCGCTTGTTTTATTTTTTCGAGAATTTCTTCAGGATCCATGTCTTTTAGTAAGTAACCATCTGCGCCATAGCTGATTGCAGTGAGCACGTCTTCATCGTTATCAGAAACCGTTAGCATAATAATACGCGATGTAACATCACTGGCACGCATGGCTTTAAGGGTTTCTAAGCCATCCATTCCTTGCATATTAAGGTCAAGAATAATGAGATCGGGATCATGCTCTATAGCTAACTGTAGCCCTTCTTTGCCTGTTGCTGCCTCACCGATGACGACGAGTTCGTCTTCTAAATCGATTAACTGTTGTAGGCCTTTGCGTAGCAATGGGTGGTCATCAACTAATAAAATTGAGCTGGTTAGTGCATTCATACTTTAACTCTTTGTTGGCTTTAGCCTGAAAGACTGGCGGTTTAAAAATATCTTAACGTGGATCAATAAAGTATTCACCAAAAAGCCTCCCTATTACTCCTAATAACCTTAAGCTTTCTTATATTATTTAATGATAAACAATTGCTTACGCTTAAATATACCCACTAAGTGGTAGTTGCTTGCTGCTTATGCTGTGTGTGGCTTACCCATCAATGTGAATTGTTGAGTTGATTTTATGTGCGCATAGTAAGTTCAATTAGAACGAAATGGAGCAGCATATGGCTGAACTAGACAAGTGGGAACCAGAAAATGAAGCTTTCTGGAATTCCCAAGGTAAAAAAATTGCGCAAAGGAATTTATGGATTTCGATCCCAAGTTTACTTTGTGGCTTCGCTGTTTGGCTTTACTGGGGAATCTTGACCGTTCAGATGATGAATGCAGGGTTTAGTTTTAGCGCAGATGAGCTATTTACGCTGACGGCGATAGCTGGACTTTCTGGTGCTACATTACGTATTCCCAGTAGTTTCTTCATTCGCTTTTGTGGTGGCAGAAACACGCTGTTCTTCACTACATCGCTACTCATAATTCCGGCTCTATTTACCGGCTTGGCATTACAAGACCCAACGACACCATTGTGGCAATATCAGTTACTTGCTTTGTTGTCGGGTATTGGTGGGGGTAACTTTGCTTCTTCAATGTCAAATATCAGCTTTTTCTTTCCAAAAAAACAACAAGGTTTAGCGCTGGGTCTCAATGCAGGGTTAGGTAACTTTGGTGTGACAACGATGCAGATTTTGATTCCATTGTTTATGACATATGGGGTGTTTGGTGCATTGGGCGGCGATCCAATTACGTTGGTGAGCACGTCGGGAAGTTTGATTGGTAAAATTCCAGCCGGTTCTGAAACTTGGCTGCAAAACGGTGGTTTTTTATGGCTACTGTTCTTAATACCGCTGTTCTTTGCAACATGGTTTGGTATGAATAACATTCGCACGCCAGAAGTGTCACCAAACTTAGGCAGCCCTCTGAGTGCATTTGCAATGGTTTCTGTGATGCTAACAATTGGTCTTGCCACTGCGGCGGCTGGTCTGTGGTTGATGCTTCCTGAATCAGCAAATGGTTCTGGCTTTGGGGTACCGAAAGAGTTGGTACTGGTGCTGGTTGTTGCTATTACCGTGTTTTTACTGAAGATGATACCGGGGGCGATTGGTAAAAGCCTCACTAAGCAATATCAAATCTTTAATAATAAACATACCTGGGTAATGAGCACGATTTACACCATGACGTTTGGTTCATTTATTGGTTTTGCGGCAGCATTTCCGTTAGCAATCAAAGTTATTTTTGGTTTTCAACACATTATGGTTGATGGTGTGATGACCCATAGTACCTTAAACCCAAATGGCCCAAGTGCGCTCATGTATGCGTGGATGGCACCATTTATTGGGGCATTAATTCGTCCACTAGGTGGGTGGATTGCTGATAAATGGGGTGGTGCGTTAGTAACACAGGTGTGTTCTGTGGTAATGATTGGCTCGTCGTTAGGTGCAGCCTATTACATGAAAGAGGCTTATCAGTCGCCTACACCTGAAGAGTTCTTTATGCCATTTTTCATCTTATTCTTAGTGCTATTTGGAGCAACAGGGATTGGTAATGGCTCAACCTTTAGAACGATTGCGATGGTGTTTCCTAAAGAACAAGCAGGCCCTGTATTAGGTTGGACTTCGGCAGTGGCTGCATACGGTGCATTTTATATTCCAATGGTATTTGGTCAGCAAATTAAAGCGACAACACCTGAGGTAGCACTGATTGGTTTCGCGGTATTTTATGCGCTATGTTTGATTATTAATTGGTGGTTCTACTTAAGAAAAGACGGCGAATTTTATAATCCATAACGATCTCCACTTGTCCAGAGCCATCAACTTCGGTTTTTGGCTCTTTTTCTATTGTTGCAGGAAAAGAATATGAGTAAGTTTCAAGAATTATTATCCATGGCTCGCCATCAAGCTGAACCCGTTAAGCTACTGTTGTTATTTACAAAAGCAAATGTTGAAAGTTCAGTTAACGATGTCAATAAAGGCGTGATTGAGCCTGTTATGTGTGTTGATAAACTGCCCAGTGAGTTAACTGACTATACGGCGCTTTGTCACGAAGCAGATAACATAAACCAAGCATGGGATTTATTATTTGTCACCAGTATTGGTGCTAATACAGAGGTCAGCCTGATTGAAAGTAGCATGAAGGCGATGATTAAAGACGTACAAAGTGGTAAAAACACGGCGTTGTATGTTGTCCTCGACAGAGAAGATAACCTTGTAGAAATGGTCGGTAGTTAAGTCAGTATAAAAAATTGCACGGCAATAATGGCACAAAGTAAGTGGTCGATATTAAACTGATTAATGGCCGTTAGTGTGCTCTGTGCACAACTCTCCTAAATGTAAAAAGAAGGCAGCTACTCGCTGCCTTCTTTTTATTGTAATGACTCTACGTACTCTGTTAACTGATTAAATAACCAGTCTGGCAAGCTTGCTTGTGGGTCTTGCGTATCGAGCCAGTTTTTAACAGTTAGGCACAGTTCTGTGTCGCCTTGGATTGCTAATTTACGTGAGAAAAAAAGTGTATCAGGGTCGTATTTTCCACTCATCAAACTTAAAAATGTATCACTACTCCCTGTTAACTTTCCGTCGTATTTGAGGTGTTCTTTAGGGAGTAACCACGGTTTTATAGAGAAAATAGTTAACCGTTTAGAGGTTGCATTGAGTGAAATAAGCAAGCTGAGTGGCAGGTTATCGACGTCAATGCATAACTGTTTATCAATCAAAAAGTCGAGCTCACCGTCGTTGATCTGTGTCTTAAAAATGAGGTTTATTCGCTGTTCTATCAGCCAACTTATGCCTGCGGTTGGCGTGAGATGAGTAATAGCAGTTAGCCATTTCGGGGTAAAAAATGGCGGAGTTTTATGCTTCATAATATCAGTGAGACTAATCATATTAGTAGATTACCTTATTAGGTTTGCTGGCTTACCATTATTGATAATTTATTTCTTAGTTTAAATAATCAGGAGTGGGTATGGAGTTACTTTGCCCAGCAGGAAACTTACCCTCGTTAAAAAGAGCAATTGCGCAAGGCGCTGATGCGGTTTACGTTGGCTTAAACAATGATACCAATGCGCGTCACTTTGCGGGCCTAAACTTGAATGAGCGGCAACTCGTTGAAGCGGCAGACTATTGTCAGCAGCATAAAAGAAAATTGCATGTTGCTATTAACACCTTTGCTCACCCCAATCATTTTACAAGATGGAAGCATGCCATTGATGAAGCGATTGCTGTGGGGGTAGATGCCCTGATTGTTGCTGATATTGCTGCGCTTGATTTTATTGCGAATAATTATCCGCACCAAGAAATGCATGTCAGTGTGCAGGCATCGGTGACAAATGCACTCGCAATTGATTTTTATAAGCAGTTTGGTGTGAAGCGAGTGGTATTGCCTAGGGTATTAAGTTTGCAACAGGTCAGGCAATTGGCAACCACCACCGACATCGAACTTGAGCTTTTTGCCTTTGGTAGTTTATGTATTATGGCCGAAGGGCGTTGTTATTTATCTTCATATTTAACAGGCGAATCACCTAATACAACAGGTGCCTGTTCGCCGGCCAAGTTTGTTCGTTGGCAACAACAGGGCGCTCGAATGCAATCACGCTTGAATGATGTATTGATTGATCAGTTCACTGACGATGAGCAAGCCGGTTATCCAACGTTATGTAAAGGGCGTTTTGTTGTTAATAACGAAACCTACCATGCCTTAGAAGAGCCAACGAGCTTAAATACGCTTTCTTTGTTACCTGAGTTATTAGCCATGAATATTGCGGCCGTTAAAATTGAAGGCCGACAGCGCAGCCCTGCCTATGTTGAGCAAGTTACACGCGTTTGGCGACAGGCTATTGACCATGCAAAGCAAAATGTGACTGACTTCAGTGTTGAAACGCATTGGCAAACGACGCTGGACAGTTTATCTGAGGGGCAGCAAACCACCTTAGGTGCGTATCATCGCAAGTGGAAATAGGAGTAACAATGACACAGTTAAAAGTTGCGGTAGGGCCCATGTTGTTTTTGTGGCAAAAGGAGTTGCTCGAACAATTTTATGAGCGGGTAGCGCAGTCGACAGCCGATATTGTTTATTTAGGCGAAACCGTCTGTGGAAAGCGACGTTTAAGTCGCCTAAATGATTACCTTGAGTGGGCTAAAATGCTAGAGCAAGCAGGAAAAGAAGTGGTGCTGTCTAGCTTAGCCTTGTTGGAGTCGGGGGCTCAACTTCAAGAGTTAAAACGTGTGTGTCGTCAAAGCGCGTATTTAATAGAGGCGAATGATCTTGCCGCCGTGCAGCAATTACATAGCTTGGGATTACCATTTGTGATTGGCCCCGCAATTAATGTTTATAACGGTTATACGCTAGCAAAGTTTGCTCAAATGGGAGCTGTGCGCTGGGTTATGCCTGTTGAATTGTCGAGAGATTGGCTGGTGGCTTTAAAACACGAATACGCGGGTTTGACAGATTTACCGATGCAATTTGAAGTGTTTAGTTATGGCTTGTTGCCTTTGGCTTACAGTGCGCGATGCTTCACGGCTCGCCATTATGACTTAGCTAAAGATCAATGTGAGCTCATTTGTCAAAAGCACCCTTCGGGATTAATGACTCACAGCCAAGACGGTAAAAAGGTGTTTACCTTAAATGGCATTCAAACAATGTCTGGGCAAGTGTATAACTTGTGTGAAGACCGCCATGCACTTAATAGCAGTGCGGATATCGCGCGGCTAAGTATGCACGATATGGACGACTTACAATGGATTGAGTCGTTTGCTTTGGGCACCGACTCTAAGCGACCGGATGAACATATTAATGGCTTTTGGCATCACATTGCGGGTATGCATTGCCAGTCTTAGTGCTGGCTAAATAAATACAATATGAGAGCCAGTGTGATAAACCAAAAACCACTTACCATTTTCCAAAATAATAAACTGCTGGCTTCCTTCGGTTCAGGATCCGGTTTTAAAAATTCAGGATTAGGGACGGTTAAGTCATGCATGAGTGCATCCACGGTTTGATAGCGCTCTGTTAAATCAAAACTAACCCCTTTTTGCAGTGCTTTATCAAACCAAATTGGAATAACGGGGTTATGTTTAATGGCACTGTGATAACGTAGTTTGTCGTAGTCTGCCATGCTTGTGCATTGCTCAACTTTTTCGCCATAGGGTAAGTGGTGAGTAAATAATTCATAGCAAATAGTCGCGAGGCTATACACATCACCTTGCACGGCAGCATTTTTGCCCAGCAAATAATTAGGGTCTGAATAGCTGGCCGTGCCAAGTGCCCCTTGATGTTCTATTGGCTGATAAAGCTCCGCAACTCCAGCAACAAACACAGAGCCAAAATCAACCAGTTTGATTTCATCATTTTCTAATACCATCACATTGCCAGGTTTGAGATCTTGGTGAATCGCATCATTACTATGAAAAGCATTTAAGGCCGCTGCAATGTGTTTAACGATGGCGATTGCTCGTTTAGGTTTTAGGGGCTGATGCTCAGCTAACCAGTTGTCGAGGCTGGTGCCATCGAGCCATTCCATTAAATAATACAGGGCACTTCTTGGCCGTGAATGTTGATAAATTTTTACGACATAAGGGGAGTCAATTCGGCTGCCAATCCATTGCTCTTTAATAAAGCGGTCGATGTAATGTGTGTCGTCGTCAAAATTGGCTGAAGGCGTTTTCATTGTGTAACGCTTTTTTGTAAGCTCATCTTCCACTAAATAAAGTTGACTACGTGATGAGGCAAACAGCTCTTCAATGACAAGATAACCATCTAATTTCATACCTGCTTTAAGCGGCGGTGGAAAAGGCAATTTTGTGAGCTCAGCGCTATATTCAGCTTCATTTTGATATGCCAGCTCTTTTATTTTTAAAACGACACAACTGATATTGTCATCACTGCCATGCTTTTTGGCTTCTATACACAGTTGCTCTGCTATTTTAGAGGCTGGCTGATAACTCAATAAGTTATCTATTAAGATATCGGTCGGGAGAAAATCATGCACCCCGTCAGAGCTTAATAAGTAAATGTCACCTTGTTGTAATTCATTGCTGCTGTAATCAATGTGTAATTTGTTATCCATGCCAATGGCACGCGATAAAAACGATTTTCCTTGCCCTAAATTGGTGGTGTGATCGGCTGTGAGTTGCTTTAAGTTTCCATTTCTAAAGCGATAAATTCGACTATCACCCACATGAAAAATATGACCATGATTTCCTTTTAAAATCAGGCAGCTTAAGGTTGATAAGTAACCTTTATTTTCTTGTGAAAATGCATGGCTTTTGCGAAAAAGGCGTAAATTGATTGCCGATAATACTTGTTCGCCACTGCGACTAACAGACCATGTATCGGGGGTTTTAAAGTATTCACTAAGAAAGCGTTCAACGGCTGTTTCGCTCGCTTCTTTACCTGCTTCTGCTGAGCTAACACCGTCGGCAACACAAAATGCGGCACCTTTAATATTGCTGAGGTACTCATCTTTTGGAATAAAAAGACCTGCGCAATCTTCGTTGATTTCTTTTATTCCGCGTGAGGTATGAAATCCTGCATCAACCTGAGTGCTTTGCATAATGTGTAGTTAGCTTTGAAATAATATCAAAATAGTGCAAGAAAACGGGGGGAGTATTCAACCTGTACAGATCAATAAACGGTCAGTTTTTCGGGTCTGTTTATTATCAAATAAGCTTAACTACCTCTTTTGGGGTAATTGTTGTTGTTTTTAATTCTTTGATTTTTATGTGCTTTTTATTTTGTTCGTCGTTTTTGTCTGTTGATATTTTTAAGTTGTGGCATTGTGGGTAGAGCCTCATAAAAAGCGCGTGCTTTAGGTAGAATGGGTCAATGATTTATAGATGACGTGTTCATCGACCGTTTTTAATTGGAGCATCGCATGTCAGAGTCTCGCGCTAAACGTGCGTTATTATTTGCTACCTTAGCTTTTGCGGCTAACTTTTCCGTATGGACATTGTATGCGGCGATAGTATTGCCTTTATCATCGCAATGGCAATTAACGGTCACTGAGTTAGGTGGCTTACTTGCAGCCCCGATGTTCACAGGTGCATTGTCTCGGATCCCCGCTGGCGAATTGGCTGACCGCTATTCGGCAAAAGTGCTCTTTGTTGTGCAAATGTTAGTGTGTGTGCCCGCCCTTGCATGCTTGTATATAACGACAAGCTATTCTCAACTACTTTTTCTCGGTTTATGGATTGGTCTCAGTGGTAGCTCATTTACCCTCGGTATCCGTTATGTGTGTGATTTTTATCAACGCAGTCAACAAGGAACCGCGATGGGGATTTTTGGCGTGGGTAATGCCGGTGCCGCTATTACACTCGTGTTAGCGCCTTGGTTAATGGAGCGCTATGGTTGGCAGTGGGTTGGGCCTGTGTATGCGTTTGGTTTGTTATTTGTTGCGGTGCTGTATGGTGTGTTTGCCCCCAGCCAGCCAGATAACGCTCATGTTATTAATAGTAAACCGCAAACCTGGACACTGTTACTGAAAAATACGCAAGTTTGGCGATTAGGGCTCTATTATTATTTTGTGTTTGGTTCTTTCTTGGCCTTACTGCTTTGGCTGCCATATTACTATATGCAGGCCTACCAATTATCAATTAAACAAGCGATGGCCTTTACATTGTTTTTTGTTGCAACGTCGTCGGTGATACGGGCTCTTGGTGGGTGGTTTGCCGATAAGTATGGCGGTCGTAGTGTTAACTGGAGCGTGTTTTGGGTGTGTTTAGTGTGTTTGTTTTTCTTAAGCTACCCGCCCACAACAATGACCATTCATGGTATTAAGCAAGATGTGAATTTATCTGTGTCGGTGAATGTGTGGGTGTTTACTGGCTTATTATTTGTGATTGGCTTAGCGCAAGGTTTTGGGCGTGCCAGTGTGTTTAAAGTTATCCATGAAAACTACCCGTTAGAAATGGGCAAGGTAGGCGGTTTTATTGCTGCCATTGGGGCCTTGGGAGGATTCACATTACCGATAATGTTTGGTGCGGTGGTTGATTTATTTGGCTTTTACAGTGCCTCTTTTATGTTGCTTTACGCTGTGTTAGCTGTCTGTATGATGCTGATGTATTTCGCGGTGCGTGCTGAGCGCTATCAACGAAGATTGAATGAAGCTGCGAGTTATAATTTTTTAGAAGATGATAGTTTATGATGCAAATATCCGATGAACAACAAACCAAAAGTGACGTTGCCTTATTTCAGCTCGCATTTCGTCCGCTGTTTTTGTGTGGGGGCTTATTTAGTTGTATTGCTTTGGTTGTGTGGGGATTAGTACTCAATGGTCACTGGTCTTTCTCTCCTTATGGAGGGGCTTTGTTCTGGCATAGCCATGAAATGCTGTTTGGTTTTGTGTGCGCTATTGTTATCGGCTTTTTATTAACCGCGGTACAAAACTGGACAGGTTTACGCTCTATTCATGGTCGAAAGCTGCTGCTGTTAACTCTTGCATGGTTAATCGCGCGAGTTGCCATGGTGGTGCCCGCTTTGCCGCACTGGTTAGTATTTGGTATTGATATGGTGTTTTTGCCCTTAGCGGGTTATTGGTTAGCAAAACCAATCATTGTCAAAGGGCAAATGCGAAACCTCTTTTTTGTGCCGATTATTTTATTACTCAGTGCTGCCAATTTATTAATGCACTTAGGCGTGACACTGGGGATGCCTGAATTGTATCAGCATGGTTATATGTCTGCTATTTGGCTAATTACGTTATTAATGAGTGTATTAGGCGGGCGTGTAATTCCCTTTTTCACTGCAAATGCAACTGCGACAAAGAAGGTCGACGGTAAACCTTGGTTAGAGATTGCAGCGCTTGGCAGTACCTGGTTTATTTTTGTGTTGTTTTTTACTGGTGCAGTTTATTACCTGAGCAATGAGCTCATTGGCGGCATGCTCATTATATGTGCTGTATTTCATTGTCTTCGTGCGGCGCGATGGCCGTTCTTTAAAACCTTAGCGGTTCCACTGCTGTGGAGTTTGCATTTGGCTTATTGGTTTATTCCTGTGGGAATTATATTAATGGGGATGTCTTACTTCACTGATTTATTGTCAATTTCGACCGCTTTCCATGCACTGACTGTGGGGGCTATGGGCAATATGATTTTAAGCATGATGGCGCGTGTTAGCTTAGGCCACACTGGAAGAAAATTAGTGGTTAAGCACGCCATTATTTTTGCATTTGGTGCGGTATTAATAGCGGCCTTATTACGCGTATTTGGTGTGTTGATAAATTCACAATTGAGCCTGTACTTTATTTCTTTATCTGTGATTACATGGTGTATGGCTTATGGTTTATTCTGCTTAGTGTATTTTCCGGTGTTAACACAACCAAGAGCAGATGGCCGCGCAGGCTAACGTTTCTATACGTCAATATGGTTGTTTAGGTAAAGTAGCTACCTCTTTTGAATTAGTGTGGACTTCATTCCTCTTGATGTAGATCAAGCTGAATTTTTGTACGCTTACTAAGCTGATATTTACGTATCAGTAAAAAGAGTGGAAAGCATGAAGGAGCAATCTTTACCAATATTGTTAACGTGCTCAGGCTGTAGTTATGGTGCAGAGCTGGCTGAAGACTTATCACAAAGTTTAATTATGCAGGGGAAAGTTGAAAAAGTCTCCATTACGGCATTATCAGCAGGTTCTGCTATGCATTGGCAAAAGTTAGCATCTTCTCCTGCGATTATTGTTTTTGATGGCTGTGGGCTTAACTGTGCGAAGTTAAGCCTCGAAAAGTTATCTATTAATACATTTTATCATTTTGATATGACCAAGCAGCTTCAGAAAATAAACAATGGCGTGGGCAAACCTTCGCTAGCGGCCTGTTTGCAAGTGACAAAAACGGTGCAGTATCAACTCGCGTCTGTCCTACCAAAGCAACATAAAGTGAATCAAAAGGAAGCCGCAGGAAGCAAAGTGATTGCGATGTTTCCGTGTGCAGAGCGTTAAGGTTAGCAATGTAACTTTAACGCTCTGCACACACCTCGCAGTGGGGTTGTTTTGGAATAATAAACTCTTTAAATGTCAGGTGCTCTGCATCATATAACAGCATTGACACTGTTTTAGGGGGCATAGATAGCAGGCTTTTAAGCGCCTCTGTGGCTTGCAATGAACCTAAAGTGCCAACTACTGGGGCAAGGACCCCAGCTTCCATACAGCTTAATGAGGGCTCTTTAAATAGCCGAGCAACGCAGGCATAACAGGGATCGCCGTCACGCATTGGAAAGTGAATGAGTTGCCCTTCCATACGAATTGCAGAACCTGAAATTAGGGGCGTTTTATGTGTCCAACATAAGCGATTAAGCAGTAAGCGTGTTGCGAGATTATCACTGCAGTCAACGACAACATCAGCGCTGATTAACTCTGGCTCATGGTGTGTCGTAAACTCAGAAGCATAGGTTGTCATCTCTACTTGGCTATTGAGTGCTGTTAATTGCTGTTTAGCTGATTCAACTTTTAACTGACCCACACTGTTTTCGGTGTGTAATATTTGTCGTTGCAGGTTAGTTATATCCACTGTGTCATGATCAAATAAAGTAATTTTTCCGACACCTGCCGCAACAAGGTAAGGGAGTACTGCACTACCCAGTCCTCCAGCTCCGACAACGAGTACGTGGCTTGCCATAATGGCTTCTTGCCCTTCTTCTTGAACCTGAGGAAGCAGAATATGACGGCAATAACGCAGGGTGTTGGCACTCTCTAATAACATGCAATTTTCCTTCTTTAGAACGCGTCTATAAGCCTACATTAAATAGGGCAGTGTTGTTATACCTCTTTGGAGGTGCAGTGAGTCATATTAGGTAACGCTATGAAAAAGTTGATTTAAATCAATTTTCATAGTTATGCATAGCCGTAATCTGTGCATAACTTAAAAACATAGCAAGGTAGTGATATGAAAACACAGCTCTCAGTTCTAACAGCGTTAGTTACATTTGCTTTGAGTACGCAAGTGAGTGCAACTGAAGATAATGGCATTCATAACATGTTGGCGAATGGTGAAGTGCATGGCATGTTGCGTTATCGATATGAAAATGTCGATCAATCGGGGATCGCTGAACAAGCACATGCATCAACATTACTCACGCGTATTAATTATACAACGGCAACACTCAAAGGCGTTTCAGCACTTCTCGAGTTTGATAATGTTACCGAGATTGGTAATGACAATTATAACAGTACCGTTAATGGTCATACGGATCACCCCGTTGTTGCTGACCCTAAAGGTACTGAGGTTAATCAAGCAAGCTTGCAATTCAAAAATAAAGAGTTGCACGTTGTTGCGGGTAGACAACGTATCAACCTTGATGACCAACGATTTGTAGGGGGTGTCGCATGGCGCCAGAATGAACAAACTTTTGATGGTTACAGAGTCGTTTATAAACCATCAGAGTCATTAAAGTTCGACTACAGCTATGTGTTTAATGTGAATCGTATTTTTGGTGAAGACAGCAATAAAAGCGATTTGCACGGTAAATTACACTTTGCCAATGCTGCATACCAAGTTAATAAGCAATTTAATGTCAGTGTGTTTGCCTATCTCTATGACTTTGATGCTGCTTTAGCCAGCTCAACACAAACAATGGGTGTACGCGCAACAGGCCAATTATCCGATTCATTGAGTTATACGGTTAGTTATGCAACTCAGCAAGATTATGCCGATAACCCCAATTCGTTTGATGCTGACTATATATTAGCGGAGCTAAAGGGTAAAGTGAGTAAGCTTGGCTGGAAAGTTGGCTATGAGCTGTTAGGCTCAGATAACAACATAGGTTTTAGTACACCACTGGCAACAGGGCATAAGTTCCAAGGTTTTGCAGATAAGTTTTTAGCGACCCCAGGTAATGGGCTTGCTGATTTATACTTTGGCGTTAATGGGCAGTTGGCAGATATAAAGCTGAGCGCGACTTATCACTTTTTTGATAGTGATGCACACAGCATCGATTATGGCCAAGAGCTTGATTTAACGGCTGCATATGCACTTTCAAGCAACTGTAATGTGCTGTTTAAATATGCCATGTACAACGCTGATGATTATGCCACGGATACCGATAAGGTATGGTTGATGCTCACTCATAAGTTTTAACCGCTTAGCATGCTTTTTAGCAGCTAGATTAGTTTCAGTTCCCTGCAATTATGAGCCTCTTCGGAGGCTTTTTTCTGTGTGATATCCCAAAACCTCATTGTTATTCCTCCAATATCTCCTTTTATCTCCCTCATAGAGTGATAGGGGGTGTTAATACACCTTAGTAGGTAGTAAGCGCAGTTAACAAAGGCATTGCTTTGCAGTGCGCCTATTCATAGGGGGTAGACGTGTTTTTGGCTGCACGGCGGTTACCTTTATTCCTTGATTTACATCAATTCTTTTTTAGTAAGTCGGCTCAGAATCAAATTAATAAAACCGTTTGGAGACGACAATGGCGAGTGAAAAATTTAACCTTTTTTCCTTTCAAGGAAAAATGAAAATCTTACATCTTAGTTGGCTTGCATTCTTTATCACCTTTTTTGTGTGGTTTAATTTTGCACCGTTACTACAGGCTGTAAAAACCACCTTGGGATTAAGTACAGAGCAAGTAAAAACACTACTGATCTTGAACGTGGCTTTGACCATTCCTGCCCGCGTGATTATTGGCATGCTAACCGATAAATACGGGCCAAGGTTAGTCTATTCATGTTTGCTGATTGTCAGCGCAGTACCTTGTTTAATGTTTGCTTTTGCTGATAGCTTTTTGCAAGCTGCCATTGCTCGTTTTTTACTTGGGTTTATCGGCGCAGGCTTTGTTATTGGTATCCGCATGGTGTCTGAATGGTTCCCTCATCACGAGTTAGGCACCGCAGAAGGTGTGTATGGTGGCTGGGGTAACTTTGGTTCCGCTGCTGCGGCTTTTTCACTGCCTACGTTGGCATTAATTTTTGGCGGCGATGATGGTTGGCGTTATGCAATTGGTATTACGGGTGTAATGAGCTTTGTGTATGGTTTTATTTATTATTTTAATGTAACCAATACACCTAAAGGCTCGACGTACTTTCGTCCTAAAAATTTAGGGGCGATGGAAGTCACTTCTAAAGGCGATTTTTTCTTACTCCTAATCATGAAAATCCCTATGTATGCAGCAATGGCATTACTGGCTTGGAAACTCTCACCCAATGGTGTTGGGATGATTGAAGCAAATGTCGTACACCTTATTTATGGTGGGTTAGTGCTGCTGTACTTGTTTGAAGTTAAAAAAGTGTGGAATGTAAATAAAACGGTATTTGAGCAAGAAGTACCTGAGTTACACCGCTATAGCTTTAAGCAAGTAGCTGTGCTGGATATTTTGTATTTTACAAATTTTGGTTCTGAGCTTGCTGTGGTGTCAATGCTGCCGCTATTTTTTGCTGAGACCTTCTCGCTTGACCCTGTTATGGCAGGGATGGTGGCCGGTGCGTATGCATTTATGAACTTAATGTCACGCCCAGCAGGTGGGTTTATTTCAGATAAGTTTGGTCGCCGTACAACGTTACTTATTTTAACCGCCGGTTTAGCCGCAGGTTATCTGTTAATGGGCATGGTTAATTCGCAGTGGCCATTATGGTTAGCAGTTGCAACAGCCATGGCGTGTTCTTTCTTTGTTCAATCAGGTGAAGGTGCTGTGTTTGCGGTCGTGCCATTAATTAAACGTCGCTTAACAGGTCAAATTGCAGGGATGACAGGGGCATATGGTAACGTTGGGGCAGTTACATTTTTAACGGTGTTATCGTTCGTTGATTATGCAACTTTCTTTTATGTTATCGCCGGTACGGCAATGATTGGCTTTGTTACTTTGTTCTTTATGGATGAACCGCGAGGTCAAATTGCTGAAGTACGCGAAGACGGGACTGTTGAACTGATTGATGTATCACACAAATAAATCTTAATACGATAGAAAAGCCAGCTTAAGCTGGCTTTTTTCGTTATTAACTAAGGGGATGTTTTAACGTTATGACAAACCTTATTTATGACTTAGGTCTAAATACTTGAACCACAGATTCATCACATTCTAAGTAAGGCCCTTCAAGTAAATCAATACAATAAGGCACCGCAGGAAATACGGCATCAAGACATTGACGAATCGCTTTGGGTTTGCCCGGTAAGTTAATAATTAATGAGCGGTCTCTTATCCCCGCTGTTTGTCGAGAGAGTATAGCCGTTGGCACGTATTTTAAGCTTTCAGTACGCATTAACTCACCAAATCCTGGCATCATTTTGTCACACACCGCTTCTGTGGCTTCGGGGGTTATGTCTCGTTTGGCGGGACCCGTTCCACCTGTGGTAATGATTAAAGCGCATTGTTCTTGATCGGCAAGCTCGCATAATGCCGCTTCAATTAAATGTTGCTCGTCTTCGACTAATCGATAGCATGCCTGCCATGGCGAACTTAAATAGTCATTTAATGTATCGGTGATAGCGGGTCCCGATAAGTCATCGTACTGGCCTCGGCTTGCGCGATCACTAACAGTCAAAATTCCAATTTTCGCAGTCATTTTCATCTCTTTACAATTCATTTATTCGCACTCTAGCAAAGTGATGGGTAAAGGTAACTCCTCCAAAGTAGGTAGAGGTGTTTGGGGGGCGCTCCGTTTCGCTGCATTTTATTTGTGACAGGAGCGGGGTTTTGATTGGCTACCCATTTTGTTCTTTTGGCAGAACTAAGCTGCTTTGATCTAGATCAAGTTTTAAACTGGCTTAAAACGGCGTTGATACTATATATTGATCATATTGAAATTTAAAACACAATATGTAGTGGTTTATGTTTAATGTATTAGAACCCCAAGTGTGCTTTCAAGAAGTCCCCGGACACATTGCGTTAGGCTTTGTGTGCACGGGGTGCCCCTTGCGCTGTCCTGGATGTCATAGCGTTGATACATGGGATCCAAAGTATGGTGAGCGGTTAACATCGCAACGCTTTATTGCACTGCTTGAGCGCTATAAGCACTTGATAACTTGTGTGGTGTTTTTTGGCGGAGAATGGCAGGAAGGTGATTTAGTTTATTTTTTAAAGTTAGCAACGCAGCAAGGCTTAGCAACGTGTTTGTATACCGGGCTTGAGGATGTGTCGGAGCAATTAAAAGCACAGCTGACTTATGTAAAAACGGGCCGTTATGTCGCTGAATTAGGTGGCCTGGCGAGCCATTTAACTAATCAACGATTTATTGAAATTGCTTCGGGTAAGGTACTTAACTCATTATTTTTAAAAGGATAACAAAAATGTCTATGCTGAATTGTGAACAATTAAAAGAAAAAATGCGTTTCATCGAAAACTATACACAGGCCAAGAATGCGGCCGATGGTTCTAAAGTGGATGCGAATGCAAATGTGACATTAAAAAATATAGCGACGCTAGAATCAGAAATAATGAAAGACTTTTTCATTCACGTTAATCGCACTCAGGTGAGTAATAAAATAACCGCGCTTTTCGGCGAGTCATTGGGCAAAGAGTACCTTCGACAAATTGAGAACCATGAAATTTATGTGCATGATGAAACGAGCTTAAAGCCTTACTGTACTTCTATCACCATGTATCCATTTTTATTGGATGGGCTAACCAAATTAGGGGGAGAGTCTAAGGCACCCAAGCATTTAGAATCGTTCTGCGGCAGTTTTGTGAATCTTGTTTTTGCAATTAGCGCGCAGTTTGCAGGGGCTGTCGCGACGGTCGAGTTTTTAATGTATTTTGATTACTTTGCGCGTAAGGATTACGGTGAAGACTATTTAGTTACTCACTATAAACAGATAGAAAATCACTTACAGCATGTCGTGTACGCTTTAAATCAACCCGCTGCTGCACGAGGTTATCAAAGCGTATTTTGGAATATCTCGTTGTACGATAGTGCATACTTTGAGGCTATGTTTGGTCATTTTGTGTTTCCTGATATGACGGCTCCCGATTGGTCGTCTTTAAAGGCACTGCAAGACATGTTTTTAAATTGGTTTAACCAAGAGCGAAACAAAGCTGTTTTAACATTTCCTGTTGTCACCGCTGCCATGCTAGTAGAAGACAATGAACCTAAAGATAAAGAATTTGCATTGATGTGTGCCGAAAACTTAAGTCAAGGCGGCTCATTTTTTGTTTATCAATCAACCGATGCTGATTCATTAGCCTCATGCTGTCGACTTCGTAATGAAATTAGCGATCATAGTTTTTCGTATAGTTTAGGCGCGGGGGGCGTTTCGACGGGCTCTATCAATGTTATTACACTGAATATGAATCGATTGGTGCAAGATGGCAGAGACCTAGCAACAGAAATAAGAAAAATACATGCTTATCAAATCGCGTATCGCACCTTAATGGAAGAGTACCAGCAAGCGGGCATGCTACCGGTGTACGACGCAGGGTTTATTTCCTTTAACAAGCAATTTTTAACCATTGGTATTAATGGCATGGTTGAAGCCGCAGAGTATTTAGGTATTCAAGTGGGGGTTAATGATGCGTATAAAGAATGGGTGAAAAGTCAGTTAGAAGTGATTTATAAAGAGAATCGCTTAGCAACAAAAGAGACCGGCTTTTTATTTAACACTGAGTTTGTTCCTGCTGAAAATTTAGGGATAAAAAATGCCAAATGGGATAGCGAAGATGGCTACTTCACGCCAAGAGAATGCTACAACAGTTATTTCTATTTAGTAGAAGACACAACACTAAATCACCTTGATAAGTTTATATTGCATGGTAAATCGATGACAGAGTTTTTAGATGGTGGCTCAGCACTGCATTTGAACTTAGAAGAGCATTTAGACACTGAGCAATATATGCAGTTATTTAATGTGGCAGCGCGAACGGGGTGCAATTATTTTTGCATTAATGTGAGGATCACCATTTGTAATCACTGTGAGTATATCGACAAACGCTCAAGGCAATCATGCTCACAGTGTGGTTCAACAGATATTGATTATGGCACACGCGTGATTGGCTACTTAAAAAGAGTGTCGTCATTTAGTCATGGCCGACGTAAAGAGCACAAATTGCGACATTACCAATGCACAAAAGTACAACAATCAGCGTTAGCCTAACAATGTAAAGGGGCGTCTATTGCCCCTTTTGCCTTAACCTTGCATAAAAAGAATATTATTTTCTAAATGAATGTGCTCGTTTAAATCGTTGTAGAGCTCATGTATTTTGGCATAAAGACGCTGCCAGTCTTCATCAGCATCGTGCGGAGGAGTAAACTTATTGGTGAGTGTGGTTAATTTTTCGAGTGCCTTCTCGTGCTCTAAGTGTTCTGCTTCCATCACACTAATAGGACCCGATGGATAATAACCTTTCATGATCATTGGGAATAAAATGGCCTCTTCTTTCATCATATGTTCTTCAAGTTCATATTTCATTTGCGATAAATGAGATTCCAGATGATGAGGGTAGTCAGCATGATCAGTATTTTTTAATTTCACTGCTTTGGTTAATTGGATCAATTGTTGAAATTGCATTCTGTGCTTTTCATGAAAATTATCGATGATATGCGCAATGAGCTTAATGGGCGATTGCGCCTCCCAGTTTATGTTACTGCCAGAAATAGCTTGTCCAATATGAGTGTGTTGCTTGGTGGTTGAGTTATCTTCATTGACAAGGTCAATAGCATTAGCGCTTTCGCTCGCTATATCATTTGATGTTTCTGTACGAGCAGACATTCTCAATCCTTACTTTTAAATGACGAATGGTTTAATCAATCTAGTTGAAACATAGGACGAAAGATATTCCTCAAAGGGGATAGAAAACGCTTAACCTTTACTAGGTAGTGCCCGTAAAAATTCATTTAATACCTTACCTAATAGGGGATTTCCCTCATGCCATGTAGGGATTGATCCTGATAGCTGCCAACTTCATTCGGCTATTTAATTAGAAATGTAAATAAAACATTAACCATTTTAGGCGTCAATTCACGCAAGGTAGGTGTCAGATGAAACTATTAATGAAAAATATGGCGGTTGGTTTAACGCTTGCAGGATTCAGTTTAAACGCAGCGGCAGCCGCAGTGATAGGCTCTCAATTAGAGCAACAGCTTAAAACTATGTCGCTCACAGACAAAGCGATGGTGGTTGTAAGTTACGAGCAAATGGAAGCACTTAAAGCCACACAAATAAGTAAGTTAATTAATCTAGGTATCACACAAAGTGTGCAATTTAAGTCATTACCAATGATTGGTGTTGTTGCATCACCTACACAAATTAAAAAGTTAGCAGCAATGGAAGGGGTTCGCTCTATTTTTGCAAATAGACCTTTAACTTATTACAACCTAGAAGCGCGAGAAATTACGGGGGTCGAAAAGCTTCAATCAGACGAATTCACGGCTAATAATGGGATGACGTTCACAGGTAAAGGCGTCACCGTTCTTGTCAATGATTCTGGTATTGATGCGTCACTCGCTGATTTAGAGTATGGCGCTAAAGTCATTGAAAACGTGCAAGGGATTACTCATGCCAGTGCTATTTCAATTACTGGTGCAAGTGGTGTGTGGATTGAAGGCCAACTTAACACCGATTTAAATGTAGGTCATGGCACACACTGTGCGGGCACTGTGGCTGGTTGGGGAAGTCATTCTGATGGTAAGTACCAAGGTGCAGCACCGGGTGCTGATTTAATTGGTTATGGTTCTGGCGCAGGTATTTCTATTTTGGATGCTCTGGGTGGTTATGACTATGCCATTACCCATATTTGGGATTTTAACTCGCCGATTCGTATCATGAGTAACTCATGGGGAAGCAGTGGTAAGTTCGAAAGCCATGATCCTATTTCATTGGCATCTTACAAAGCTTACAAGTTGGGTATGTTATCAGTGTTTGCTGCGGGTAATTCAGGTTCAGGCGAAGATACTCACAACCCATATGCACAAATTCCATGGGGAATGTCGGTGGGTGCAGGCACCAAGCAAGGTGATTTAATTGATTTTTCATCACGGGGTAAAAGTGGTGAACAAGGCACCTTTACTATGCCAGACGGCAGTGAGTGGCAGTATAAAAATGAAATAACAATAGTCGCACCGGGAGTGGATATTATTTCGACACGCGCAAAAACGAACATCGTATCGAACGGCGGTGCAGATGACATTGACGCAATTGAAGCTGAATACTTACCTTATTACACAATGATTTCAGGCACGTCAATGGCCACCCCCCATGTTGCGGGTGTGGCTGCGCTGATGCTGGAAGCAAACCCCGACTTAACACCGCTGCAAATTAAACAAATTATGCAAGAAACAGCGACAAACATGCCGGGCTATCAGGCATGGGAAGTGGGCGCTGGTTATGTCAATGCGTATGCCGCTGTAGCTGGCGCATTGGGTTATAACGCTGAAAATAGTGTCACAGTAAATAACTTAAACGACTTTAATGCGAATGCCATTATTGTGGATGACAGCTCACCCACCCCATTTGAAGTGTTCTACTCACCAGTGGGTGAACCAGAGGAATTTACCTTTACTGTTGGCAGTGATGCTGCGTTTATCAATGTGGCTGCAGATGTGCTGGCGAACACCACTAAACTCAAACTTGAAGCACCCGATGGCACGGTTTATTTTGGCAACTTAACCTTGCCAGTACTTGATACTTCAATGCGTGTTTCAGCGCCAGCACAAGCCGGAGAGTGGAAGTTATCTGCATTTGGTTTGACCTCGTTATCAGGTGTAGAAGCCGATCCTACAGGTGTCACAAATGGCCCAAGCTTACCTGAGTTTATTAGTGGTGAAATTAGTATTTTGAAGTCAGGTGGATACCAAGGGCTTAATGATATTTTTGTTCACCCAGCTCGAAAAGCGATTGAATTTGCGGTTAGTGAACGACTCGTTGATGGTCACGATGATGGCTACTACCGACCTGATGTAAACCTATCACGTGCAGAGCTTGCTCAGTATCTTGTGATGGGAATGGCAATCAGACAACAACGTGACATTCTGGCGACACAAAAACCGGCCTTTGTGGATGTTATGTCTGGTAGCGAAGCGTTTGTCGATGCCGTTACGTCAGTAGGCTCAGCGTTAAAAGACCGTAAACAAGAGCAAAATCCGGTGATGTCAGTATCGGGGCAGTCATTTAATCCGACGGGCACAGTTAGCAAAACCGATTTAGCGTACTCATTAGTGCAAGCACTTGGCTTACAATCGCAGGCTGGCAATCACACGGGCGATATCACGGTTGCTTACAACGGCGAACAAATCCCGCTTCGTGATAGCAATGCGATACCTAGCGAATTAAAAGGGTATGTGCAATTGGCTGTTGATATGTCGCTGTTAGGTGTCCGTTTTGAGCTTGAACAGGGCCGCTATGATTTAACACCGACGCTTGTTGCTTACTTTGAACCAGACACCGTAGTAAGCCGGGGTGATTACGCGGTGATTATTGGTCGAGTGTTCGATCAATATTTAAGATAGTTAAGTCCTTGATGAATAAAAACCAACCTGAAAAATGGTTGGTTTTTATCCGTTATTTTTCATTAAAAACTTGCGAAATACCCCAGTCGAAAGTAAGTTTAATGTTGTAGTTTGTTAAATAAAAGTGTTGCTTCGGCTTGCCGTCGTCACGAGAGAGTTGAGAATATGAGCCAGTTCAAGACGTTTTACATCATTGCATTTGCTTTAATAATGATGCTTTCAAGCCCAGTATCACACAGCACAGAATTAGTCAGTGTCAATGTTCAAGGTAATACTGTTGAGGCCGTGATTAACCTCCCTGCAAATATTTCAGCAGATATCACCCTTGAATTTGAAAATGCAGTAGGCCTTACCGCTGATAATATAGGTATTACAGCCGAAATTATTGATATCACGTCGCTTAATCTTTTGCAGCGACTACCAAACAGTAGCAATATTTCTTTGCAAGCGCTTTTTCCAATGATGATTACCATTGAGCCTGATACCAGTGGCGGTTTTTCGTTTTCGGGAGTCGCGAGTGTTGACATTCATACGCACAATTTAGAGTACACAGCGGGTACGCCGCTACGCTTTTTTAAAGCGCCTTTGGGCGGTGAGTTTAAAGATATTACTACAACAATGGGGGCGGGGAGTTACCGTGCTCGCGGTTCAACAGGCCGCTTTTCACAGTTTATAATTGTCGCTGACTTACGCCCTGCAACCGTTGTGATCAATACAAAGTTTAACGACTTACAATCGGCGTTAAATGCTTTTTCTAGCCAGATTGACAGTGTTGTTTATTCAACACTATTGCAAGACGTCGCCGATATTAATCAAGCAATTATGACGCTTGATTACAGCTCAGCGAGTAGTAAAGTTAGCCAGTTTATTAATAATGTGAAAGCTAATCGAGGCCAAGCAATTCCAGATGTGTGGCGCTCAAGCCGAGATGTCGATAACGTGATGGGTGAGCTGATAGCTTATGCAAATACGTTACGCTTTAGTTTGAGACTTGCCAATTAAGAATAATAAGGTTTGTAGAGTAGTTGTGTATGCCCGCTAGAATTACGGTTTGTTATACTGATCAGCCTGCGATGGAAAGCTATTTATACGAACAAAGTGGATACCTCATAGGACGTGCGAAAGAGTGTCAGTTAATTTTGGAGCACCCAACGGTGTCACGTCAGCATGCTCGTGTGTCGCACAGTAATGATGCATGGCAACTTAATGATCAACGAAGTTTAAACGGCACGAAAGTAAACGGTGCCGTTGTCACTCACTCAACCCTTGCTGATGATGCAATCATTTCGATTGGTGATTTAGATTGCTTGTTTGAAGCAAAGTCAATGTCGCAAATAGCGGCCATTAATGAGCATAACACCTGGCGATTAACACAAAGTAAGTTAGCCTCACCGTCTTCTAATACAGACTATTTAAAAGAAAGCCTAATTGCCCAATTACATAACCTAATTACGTTAACAGGCACGCAGCGTGGTGTGTTGCTATTAGGCGAACAATTAGATTCATTACAAGTATGTATCGAACAAGGTTTCAAAACGGGTGATTTTAAATTGAAACGCTTTGAAGGCAGTGTTGGTGCAATCTCTCGTTGCTTTGAAAAAGCAGAACCCGTGGTGGCTATGGATGTGTCGGTACATGACTTACTCAAACACCGCGACAGTATTCAGTTGAAAAAAATATCCTCGCTAGCGTGTATCCCGTTACTGTTTGACGGTCGAGTTGTTGGGGTCGTGTATACCGACAGCCAATTAGCGGGAAAAGTACTGACTGATTTAGACATCGAAATTTTCCACAGCATGGGACTTCAAATCGAGGCCGCAGTGCAAGCCTTACTGTTGCAACAATCTATTGATAACTTACAAAAAGTGGTTACAGATAAGCACGTTAACGAAAATACTGGCTATACTTTATTTAATTTATGTCATTAACCCCTGTTAAATAGGTGATATGAGCAATAACGACGTTTCTAAAAGTAGCAGTGATGAATTGCATGAAACTCAGGTAATTAGCTCACCGACTTATCTTAAGCCTGGCGAATGTTTACTTGGCCGTTTTGAGATTGAAGCCATGTGTGGTCAAGGTCAGTATGGGTGTGTTTACCGCGCCTACGACAAACAGCTTGATACACACATTGCCATTAAAGTACTTAATCAATCAATTAGTCAGCAATCAGATGCGATTGCAAAGTTCAAACAAGAATTACTGCATTTACGTCAATTAAGCCACCCGACTATTTTACGTGTTCATGAATATTATCATTGGCAAAATCTACATTTTATAACGATGGATTGGATTGACGGCCAATCGCTAGAAGAGGCTAGTCTGACTTTTCAGAGTCGTGAAGAGCTTATTACATTTGTCAGCCAGTTATTAGAGGCATTGGTTTTTGTGGAGCAAGCCAATGTTGTTCACCGAGATATTAAACCCGCCAATATTATGCTCGATAAAAAGGGACGACTGTATATTTCAGACTTTGGTTTATCGGTGTTAGAAGGCAGCGCAGATGTGGGCGATATTGTGGGGACGGTTCATTATGCCCCTCCAGAGTATTTGCAGTTTGGGGCTGTAAATTCGACTACTGATTTATATGCGGTTGGCGTGGTGTTGTATCAGCTGTGTTGTGGTGAACTTCCCTTTACTGGACAAAGCCTTGATGAGGTATTAACGGCAAAGCAGCTTAATAAAGCAAAATGTCGCGTAAAGCATAAACAACTGGCTTTTATTGCGCCATTTATCAACAAACTTATTCATTCTCAAGTTAACGCACGTTTTAAAAATGCCACTGAGGCACAAACGGCATTTTTAAAACAAATTAAAGAAAAACCGCACAACATTAAAAAACACTCTATGTTGATGGCTGTCGTGGTGGTTATAGGCTTGTTTATTATGGCTGCGGTATTTTTAAGCATGCCACACGATACTCCCCAACAGCCTGAGAAAGAATACTATGCAGTGGCTGTTTTACCTTTGCAAAGTAGCGACGATAGCGTTGCACAAGGGCTTGCTGAATATATTAACTATCAACTGCATGAATTAGGTCATTTACGAGTAGTAGAGCAAGGCAGGTTAAGTCAGTTGCTCTCTCAACTTGGAATTACAATGCCGTTAGATGAGCAAAAGCTAGCGCTGGTGGCTGACTTATTAAATGTAAGCTACCTGATTGCTCCGCAACTATACCCAAGTGGTTCAGAGCAACACGATATTAAATTTAATGTTTATCAGCTTGAAGGACACACATTACAGCAAAATACACTCTTAACGAGCGATTTTAATCAAGCTAATTGGCAACAAAGCGTGTCGAGTTTTACCGAGCGTTTTTCACAGCAATTGCAATTATCAACTGAAGTGAAGGCATTACAAGTTGACCCTCAACCAGCAGGTGAGTTGTTTATTGTGAAGTCGTTACTGCAAAAAGGTGAGTTTGAAAAAGCGCAAACATCGTTATCGCAGTTTTTAACCAAGCACCCAAATTCAGGGCTAGGGTGGTTACTGCAAGGTGAATTATTGCTTGCTACCCAGCAATTTTTTGATGCTGAGAATGCTTACAATCAGGCCCTTAAGTTTGCTGAAGATAAAACCTACACAGCAAAATTTGCCAGTGCGAGGCTTAATGATCTCGCCGGTAAAGCAGAGCAAGCTCAAGCTGACTATGCAGCCCTTGTAAAGGCATTTCCTTATGATGTGGAATTAAAAATAGCCCTTGCTGAGTTTTATTTTCTGACAGAACAACATCAAAAAATGGAAACGTTGTTGCTTGAGGTCGTTAACCTTGACCCTTATCATCCCGATGCATGGTTTATGCTTGGCCGAGCTGCATTTTTACAAGGGCAGTATCAAAAAGCGGTTGATGAGTATTTTGTTAAAGCCTTAGTAACTGCCAAAAAATCGAAAAATGCGTATCAAGAAGGCGAAGCGCTGAATGCGTTTGGTGTTGTTTACAATCAACTCGGGGAGATTGATTTAGCCTTTGATTACTACCGTCAAGCACTCGCTATTCGCGAAAACATTGACGACATTGCTGGAATGGCAACCACCATGGGTAACCTGTCTTCATTGCACCTTGCTAAAGCACAGTACACAGAAGCAGAACGCTATTTACAACAGAGCATTTCATTGTACGAGCAACTAGGCGATCAAGAAGGACTATCGCATACCTTTAACGAGTTAGGGGTGCTTGAAGAAGAGCAGGCTTTGTATCAAAAAGCACTTGAATATTATCAGCAAGGCCTCGACATACGCATGACGCTTGGCAACCAAATGCTGCAAGCCGAGAGTATGAATAACATCGGTTTCATGTATTTTATGCTGTTAAATAAAAAGCATGCGTTGGTTTATTGGCGTCAGGCTGAGCAACTGTATCAAGGTATTCAATACCCCTTGGGTATCATCCATGTAAGGCAGAATTTAGGGCAAATTGAATTAGCACAGGGAAATTGGCGAAACGCGTACCATCTTTTCAATAATACACTGGCAGATGCTAAACAACTCAATAGCACGTTTGAGCAATGGGTATCGCGTAGTTACTTATCTAAATTGACCTTTTTACAAGGAAATTTTGCAAATAGCATCACTGAGTTAAGCGCCATTTATGAGCAAGCAAAGTCATTGCAAGATATTCGCGCGATGAGTGAATTTGGCTTGTGGCTTGTTGATTGGTCGTATCAATTAGGTGATATCACCGGCGCAGCGTCAACAATCGCGAGCTTAAAACAAGATATCGCCGATAAGGGCAACCGTGAGTATTTTAGCCGACTTGCATTTTACAGTGAGCTCATAACGGGTGAGATGATCACTCAACAACAAATGAGTGAGCCCATGAGCAAAGATTATAGCCAGGGCGCTATTTATATTGCCAAGCTCATTTATGCGGCTCGTGAAGCACTGCGTCAACAGCAAGATATTAGTGCTCATTTAGCGGCGCTGGGTAATGTTGATTTTACTTTATATCAATATGCCTATCTTGAGTATTTAGAGCTGCTTGCTGTACAGCAGTTTATGCAACAGCAATGGCCTGATTTTCAGGCAACGCTAAAACAGGCTGATATTCTACTTCGTAAGATGGGAGGGTACTGGCGGAGTTTTCAATTTGATCGATTAAGAGTGCAGTTTGCTTATCACAATGAGCAAGCACCCAGTAGCTTAAAAGCAAAGCTTAATTCAGAGTTAAACACTTTATTGGCCAATCTTCCTAAAGACAGAAAGGCTGAATTTTTAAACTATCAAAGTTATTTTCAACTTGATGATTCGTTACAGGACTTGGCTGGTTATGAATAATGATAAGGATATCACCTCGCTGGTGGCAGAGCTTAACCAAAAGCAGCAGCAAATTTCGCAGCAACTTTCAAACTCTAATGAGCAAATGCGTGGTTTAGCAAAGCGTGTTTGGCAGGTGCAAGAGAATGAGCGAAAGCAAATAGCACAAGAGCTGCATGATGGGGTTGGGCAGCTACTCACCGCTTTAATAAATCAATTACAGCAAGCAAAAAATGAAGCTCCCAGCCATGCTCTCAATGAGAGTATTGAATTAGCTCGCCAAGCATTATCAGATACTCGGGTTATATCACGGCTTATGCGACCGCGCATATTAGACGATTTAGGCCTTGTGCCTGCACTTGAGTGGTTGGTGAGAGTGATGTCTGAACAGCAGGCGTTTACTATTAACTTACATCACCAAGTTGATAATAACCTAGCCAGTGATATACAAACCTTGGTATTTAGAGTGGTACAAGAAGCGCTGACCAACGCCATTAAACATGCGAAGGCAAGCCTAATTACCATTAATGTGATAGCAACAAAAAGCATGTTAATGGTCAAAGTAAAAGATAATGGTCAAGGTATGGAACTACAACCTGATGATCTAACGACAGGCTTTGGTTTAGGGGCAATGCGAGACCGAGTTATGGCATACGGTGGTCAGCTAACGGTCACGACTGCGCCACAGCAGGGCTGCGAAATTAAAGTGATTGTAACAGGAAATAATTAATATGATTAGCGTACTGATTGCTGATGACCACACTATTTTGCGCCAAGGTCTGGTGAGTTTACTGAGCAATGACCCTGATATTCGAGTACTTGCTGAAGCGGCAGATGGTTTATCTGCCGTACAAAAAGCACTTGAATTAAAGCCAATGGTGATTGTTATTGATATCAGCATGCCAGAATTAAACGGCATGGAAGCGGTTAAACGACTTCATGAGCAGTTACCAGAAGCTAAAGTACTGGTGCTAACCATGCATGAAGAGCAAGAATACGTAATACATATGGTGCGGGCTGGTGCATCTGGTTACTTGTTAAAAGACAGCGCCAGTGATGAGCTTATTGATGCCGTAAAAGCACTTGCTCAAGGGAAAACCTATTTTAGCCAATACGCAGCCAGTGTATTAGCAACCATGTCATTAAAACCGGCTGAAACATGGGATGACCCTTATCGTAATTTAACCAGTCGTGAGCGTGAAGTTTTTCATCTTATTATCGAAGGTAAAACCACCAAAGACATTGCTCGCTCATTAGATATCAGTGTAAAAACGGCTGAAAATCATCGTGGTAAAGTACTTGATAAGTTACAAGTCGCCAATGCGGCTGAATTGGTCCGTTACGCTGCAAAATATAATTTACTCATATAAAGGTGTTTTAACCTTCTTGCTCTAGGGGTTTTCCCCCATTTTTAAAAGCCTACGTGTTTGCCATGCTGAGAGAGTCAAAACAAATTAAGGTTTACTCTCATGCTTAACACTCAATTAAAATCACAAAAACTACTCGCGGGTCTTGTTGGCGCAGGACTAAGCTTAATGTCACTGAATTTATCAGCTAAATCTTTGGGGCCAGAAATTAGTCAGTTACTGACCCAAGCAACAGAACAAGATGTGTTCGAAGTTATTGTTACATTTGAAGGTAATAAAGCGGTCGACTCTGAACTGATGAGCGTTATTCAGTCGGCAGGTGTGTTAGGCGGTGTTAGTTTAAAAAGCCTGCCTATGGTCGGTATTACGGCAACTAAAGCTCAAATCGAGGCTATCTACGCATCAGACAAAGTTCGTTCAATTTGGTACAACGCGCCACTATCACTAGAAAATGATGGTTCAACTCAAATTACTGGTGTTGACCGATTACGTGCCGATAGCTCTTTACGACATAAAGGCATGCCGTATTCTGGTCGCGGCATTGGTGTTGTCGTTAATGATTCAGGGGTGGATGGAACGCATGGCGACATCAAATACCCTAACCACGTAGTACAAAACGTGCTTGCGCAAACAAACTTAAACTCGTTGTCGAGTGTATTACCCATTACTTACCAAGAAGACGTTGATAACACTGATATTGCGGGCGGTCATGGTTCACATGTAGCGGGCATTATTGGTGGTAATGGTGCAATGTCGAGTGGTAAGTATCAAGGGGTCGCGCCGGGTGCAAAAATTATCGGTTATGGGTCGGGTGCGGGCTTATTTATTCTAGATACACTGGGTGGTTTTGATTACGCTTTAACGCATCAATTCGATTATAACATTCGTGTTATTTCAAACTCGTTTGGTAATACAAGCGACACAGGCACAGATTTTAACCCAGATGATCCAACAAATATCGCAACCAAAAAGTTGGCAGACAATGGGGTAATTGTTGTTTTCTCAGCGGGTAACTCAGGAAGCGGTGAAGGTACGATTACAGGCAACTTCAAAAAAGCACCTTGGGTTATTACTGTGGCAGCCGGTGATAAAACCGGTAATTTGGCCAGCTTTAGTTCTCGCGGTGTGAAAGGTAAAGGTGGCGTTGTTAGCATTAATGGTGAACAGCTCGAATGGCAAGATAGACCAACAATTACGGCGCCAGGTGTTGATGTTATTTCAGCAAGAGCTTCACTTTCAAGCTTGAGCACCTTGAGTCTAGCTGATGACAGTGAAATTATGGATATT
This sequence comes from Pseudoalteromonas sp. PAB 2.2, assembly GCF_001938575.1. Lineage (NCBI taxonomy): Bacteria > Pseudomonadati > Pseudomonadota > Gammaproteobacteria > Alteromonadales > Pseudoalteromonadaceae > Pseudoalteromonas > Pseudoalteromonas sp. PAB 2.2. The sequence continues at coordinate 292,291 of NZ_LYPI01000011.1, forward strand.
AATCATGTGCCGTATTACACATCAATGAGCGGCACCTCAATGGCTGCACCACATATTTCAGGTATTGTCGCGCTGATGTTAGAGGCGAATCCAAACCTGACATGGCGTGAGGTGAAAACCATTTTGCAAGAAACCGCGACAAATATGCCCGGACTTGAAGACTGGGAAGTTGGGGCAGGTTATGCAAATGCTTATGCCGCAGTACAGTCAGTCGTTGATCAACAACGTACGTTTGGTACCACGACTAAACTTAACCGTAACTTTAATGCTCAAGCGCAAACATCAGTGCAGGCTGAGTACAATGACACCGTTGATTTTAGCCCCGTGGGTGATAATTCAGGCACCCTTATTAATGTTAGCCCAGATGCGTCAATGTTGATGGTGAGTGCCAATGTATCTGACAACACCGTTGGGTTGTCACTCACCAGTCCTTCGGGTAAACGTTATGGCTCGAGTATTGCGTTGCCAGTACTGGGCCAAAATATTGCTGTAACAGCCCCTGCAGAAGCCGGCGAATGGGTGCTAAAAGCCAGTGGTATTGGCGGTTTGTCTGGGGTAGATGTTGACCCCCTCGGTGTAACCAATGGTTATGCTGTGCCAGGCTCGATTCCTGTTAAAGTAAAAATAGTTAAAACAGATGGTTACACTGGACTTGATGATGTAGCCGCTGATCACCCTGCAAAAGCGTTTATTGAAATGGCAGTGAGTGAGCAGTTAGTCGATGCAACAGAGAATGGATTTAAACCCGATGACTTTTTACTTCGCCAAGAATTAGCCGACTTTTTAACACTCGGCGCAGGAGTGAGACAATCAAACAAAGCGACACAAATAAGCTATACCGATGTTGATGCTTCGTATAGCGCAGCAATTAATGCAGTAACACAAAAAGGGGCTGCGCTTCGTAATACAGCACAAGATCAAGCGCCTGTAATGTTGACTGATACAACGATGTTTTCACCAACAGAGCAGGTGAGTCGAAGTGAACTTGCTTACTCGCTCGTGCAATCATTAGCACTGCAAGAAACAGCAGCTACGTTTAGCGGAGATATTACAGTGGTTTACAACGATGAGCGATATGCACTGGAAGATCAACATACCATTCCTGACCACCTTAAAGGGTATGTACAGCTGGCGCTAGACCTTGGCATTTTGAATGCGTACTTTGATGTACACCAAGGCCGCTTCGACTTAGAGCCAAAAGTAACCGTACACTTCAATGGTGATGAATCGGTAACGCGTGCTGACTACGCTGTAGCTGCAACACGTTTTTACAATAATTAGCCTCCCTTCACCGATGCTAATACCACTTTATTCCCCTGTAGAGTGGTTTTTAAAACAAAAGACCCAGCAACAGCTAGGTCTTTCTTATTTTAAAATAACAACAGAGTTATTCAATATTCTGGATCTGTTCGCGCATTTGTTCAATTAACACTTTAAGCTCGACAGCTGCGTTTGTGATGTCGCTGTTAATTGACTTAGACGCAAGCGTATTCGCTTCGCGGTTAAACTCTTGCATCATAAAGTCTAAACGACGACCGCAAGCGCCACCTTTCGTTAAGATTTTTTTAGTTTCTTTAACATGCGATTTTAAGCGGTCTAGTTCTTCGGCCACATCTTGTTTTTGAGCAAGGTAAATAAGTTCTTGCTCAAGACGTGATTCGTCGATATCCGTTTTTAACTCTTCTAGTTTTTGATTTAGTTTGTCGCGTTGCCATTTAGCTATTTCTGGTAAGTGGCTCTCAACAATGACTACTTGCTCTAAAATTGCATCTAAACGGGTTGCAATCATTTCGTGAAGGTTAGCGCCTTCATCGCCTCGTGCTTGTTTAAAGTCTTCGATTACTTCATCAAAGCCTGCGATCAGTGCAGTATTTACACTATCCATGTCTAACTCTTCAGCCTCCATCACACCTGGCCAACGTAAAATATCAACAGGGTTGATGTCGCCATTGCTTTGTTGCTGCACCCATTGCGCGCTTTTAATAAGCTGCTCAGCCAGAGATTCATTAATTGTTAGCTCACCAACATGTGCTGGGTTTGCTGCAAATTTTAGGAAAACTTCTACTTTTCCGCGCTGTAGGTGTTTGCGTAAACGTTCACGGATAACAGGTTCCATCCCACGAAATTGCTCTGGTGCGCGGATAAAAGTTTCAAGGTAACGTTGGTTAACTGAACGAATTTCCCAAGTGCCAGTGCCCCATTCGCCTTTAATTTCGCGACGCGCATAAGCTGTCATGCTGTGGATCATGGATGATTTCCTAGTGTTATTTATTTACAAATTTGGTTGATTATACCGTATCAGCCTTTAACCTCTAGCGGAAATTTTTTCAGCTGCATATTTCACATTCATTTAATTATGTAAATCAACATGGCATCTACACGTATATATACTTATAATGTGGCAAATTCAGATTTAAGGGGATCGTTAATGCGTCCAAGCGAAAGAACACCTAACCAAATTAGACCGGTTACATTTACACGTAATTACACTATGCATGCTGAAGGTTCAGTATTAGTAGAGTTCGGAAATACGAAAGTATTGTGTACTGCAACTGTTGAAGCAGGTGTACCACGCTTTATGAAAGGCCAAGGTAAAGGTTGGGTTACGGCTGAATACGGTATGTTGCCACGTTCAACACATACCCGTAATGGTCGCGAAGCAGCTCGCGGGAAGCAAGGCGGTCGTACAATGGAAATTCAACGCTTAATCGCACGCGCATTACGTGCTGCGGTTGATTTAAAAGCGTTAGGCGAAAACACCATTACAATTGATTGTGACGTAATTCAAGCTGATGGCGGAACTCGTACTGCATCAATCAGCGGCGCATGTGTTGCGCTTGTTGATGCGCTGACGTACATGCGCAGCAAAGGCATGATCAACTCTAATCCACTTAAACACATGATTGCAGCTATTTCTGTGGGTGTATATAAAGGTCAACCAATTACAGACCTTGAATACCTAGAAGACTCTGAAGCAGAAACCGATATGAATGTTATTTTGACTGAAACCGGCAAAATCATCGAAATCCAAGGGACTGCTGAGGGTGAACCTTTCTCGTTTGATGAATTAGATGAGCTACTATCACTGGCTAAGCATTCTATCCGTGAAATTATCGATGCTCAAAAGCAAGCTTTAGCATAATTTAGAAGTAGGTTAATTTAGTAATGAAAGATTATCAAAAAGAGTTTATTGAATTCGCACTTGAAAAGCAGGTGCTTAAATTTGGTGAGTTTACTTTAAAGTCAGGCCGTACTAGCCCTTACTTCTTTAATGCAGGTTTGTTTAATACCGGTCGTGATCTTGCTCGCTTGGGACGTTTTTATGCTGCGGCACTGGAAGATGCAGGCATCGAATACGATGTTTTATTTGGTCCAGCCTATAAAGGTATTCCAATTGCAACAACTACCGCGGTTGCATTAGCGGATCACCACGATAAAGATGTACCTTATTGCTTTAATCGTAAAGAGAAAAAAGCACACGGTGAAGGGGGCACATTAGTCGGTTCTGAGCTTAAAGGTAAAATCATGTTAGTTGATGACGTGATCACCGCTGGCACAGCCATTCGTGAATCAATGGAAATCATTGCAGATAATGGTGCAGATTTAAGTGGTGTGCTTATTGCTCTAGACCGTCAAGAAAAAGGCAAAGCTGAGCTTTCTGCGATTCAAGAAGTTGAACGTGACTTTGGAACAAAAGTTATCTCTATTGTGAAACTAGCAGACTTAATTAGTTACCTAGAAGCAAAAGGCACAATGGATGAGCATTTAGCCGCGGTTAAAGCGTATCGTGACCAATACGGCATTGCATAATTAGTTAATTGATTAATCAATTTTAAAAAGCCCAGCTACATTAGCTGGGCTTTTTGTTTTGATTTAGTGGGCCTTAAACAAGGAAAAAGGTTATTTAAGCGTTAATAAAGTTTCACTTTTGTGCTGTTTAGATAAGAATTGGTGAAAAAGCCCTTTTTTTTAAAGTTTTTAGAAAAAAGTGCTTGCGTAAAAAATCCATCTCCCTATAATGCGACCCCACTGAGACGGCAGACAGCAACGCTTAGCGAGGCAAGAGCAACTCAGGGTGTTAAGTAAAACTTAGTTTCGAAAAATTAAATTTTCTCAAAATTAAGTGTTGACAAAAAAATAGGAAAGCGTAATATACGCAGCCCTAGCGAGTTAAAGTGAAACGCTTTAATCGCAACGTTCTTTAACAATATAAAGCAATCATCTGTGTGGGCACTCGTACAGATTGAGTTCTAACAGTCGAGCTACTTAGGTAGTAAGACAAAMAAATTTAGAGTCTCAATTTAAACTGAGTGACCAACRGAAATAAGTTTACTTATTTCAGCACAGTCAATTCAACATCGAAAGATGTTAAATAAATTCAGAATTCATTGAGCATGTCCGCTCCCTTATGGGAAGGACAGAAAAAACTTTTAATTGAAGAGTTTGATCATGGCTCAGATTGAACGCTGGCGGCAGGCCTAACACATGCAAGTCGAGCGGTAACAGAGAGTAGCTTGCTACTCTGCTGACGAGCGGCGGACGGGTGAGTAATGCTTGGGAATGTACCTTATGGTGGGGGACAACAGTTGGAAAC